>NZ_JAATVU010000057.1 GCF_013184745.1 Mangrovicoccus sp. HB161399
ACGTCACAGTGAGCGCTATGTTCATGCTGTCTAAGTACTTGATTTGATTGGCGCACCCATGAGGATTCGAACCTCAGACCTCTGCCTTCGGAGGGCAGCGCTCTATCCAGCTGAGCTATGGGTGCGTGAGCGGCTGTATAGGTGCCGCTGCCGGGACATGCAATCGCAAAAATCGCTGCCCCGGCGGGAATTTGCGCTCAGGCGAACAGCTCGTGGCAGAGCTCCAGCGCCTCCACCAGCTTGTCCACTTCGGCCTCGGTATTGTACAGGCCGAAGGATGCCCGGCAGGTCGCAGAAACGCCCAGATGCGCCATCAGCGGCTGGGCGCAATGGTGGCCCGCCCGCACCGCGACGCCCTTCTTGTCGAGCACCGTCGAGATGTCATGGGCATGGGCCGCGCCCTCCAGCGTGAAGGAGAAGATCGCCGCCTTGTCCGGCGCATGCCCCTGCACGTTGACCCAGTTGAGCCCGGCCAGCCGGTCGCGCGCATAGGCGGCCAGCCGCGCCTCGTGCGCCGCCACGTTCTCCATGCCCAGATCCATCAGGTAGTCGAGCGCAACGCCCAGCCCGATGGTCTGGACGATGCCGGGCGTGCCCGCCTCGAACTTCATCGGCGGATCGGCATAGCTGACCGCGTCGCGGGAAACCTCGCGGATCATGTCGCCGCCGCCGAGGAAGGGACGCATCTCGGCCATCCGCTCCCTGCGGATCCAGATCGCCCCGGAACCGGAGGGACCGTAGAGCTTGTGCCCGGTGATCGCATAGAAATCGCAGCCGATCTCCTCGACATCCACCGGCATGTGGACCGAGCCCTGCGAGCCGTCGACCAGGACCGGCACGCCCTTTTCGCGCGCCGCGTCGCAGATCGCCTTCACGTCCACCTTGGTGCCCAGCACGTTCGACAGCTGGGTGACCGCGACCAGCCTGGTCCTGGGCCCGATCGCGTCGATCACCTTCTGCGGATCGAGCACGCCCATGGCATCGGTCTCGACCCATTTCAGCACGGCCCCCTGGCGCTCGCGCAGGAAATGCCAGGGCACGATATTGGCATGGTGTTCCATCACCGACAGCACGATTTCGTCGCCCGGCTGGAAACGCGGCGCCGCCCAGGCATAGGAGACCAGGTTGATCCCCTCGGTCGTCCCGGAGGTGAAGACGACCTCGTGCTCGTCCCTGGCGCCGAGGAAGCGGGCGACCTTGCCGCGCACCGCCTCGTATTTCTCGGTGGCGAGGTTCGACAGGTAGTGCAGCCCGCGATGGACGTTGGAATATTCCTCGGCATAGCCGCGGGTGACCGCGTCGATCACCGCCTGCGGCTTCTGCGCGGACGCGCCGTTGTCGAGATAGACCAGCGGCTTGCCGTTCACCTCGCGCGAGAGGATCGGGAAATCGGCACGGATCTTGTCGATGTCAAACACCGGCACCTCCTGAAAAGGTCAGCCCCATGAAGGACAGGATGAGGGACAGGGCGAAGCTGATGGCCAGCACCGAGGCGATGATCATCAGGAAGACCAGCCACAGGTTGCTGAAGCCGTGGATCTCGGCAACGAAGGCGGTGAAGACCCAGGCGACCAGCGCGAAGCTCGCTGCCATGACCAGGAGCCCGGGAAGGCTCGACCCGGTGAAGGACAGCAGGAACAGCAGCACCAACTGCGCCAGCTGGACGGCGACCATGACGATCTCGAGCCAGCTCAGCAGGAGCAGGCTGCGCTCCAGCGTGCCCTGCCCGCCCATGATGCGGCCGATATGGTGCACGGCGAAGACCGTCAGGACGAGCCCGCCCAGCTGCAGCCCCGCCATGAAGAGCGGTCCCAGCACCACCGCGTCGCCGCCGGCACCGGGCGAAGGAAGGAACAGGAGCCCCGCCGCCTGCCCGATCAGCGCGGACACGATGGCGACGGTGAAGAGGATCAGCCACAGCACGTTCTGCGGCAGCTGCATGGCCAGGATCTGGCGGGCCGTGCCGCGCGGATCGCGCAGCGTGGCCAGGACGAGGGCAATGATCCCCCCGGGGGTGAAATCGTCAAGGCGCGGTGTCATGGACCTCCCCTACGCCAGCCCGCCGCTGCCGGCAATGCCCGGCCCGGGACGCGCCGCCGCACGCATGGCGAGGACCCAGATTGCCGCCCAGCCGAGCAGCGCGACGGTCGTCACGAGGTCAAGTGCAGCACCCGGCCCGTTCGCCGCCGAGACCAGCCCGCGGCACAGCCACATCGGGCTGGCGGCGAGGAAGGCCCAGAAGGTCGCCAGCCTCGCGGCATACCAGCTGGCGCCGCCGCCGAAGAGCTTCGACAGCCCGTTCGCGGCGGCGGCCAGCACGTAGAAGGCAAGCGGCGCGAAGAACATCCAGACCAGCAGCTCGCCGGAAGCGCGTTCCACCAGGTCGTTGGCCTCGGCCAGCGCCGCCTCGCGCGACAGCCGCGGAAGCTGCGCGACGAAGACCAGTGCGCAGCCGAGCATCAGGTAGGCCAGCGCCCGCCCCTCATGCTCGGGCAGCGCCAGCCGCCGCCGGACCACATGGCCCGGCCGGCGGTAGCTCGCCAGGATGTCCGCCGCGACCGAGGACATCAGCCGCGGCGCCGGGCCAGCCAGCCGTCCAGCCGTTCGCGGATCTCGCCCGCCAGGCTGTCGTCCTCGATCTCGTCGAGCGCCTCGGCGAGGAAGGCCAGCGTCAGCAGATCCTGGGCCTCGCGCCGCGGCACGCCGCGCGAGCGCAGGTAGTAGAGCGCCGTGTCGTCGATCGCCCCCGAGGTGGAGCCATGCGAGCAGGCCACGTCATCGGCATAGATTTCCAGCTCGGGCTTGGCGAGGAACTGGCTGTCCTCGTCGAGCAGCAGCGACTGGCTGATCTGGTAGCCGTCGGTCTTCTGCGCGTCTTTCTTCACCAGGATCTTGCCCTGGAAGACGCCAGTCGCGCCGTTGCGCAGCACCTTCTTGAAGACCTGGCGGCTTTCGCAGTTCACCGCGTCATGGGTGACGAAGACCGTGTCGTCGTGGTGGAAATCACCGTCGCCCATCGAGGCGCCCGCGACATGGGCCACCGCATCGTCGCCGGTGAACTCGATCACGCATTCGTTGCGGGTCAGCACGCCGTTCGCCGTCATGGTGAAAGACTTGAACAGGCTCTCCTCGCCCAGCCGGGCAAAGATATGCGTGGCCGCGCGGCGCTCGTGGTCGCGCCCCTGGGCACGGACGTGGTGGAACTTGCCGCCGTCGGCGACCTCGACTTCCAGCACCTTGTTGAACCGCGCCGCCGCCGGGCCGTTCTCCAGCAGCGTGATCTCGGCGCCCGACTCGACCTTGACGGCATGGTGCAGGATCGCGTCGGAGACTTCGTCCCGGTGGATATAGACCAGCGAGACCGGCTTCGACGGCGTGCCGGTGACGTGGATCAGGATCCCGTCAGTGGCAAAGGCAGTGTTCAGCGCCGCCAGCGGACGCTCCACCGGGGACTGGCCGCGCGCTTCAAGAACGCCGTACAAGTCCTTGGCCCAATGGATATCCTTCGTTCCGGCTTCGGCCAGACGCTCGATGGTGATGCCTTCGAGTTCCAGCGCGTCGGATTGCGCCGGGTCGAACACGCCGTCGACGAAAGTGATCTTCAGGCGGTCGCGCTGCGAGAAGATCGGCGTCTCCGATCCCTCGAACACCGCCGCCCGCGGCGCCCCGGGCGCGTTCAGCGTGTCCGGCCGGGTGTATTTCCAGTATTCGTCGCGGGCACTCGGCAGGCCGGTCGCGCCCAGACGGGACAGCGCGTCCTTGCGCGCCGCGGCGCTCCAGCCGCCCTCGGGCAGGCTCAGCGCCGCCAGCCGCGCCTCCAGCGCGTCAAGCTTCGGCTTCAGCAGGGCAACCATCATGCCACCTCCGACAGGATGTCCGCGTAGCCGTTCTTCTCGACTTCCATCGCCAGCTCCGGGCCGCCGGTCTTGACGATGCGGCCATTGGCCATGATGTGCACGACATCCGGGTGGATGTGGTCGAGCAGGCGCTGGTAGTGCGTGATCACGAGGAAGGCGCGGCCTTCGTCGCGCAGCGCGTTGACGCCGTCCGAGACCAGCTTCATCGCGTCGACATCGAGGCCGGAATCGGTCTCGTCTAGGATGCACATCTTCGGTTCCAGCATGGCCATCTGCAGGATTTCGTTGCGCTTCTTTTCGCCGCCGGAGAAGCCGACATTGACCGGGCGCTTAAGCATCTCGGCGTCGATCTTCAGCTCCTTCGCCTTGGCGCGGACGAGCTTGAGGAAGTCCGCGGAGCTGATCTCGTCTTCGCCGCGCAGCTTCCGCTGGGCATTCAGGGCCGTGCGCAGGAAGGTCATGTTGCCGACGCCGGGGATTTCGACCGGGTACTGGAACGCCAGGAACAGGCCCTTGGCCGCGCGCTCTTCCGGCTCGAGACCCAGCAGATCCTCGCCGTTCAGCGTCGCCGTGCCGCCAGTCACCTCGTAGCCGTCCCGGCCCGACAGGACATAGGACATGGTCGACTTGCCCGAGCCGTTCGGCCCCATGATGGCATGGACCGACCCGGCCTCGACGGTCAGGTCGACGCCCTTGAGGATCTGCTTGTCCTCTTCTTCGAGTTTGACTTCGAGCCCCTTGATTTCCAGCATGTTACGTCCTCTTCTTTATCTAGTTCGCCCTGAGTTCGGGCGGAAAGCTGTCCTTGAGCCGCGCCTTCGCGGCCGCGATGCCCGAAGCATGGGGCAGCGCCCCTTCAGGCAGGTCGTCAAGCCGCGCCGGGATCTCTTCCGGCTGGATCGGCTCTCCGAGATTTCTTTCTATGCCAAGGGCATAGTCGTTGAACTTGAAGTGCGGCTCGGCATGGATCCCCTCCGGATCGACCCAGGTCGAAGCGACGCCGTAGGCGTCCGCCGTCACCAGCCCGTGCAGGGACGAACTGAAGACATGCCGCGCCCCCGCGATCAGCCGCACCGCCTCCAGCGGGTCGCCGGCGCGGACATCGACCAGCCGGAGGCCCGGCCGCTCTGCCAGCGCCTGCCACACCGGAAGGTCGGCATGCGAAAAGTGAGGAACGACAGCGACTTCTTCGCCGGTCCTGATGTCCTCGCCCAGCACTTCGCCGATCAGCAGCCCCGGGTCCCCGAAGGCCTCGACCGGGACATGCAGCACTTCCGCCGTCTTCGGCCCGCGCAAGGCGGCGAAGTCGACATTGGCAGTGAAGCGGCGCCCCACCGGCTTCATGCAGCCCGCACCCCAGACAATCGGCCGGTGTCCGCGCGGTTCGCGGTAGGCTTTCGCCACCGGCCGCAGGATCGAGCCCAAGGCGAAGATCTCGGCCTCTTCCGGCTCGGCCCACTCCACCGCGCGACCCGCGGCATGCGCCACGATCAGCGGAGAGATGCCATCCCCGAAATTCGGCTTCTTCCGCCACCAGAAGAGCCGCAGAGGCGGACGCGCCGCCATCAGCCGACGGTCACCGACGTGCCGGAGGCCGAGACCATCAGCATGTTGTTGATGACCTCGTAGTCGATGTCGACGCCGACCACCGCATTGCCGCCCGCCGCGCGGGCGCGTTCCTCCATCTCGCGCAGCGCGGTTTCCCGCGCCTCGCCGAGCGAACGCTCATAGGCGCCGGACCGGCCGCCGATGATGTCGGTGATCCCGGCGAACATGTCCCGGAAGACATTCGCGCCGAGGATCGCCTCGCCCACGACGATGCCGTGATAGGCGGTGATCGACTTGCCTTCGATGCTTGGGGTGGTCGTGACGATCATGGATGCGCCCTTCGACTTGCTCCAGGGGTTGCTCATGCCAATCTCCAACGGCCGGGACGGCCAGATACAATCCAAGCGGCGGGCCAAGCCGTTTCAACGCCCTGGCCGCCGGTTTTCATGCGCAACCGATCCAGATCAGCCGACCGAGCCCTCGAGCGAGATCGCGACGAGCTGCTGCGCTTCCATGGCGAATTCCATCGGCAGCGCCTGCAGGACCTCGCGGCAGAAGCCGTTGACGACAAGCGCGACGGCCTCTTCCTCGTCCATGCCGCGCGAGCGGCAGTAGAACAGCTGGTCGTCATCCACCTTGGAGGTCGTCGCCTCGTGCTCCACCCGGCTCGAGTTGTTCTTCACCTCGATATAGGGGACCGTGTGCGCGCCGCACTGGTCGCCGATCAGAAGGCTGTCGCACTGGGTGTAGTTGCGCGAGTTCTTGGCCTTCGGGTGCATGGACACCAGACCGCGGTAGGTGTTCTGCGCCTTGCCCGCCGAGATGCCCTTGGAGACGATCCGCGACTTGGTGTTCCTGCCCAGATGCACCATCTTCGTGCCGGTATCGGCCTGCTGGTAGTTGTTGGCGATGGCGATCGAGTAGAACTCGCCCTGGCTTTCCTCGCCGCGCAGGATGCAGGACGGGTACTTCCAGGTCACGGCCGAACCGGTCTCGACTTGGGTCCACATCACCTTGGCCCGCGCGCCGCGGCAGTCCGCACGCTTGGTCACGAAGTTGTAGATGCCGCCCTTGCCGTTCTCGTCGCCCGGGAACCAGTTCTGCACCGTGGAGTATTTCACCTCGGCGTCTTCCTCGACGATGATCTCCACGACGGCCGCGTGCAGCTGGGTCGTATCGCGCTGCGGCGCGGTGCAGCCTTCGAGATAGCTCACGTAGGAGCCCTTGTCGGCGATGATCAGCGTCCGCTCGAACTGGCCGGTGTTTTCCGCGTTGATGCGGAAATAGGTCGACAGTTCCATCGGGCAGCGCACGCCCGGCGGCACGTAGACGAAGGAGCCGTCGGAGAACACGGCCGAGTTCAGCGTCGCGAAGAAGTTGTCCGACACCGGAACGACCGAGCCGAGGTATTTCTTCACCAGCTCCGGATGCTCGCGGATCGCCTCGGAGATCGAGCAGAAGATCACGCCCGCGTCCTGCAGCTCCTTCTGGAAGGTGGTGCCGACCGAGACGGAGTCGAAGACCGCATCGACCGCGACCTTGCGGCCCGATCCGGCGGTGGAGGCCAGCTCGCTGACGGCGTCCTTGGCATCGGCAGGGGCTGCCTCGGCGCCTTCGACGCCGGCGAGGATCATCTGCTCCTTCAGCGGAATGCCCAGCTTCTTGTAGGTCTCAAGCAGCTTCGGATCGACCTCGTCGAGCGATTTCGGCTTGGTTTCCATAGACTTGGGACGCGCGTAGTAATACTGGTCCTGATAGTCGATCTTCGGATAGTCGACCATCGCCCAGGTAGGCTCTTCCTTTTGGGTCCAGCGCTGGTAGGCCGCCAGCCGCCATTCGGTCATCCATTCCGGCTCTTCGTTCTTCGACGAGATGAGACGCACGATGTCCTCGTTCAGCCCCTTCGGGGCGTAGTCCATCTCGATCTCGGTATTCCAGCCGTACTTGTAGGTGCCCATGTTGCGGACGGCATCGACGGTTTCCTGGTCGACGCCTTCCTTGACGCCTGGGTTGTCCAAAGCTGCCATGGCCTATGCCTTTCCCTCGGCGGGCCGCCTGGCCCGCAATCCCTTAAGATGCCCGCGCGCGGCGCCGGCGGTTCTGTGCGCTCCAGGCCTCGACGAAGCGGAGCACCTGGTCCTCGGTTGTCTCCGGCCCGAGAGACACGCGGATGGCGCTTGCCGCCGTTTCCGCATCGTATCCCATCGCCGTCAGCACGTGGCTCGCCTTCACCTTCCCCGAGGAGCAGGCGGACCCGGCCGAGATGGAGAATCCCGCCAAATCCATCTGCATTACCTGGGTCTCGCCCTTCCAGCCCGGAGTGGCGATCATCGAGGTGTTGGGCAGACGCGCGCTGTCTTTCCCGACAAAAATAGTCGAAGAATTTTCCGAGGCCAAGCCGCTTTCTAGAATTTTTCTAAGTTCAAAGACTTTTTCCCAGGCGCCCTCGGCCAGATCCGTCTGCGCCGCCATGGCTGCGGCCGCGAACCCCATGATTCCAATTACATTTTCCGTTCCGGAGCGACGCCCCATCTCCTGCCCGCCACCCTTGATGCGGGCCGTGACGTCCAGCCCCCGCCTGAGCACCAGCGCACCGATGCCCTTGGGTCCGCCCAGCTTGTGCGCGGAGATGAAGCCCATCTCGATGCCCAGCCAATCGAATCCGAGGGGCACCTTGCCGAAGCCCTGCGTCAGGTCGCTGACCGCCAGCCCCTCGGGCAGATCCTGGATCACGCCGGTCTCGCTGTTGGCCAGCTGCAGGGTGCAGCTGGCGGCATCGACAGGCAGCTGCACCTTGCCGCTGCGGTCGACGGCCAGCTCCTCGCGGCACCAGGCGCGCACGGCATCGTGTTCGACGCCCGAGCACAGGAGGTCCCGCCCTTCCAGCGCCAGCGCCGCCGCCTCGGTCGAGCCGGACACGAAGACGATGTCCGCCGACAGCGCGCCGAGCGCCTCGGCAATCTGGCCGCGGGCCCTTTCCACCAGCCCCTTCGCGGCGCGGCCGTCGGCATGCACGGAGGACGGATTGCCCGTCACATCCATCGCCGCGACCATCGCCTCGCGCGCCTCGGGCCTGAGCGGCGTCGTGGCGTTCCAGTCCAGGTAGGCGCGGTCCTTCCTCATTCGTCGATGATGGCAAAGAGGTTCGGGACTGCCGGGCATGGCGCGAGGTCGTTCTTCACCACGTCGGAAAGCCGGGTCTGGTGGAGGAAGACATATACATGGGCCGAGAAGCCTTCCCACAGCCGGTTGGTCAGCGACTGCGCGCGCGAGCCGGAAAGCGCGCCGGAAGCCGCCGCCCCCTTGTGCAGCGCGCTGACGGTCTCGTCGACGGCGGCAAGGATTTCCGACACCCGGATCTCGGTCGCCGGGCGCGCCAGGCGGTAGCCGCCGCCCGGTCCGCGCACGGATTCCACGAGCTTCGCGCGGCGCAGCTTGACGAAGAGCTGTTCGAGATAGGCCACCGAAATGTCCTGCCTCTTGGCGACGTCTGCGAGGCTCACCGGCTCGTCGCATTTCTGCAGCGCAAGGTCGGTCAACGCCACCATCGCATAGCGGCCTTTCGTGCTGAGCTTCATGCGATCCCCTCCGTTGCCATTGACCCGTGGCCGATGGATGTATACCTGCCTCACGATGCCGTCATGCCCGTGACGGTGCGAGACACGTCTAAGGACCGGTGGAGACTCCGTCAAGGAACAGCGCCGGTGAGCTGGAGAGCTGAGCAGCCGATGCCTGAGGTCATTTTCCCCGGACCCGAAGGGCGCCTCGAGGGGCGCTACCACCCGCAGAAGATCAAGGACGCGCCGATCGCGATCATCCTTCATCCGCATCCGCAATTCGGCGGGACGATGAACAACCGTGTCGTCTACAACCTGCACTACACGTTCTTCAACATGGGCTTCACGGTCCTGCGGTTCAATTTCCGCGGCGTCGGCCGGTCCCAGGGCGAGTACGACCAGGGCATCGGCGAGCTGTCGGATGCGGCCTCGGCGCTCGACTACCTGCAGTCGATGAACCAGAACGCCAAGCATTGCTGGGTCGCGGGCTTCTCCTTCGGCGCCTGGATCGGCATGCAGCTGCTGATGCGCCGCCCCGAGATCACCGGCTTCGTCTCGGTCTCGCCGCCCGCCAACATGTACGACTTCTCGTTCCTGGCGCCCTGCCCGTCCTCCGGCCTGATCATCAACGGCACCAACGACCGCGTGGCCCCGCCCGCGGACACCCGGTCGCTGGTCGGCAAGCTGCACGAGCAGAAGGGCATCACCATCACCCATACCGAGGTGGAGGGCGCCGGCCATTTCTACGAGGATCCGCACATGGAGACCCTCACCACGTCGGTTACCGACTACGTCAAGCGGCGGCTCACCGAGAACACCCGTTGACCCGTCTCGACCGGCAGATCGCCTTCCTGATGGAGGCGGAGCGGCTCCGCAAGATCGAGCGCTCCACTCCCATCGGCGACGGCTCGCGGCCGGAGAACTCGGCAGAGCATTCCTGGCATCTGGCGCTGTTCGCGCTGGTGCTTTCCGAACATGCGGCGGAGGGCATCGACCTGAACCGCGTGATCCGGATGCTGATCCTGCATGACATCGTCGAGGTGGATGCGGGCGACCACCCGATCCACGGCAAGGTCGACGAGGCCGCCAAGGAAGCCGCCGAGACGAAGGCCGCCGACCGGCTCTACGGGCTGCTGCCGGAGGACCAGGGGGCGGAGCTGCGCGCGCTCTGGGACGAGTTCGAGGCCGAGGTGACGCCGGAAGCGCAATTCGCCAAGGCGCTGGACCGGTTCCAGCCGCCGCTGCTGAACCTCGCCACCGACGGCGTGAACTGGAGGCTCTACGACGTGACCGCCGAGAAGATCGAGGCCCGCGTCGGCCGCCCGATCGCCCGCGGCGCGCCCGGTCTCTGGGACTGGCTCTGGCCGCGCGTCAACGCCTTCTTCGGACGCTGAGCGGGCGCTAGCCCGGCCAGCCCCCCTTTGCCAGCCCGGCCAGCTGGGCCGGGCGGTAGGGCCAGCCCGTGCCGCTGCGCCCGGCTTTCCACCGTGCCTCTGCCGTGCCGGAGACATCCTCCCGCTTGGAGACCGGCGCACGCGCAGCGGGAAAGAACCGCTGGGTCAGGCGGTCGACGAACTTGTATTTCAGTTCGGGATTGCCGAACGGGCCCTCGGCATCGGCCAGCGCCCGGAACGCGTCCAGCTTCGCCGCGTCGAAGCCCAGCCCCGCTGCCTGCGCCCCGTCCGCGATCCAGTCCAGCGTCGCCATCCCCAGCCCTTCATGGCCCTTGGTCAGCGATCCGCCCACCGTGCCATGGACGCCCGGGAACCACATCTGGCGATAGGGCTGCCCCGGCGCCTGCGCGTTCAGCTCGGCCAGCTTCGCCTCATCCCAGGGCACGGATTTGTAGGTGATGCGCGGCTCGTCGATGGCGATCACGTGGCGCGCCGACGTCACCATCGAGGACAGCTTCTGGTCGTGGAAGCGGAAGCGCTCGTTGACCCGCGCGATGCCCGGCCACAGCTCGGGCACGCCGAGCGCGCCGACCGTATCGAACACCCCCAGATAGGCGATGCGCAGCAGGCGGCAGCTGCCGGGGCGGCTCTCCTGCTCCTGCGGGTCGGTGGCGAGCCCCGGATTGACCCATTCGCGCAGGCTGCGCGCCCGCGCTTCCCAGGGTGCATCGCCCGGCCTGCGGCTGCGGTACACCCCCATCAGATGCGACAGCAGCGACGGGTCGTCGCTGGACGGCAGGCTGCAGTTGCGGATCAGTCCGACCAGCGAACGCGCGGTATAGGCGCCCCGCGAGAAGCCGAAGACATGGATCTCGTCGCCCGGCTCGTAATGCCGGATCAGGTAGCGGTAGGCCTTGAGGATCTTGTCGTCGAGCCCCCAACCGAACGCCCCTCCGCCGACCTTGTCGATCGTGTAGCGGAGCCAGCCGACATCGCCCGGCGTGCCCACCCCGTCGATGTAGAAGACCTTCTGCGCCACGCCGTCCGGGGCCGTGCCCTCGATCGCCGCTTCCGACAGGCGAAGGATATTGGTGATCGGCCGGTTTTCCTCTGCCAGCACCGCCCGGTCGCTGCGGTTCCAGGTGCCGTCGCAGAAAATTGCAATGCGCTTCATGCCAAATTTACCCCCACGCCGTCCAAGTCGAGCATGGCCGCTGCCGTCCCGACTCACAACGCCGGAATGCCCCGCCGCCTGCGTCCATTCGCGGGCGCGGCATCATGTATACCAACGTATGCAATGCTGGCCCCCCGGCGGGAAATGCGCTATGGCGGCCTGAGACCTTCCCCCATCTCCCCGACTCAGAGGACCACCGATGACCAAGATCAAGGTAGACAACCCGATCGTCGAAATGGACGGCGACGAGATGACCCGGATCATCTGGGATTTCATCAAGCAGAAGCTGATCCTTCCCTATCTTGACGTCGATCTCCTCTACTACGACCTGTCGATCCAGGAGCGCGACCGCACCGAGGACCAGATCACCATCGACGCGGCCGAGAAGACAAAGGAAATCGGCGTCGCGGTGAAATGCGCGACCATCACCCCCGACGAGCAGCGGGTCGAGGAATTCGGCCTGAAGAAGATGTGGCGCAGCCCCAACGGCACGATCCGCAACATCCTGGGCGGCGTGGTCTTCCGCCAGCCGATCATCTGCCGCAACGTGCCGCGCCTGGTTCCCGGCTGGACCCACCCGATCGTGATCGGCCGCCACGCCTTCGGCGACCAGTACCGCGCCACCGACTTCCTGATGCCCGGGCCGGGCAAGCTGATCCTGAAATTCGAGGGCGATGACGGCCAGGTGATCGAGCGCGAAGTCTACCAGTCGCCCTCCGCCGGGGTCGCGCAGGCGCAGTACAACCTCGACAGCTCGATCATCGACTTCGCCCGCGCCTCGATGAACTACGGCCTCAACCTCGGCTGGCCGGTCTACCTGTCGACCAAGAATACCATCCTCAAGGCCTATGACGGCCGCTTCAAGGATCTGTTCCAGAAGGTCTACGAGGAGGAGTTCGAAGAGAAGTTCAAGGCCAAGGGCATCTGGTACGAGCACCGGCTGATCGACGACATGGTCGCCTGCTGCATGAAATGGTCGGGCAAGTTCGTCTGGGCCTGCAAGAACTACGACGGCGACGTGCAGTCCGATACCGTGGCGCAGGGCTTCGGCTCGCTGGGCCTGATGACCTCGCAGCTGATGACCCCGGACGGCAAGATCGTCGAGGCTGAGGCCGCGCACGGCACCGTCACCCGCCACTACCGCCAGCACCAGGAAGGCAAGTCGACCTCGACGAACTCGATCGCCTCGATCTTCGCCTGGACCGGCGGCCTGAAGCACCGCGCCAAGCTCGACCAGAACACCGCGCTGATGGCCTTCGCCACCACGCTGGAGAAGACCATCGTCGAGACCGTGGAATCGGGCTTCATGACCAAGGACCTGGCGCTGCTCGTCGGCCCCGACCAGGGCTGGCTGACCACGATGGGCTTCCTCGAGAAGATCGACGAGAACCTGAACAAGGCGCTTGTCGGCTGATCCGATAGACCGGCGGACCGCTGCGGCGGTCCGCTGTTCCGGCTGCGGCGGCCAGGGCTGCGGACTTTCCCATGGCATGGCCGCCAGCCCAGCGGTCCGAAAGCGGAGCGCCGGCGAACGCTTCGGACCTGGCGTTGCGCTGATCCTCGATGGACCGCCGCGCATCGTCCATGAAGACCGGCTTTGGCCGGGGTCATGGGCAGCACGCGCCGACGCCGGATGCCGGCGCGGCGCAATCCGCTCCAGGCGGGCGGACGGGAACCGGTCGCTGCCCCCTTCGTCGACACGGACGCCTCGGCCAAGCCTCTCGCGCTTCCATTCGGGCCCGCCCCGGGCTTGCCAACGACGATCCGCCGATCGGCGCTCCCCTGGACAAGGCGCTTGCCGGTTGGGCAGAGGCCGCAATCGGCGCTCCGGATGACCATCTGACGCGGCGTCTCCGGGTGCGGCGGCTTGCATTTCCCGGGCAATGCGGGTTTGGATGGGTCAGAACCCCTGCCCTTCCCGTCCGTTCCCATGGAGCCCGCCATGCCCGCGCCGATGCCCATTCCCGCATACGATCCCGACGTGGTCGAGCACTCGGTTCTGGATGACGTCCAGGGCCTATCGACCGGCATCGTGATGTGCTCGCTCGGCCTCGTCCTGCTGACCTATCTCGGCTTCATGACCGGCCAGACCGCCGGCGCGGCGGTGATCATCTCCTACCTGACCGGGTTTTCCTTCGGGAAGGTGTTCTTCGTGATCAACCTGCCCTTCTACTGGATCGCGGTGAAGCGGATGGGCTGGGAATTCACGCTGAAATCGCTGGGCTGCGTCACCGCGCTGTCCTTCTGCACCGACTACATGCCGCTGGGCTTCCAGATCGAGCACCTGAACCCGCTTCTCGGCGTGTTCTTCTTCGGAACCGTGACCGGCATCGGCCTGCTCGCCATCTTCCGCCACGGCGGCAGCCTGGGCGGGCTGGGCATCGTCGCGCTGTACATCCAGGACAATTTCGGCTTCCGCGCGGGCTATGTCCAGCTGATGGTCGACGCGGTGCTGTTCGTCATCGCCGCCCTGATCTTCCCCTTCACGGTCGTGTTCTACTCGCTGATCGGCGCGGTGATCCTGAACGGGCTGATCGCCTTCAACCACCGCCGGGACCGCTATATCGCGCGGTAACACGCCGAATGGGTCAATTCCGCTGTCTTTTGGACTAGCCTTCCGCGCTGCAGCGCTGTAGGGCCAGCGCAACTTCAGACAAGGACGCCTCCCATGGATCTGCGCAACATCGCGATCATCGCACACGTCGACCACGGCAAGACGACCCTCGTGGACGAACTGCTGAAACAGTCCGGCACCTACCGGGAGAACCAGGCGACGACCGAGCGCGCCATGGACTCCAACGACCTGGAACGCGAGCGCGGGATCACCATCCTCGCAAAAGCGACCAGTGTCGAGTGGAAAGGTACCCGGATCAACATCGTCGACACTCCCGGCCATGCCGATTTCGGCGGCGAGGTCGAGCGGATCCTCTCGATGGTCGACGGCGTGGTCCTGCTGGTCGATGCCGCAGAGGGCCCGATGCCCCAGACCAAATTCGTGACCTCCAAGGCGCTGGCGCTCGGGCTGAAGCCGATCGTCGTGCTCAACAAGGTCGACAAGCCCGATGCCGAGCCCGACCGCGCGCTCGACGAGGTGTTCGACCTCTTCGCCTCGCTCGACGCCAATGACGAGCAGCTCGACTTCCCGGCGCTCTACGCCTCCGGCCGCAACGGCTGGTGCGACGCAGAGCTCGACGGCCCGCGCAAGGACCTGTCCGCGCTCTTCGACCTCGTCATCAGCCATGTCGAGCCGCCGAAGCAGATCGCCAAGAAGGACGAGCCCTTCTCCATGCTGGCGACCACGCTGGGCGCAGACCCGTTCATCGGCCGCCTGCTGACGGGCCGCGTCGAGTCCGGCACGCTGAAGGCAGGCACCACGGTCAATGCGCTCGCCCGCGACGGCAGCCGCATCGAGCAGTTCCGCGTCACCAAGATCCTCGCCTTCCGCGGCCTGTCGCAGCAGCCGATCGAGCTGGCCGAGGCCGGCGACATCGTCAGCCTTGCCGGCATGTCGAAGGCCACCGTGGCCGACACGATCTGCGATCCGCAGGTCACCGAGGCGATCCCGGCCCAGCCGATCGACCCGCCGACCATCACCGTCACCTTCGGCATCAATGACAGCCCGCTGGCCGGCCGCGACGGCGACAAGGTCCAGTCGCGCGTCATCCGCGACCGCCTGATGAAGGAAGCCGAGTCGAACGTCGCCATCAAGATCTCCGACACCCCCGGCGGCGAAGCCTTCGAAGTGGCCGGCCGCGGCGAACTGCAGATGGGCGTGCTGATCGAGAACATGCGCCGCGAAGGGTTCGAGCTGTCGATCTCCCGCCCGCAGGTCCTGTTCCGCGAAGAGAACGGCCAGCGTCTGGAGCCGATCGAGGAAGTCACCATCGACGTCGATGACGAGTACTCGGGCGCCGTGATCGAGAAGATCACCGGCCCGCGGAAAGGCGAGATGACCGAGATGCGCCAGAACGGCGGCAAGACCCGGATCATCGCGCTGGTCCCGTCGCGCGGCCTGATCGGCTATCACGGCGAGTTCCTGACCGACACCCGCGGCACCGGCGTGCTGAACCGCGTGTTCCACAGCTGGGAACCCCACAAGGGCGCGATCCCCGGCCGCCGCGCAGGCGTGCTGATCTCCATGGAGAACGGCACCTCGGTCGCCTACGCCCTGTGGAACCTGGAAGACCGCGGCAAGATGTTCATCGGTGCGCAGGAGCCGGTCTACACCGGCATGATCATCGGCGAGCACTCCCGCGACAATGACCTGGAAGTGAACCCGCTGAAGGGCAAGAAGCTGACCAACGTCCGCGCCTCCGGCACCGACGAGGCCGTGCGCCTGACCACGCCGATCACGCTGACGCTGGAGCAGGCCATCGCCTATATCGACGATGACGAGCTGGTCGAAGTCACGCCGAACGCGATCCGCCTTCGCAAGCGCTATCTCGACCCGCACGAGCGCAAGCGGATGGCCAAGTCGGCCTGATCCGGTCCCGTAATATGATTTTCGCGGCGGCGCCTTCCTAGCGGGAGGCGCCGCCTGCGTTTCAAGCCCCCGGCGCGGCATATTTCATGACTGTTTCAGTCAACTTTCTGTCATCCAGTCTCGCGCTGCCGTGATCCGATCCCCATCTCGGGGAAAGTTCATGGTTTACAGCAGGATGGCTTCATGTCCCTTCCCGGTTCTTCCCGTACTCCGTTGCTCGACACGCAAGACAGCTACGGCCTTGTCACCCGCGCGCTTCACTGGTCGTTGGCCGTTCTGATCCTCTGGCAACTGACGGGCATGGGGCTGAAGCTGCTGCTCGGCGACGGAGCGGTGACGGACTTCTTCCGCGGCCATCACGGCGACCTGGGCGCGCTGATCTTCGTCCTGGCCTTGGCCCGCGTGGCCTGGGCGGTTGCAATGCGCAACCGCCGCCCCGCGCACGGGTCCAAGCTGCAGGCCACGGTGGTCAAGCTGGGCCATGCCGCGCTCTACGTGCTGATCGTCATGGTGCCGCTGGCGGCCATCCTGCGAGCCATCGGCGGTACCCGCGGCTTCGCGCCCTTCGGCATCGAGATCTCGGCGCCGCGCGAGGCACCGATCGAGTGGATGGTCGCGCTCGGAAACTCGCTGCATGGCGAGGCGGGCTGGGTCATGGCCGCGCTGATCGCGGGCCATGTGGCGATGGTTGCGCTGCATGAAGGCGTGATGCGCGACGGCACTCTCAAGCGGATGGCCGGGCGCGCCTGAGCTGGCTGCAAAGCAAAACCCCCGCCAGGCAGATTGGCAGGGGTCATTTCATTCCAATCACTTGCGGCCAGAAGTTCATAGGGATCAGAACATCTCTTCCTGATCCTCGTCGCCCTCGTCCTCCTCCGGCAGCGGCACGGCAGTGTCGTCGTCGAGCCCCGGCATCCGCCGCGGATCGAGCAGCCCCGCGGCCCGCAGCTCGCCCAGGCCCGGCAGATCCTTGGCCGACGACAGGGAGAAATGGTCGAGGAAGGCCTCGGTCACCACGAAGGTCACCGGCCTGCCGGGCGTTTCCCGCCGCCGACCAACGCGGATCCAGTCGAGATCCAGCAGCAGGTCGATCGTGCCCTTCGAGACGGCAACGCCGCGGATCTCCTCGATCTCGGCACGGGTGGCAGGCTGGTGATAGGCGATGATCGACAGCGTCTCGATGGCGGCGCGCGACAGCTTCCGCGTCTCGATGACTTCCTTCTGCATCAGGAAGGACAGGTCGGGCGCGGTGCGGATCGCCCAGGCGCCGCCGACCTGGACCACGTTGACGCCCCGGCCCCGGTAATGGTTCTGCAGCATCGCGATCGCCGTGCCCGCATCGCAGCCCTGCGGCATCCGGGTGGCCATCTCGCGGACCGTCAGCGGCTCGGAAGTGGCGAACAGCATCGCCTCTACCATCCGCTCCTGTTCGGCCAGGGGCGGCGCATCGAAGAGTCCCGGATCCTCCAGCGCCCCCATCTCCTCGGGATCGGCACCGCCCGGCAGGTCGTCGTCGTGGTCGGTCATTCAGGTTTCTTGCGCAGCTCGATGGGGCCGAAGATATCGGACTGCCGTATCTCCACCCGGCCCTCCTTGGCAAGCTCAAGCGTCGCCGCGAAGGTCGCCGCGAGCGAGGACCGCCTGCGCGCGGCGTCGCCCTGCCAGTCGACCGGAAGGTAGCTCGACAGGTCCGACCACTGGCCGGCGAAGGCAATCATGCCGCGCAGCCGGTCGAGCGCCTGCTCCATCGTCAGGATGGCGTCGCGGTCCATCACATAGGGCCGGAAATCGTCCTTGGTGCGGATCCGGGCATAGGCCTGCATCAGATCGAGCAGCGTCGCCTGGTACATCACGTTGCGATGGGTGGAGATGCCTTCGGGCATGCCGCGGGCGAAGACGTCGCGGCCCAGCCGGTCCCGGCCCATCAGCCGCGCCGCCGCCTCCCGCATCGCTGCGAGACGTTCGAGCTGGAAGGCCAGGTGGTCGGCCAGTTCCTCCGCCGACGGCCCCTCCTCCTTGGGATCGGGCGGCAGCAGCAGCTTGGATTTCAGGAAGGCCAGCCAGGCCGCCATGACCAGGTAGTCGGCGGCAAGCTCGATCCGCAGCTCCTTGGCGCGGCCGATGAAGGACAGGTACTGCTCGGCCAGCGCCAGCACGGAGATCGTCCGCAGGTCGACCTTCTGCGTGCGCGACAGCGACAGCAGCAGGTCGAGCGGCCCCTCGAAGCCGTCGACATCGACGATCAGGGCTTCGGCGGCGCGGCGGGCTTCGATCTCGGTGACGTTGGAGGCCCCCTCCGTCACCCGAGGATCTCCGCCAGTTCCGCCTCCGCCGCGGCAATGTCGAACTCCTCGACCGCGCCGCGCATCGTCAGGGCCTTGTGCGCCCGGTAGAGCGCCCTGCCCGCCAGAATGCCGGTGCCTGCCATGACCGCCTCCATCTCGTCCCGATGCCCGTTGCAGTGGAGCACGACATCGCAGCCCGCCGCAAGGGAAAGGCCGGCGCGGTCGCGGTAGCTGCCGGACAGCGCCTCCATCGACAGGTCGTCGGTCATCAGGAGCCCGTCGAAGCCGATTTCGCGGCGGATCGCGTCGATCACCGGCTTTGACTGGGTCGCGGGCAGGTCCGGATCGATGGCCGGATAGACGATATGCGCGGTCATCGCCATCGGCAGGTCGGCAAGACCCTGGAACGCCGCGAAATCGACGGCGCGCAGCTGGGTCAGCGAGGCCTCGACCCGGGGCAGCTCCTTGTGGCTGTCGGACGTGCCGCGGCCATGGCCCGGGATATGCTTCAGCACCGGCAGGACGCCGCCCGCCAGCAGCCCCTGGGTCACCGCCCGCGCTGCCGCGACCACCGTCATCGGATCGTCGCCGTAGCAGCGGTTCATCAGAAAGGGGTGCGTCGCCGACATTGCCACATCGGCCATCGGCGCGCAGTTGGTGTCGATCCCCAGCTCGCGCAGTTCGGCAGCAATGATGCGGTAGCGCAGGAACATCGCGCGCGCAGCCAGGCCGGGCGCGGCGCGCGCCATCTGGTCGAGCGGCGGCAGCCACTGGCGCCAATGCGGCGGGCCGAGCCTCTGCACGCGCCCGCCCTCCTGGTCGATCAGGATCGGCGCGTCATGGCCGACCGTGTCGCGCAGGTCGCCGGTCAGGCGGCGCAGCTGTTCCGGATCGACGATGTTGCGGGCGAAGAGGATGAAGCCGTAGGGGCTGGCCTCGGCGAAGAAGCCGCGCTCCCACGCGGAAAGCTCGGGCCCGTCGAGCCCGAGGATCGCTGCGGAAAGCGTCATGGATCAGCGGACCTGCACCGGAATGCAGTCGGCGCCGCCGGCCTCGAGCGAGGCGCAGAAGCGGCGGCTGTCGGCGAGATCGTCGAAGCCGTGGACGCGCAGGCGGTAGAAGACCTTGCCGCTGCGCTCGGTCCGCTCGATCACCCGCTGCTTGCCCTCGAAATAGCCCGAGAAGCGGCCGCTGAGGCGGTTCCATTCGGATTCGGCGGTCGCCTCGCTGTCATAGGCGCCGAGCTGGACCAGCCGGGTCCCGATGGCGATCAGCGCGGGATCGAGATCGAGCGCGCGCTGCGGCTCGGGCGCCGGGGCGGTGTAGGAGGCACGGCTGACCACGCCCAGGTCGGGACGCGGCGAAGGGCGCGGCGCGGAATTCATGATCGTCGGGATCGGCGTTGCGATGGGCGCGGTGGAGGCCTCTGCCGCGCTCGGCAGAACTCCGGCATCCTGCAGCGCCTCGTTGACCGCGTCGCGCAGCGTGCGCGCCTTGGCGACCGGGGCGATCTCGGCCACCGGCTGGTCGGTGCTTTCCAGCCTCACCGGCTCGGGCGCCAGGGTGATTTCCTCGGGCGCCACGACATCGGCCGCCGACGACAGCTCGGTCACCGACATGCCCTGGTGCGCGGCCTCGAAACCGCCGGGCGATTCAGGGGCGATCCGGGCCGGGCCTTCCAGCGCGGCGATGACGGGGATGCCATGGGTCTCGCGCATGGCGAGGTCATAGCCCCACCAGCCGACGCCGACGACCAGCGCCAGCGAGCAGCCGGCGCCGAGCCAGCCCATGAAGGAAGAGACGACGGCCTCGGAGGATACGTCGTCCGTGAAGTCCTCGGTGAATTCCGGGTTTGCCATCTATGCCCCATGCGGCGGACCTGTTGACCGGCCCGTCCTCTTGTCTGCGGTTCTGCCTCAATGCCCGCCGCCGGGGTCGCCGTTTAGATCAGCGCATTTCCTCCAGCGGGGTCACGCCAAGAATACCAAGACCCGACGAAATCACAACGCCGACCGCACGGGGGAGCGCAATTTTCGCAGCGGTGGCTTGGGGATCGCCGTCCTGCACGAAGCGCAGGTCGGTCTGGTCGTTGCCCCGGTTCCACAGCGCATGGAACTCGCTGGCGAGTTCGTAGAGGTAGAAGGCGATGCGGTGCGGCTCGTTCCCGCGCGCCGCGATCTCGACGAGGCGCGGCCATTCCGCCAGCTTCTTGGCGACCTTCAGCTCGGCCGGATCGGACAGATGCGACAGGTCGGTCTTCGAGATCGCCGCATCGGAGATGTCGACCCCCTGCGCCTCCGCCTTGCGCAGGACCGAGGACATCCGGGCATAGGCGTACTGCACGTAGAAGACCGGGTTGTCCTTCGACTGCTCCAGCACCTTGTCGAAATCGAAGTCGAGCGGCGCGTCGTTCTTGCGGGTCAGCATCACGAACCGGGTGACGTCGGGGCCGACCTGGTCGACCACGTCGCGCAGCGTCACGAAGGTGCCCGCCCGCTTCGACATCTTGAATTCGGCGCCGTCCTTGAACAGCTTGACCAGCTGGATCAGCTTGATGTCGAGCGGCACTTTCCCGCCCGAAAGCGCGGCCACGGCCGCCTTCATCCGCTTGACATAGCCGCCGTGATCGGCGCCGAACACGTCGATCAGCGCGTCGTAACCCCTTGAAACCTTGTCGTAATGATAGGCGATATCGGGGGCGAAATAGGTCCAGGCGCCGTCCGACTTCATCACCGGACGGTCGACATCGTCGCCATGCGCCGTCGACTTGAACAGCGTCTGCTCGCGCGGCTCCCAGTCCTCGGGGGTCTTGCCCTTCGGCGGCTCCAGCACGCCCTGGTAGATCAGCCCCTTGGCCTTCAGGTCGGCCAGCGCCTTCTCGATCTGGCCGGTGCCGTAGAGCGACTTCTCGGAATAGAAATTGTCCATCCGCACGCCGAGCGCGGCGAGATCCTCGCGGATCAGCGCCATCATTTCCTCGGTGGCGAATTCGCGCACGGACTCGAGCCAGACCTCTTCGGGCTGGTCCAGATAGTCCTCGCCGACCTTGTCCTTGAGCTTCTCGCCGACCTCGATCAGGTAGTCGCCGGGATAGGTGCCGTCCGGGAAGCTGACCTCCTGGCCGTGGGCTTCGAGATAGCGCAGGTAGACCGAGCGGGCGAGCGTGTCGACCTGACCGCCGCCGTCATTGATGTAGTATTCGCGCGTGACCGCGTAGCCCGCATAGTCGAGAAGCGAGGCCAATGCGTCGCCGAAAACCGCGCCGCGGGTGTGGCCGACATGCATCGGTCCAGTCGGATTCGCCGAGACATATTCGACGTTGATCTTCTTCCCCGCCCCCAGGTCGGAGCGCCCGTAGGCCGGTCCGTGGGTGAGAATCTGCGCAACTTCGGCCTGCCAGGTGGCGGCGGTCAGCGTCAGGTTGAGGAAGCCCGGGCCGGCGACATCGGCCTCGGCCACGCGCGGGTCCGAGAGCAGCTTTTCGGCCAGAGCCTCGGCGATGTCGCGCGGCTTCATCTTGGCCGGCTTCGCCAGCACCATCGCGGCATTGGTGGCCATGTCGCCATGCGAAGCGTCGCGCGGCGGTTCCACCGTCACGTTCTTGGTGTCGAGCCCTTCGGGCAGCTTGCCCTCCGCCACCAGAGCGTCGAGCTGGGTCAGGACCAGGTCCTTCACTTCGGAAAACAGGTTCATAGCGTCCACCTTTGCCTCGGCGCGGTGTAGCATCCGCAGCCGGGGCGTCAACGGCCTGCCATTGAAAGCCGGGCATTTTGCCCGGCCGCCGCCGCGTCACGCGCCCGGCACCGCATGGAAGGCCAGCGGCGCCCGCTGGCGGCGGCTGGGGCCCTCGGCAGCACCGCGCGCTGGACACGGCCATTCCGTTGCGGGCAGCGATGGTGGCAGCGGGATGGCGCAGCGCAGGATCAATTCGGTCATGGCGAACCCGAACCGCTTCCCGGCATGCCCCTGCCTTCGCCACCGCCGCGCCCGCCCCGGCCAGCGCCGCAACCGTCGGCCTGGACGGAAAATTGCCGAGCGGGCGGAAGAGCCTGCATCGGCCCGGGAAGAACACTCCCGCGGCCACGATGCACTTGGCCGGTGTGCCGAAGCAGACAGCAACCGGGACCCAAGCCGGGGAAGGATGCCGAAAGCACGGGCCGTCGCGGAGATGCCGGAGCCACCGCAAAGCGAGGCAGCAGCAAATCCTAGAGGTATCTGAGCGTCTCGGCGCAATGCTGGCGGTGGGCCTGGAGCGCGTAGCGGTCGGTCATTCCGGCGACGTAATCGGCCACCATGCGGGCCAGGCGGCCCTCCTGCGCGACCAGGGCCTGCGCGTGCCAGCGTTCGGGCAGCAGCTCGGGATGGTCCATGTAGAGCGGGAAGAGTTCGCGAATCACCTGCTCCGCCTCCTCGCGCTTCTTCATCACCGAGGGCGCGCGGTACATCCGCTCGAACAGGAAGGCGCGGATTTGCTTAAGGTCACTCCACATCCGGGCGGAGAACTGGACCACCGGCGCGCCGGCCGCTCTGATGTCCTCCACCGAAGCAGGGGCCAGCGCCTCCAGCAGGCCCCGGCTGGTGCCGATCACGTCCGAGACCATCACGCCGAAGACCCGCCGCAGCGCCTCGTGGCGCCGCCGGATTTCTTCCGCACCCGGATAGAGCCGGTCGACCTCGGCGAAGGCGGGCCCGAGGATCGGCAGCGCCATCAGGTCGTCCTCGGCGAACAGCCCGGCACGCAGCCCGTCCAGCAGGTCGTGGTTGGTATAGGCAATGTCGTCGGACAGCGCCGCCACCTGCGCCTCGGCGCTGGCATGGGTCTCCAGCTCCAGGTCATGCTGGGCATTGTAGGTCGCCAGCGCGGCGGGCACGGCGCCCAGCACCGGACCGTTGTGCTTGGCGATGCCTTCGAGGCATTCCCAGGTCAGGTTCAGCCCGTCGAACGCGGCATATTGGGTCTCCAGCCGCGTGACGATGCGGATCGCCTGGGCATTGTGGTCGAAGCCGCCCCAGGGCTTCATGCAGTCGTGAAGCGCGTCTTCGCCGGTATGCCCGAAAGGCGTGTGGCCGAGATCGTGCGCCAGCGCCACCGCCTCGGTCAGGTCGCTGTTCAGCCCCAGCGCCCGCGCGATTGTCCGTGCCACCTGCGCAACTTCGATGGAATGCGTCAGCCGGGTGCGGTAGTAGTCGCCTTCGTGCTCGACGAAGACCTGGGTCTTGTGCTTCAGCCGACGGAAGGCGTTGCAGTGGATGATCCGGTCCCGGTCGCGCTGGTAGGGAGAACGGAATCCGCTCTCCTCTTCGGGGTGGAGGCGTCCGCGCAGCCGCTCCGGGTCGCTCGCATAGGGCTGGCACATGGCGTGCTGCTTTCTTGTCTGTGGCCTGACCAACACTTATATTGCCTGACCTGAGCTTCCAAGAGCGGAGAGCGCCCCCATGGATCTGACCCTGCCCCCGAAAGTGACCGAGCGCGCCTTCCAGCGCATCGCCGAGATCAATGCTTCCTCCACCGGCCAGAAGGCGCTGCGCGTCGCGGTCGAAGGCGGCGGCTGCTCCGGCTTCCAGTACGAAATCACGCTCGACGAACCCGGCGACGGCGACCTCGTGCTCGAAGGCCAGGGCCAGAAGGTCGTGGTCGACGAGGTCTCCCTGCCCTTCCTGTCGAATGCCGTGATCGACTTCTCCGAAGAGCTGATCGGCGCCCGATTCGTCATCGAGAACCCGAATGCCGCCTCCTCCTGCGGCTGCGGCACCAGCTTCTCGATGTGATCCCGGCCCGGCGGGCCGCGGCGCGGCCCGTCAGCGCTTGCCCTGGATTTCCTTGCGGCGGCGGCGGTCCTCGGCGACGTAATTCACCGCGCGCTTGGCCAGCGGCATCATGCCCCAGAATTCCGGCGCGGGCTTCTGCTTCTGATGGGCCTGGGCATTGGCGATCCAGGGCTCGACGAAGCTGACGCCGCATTTCGCCACCCGCTCCAGGTCGCGCTCGAACTCGCCGGCCAGATGGGCGAAGAGCCCGCGCGGCATCTCCATCTTCACCGACGCGTTGATCACCCGCTGCTCCCGCTCCTCGTCGCCGCGACGGGGCAGCTTGACCGGGTCGAGCCCGAGGAAGCCCTGCACGTCGTCGAACAGCCCGGCCGGGCGGGCGGCAATGTCCTCGAAATTCAGCACCAGCGATTTCTCGGGGCCGAAGGAGGCCATCATGTTCTCGATCGCGGCACCGTAGAAGCTGCTGTCCACCAGCATGTGATGGCGGGCGAAATCGCGCAGCGCCTCGGTGCTCCAGACATGGAAGCGGTGGATGTCTCGGGTCAGTTCGGCATGGAACTTCATGTGCGACCACAGCCGGTCGATCGGATCGCGCAGCAGGATCAGCGCGCGGGCGTCCTCCGCGATGCCCGCCATGTCGGCGAAGCCCTCGGCGCGGGCGAGGAAGTTGGTCGTGCTGAAATCCAGCGCCCACTTGTCCTCGGGCACGCCGGCGAACAGCCCCCGGTACCAGTCGTCGTTGACCGGCCCGCGCAGATAGCCCTTGTACCATTCCATGCTGTTGAGGAAGCCGCGGTAGCGCTTCATGCTGACGCCGCCGGGCTGCCAGTTCTCGGCCATCTGCGCGTCCCAGGGGCTGCCATAGGCGCCGGGATCGGTCACCTCGGAGCGGCCGAGCTCGGAATCGAAGGGCACGAAGCTGGCGCGGCGCACATGCACCGCGAAAGTCGCCAGCCGCGACTGGTCGGTCAGACGGTCGATGCCGCCATATTGCCGGAGGAAATAGTGGATTTCCTTGCGCGGCACCCGCCCGATCCCCGGGTTGCGCACCAGCGCCGAATGCAGCCAGGTCGTTCCGCCCTTGCTAACCCCCAGACAATACAGAAACTTCTTCACGCTCTTCTCCGCCCGCTCCGGTTGTTTCCGCAAAACCTAGCCGATCGCGCGGGGAGCTGCCAGAACTGCGCCGACGCAGGGACGCCTTGACACGGGGGGGCGGCTCGGACGACCTGCAGCCGAGGCCGCAAGAGGACAGCACCGATGAAGATCGCCACTTTCAACATCAACGGGATCAAGGCGCGGCTGCCGGCGCTGCTCGACTGGCTCGACGAGGCCAAGCCCGACGTCGCGGTGCTGCAGGAGCTGAAATCCGTCGACGAGGGCGTCCCGCACGAGCCCTTCGAGGAGCGCGGCTACGCGATCGAGACCCACGGGCAGAAAAGCTTCAACGGGGTGGCCATCCTGTCGAAGCTGCCGCTGGAGGACGTGGTGCGCGGCCTGCCCGGCGACGAGAGCGACGAGCAGGCGCGCTGGATCGAGGCGACGGTGGCCGGCGAGCGCGCGGTGCGGATCTGCGGGCTCTACCTGCCCAACGGCAATCCTGCGCCGGGGCCGAAATACGACTACAAGCTCGCCTGGCTGGAGCGCATGGAGGCACGGGTGAAGGAGCTGCTCGCGCTGGAGGAGCCGGTGCTCTTCGCCGGCGACTACAACATCATCCCGCAGCCCGAGGATGCCGCGAAACCCCAGGCCTGGATCGACGACGCGCTGTTCCTGCCCGAGACGCGCAAGGCGTGGCGGCGGCTTCTGGCGCTGGGGCTGACCGATGCCCTGCGCGCCGTGCATCCGCACCGCCCGCCGGCCGAAAGGCTGCGCGACTTCACCTTCTGGGACTACCAGGCCGGGGCCTGGGACCGCGACAACGGCATCCGCATCGACCACCTGCTGCTCAGCCCGCAGGCGGCCGACCTGCTGGAGGACGCCCAGATCGACCGCGCGATCCGCGGCCGGGTCAAGCCATCGGACCACGTGCCGGTCTGGATCGAGCTCGCCGCCTGAGGACATCCCTGCCGGGCGCCCCGCCCGGCGGCACCGTTCCGACAATGCGCCGGGCGCCTGGCGGCTAGGCGGCCGGGTCGCGGCCCGGCGCGGCCACGCGGGCGGCGGCGGCCGGGTCCTCGGCGGCGACGGTCTCCTCGGCCGCGCCCTCCGGCCCTTCCCCGGCATCGAGCGCCAGCGGCACATGCATGTAGGGCGCGGCCGGGAATGGATGCAGCGCGGGGGCATGCCGGTCGAGGTCCTTCAGCCAGGGCCCGGCCATCGACAGCCCCATCGCGGCGACCTTCTCCAGATCCATCCGGAAGCTGGGCACCATCGCCGACAGCAGCTTGGCATCGAGCGCCCGGCCGCGGCCGGGCGTCCGCGCCTCGGCGCGCTGCTGCACCCCGCGGCGCATCCCGGCCGGGTAGTCGAGCCCCAGGAATTCCAGAACCTCGCCCACCACGCCGGCCGGATCGGCTTCGATCCGGTCGAAGCTGAGGATCAGCCGCTTCTCCGGGGCGAAGGCGCGCATCACCCCCTCGACCACCGGCGCGTAGAGACTGGAGCCCATCAGGTGCTGCTGCCGGATGTAGCTGGCCGCCTGCATCGGCGTCATCGTGTCCAGATCCTTCTCTCGGCGCGACAGCCGCAGCTGCAGGCGGAGATGCGACCAGAGCCGGTCCAGCGGGTTGCGCAGCACCAGCACGGCGCGCGCGTCCGGCGCGAAGCGCGCCATCGCCTGGAACCCCTCGGGCACGACCAGCCCGTTGGTGGTGCTGAAATCCAGTGCCCAGGCGCCGTCTTCCACGTCCTGGAACAGCCGCCGGTACCAGGCATCGCAGACCGGCCCCTGCAGGTAGCGGAGATACCAGGCCAGGTCGTCGGTCAGCCGGTCGTAGCGCACGGCACAGGGCCCGCCCGGCGCCCAGTAGCCTTCGGCATCGGCGGGACCGGCCGCGAGCCCGGCCATCGGCACGCGTTCTGCCACGCCGCGCTGGTCGGACGGCTCGACGATCGAGGCGGCGTTGACGAAATTGCGGAACTGGGTCTGGCGCGCCGCCTCGGTCAGCCGGTCGACGCTGCCGTACTGGCGCATGAAGTAATGGATTTCCTTCCGCGGGACCCGCGGAATGCCGGGATGCGCAATCAGCTGCGAATTCAGCCAGGTCGTCCCGCAGCGCGGCATCCCCGCACAGAACAAGAGCTTTCTCATCAATCGCTTTCCCCGCCAGTCTCCCGACCCGAGCCTAGCATGCAGCAAAGGCAATGGGATAGTCCGGCACCTTCGGAAAAGCCCGGGAAAGCCCACCTTTCGCGGCGGCTGCCGGACACTCCGGTCTCGGACCGGACGGGCGCGGGTCCCTGCAGTCCCGGATAGGCCGCCGCCTAGCGAAGCTGCGCAAGATCCACGAAATACATCGCGACAAAGCGAAACCTGTCCAGAACGACCAGCCGGTCATTCCCGTAGAGCTTCGTGATGATGCCGCGCAGCTGCTCGTCCAGGATCATCAGGTCGACCATGAGGATCGCGGCGATCTTCGGCGGCTCCTGAATGTCCGAGTCGGCTGCATCCGACCAATAGCTGCGCGCCCTCTGCGAATAGCGGCCGCCATTGTCATCGAGATAGTCCTTCATCCGCTGATAGGTGCGGAGTTCGGCAACTTCTTCCGGTCTCAGAAGAGCCATTTCGGAACCCCCATTTCGGCGAGAGCCCAAATCACCGTGCCGAGGCTCACGTAGAAAATCAGGATAACCGTGAGCCAAAGCGGCAGCCGTCCGGTGCGTCCCCTGCCGGACAGCGCGGCGAGACAGGCCATCAATTGAAGCATGCAGAGCGCCAGCGCGCCCGAAACATAGGCTGCGATCCGGACAAGCCCGGGCTCGTCGATGGACAGCAGCGTCGGCGCCCGGAGAAGCCCGATCGTGGCGACCAGAACCGGAAACATCAGCCCCAGCAAGGTGGTCCCCGTTGAAAGGAGCTTGCCGGTCAGGTCGTGGTCGATGCCCGGATGCGGGCCTGTGGGGCCGGTCATTCCATCATCCGCCCGAATGTCCGGGTTTCGGGATTGAGTTGCAGCAGCCCGGCAGGGCTCTCGATCATGCTGTCCCGCATCGCCGCAATGATGTCATATGGCGTAGCTGCCTCGCCCAGGCGCGCAACCGCCTCGGTTACCGACAATGTGATCGCCCGGGACTGATCGGCGACCGCTGTACCGTTCGAGGCCCCGCCGACCGGCAGGAAATACTGGTATGGCAGGGCAATTGCATTCTGCGGCAGGCTGAACCCGCCAAAAGCCGGTGCCTTCAAATCTGCGATCAGGGCGCCTGGCGCATTTTCCGAAACGAGAGGGATCGCGATCGGCCCGAACAGCCCGACCACCAGCCGGGCTCCGTCCAGCTCGGCGGCCCGTTTCGCCGCCATCACCTGGCTGGGGCCGAAGCCCGCGTCATAGACAAGGATCGAGATGTTGCAGCTGCCATTCCCGGCAGCGCTCTGGATGCCGCGGACGACATCCGCGCCCACCGAAGCATAGGGTCCCGTCTGCGGAACGATCGCCGCGATCGCGAAGCGGGCGCAGGTTATGGCCTGTGCCCCCGCGGGCCCGGCGACCAGAGACGCGCCAAGACCACCCAAGACGACCCTTCGCTGCATGATTTCCGCCGCCTCCCGCCTCCCGGAACGTCGAATTCAGGATAACAGATGCATGGCGTTCCGGTCTACCGCCGGTGGCCATGGCAGGCTGCATCCCGGTCCGTTCCGAAGGTCCGGCGAGGGGGAAGCCGTCGAGAACGTATGCAGCCTGCTCCCGGCAACAGGAAAGCCCGCCCCCATTTCGGGGACGGGCCTCAGTCTCTTGCAGCTGGTGCGGGGCTCAGCCCAGGCGCGACGCCACGTTTTCCCAGTTGACCAGGTTGTCGAGGAAGTTGGTCAGGTAGGCCGGACGCTTGTTGCGGAAGTCGATGTAGTAGGAGTGTTCCCACACGTCGCAACCCAGCAGCGCGGTCTGGCCGAAGCAGAGCGGGTTCACGCCGTTCTCGGTCTTGGTGACCTTCAGGCCGCCGTCGGTGTCCTTCACCAGCCAGCACCAGCCCGAGCCGAACTGGCCCGCGCCTGCGGCGGCGAAGTCTTCCTTGAACTTGTCGACCGAGCCGAAGGACTCGGTGATCGCCTTCTCCAGCTCGCCCGGCATCGCTGCCTTGCCCGGGCCCATCATTTCCCAGAACTGGACGTGGTTCCAGTGCTGCGAGGCGTTGTTGAAGATGCCGTTCTGGGCGACCGCACCGGCCTGGTAGGTGCCGGCGATGATGTCTTCCAGCGACTTGCCTTCCCACTCGGTCCCGGCAATCAGCTTGTTGCCGTTGTCGACATAGGCCTTGTGGTGGATGTCGTGGTGAAACTCGAGGGTTTCCTTGGACATGCCCAGATCGGCAAGCGCATCATGGGCGTACGGAAGGTCGGGAAGTTCGAAAGCCATTTTGGACCCCTCACAGGTTATTGGTCGTGCCCTGTATAGAGGCCTCCTGCAGGAGCACGTCAACCCCGGCGGGGCGCTGGCACGGGTTTTTCCCTGACATGCCGTGCGGCGCGGAACTTTCCCGCTTTGCGCGCGTTTTGCGCCTCGAGGCGGGGCAATCCGGCCGTTCCGGACGGGAATGGCCGCGTGCGGGCCGCGGCTTCAGATTGTCACAGAGCAACCTGCCATGCGCCGGTCAGCCGATCTCGCCGCCCGCCCGCGCCGCCGCCGCGAGCAGCTCGAAGGCATGCGCCGCAGCGGGACGCCCGCAGTACACCGTCGCTCCCTGGGCGTCGAAGCGCAGCGCCGCGGCATGCGGCCCCAGCCGCGACTGCACGAAGCTGCCGGGCGGCGGCGTGCCGTCGAGCAGCTCCAGCGGCACCAGCTTGGCCAGCACCTCGCCTGCCCGCACGCCGTCGAGCCTCAGCCCGACGTGTGCCTCCGAGACATCGGCCGCGAGCGACGGGCGCCCGGCCAGCTCCGCCTTCAGCGCCGGCAGCAGGACGGCCGCCCGCGGCGGCTGGCAGACCACCAGGAGTTCCCGCGGCCCCATCCAGCCGGTCTCGCCCGAGGGACCGCCGAAGATCCCGCCCGGCTCCGGCAGGCGCAGTCCCAGCCGCTCCAGCGCTGCCGCCAGCGCCTCGTCCTGGACGGCATGGAGCGCGATCATCCCTGCGGGCGGCGCCTCGGAGATCCGCACCAGCCCGGCCATCCAGCGCCCGTCAAGCACCCGCTCAGCCATCTGCCCGCGCCTCCTCCGCCGCATGGAAGACCGGCCCCGTGATCCTTGCCTGCAGCACCCGCCCGTCCGGCGCGTCGAAGTCCAGAAGCTCGCCGCTGCGCCGCGCGCCGCCCGGCACCAGCCCCAGAGCGATGCCGCGGCCGCGGACCGGCGACCAGCAGCTGGCCATCACCCGCGCCCCGTCCGCAGCCGCCACCGACCCCTCGGGCAGGACCGCGCCGTCCGGCGTCAGCAGCCCCGCCAGCTGCGGCCGTGAGGGATCGGCCATCGCCGGCAGCCCATGCGCGGCCTTGCCGATATAATCCGCCTTGCGCGGCGACACCGCCCGGCCCAGCCCCAGATCCTGGGGCGCCGCGCCCAGGGCGGCCGCGCGGCCGATCCCGGCAAAGCCCCGGCCGATGCGCAGCGCCCGCAGCGCCGCGGTCCCGCAGGGGACGGCTCCCGCCGCGGCGAGCATGTGCCATAGCTCCGGCGCGCGTGACGGCGCCACCGCGATCTCGTAGCCCAGCCCGCCCGCCAGCGCGTAGCGGAACAGCCGGACCGGGATGCCGCAGAGCTGCCGGTCGCGCCAGTGCATGACCGGCAGCGCGGCGTCCGACAGCTCGATCTCTCCGGCAAGCTCGGCCAGCACTGCGCGGGACCCGGGACCTGCCAGCGCGATCTGCGCGAACTGTCCGACGATATCGGCGGCGAAGACCTGCCAGCCGGGCCAGCGCTGCTCAAGCAGCCTGCGCAGATGCGCCTCGAAGCGCGCCGAAGTGGCGGGCGAGGCATGGCAGAGCCAGGTCTGCTCGTCGATCCGCGCCACCATGCCGCCGGACAGAACCGCGCCATTTTCGCCGCAGGCCAAAGCATAGCGGCAGAAACCGGGCGGCAGGGTCCCCAGCGATCCGGCATAGGCCATGTCGAGGAAGCGGCCCGCATCCGGCCCGGCGACCAGCAGCTTGCCCACGGGCGACACATCGGCCAGCGCCGCGCCCTGCCGCGCCGCCCCGGCCTCGCGCAGCAGCGCCGCGCGCCCGGAATCGGCGCCGCGCGGAAAGCTCTCCGGGCGAAGCCACGGCCCCGCCTCTTCCCAGGCTGCGCCATGGGCCGCGTGCCAGCCGTGCAGCGGCGTCCGCAGCACGGGCCGGGCGGGCAGCGCATCGTCCGGGAGCAGCGCTTCCGCCCAGTCTGCCAGACCGGTCCGGCTGCGGATCAGCGGCACGCCGCGGGCCAGCGCCTCGGCATCGAGTTCCGCACCGCCGATCCCCGAGGCACGGCAGGGACCGCGGCCGAGCGTCGGCAGGTCGGCAACGGACAGGTCCCGGCCAAAATCGAAGATCGCGGAGCGCAGCAGGGCCGGAGACGCCCCGGATGGCAGCAGCCAGCGCCCCTCGGCCGGGCCTTCCTCCTCCTCCGGCGCAGCTGGCAGTGCGATCCGGTCCGGCAGGACGAGACCCAGCGCGGCCACGGCGCCGGCGGCGGCCAGTGCCGCGTCCCGCAGCACCTCGGCGGACCCCGCATGCCCGGCAGCCTGGCCTGCCGGGCGGAGCCAGACCGTGCCGTCCGCCGCCGCGGGCAGCGCCTCGGGATCGGGGCGGAACATAGCGCGGCTCTCGTCCCACCAGAGCGTCCCGCCCGCTTGCAGCAACAGCTCCGCCTCCGGCGCCCAGCCGCCCGACACTGCCACCGCATCGCAGGCAATCCAGCTGCCATCCTTGCCGTCGCCATCCGCCGCGCCGATGCGGGCCGCCTTCACCCGGCGCCTGCCGCGTATGCCGGTGATCGCCATGCCCGGCGCAACACGAAGCCCTGCCGCTGCCGCCTCCGCGGCAAGCGGGCCCTGCGCCTCCCCGCGGAGATCGGCGATGCAGGCCACTGCCACGCCCGCCCGATGCAACGCCAGCGCGGTGCGGTATCCGCCGTCATTGCAAAGCGAAACCGCAACGCGGCGGCCAGGCGTCACAGCGTGATTGAACAGCAGATCGCGCACCGCCGAGGCTAGCATGACCCCCGGCACGCCATTTCCGGGAAAGCAGAGCGGGAGTTCCGTCCCGCCGGTGGCGAGGATCACCTGCCGGGCGCCGATCTTCCAGAGGCGGCGGCAATCCCCCCCGTCGCCCGCGGCGGTTTCCTGCGCGAAGACCAGACCCTGGGCACCGATGCGCACGGCCTCGCATCCCGGGCGGAGCCGCACATTCGCCATCCGTTCCAACTGCGCGCAGGCCGTGGCGATCCAGTCGCCTGCCGGCACCCCGTCCAGCCGCACCCCATCCGCCGGAGCCCGCCCGCCGAACCGCGGCGCGCGTTCGAGAAGCAGGACCTTCGCCCCGGCCGCGCCCGCGGCAACTGCCGCCTGCAGGCCGGCAATCCCGCCGCCAACCACCAGGATATCGGCGAAATAATGGAGGATTTCGGAAGGTACGCCGTCCGCCAAGGACGATTTGGGGCGGACAGGCACCGTACCGTCATCGCGCCTGCCGCCCGCGGAACTGCTGCCAAAGAGGAATGACAGGGCGCGGACAAGGTCCGGGCGGCCGGCATCCGGCCCGGTCACGCCCATCCCCTGCTGCAGGGGCATGGCCAGCGACGCGCCCGGCAGAGCCAGGCCATCCGCCCCGGCCACCGACAGGCCGATCTCCGCTTCGCCCCGGCCTGTTCCGAGGACGCCGCGCGCCGCGCCGTCCCGGGATGACCGTCCGATCGCGGCCATGCCGCTGCCGATCAGCGCCGAGGCAAGCGTGTCGCCTTCGAACCCTTTCAGGGCGCGGCCGTCGAAGGTGAAGTCCAGGCGGCGGCTCCGGTCGATCCGGCGTCCGCCTTCGGGCAGGCGGCAGCTCACGCGCCGCCCCCCGCGCATCTGGTCCGCAGACCGTCACGGGCCGGCGGTTGCATCATGCGACCGCCCTAGGGACATAGAGGTCAGCCGTTGTCGCCGGGCAGGTCGATCTGGATCTCCGCCTCGTTCTCGCCGCCGAAATCCCCGCCCGTGTACACATAGGCAACCACGCCGACCAAGGCGGCGACGCACACGCCGAGAATGAAGGTAAGGGTGGCATTGGGGGACTTGCGTTCCATGGGGACTGCTCCGTTTCCGTTTCTCCGGGGCAACCAACCCGCGGACATGTCCGGAAGTTCCCGGCCGCGTGAACGGCCCCCTCTGTGCGTCGGCGGTTGCATGCCGCAACCGGCATGCCGACCGTTCGTCCCAAGGCATTTCCCGCAACCGCGTCCCGGCGAGGCAATCGCGCCCCCTTCCCTTCAGTTTCAGCAGCTTGCGGCCAGAACTTCACGCGACCGCGACATGACGAACCAAACGGGCCCGATGGCTGGCGATCCATTTCCGCCCGGCCATCGCAAAAGGACCTCCCCGGGTTTCCGCCGCCCGGCCGGCTGTCCCGAGATGCAGCCGCCCGCCGATCGGCGGGTGGCTGCCGCCCCAGTCTTGCCGGGATTCGCCCATCCGGACCACAGGAAAGCGCGGACGCCCCGCTGCCGGGACGCGCAGGGAATTGCGACTTCCGGGGAATTGACCGCCTGCCGGGGCGAATCCGGGTTTTGCACGGATGAGGAAGCGCTTATGTGAGGCACATGAGCTTCTGGATCCTTTCCCTCCTGCTGGCGCTGATCGTGGTCGTCCCACTGGTCTACGCCCTGGCCCGCCAGAGCGGCGCCGCCCGCGCCGCCGCAGATTTCGACATTGCGGTCTACCGCGAACAGCTGGGCGACGTGGAGCGCGATCTCGAGCGCGGCGTGATTTCGCCGGAAACCGCCGAGCGCACGCGCTTGGAGATTTCCCGCCGCATCCTCGAAGCCGACCGCAGCCGCAAGGGCGCCAAGGCCGGGGCTGCCCCCAAGGCAGCAACCTATGCCGCGGCCGGGCTCGGCCTTCTCGCGCTGGTCGGCGGTTCGCTCGCGCTCTACTGGCGGCTCGGCGCCCCGGGCTACGGCGACCTGCCGCTGAAGGAAAGGATCGCCATGTCCGAAACGCTGCGCGAGACGCGGCCGGACCAGGCGAAGGCCGAGGCCGAGCTGCCGCAGCAAGCCGCGCCCGCGGCCGACCCGGAATACCTGGCGCTGGTCGAGCGGCTGCGCCGGACCGTGGCCGAGCGCGGCGAGGATCCGCGCGGCTACCAGCTGCTGGCGCAGAACGAGGCCAATCTGGGGAACTTCAGGGCCGCCTATGCGGCGCAGCGCAAGCTGCTGGAACTGACCGGCGACGACGCCCCGGCCGATGGCTGGGCCGAGCTGGCGGAGCTCTACATCCTGGCGGCGGGCGGCTATGTCAGCCCCGAAGCCGAGGATGCGCTGGACGAGGCACTGGCACGAGACCGCGCCAACCCGCTGGCGCGCTACTACATGGCGGTGATGTACAACCAGACCGGACGCCCCGACCTTGCCTTCGGACTCTGGCGGCAGCTGCTGGAGCAGAGCCGTCCCGACGCGCCCTGGGTCCCCGCGATCCGCGCCCAGATCGAGGAGGCCGCGATGCGGGCCGGCGTGCGCTATTCCCTGCCGCCCGAGGCGCCGGCGGCAGGCCTGCCCGGCCCGTCGGCCGGCGATGTCGCCGCCGCACAGGAGATGGCCGCCGGCGACCGCCAGGCAATGATCCGCAACATGGTCGAAGGCCTTGCCGAGCGGCTGGCCTCGCAGGGCGGCAGCCCGGAGGAATGGGCCCGCCTGATCGGCGCGCTCGGCGTGCTGGGCGAAGCCGAGCGGGCACAGGCGATCTTCGACGAGGCACGCACGGTCTTCGCCGCCGACCCGCAGGGCCTGGCAACGGTCGAGGCGGCGGGCAAGCAAGCGGGGCTGGACCTGTGATCACCGACGACCTCTCCGAATTCGCCGCCGCCCTGCCGCCCTTCGGCGCACTGGCCGGCCTGGATCTGGGCACCAAGACGATCGGCGTCGCGGTCTCGGACACGATGCGCGGCGTCGCCAGCCCGATCGAGACCGTCAAGCGGAAGAAGTTCACGCTGGATGCCGAGGCGCTGCTGAAGATCATCCGCGCGCGCGACGTGAAGGGCATCGTTCTCGGCCTGCCGAAGAACATGGACGGGACCGAGGGCCCGCGCGCCCAGTCGACCCGCGCCTTCGCGCGGAACCTCGCGCAGCTGACCGACCTGCCGATGGGGTTCTGGGACGAGCGGCTGTCGACCGTGGCCGCCGAGCGCGCGCTGCTGGAGGCCGATACCTCGCGGCGGCGCCGGGCCGAAGTGATCGACCATGTCGCGGCCGGCTTCATCCTGCAGGGCGCGCTCGACCGGCTGCGCCACATCAAGGGAGGCTTCGATGGCTGACGGCATCAAATCCCCCTGCACCGGGGTCTGCACCGTGCATCACGAGGCGCGGCTCTGCATCGGCTGCCTGCGCAGCGTCGAGGAAATTTCCCGCTGGAAATTCTACAGCGACGCAGAGCGCGAGGCGGTGATGGCGGAGCTGCCGTCCCGCGCCGGACGGGTGCCCCAGCGCCGCCGCCGCAGGCAGCGCTCCGGCCCGGAACAAGGCTGAGCCGCTATTCCGCCGCCAGCGCGCCGGGAATGAGCGCCAGCGCCTCTTCCACGATCTCGGCCCCCGCGCCGGGACGCGCCGCAGCGGTCGACAGATGCCGCCGCCAGGCCCGCGCGCCCGGACGTCCCGCAAACAGCCCCAGCATGTGGCGCGTCACCGAATGCGCCCGTCCGCCCGCATCCACATGCGCGGCGATATAGGGGATCATTGCGCGTGCCGCGTCCTCGGCCGAGCTGTCGGGCCCCGCGGCCCCGTAGATCCGCCGGTCGGCCGCCGCAAGGATGGCGGCAGGTTCATGATAGGCCGCGCGGCCGATCATCACCCCGTCCAGCCCCTCGGCCAGGAACGCCTCCGCCTGCTCCAGCGAGGCGATGCCGCCATTGACCGAGATGTGCAGCTCCGGGTAGCGGCGCTTCATCGCCACGACGAGCGGGTAGTCGAGCGGCGGAATGTCCCTGTTTTCCTTGGGACTGAGCCCCTTGAGCCAGGCCTTGCGCGCATGCACGGCGAAGCGGCGGATGCCCGAGGCGGCGACCGTCTCGAGGAAGCGCGGCAGCACATCGGCCGGATCGTCCTCGTCGACGCCGATGCGGCATTTGACGGTCACCTCGGCTGGGCTCGCCGAGATCATGGCGGCAGTGCAGCGGGCGACCAGATCAGGATCCTTCATCAGCACCGCGCCGAAGCAGCCCGACTGCACCTTGTCCGAAGGGCAGCCGACATTGAGGTTGATCTCGCAATAGCCCGCCTGCCAGCCGAGCGCCGCGGCCTCGGCCAGCTCCTCCGGCTCCGACCCGCCGAGCTGCAGCGCCAGTGGACGCTCCTCCGCGGCATGGTCCAGCAGGTGCAGCGCGCCGCCGCGGACCAGCGCGGGCGCGGTCACCATTTCGGTGTAGAGCAGCGTTTCCTTCGACAGCTGCCGGTGCAGCATCCGGCAATGCCGGTCGGTCCAGTCCATCATCGGCGCCACGGAAAGTCGAGAAGCCTTTTTAATCAGCAACTTATGCTCCATGTTCTCGCTGTGTTCACGCTCCGCTGCGTCAGAATTTTCCATTATATTTCAACGTTGCCCAACTTCACTTTTCGACCGATAGTCCTCGGGACTACCAAAATGCTCTCGAGGACTACCGGCATGGGCACCATTATAGAGCGCGAGCGCAAGGATGGCACGACCTCATTCCGCGCGCAGATCGTCATCAAGGAACGCGGCGAGACTCTGCACCAGGAGAGCCGCAGCTTCGACCGGAGGATGACTGCATCTGCATGGATGAAGCGTCGCGAGAAGGAGCTCCGGGCCCCGGGCGGGCTGAAGGCGGCACGCGGCTCCGGCGCGACGCTTGAAGAGGCGATCCAAGCCTATGTGAAGGATCACCGGGAGCGAATTGGAAAGACGAAGGCCCAGGTGCTGAGAGCGATCGAGATGCACGACATTGCCAGGATGCGCTGCGACGAAATCCGCAGCGACGACATCGTGGACTGGGCACGCGGGCTGCTGGCAGGCAGGAGCGCCACGACCGTCTGCAACTACCTATCCCACCTATCCGCTGTTGCGGCTGTTGCGGAACCTGAGCTTGCCCCCGGATCCCGGACTGGGCCGATATTCACTATGCGGCCATCTTGGCGGCCATGTCGATCCTTGCCTGCTCCGGCGTGCGATATCCGATGCTCGAGTGGCGG
>NZ_JAATVU010000058.1 GCF_013184745.1 Mangrovicoccus sp. HB161399
ACGTGACCATTCCGTTTCGCGGTTCGAAAGGTGCTTTGCACCTGCTCGTCCCCTCTCGGGCATTGCTGCGCAATACCCTGCCGGGCAGCGGACGGCACCGGCATCAAGGTCGAAGGCGAAGGGTGCGGAGCGACCGTGGCCCCGGTGGGGCCGCGAAAGCGCGCAGCACGGCACAGCCGAAAGCACGGCGCCTCGAAGCGCCGTGTCTGGCGCAAGATCCACCTCGGGATCGACGAGCAAACATTGGAGATCCGGGCCGTCGAGGTCACCTCGAGCAATGTCGGCGACGCGCCGGTGCTGCCGGACCTGCTTGCCCAGATACCAGCGGACGAGGAGATCGACACCGTCACCGCCGACGGTGCGTATGACACCCGCGCTTGCCATGACGCCATCGCGGCGCGCAGAGCAGCAGCCATCATCCCTCCGACGCGGAATGCGAGGCCATGGAAGCCGGACACGGCAGGCGCCCGGGCGCGCAACGAGATCCTGCGGGCATCGAAGCACCTGGGCCGCGCACTCTGGCGGAACTGGAGCGGGTACCACCGCCGCAGCAGGGTCGAAACGAAAATGAACTGCGTGAAGCTGCTCGGCCAGCGTCTGATGTCACGGGACTTCGACCGCCAGGTAGCCGAGGTCCAGATCCGGGTGGCGGTCCTGAACCGTTTCACGGCACTCGGCATCCCGATGACCGTGGCCGCAGGACAGGTGGGTCCGGGGAAAGGGGGACTGCGGTCATCAGCTGATTTGTCCAACAATGCCATCTTGAGGCAGCAGCGTTAACACATGCCTCAGGAAATGCCGAGCGCACAGTAGTGCCCACTTCTGTTCGGCAATGGCGGAGGAGGTGGGATTCGAACCCACGGTACGCTTTCACGCACGCCGGTTTTCAAGACCGGTGCAATCGACCACTCTGCCACTCCTCCAAGTGCCGGGCGCCATCGGCTGCTCCCGGATGCCCGCCTGCCGCCGCGGGCGGATGCCGCGGGGCCGTGGTCGCGGCTGTGCACTCTCATGGCGCCCAAACCGGAGGAGGTCAAGCCGCGCCGCGCGTGGCTCCCTTCCTTCCCGGCGGACCGGGCGCGTGCTATCACGAAACCGTAAACCAGTTGCAACGAGGTTCCCGACATGGCGCTCGTCCAGGAATTCAAGGCCTTCATCTCGCGCGGAAATGTCATGGACATGGCCGTCGGCATCATCGTCGGTGCCGCCTTCACCGGCATCGTCAATTCCCTCGTCAAGGACATGATCAACCCGCTTCTCGGGGTGATCATCGGCGGCATCGACTTCACCGATCTCAGCCTGCGCCTGACCGCGGGCGAGGAGGGCGCCGTCCTCGCCTACGGCAATTTCATCATGGCGGTGATCAATTTCCTGATCATCGCATGGGCCGTCTTCCTGATGGTCAAGGGCGTCAACCGCATCAAGGACGGGCTGGCGCGGAAGGCAAAGTCCGAGGAAGCTGCCCCGCCCGAAGCGCAGGCGCTGCCCGCGCCCACCGAGGCCGAGATCCTCGCCGAGATCCGCGACCTGATGAAGGCGCAGGCCCAAGGCCCCTCCGCAGGGTGAAGCGGCCTCAGATCTCGCGCGGCGGAATGTCGAGCGCGCGCTGCACGGCGGGCCGCGCCAGGAAGCGGTCGCGCCAGGCCGTCACGTTGGAGAAGCTGTCGAGCTCCAGCGCCTCGCCCACCCCGTAGGTGGCCGTCAGGGTCCGGACCCAGGGGCCGGTGGCGATGTCGGCGACCGAATAGGCGCCGGTGATCCAGTCGCGGCCCTCGAGGCGGCGGTCGAGCACGCCCAAGAGGCGCCTTGCCTCGGCCAAGTAGCGGGCGCGCGGCCGCGGGTCCTCGATCTCGGCGCCCGCGAATTTCGCGAAATAGCCGAGCTGGCCGAACATCGGGCCGGGCCCGGCCATCTGCCACATCAGCCACTGGATCGTTTCGGCCCGTTCCGCCGCCGTGCTGCCGATGAACCGGCCGGTCTTCTCCGCCAGGTAGATCAGGATGGCGCCGGACTCGAACAGGCCGATCGGCTGCCCGTCCGGTCCGTCGGGGTCGATGATCGCCGGGATCTTGTTGTTGGGGTTCAGCGACAGGAATTCCGGGCTCTTCACGTCGGCATCGGCCAAGGTGACGCGGTGCGCCTCGTAGCGCAGGCCGGTCTCCTCCAGCATGGCGGACACCTTGACGCCGTTCGGCGTCGGGAAGGAATAGAGCTGGATCGCCGAAGGATCGGCCGCGGGCCAGCGGGCGGCAATCGGGAAGGCGGCGAGCGGGGAGTTCTCGGTCATGGGTCAGCGTCCTTGCAGTCTTTGCGGGCACGTTACCCGGTATCCGCGCGGATGCCACCTGCACCTGCGCAGACTGGCATGTGCATCTCCCATCTCGTTCCAATCCTAGGCAATTCGCCGCGTTCCGCCGCGCGCCCGCCAGGGCCTGGCGGGCGGCACTCAAAGATTCCTAAAGGTTCTCGTTCCATCGTTGCCGGACCTTGATGGAGGGGCAGGCTGGGGATCATGGCAGGGGCAAGCACCGGACAATGGCCGTCGGACTGGCAGAGGGAGCGGACCGAGGCGGTGAGTCGCGGGCTCCGTCTGTCCGGCAACCTGTCGCTCTGCGCGGTGGCGGTCGCGGGCGCCATCCTGGTGTTCGGCTGGGGCTTCGGTTTCACCCGCATGGCGCGGATCATGCCGGGCTGGCCGGCGCTGGTGCCGTCCACGGCGCTGCTCTTCATCCTGACCGGCGCCGCGCTTGCCGCCCATGCGGTGACCCGCCTGAGGGTCTTTCCGGTTGCCTGCGGGCTGCTGGTCCTGGTGCTGCTCGGTTCCGGCCTCGCCGTGCAGGGCCTGGACGGCGAGGTGCCGGCGCGGGACGGCATGTCGCTGACCACCCGGCTCTGCTTCCTGATGATGGCCGCCGGGCTCTGCGCCCTGCCGGCGCGGGGGCGCGCCGCGGCGGCCGCGGTGCAGGCCATGGCCCTCGGCTCGATGCTGCTCTCCCAGATCGCCGTGCTGGGCTATTTCTTCGACATGGGTTTCCTCTTCGCGACGGCGCTGTTCTCCAAGCTGTCGCTGCCGACCGCCCTGTGCTTCCTGCTGCAGCAGGCGGCGCTTCTGCTGGCGGTGCAGCGTCCCTGCTGGGTGCACCTGTTCTTCCGCTCCGGGCCCGGGAGCCAGATCCTGCGCCTGTACCTGCCCGCGATCGTGGCCGGGCAGCTGGTCTTCGGCGCCTTGTGCGAATACGGCGCGGCGCACGGGTTGTTCACGGCTCAATTCGGCATCGCGCTGATGACGCTGTCCTCCTGCTGGTATGCCGGCACCGGCCTGTTCCTGATGGCGCGGCGGCTGAACCGGGCCGCGGAGCGGGAGCGACGGGCGCTCGATTCCCTTCACGAGAAGGAGATCGGGCTGACCCAGGCCGAGGCGATGGCCGCGCGGATCCAGAAGGCGAGTTCGCTCGGGCGCATCGCGGGCGGGGTCGCGCATGACTTCAACAACCTTCTCACGGTGATCCGCGGCAATCTCGACCTGCTCGCCGAGGCGCAGGACCCGGAAGACCAGCGCCGCTTCCTCCGCGACGCCCTCGCGGCGACGGAGCGGGGGGCGGAGCTGACGCAGAAGCTGCTCTCCTACGGCGGGAAGCAGGTGCTCAATGCCGAGCCGCTGATCCTCGACCGCAAGATCCGCTATCTGGAGGGCATGCTGCGGCGCTACATCCCCGGCAATGTCCGCCTGTCTGTGGAACTGGGGTCGGGGCGGCGCTGGATGATGGCGGACCGGGGCCTGCTGGAGCAGGCGGTGATTAGCCTGGTTGCCAATGCCTGCGAGGCGATCGCGGCGAACGGGGTCATCGAGATCCGGACGGGGCATTGCCGGATCGAGGAAAGCCTGGGGCGGAGCGAGCCGTCGCCGCCCGTTCCGCCCGGGGCCTTCCTCTATGTCGAGGTGCGCGACAACGGCCACGGCATTCCGCCGGACATCCTCGAGAAGGTGACCGACCCGTTCTTCACCACCAAGGACGAGGCCACCAGTTCGGGACTTGGACTGTCGATGGTGCACGGCTTCTGCCGCCAGTCCGGCGGCTTCCTGCGGATCGAGAGCGTGCAGGGCGGCGGCACCCGCGTCACCATGCATTTCCCAGAGGCCGTGGCGGAGGCCGGCATCGCTCCGGCGGAGCTGGAAGATGAGGCCGAGGCGGACGGGCCGGCCGGGCTGCGCGTCGCCGGCTAGCGGCGGCGCAAAAAGAAAGACCCCCGCAGATGCGGGGGTCTTTCTGAAACCTTGATGCTGACGCATCCGGTTCGCGGTCGATCGGCTTAAAGCAGACCTTCGCGCTGAGCCTTCTTGCGCGCGAGCTTGCGCGCACGGCGGATAGCCTCGGCTTTCTCGCGTGCCTTCTTCTCGGACGGCTTCTCGAAGTGCTGCTTGAGTTTCATCTCACGAAACACGCCTTCGCGCTGCAGCTTCTTCTTCAGGGCCCGAAGAGCCTGGTCGACATTGTTGTCGCGAACACTAACCTGCATTCTGGTGTCACCACCCTTCCTGTTAGAGTTGCAATTTCAGCAGGAGGCGTCCCTATAGCAAGGGAAGACCACTCTGTCCAGAGCCGCGGCTCTGCAGAACGAAGAGGAAGAGACCATGGAAGTGTCTGAAATGTCCCACATGGATGTCAAGGACCGTCTGCTGGAGGCGATCCTTCCCCATGTCGTCTTCGACGGCTGGTCCGAGACCAGCTTCCGCGCGGCGGCAGCCGATTCGGAAATCGTCCCGGCCGTGGCGCGCGCGGTCTGCCCGCGCGGCGCGGTGGATCTGGCGCTGGCCTACCACGCCGCCGGGGATGCCGAGATGGTGCGCCGCCTGAAGGCCGAGGACCTCAGCGCCATGCGCTTCCGCGACCGGATCGCGCGGGCCGTGCGCCTCCGCCTGGAGCTGGTCGAGGACAAGGAAGCGGTGCGCCGCGGCGCGACGCTCTTCGCGCTGCCGCCGCATGCGCCGGACGGGGCGAAGGCGCTCTGGCACACGGTCGACCAGATCTGGTCGGCGCTCGGCGACGGTTCGGACGACATCAACTGGTACACCAAGCGCGCGACACTTGCCGGGGTCTACAGCGCGACGCTGCTCTATTGGCTGGGCGACGACAGTCCGGACCACCAGCGCACCTGGCGCTTCCTCGACCGGCGCATCGACGAGGTGATGCAGATCGAGGCGGTGAAGAAGAAGGTCAACGACAATGCGCTGCTGCGTCCTCTTCTGGCCGGACCGAAATGGGCGCTAAGTCTGGTCAAGGCGCCGAACCGCAGCCAGGCCCCCGGGATGCCGGGCTCGCTGCACGACCCGCGCTGAGGAAAGACCGAAGGAGCCCCAGATGACCCTGCCCGAGACCATGCGCGCCGTGGAGATTTCCGCCCCCGGCGGCCCCGAGGTGCTGACGCCCGCGACCCGGCCGGTGCCCGCGCCTGCAGCCGGACAGGTGGTGATCCGCGTCGCCTGGGCGGGGGTGAACCGCCCAGACGCGCTGCAGCGGGCCGGGTCCTACAACCCGCCGCCCGGCGCCTCGGACCTGCCCGGGCTCGAAGCCTCGGGCGAGATCGCGGCAGTCGGGGCAGGGGTCTCGGGCTGGTCGGTCGGCGACAAGGTCTGCGCGCTGTTGCCGGGCGGGGGCTATGCCGAATACGTGGCCACGCCGGCGGCCCATTGCCTGCCTATCCCCGACGGCATGGGGCTGCGCGAGGCGGCCTGCCTGCCGGAAACCTTCTTCACCGTCTGGACCAATGTCTTCGGCCGCGGCGGACTGCAGGCGGGCGAGCGCTTCCTGGTCCATGGCGGCAGCTCGGGCATCGGCACGACGGCGATCCAGCTGGCCTCGGCCCGCGGTGCGCGGGTCTTCGCCACGGCGGGTTCGGAAGCGAAATGCGCGGCCTGCCTGGAACTCGGCGCGGAGCGGGCCATCAACTACCGCGACGAGGATTTCGTCGAGGTGATGAAATCCGAGGGCGGCGCGAACCTGATCCTCGACATGGTCGGCGGCAGCTACATCCCCCGCAACATCCGAGCGCTGGCCGATGACGGCCGGCTGGTGATGATCGCCTTCCTCGAGGGGCCGAAGGCCGAGCTGAACTTCGCCCAGATCATGGCGCGGCGGCTGACGGTCACCGGCTCGACGCTGCGTCCGCAATCCGACCTGGCCAAGGCGCGGATCGCCGAGGCCCTGCGCGCCGAGGTCTGGCCGCTGCTCTCCTCGGGGCGGATCGCCCCGGTGATGGACAGCGACTTTCCGCTGGAGCGGGCCGCCGAGGCGCATGCCCGGATGGAAGGCAGCAGCCATATCGGCAAGATCGTCCTGGACGTCGCGGGCTAGCCGCGCCGCTGCACTGCCGGAAGGGGAGACCGCCCTTGCCCTATGTCGAAGCCCGGGGACGGCGCGTCTTCTTCGTCCACATCCCCAAGACCGGGGGCCAGTCCGTCGAGGCCTGGCTCGCCGGACAGGGGCGGCTGCGGTTCCACAGCGTCGGGATTCCGGCTCCGCTGAAATGCACGCCCCAGCACCTGCGCTGGCTCGACGTGGCGGAGCTGTTCGGCGCGGAGGCGTTCGACTACGCCTTCGCCATCGTCCGCAACCCGTTCGACCGGCTGGAAAGCGAGTACCGCATGGTCTGGCTCCAGGAGAAGCAGGGCTTCTTCCGGGCGGCGCCCAGCTTTCCGCTCTGGCTGGAGCAGTCGCTGGACGCCTATGTGGCCAACCCGTTCCACCGCGACAACCACCTGCGGCCGTCTTCGGCCTTCCTCGGCCGCGGCGTCGAGGTCTTCCGCTTCGAGGACGGGCTGGCGGCGGCGGTGGACAAGGTCGCGCGGGCGACCGGCTTCGCGCCGCCCGCCGTGCTGCCGCATGAAAATGCCTCTGCCGGGTTCGGGGGCGAGATCCGCTGGGAAGCCCCGCTGGTCGATCGGGTGGCACAGCTCTACGAGGCGGATCTGAGGCGATTCGGGTACCAGCCGCCGGAAATCTGAGCGCTGCGCTGCGCCGCTTCCGCCGTCAGGGGCGCGCCGCGCTGCGGCATTGTCGCGGGTCCGGCCCGGCGGCGGCCCGTCCTGCCGGACAACTGCGGCAATGGCGGACCGGCATAAGCTGCGCCGCAGCTTGAATTTTCTGCATGTGCAAAATGTATGCCATTGTGTCCAGAAGGGCTTGACATGGCTGGAAAACGATTTGCAGGGCAGCCATGCATTTTTGGCGGTTGATTCCAGTTTGCCGGGTTTTCTATTCTGCGTTGCAGCATCAGCCGGTTCCTCCCGCCCGGCATGTGCCGAACGGCACGACACCCGATATCCAGAACGAAGAGAGTTAGTATCATGACCCGTTTCATCCTTGCCGCCGCCCTTGCCCTGACAGCCGGTACCGCTTCGGCCGGCGAGATCACCCTGGCCAAGCCGCTGGCCGGTGCCGCGCTGCACGAGGGCGGCGTCGACATGTCCGTCTACTGGACCGAGGTCGATGCAGGCTACGAAGTCGTCGCGACCTATCAGGGCGCGGCCGACCAGCAGGCCTCGCGCATCGCCATGGTCCTGACCGACGGCGACCGAGTAACCTTCGGCCTGCCGGGCACCCGCGGCTTGGTCTACAGCTTCGCCCGCGAGAACGGCGCGGTGACCGTCACCGGCACCCGCAAGGGCATCGACCTCGCAGAAGGCTGATCGGCCGGATGCCTCCGGGCGTCCGAAGCCGAGGCGGTGCGCGCCGTCCCCCAGGGGTGCGCACCGCTGTAATTCCGGACGCGGCGGGCGGAAAACCCGCCGCATTGCGCATTTCCGCTTCACTCCTGCGGCGCTTGTGCTTATATGTCCGCCAACCTCCCCCGACATCGAGGATTGGCGCCCAGGTCCGGCGCGGCGGCAGACCCCGCCAACGGAACGGGCATGTCAAATCCGTCAGGGGACAGACGGAAGGACGAGGACCATGGACAAACCGATTCACGCGAAGGCCACCGCCGTCTGGCTGGTGGAGAACACCACTCTCAGCTTCAAGCAGATCGCGGAATTCTGCGGCTTCCACGAGCTGGAGGTGCAGGGCATTGCCGATGGCGACGTCGCGGGCGGCGTGAAGGGCTTCGACCCGATCGCGAACAACCAGCTGACGGCCGAGGAAATCAAGCGGGGCGAGAACAGCCCGCTCTACAAGCTCAAGCTGAAGTTCAACGCCGCTGCCGTCGGCGAGGACAAGCGCCGCGGCCCGCGCTACACCCCGCTGTCGAAGCGCCAGGACCGGCCGAACGCGATCCTGTGGCTGGTCAAGTTCCACCCGGAGCTGGCCGACAGCCAGATCGCCAAGCTGGTCGGCACCACCAAGCCGACCATTCAGTCGATCCGCGAGCGGACCCACTGGAACATCGCCAACATGCAGCCGATCGACCCGGTCGCGCTGGGGCTCTGCAAGCAGTCCGAGCTGGACGCTGCGGTGCACAAGGCGGCGGCGAAGCGCGCGGCCGAAGGCATCGTGATGACCGACGAGGAGCGCCGCAAGCTGGTCTCGACCGAGACCTCGCTGGGCATGGAGCCCTCCGAGCCGCGCCTGCCGTCGAACATGTCCGGGCTCGAGACCTTCTCGCTGACCGGCGATCCGCGCGGCGATGACGACGACGAGGACCGCATGGATCCGCTGGTCGATGCGGACAGTTTCTTCAACCTGCCGTCGGACCAGCCCGACGAGGATGACGAAGACGATCACCGCTGAGCGGCAGGCCCGGGCAAGTCCCGGGCCTTTTCACATCCGGGTGCGGGCGGTCAGCGCTGCGGCGATGGTGCCGTCGTCGAGGTAGTCGAGCTCGCCGCCCACCGGCACGCCCTTGGCCAGAGAGCTGACCGAGACGCGGCCCTCCAGCATGTCCGCGATGTAATGCGCGGTGGTCTGGCCGTCGACGGTGGCGCCGAGTGCCAGGATGACTTCGGTCACGTTCTCCGCCACGACCCGGTCGGCGAGCTTCGGCAGGCCCAGATCCTCGGGGCCGACAGCGTCGAGCGCCGAGAGTGTCCCGCCCAGCACGTGGTAGCGGCCGCGGAACACGCCGGAGCGCTCCATCGCCCAGAGATCGGCGACATCCTCGACGATGCAGAGCTGGCCGGTGGCGCGGCGTTCGTCCTGGCAGATGGGGCAGAGATCCGCGGTGGCGACATTGCCGCAATTGAGGCATTCGCGCGCCGTGGCAGCGACCTCGGACATCATTTCCGCGAGTGGCGCAAGCAGGAGCGAGCGCCTGGCGATCAGGTGCAGCACGGCGCGGCGGGCCGAGCGCGGCCCCAGGCCGGGCAGCTTGGCCATGAGATCGATCAGCGCGTCGATGGAGGCGGGCGGTTTCGTGGACATGGCAAGGGGCAAAGCATGGCCAGCCGGGGCTGGCAAGGGGCAGGGCGCCGGACGCGCCCCGCCGCGGCGGATCAGCTGTAGGCGACGGCCAGCAGGATGACGCCCAGCACGATGCGGTAGATCACGTAGGGCGTGAAGCTGACCGACTTCAGCAGCCGGAACATGAGCACCAGAGCGACCAGCGCGGAGAGGAAGGACAGCACCGCGGCGATGCCGGCATCGGGCAGCTGGTCGGTCTTGCCCTCGGAGATGATGTCGATCAGCAGCAGCCCGCCGGCCATGGCGATGGTCGGGATCGACATCAGCATCGACAGCTTGGCGCCGCCGGTGCGCTGGTAGCCCAACTGCCGCGCGGCGGTGATGGTGATGCCCGAGCGCGAGGTGCCGGGGATCAGCGCCACGGCCTGCCAGAAGCCCATGATCAGCGCGTCGCGCAGGTTCCAGTCGGCATCTGTCTTGACCTCGGGACCCTTCTGGTCGGCCCAGTAGAGCACGATGCCGAAGATCAGCATCGTCCAGCCGATCACCGCGGTGGAGCGCAGCATGTCCTCGATGCCGGTGACCTTGAAGATCAGGCCGACGATGACCACCGGCACGGTCGCCACGATCAGCAGCCAGGCCAGCTTCGCGCCCTCGGTGTCGACCTTGCCCCGGGCCAGGCGGCCGAGGCCGAACAGGGCCGCTTTCACGTCTGCCCAGAAATAGATCACAACCGCAAAAAGTGTGCCGACATGGACTGCGACATCGATCAGGAGCCCCTGATCCTCCATGCCGGTGAGGTTGGGCAGTAGAATCAGGTGGCCGGAAGATGAGATGGGAAGGAACTCGGTGATCCCCTGGATGACCGCGACGAGGAAGAGATGGAACAGAGTCATATGTGCAGACCGGATTTTTGGGGGAGGAGGATGTGGTGAGGGGTTTTATATTACCACTACGTCAGCCACACTGTCCTAAATTTGGGGATTCCGGCCAATTCCGCGGCGATGCGGCGATAAATTTTTGCACTTAGGTCACCGTTGCTGACTTTTCTTTTGCCGCCCTTTCTGATTAGGAACGGCACGAACACTTCTTGGACGACACAAGCAAGGATATGGCCTCATGGCGGACCAGCGAATGCTCCAGTTTGTATCCGTACCACGGGACATGCCGGAGAAACGTGCGCCCAATCTACGCAAGCAGGATTTCAACGAGATCTATGCTGAATACGCGCGGACCAAGGCAGAAGAGCAGGCCGGGCGCTGCAGCCAGTGCGGCGTGCCCTACTGCCAGTCGCACTGCCCCCTGCACAACAACATCCCCGACTGGCTGCGCCTGACCGCGAACGACCGGCTGCAGGAAGCCTATGAGGTCAGCCAGGCCACCAACACCTTCCCCGAGATCTGCGGCCGCATCTGCCCGCAGGACCGTCTCTGCGAGGGCAACTGCGTGATCGAGCAGTCGGGCCACGGCACCGTGACCATCGGCTCGGTGGAGAAGTTCATCACCGACACCGCCTGGGAAGAGGGCTGGGTCCAGCCGATCGCCCCCGCCAAGGAGCGCTCCGAGAAGGTCGCGGTCATCGGCGCCGGGCCGGGCGGCCTGGCCGCTGCCGACGCGCTGCGCCGCAAGGGCATCCAGGTCACGGTCTACGACCGCTACGACCGCGCCGGCGGCCTGATGATGTACGGCATCCCGGGCTTCAAGCTGGAAAAGCACATCGTCCAGCGCCGGGTCGACCAGATGGCTGAAGGCGGCATCAAGTTCGTGATGAATTGCAACGTGGGCGAGGACATCACCTTCGAGCAGATCCGCGAGGAGCATGATGCCATCCTGATCGCCACCGGCGTCTACAAGTCGCGCGACCTGAAGGGGCCGGGCGCCGGTGCCGAGGGCATCGTCAAGGCGATCGACTACCTGACCGCGTCCAACAAGGTCAGCCTCGGCGACACCGTCGCGGAATTCGACTCCGGCGAGCTGAACGCCAAGGACAAGAAGGTCGTCGTGATCGGCGGCGGCGACACGGCGATGGACTGCGTCCGCACCGCGATCCGCCAGGGCGCGACCAGCGTGAAGTGCCTCTACCGCCGCGACAAGGCCAACATGCCCGGCTCGCAGCGCGAGACCCAGAACGCGGAAGAGGAAGGCGTCGAATTCGTCTGGCTCTCCGCGCCGAAGGGCTTCGCCGACGAGGGCGGCAAGGTCTCGGGCGTGATGGTGCAGCGCATGCGCCTCGGCCAGCCCGACGCCTCCGGACGCCAGACCCCCGAAGTGATCGAGGGCGCGGATTACGTCGAGGATGCGGATCTGGTGGTCAAGGCGCTCGGCTTCGAGCCCGAGGACCTGCCGGGCCTCTGGGGCCAGCCCGAGCTGGAGATCACCCGCTGGGGCACGATCAAGGCCGATTTCCGCAGCCACGAGACCAGCCTGCCGGGCGTCTACGCAGTTGGCGACATCGTCCGCGGCGCCTCTCTGGTGGTCTGGGCGATCCGCGACGGCCGCGAGGCCGCGGATGCGATCCTCGCCCGGCTCGACGACGCCGCGTCCGCCTCGGTCGCTGCCGAGTAAGCGCGCCGCTCCGGCGGAAATGCCTAATTAACGATCTGCGCCGCATGTTTTGCGGCGCCGGTCGGGCCAGCCGGATTTCCCGCGGGACCTGGCTGGCGCGCGCATGGCACCCTGTCATCAGGACGCCCCCCGCGAATCGTCAACAGGCCTGCATCCCCGGCCGCCGGGGGCAGGGACAACGGCGCAAGAGGCTGCCATGAGCGAGGATATCCTGGAAGGCCGGTGCATGTGCGGGGCGGTGACGCTGTCCGCCAGGCCCAAGGCGCCCGAGCTGCATGCCTGCCATTGCAGCAGCTGCCGCCGCTGGACCGGATCGGCCTTCGTCGAATTCGACGTCGCGCCCGAGGACCTGAAGGTCGAGGGCCCGGTGAAGAGCCGCGTGTCGTCGAACTGGGCGGAGCGCGCCTGGTGCGACGAGTGCGGCTCCACCCTGTGGTACCACCTGACGGTGCCGGGACAGGAATACTACGCGGTCAGCGCGGGGCTCTTCCCGAATTCGGGCGGGTTCGAGCTGACCAAGGAGATCTACATCGACCGCAAGCCCGACGGCTACCGTTTCGCGGGCAAGCGCAAGACTCTGACGAAACATGAAGTTGAGGCGTTGTTCGCCTCCTCTGCAGAAGGGGACCCGCAATGACGAAATATGATGACGCCTGGGTGGCCGAAGAGGAAGCCAAGCGCGCCTTCATGGCGGAGCATGGCATGTACCGCACCGAGGACGAGCATTCCTCCTGCGGGGTCGGCCTCGTCGTGTCGATCGACGGCAAGAAGAGCCGCAAGGTCGTCGAATCCGGCATCAAGGCGCTGAAGGCGATCTGGCACCGCGGCGCGGTCGATGCCGACGGCAAGACCGGCGACGGCGCGGGCATCCACATCCAGATCCCGGTTCCCTTCTTCTACGACCAGATCCGCCGCACCGGCCACGAGCCCGACACCTCCAAGCTGATCGCCGTCGGCCAGGTCTTCCTGCCGCGGACCGATTTCGGCGCGCAGGAGACCTGCCGGACGATCGTGGAAACCGAAGTCCTGCGGATGGGCTACTACATCTACGGCTGGCGCCACGTGCCGGTGGACATCTCCGTCCTCGGCGAGAAGGCCAACGCGACCCGTCCGGAAATCGAGCAGATCATCATCTCGAACTCCAAGGGCGTCGACGAGGAAACCTTCGAGCGCGAGCTCTACGTCATCCGCCGCCGGATCGAGAAGGCGGCTGCCGCCGCGCATGTCAACGGGCTCTACCTCTGCTCGCTGTCGTGCCGCTCGATCATCTACAAGGGCATGATGCTGGCCGAGCAGGTCGCGGAATTCTATCCAGACCTGAAGGACAAGCGCTTCGAATCCGCCTTCGCGATCTATCACCAGCGCTATTCCACCAACACCTTCCCGCAGTGGTGGCTGGCCCAGCCGTTCCGCATGCTCGCCCATAACGGCGAGATCAACACGCTGAAGGGCAACACCAACTGGATGAAGTCGCACGAGATCCGCATGGCCTCCTCGGCCTTCGGCGAGCTCGCCGAGGACATCAAGCCGATCATCCCGGCCGCATCTTCGGACTCCGCCGCGCTCGACTCCGTGTTCGAGGTGCTGGTCCGCGCCGGCCGCTCCGCGCCGATGGCCAAGACCATGCTGGTCCCGGAAAGCTGGTCGCAGCAGGCGATCGAGCTGCCCGAGGCATGGCGCGACATGTACAGCTACTGCAACTCGGTGATGGAGCCCTGGGACGGCCCGGCGGCGCTTGCCATGACTGACGGCCGCTGGGTCTGCGGCGGTCTCGACCGCAACGGCCTGCGCCCGATGCGCTATGTCGTGACCGGCGACGGCCTGCTGATCGCGGGGTCCGAAGTCGGCATGGTGCCGACCGACGAATCCTCCGTCATGGAGAAGGGCGCGCTCGGCCCGGGCCAGATGATCGCCGTCGACATGAAGGACGGCATCCTCTACCACGACGTGACCATCAAGGACATGCTGGCAGCGGCCCAGCCCTTCGGCGAATGGGTCGGCAAGATCAACAATCTCGAGGAGACCATGATCGGCCTCCCAGAGGTTGCGGGCTTCGCCGGCGCCGAGCTGCGCAAGCGTCAGATCGCGGCCGGCTACACGATGGAGGAGCTGGAGCAGATCCTCGCGCCGATGGCCGAGGACGGCAAGGAGGCCCTGGCCTCCATGGGCGACGACACGCCCTCCGCGGTGCTGTCGACGCAGTACCGTCCGCTCAGCCATTTCTTCCGGCAGAACTTCTCCCAGGTGACCAACCCGCCGATCGACTCCCTGCGCGAATACCGCGTGATGAGCCTGAAGACGCGGTTCGGCAACCTCAAGAACGTGCTGGACGAAGACAGCTCGCAGACCGAGATCATCACGCTCGACACGCCCTTCGTCGGCAACGCGCAGATGAAGGAGTTGGAAAAGCACTTCAACGCGCCGATGGTCGAGATCGACTGCACCTTCGGCGTCGATGCCGGCCCCGAGGCGCTGCGCGACGGGCTGCAGCGGATCCGCGACGAGGCGGAGGAAGCCGTGCGCTCCGGCGCGGGCCACATCATCCTGACCGACCACATGCAGGGGCAGGACCGCGTCGCGATGCCGATGATCCTGGCGACTTCGGCCGTGCACAGCTGGCTGACGCGCGAGGGGCTGCGGACCTTCTGCTCGCTCTGCGTCCGCTCCGCGGAATGCATCGACCCGCATTACTTCGCGGTGCTGATCGGCTCGGGCGCGACCATAGTGAACCCGTACCTTGCCGAGGACAGCCTTGCCGACCGCATCGAGCGCGGCCTGCTCGACATGTCGCTGACTGACGCGGTGAACAACTACCGCCACGCCATCGACCAGGGCCTGCTGAAGATCATGGCGAAGATGGGCATCTCGGTCATCTCCTCCTATCGCGGCGGCCTGAACTTCGAGGCGGTCGGGCTTTCGCGCGCCATGGTGCACGAGTATTTCCCGGGCATGCCCTCGCGGATTTCCGGGATCGGCGTGCACGGCATCCAGCACAAGCTGGAGACGGTCCATGCCAAGGGCTGGGGCCCCGAAACCAATGTCCTGCCGGTCGGCGGCTTCTACAAGGCGCGCAAGTCCGGCGAGACCCACGCCTGGGAAGCGACCTCCATGCACATGCTGCAGGCGGCGTGCAACGCGGCCTCCTACGAGATGTGGAAGCGCTACTCGGCCAAGATGCGGGCGAACCCGCCGATCCACCTGCGGGATCTGCTGGACATCAAGCCGCTGGGCAAGCCGGTGCCGATCGAAGAGGTGGAATCCATCACCTCGATCCGCAAGCGCTTCATCACCCCCGGCATGTCGCTCGGCGCGCTCTCCCCGGAGGCGCACAAGACGCTCAACGTCGCGATGAACCGCATCGGCGCCAAGTCCGACTCCGGCGAGGGCGGCGAGGATCCGGCACATTTCATGCCGGAGCCGAACGGCGACAACCCGTCGGCCAAGATCAAGCAGGTGGCATCGGGCCGCTTCGGCGTCACCGCCGAGTACCTGAACCAGTGCGAGGAACTCGAGATCAAGGTGGCCCAGGGCGCGAAGCCCGGCGAGGGCGGCCAGCTTCCGGGCATGAAGGTCACCGACCTGATCGCGCGGCTGCGCCACTCCACCAAGGGCGTCACGCTGATCTCGCCGCCGCCGCACCATGACATCTACTCGATCGAAGACCTCGCGCAGCTGATCTACGACCTCAAGCAGATCAACCCGCGCTGCAAGGTGACGGTGAAGCTGGTCTCGTCCTCGGGCGTCGGCACGATCGCGGCCGGGGTGGCGAAGGCGAAGGCCGACATCATCCTGATCTCGGGCCATAACGGCGGCACCGGGGCGTCTCCGGCGACCTCGATCAAGTATGCGGGCCTGCCCTGGGAAATGGGCCTGACCGAGGCGCATCAGGTCCTGTCGATGAACAACCTGCGCAAGTCGGTGACGCTGCGCACCGACGGCGGGCTCCGCACCGGCCGGGACATCGTCATCGCCGCGCTGATGGGGGCCGAGGAATACGGCATCGGCACCGCCGCGCTGATCGCGATGGGCTGCATCATGGTGCGCCAGTGCCAGTCCAACACCTGCCCGGTGGGGGTCTGCACCCAGCGCGACGACCTGCGGGCCAAGTTCACCGGCAATGCCGACAAGGTGGTCAACCTGATTACCTTCTACGCCGAGGAAGTCCGCGAGATCCTCGCTTCGATGGGCGCACGCTCCATCGACGAGATCATCGGCCGGGCCGACCTGCTGAGCCAGGTCAGCCGCGGCTCCGCGCATCTCGACGATCTCGACCTGAACCCGCTCCTGCTGACCGTGGACGGGATGAAGGGCGCCAAGTACGACCGTCTGAAGCCGCGCAACGTGGTGCCGGACACGCTGGACGCCGAGATCGAGCGCGATGCCGAGCGGTTCTTCCGCGAGGGCGAGAAGATGCAGCTGAGCTATGCGGTGCAGAACACGCTGCGGACGATCGGCACGCGGACCTCGTCGCTGATCGTGCAGAAATTCGGCATGCGCAACGCGCTGCAGTCGGACCACCTGACGGTCAAGCTGAAGGGTTCGGCCGGCCAGTCGCTCGGGGCCTTCGCGGCGCCGGGGCTCAAGCTGGAAGTCGCGGGCGATGCCAACGACTATGTCGGCAAGGGCCTGTCGGGCGGCACGATCGTGGTGCACCCGCCGATGGAGAGCCCGCTCACTGCGGCGGAGAACACCATCATCGGCAACACCGTGCTCTACGGCGCGACCGACGGCTTCCTGTTCGCGGCAGGCCGTGCGGGCGAGCGCTTCGCGGTGCGGAACTCGGGCGCCAAGGTGGTGATCGAGGGCTGCGGCTCGAACGGCTGCGAATACATGACCGGCGGCGTCGCCGTCATCCTCGGCTCGATCGGCCCGAACTTCGGCGCGGGCATGACCGGCGGCATGGCCTATCTCTATGACGCGGACGGCGAAGCCGAAGCGCTGATGAACATGGAGACCCTGGTCACCTGCAAGGTCACGATGGAGCACTGGGAAGCGCAGCTGAAGGGCCTCATCGAGAAGCACTACGCCGAGACCAAGAGCCGCCGCGCCGGCGAGATCCTGCAGCATTGGGATCTGGAGCGGGACAAGTTCATCCAGGTCTGCCCGAAGGAAATGCTGGTGCACCTGCCGGTGCCGCTGAGTGCCGAAGAGAAGGCGATCCCGGCCGAGTGAGGCTGGACCAGCTGACGGAACGACAGCAGCCGCCCTCCGGGGCGGCTGTTTTCGTCAGGGCTGGGCCTGTCCGGCCGGAGGCTGTGCGGGCGGGACGGAAACGCGGAAGCCCGGGGCCGACAGCTGCGGTCCCGGGCTGGCGGGGCTGGCGGGTGCAGCCTCAGGTATGTACGATCTGCTGCGCCTTCTGGCGGGAGCCGACATGTTGCCGCTCGTTGAGGACGGCATCCACGCGCAATGCGTTGGTGCCGAGCTGGACAGCGATTTCCTGCTGACCCTGTCCTCGCCAATGCAGGATCCAGGCGTCGACCGCCTGGTCGAACGTCATGAAATATGCCGCGGCATGGTCGCCGGAGGGGCTTACCGCGGAGACCGGTGCGATATACATGGTCGCCTACTCCTCAGGGTCGGGCACAACTGTGCCGACACATGCAAATAATCAGCGCTGACTCATTAAAGAATGCCTTCGAAGCGGCGTCCAGTTTGTCTTTCGTTCAAATTCGTTAGAGCTTTACTGACTTCAGCTGCCGTTAACCATGCCAGCCGCGTCAGCCTGCGCCTTGACCCCTGTACGGTGCCATGTTTTCTGCCTGTCATGGGGCGCAAGGCAGCAAAGAAGACGGCGAAGAAGACGCCGCGGCGGGAGCTCCGGATCCCGGTGCGGCGATGGCTGGTCAGGGGGCTCTTGGGCCTGCTGGCGGCGGTTGCGCTGATGATCGGCGCCTATGCGGTGCTGCCGGTCCCGATCACCCCCTATCAGGTCTCCGAGGCCCGGCGCCTGGGCGGGATCGAGAAGGAATGGGTTCCGGTCCAATACATTAGCCCGGTAATGCTGCGCTCCGTTGTCGCCGCGGAGGACGCGAACTACTGCGAGCACTGGGGCTTCGACATCGCCGCGCTGCGGACGGCAATCGCGGGCGGCGCGCAGCGCGGCGGCTCGACCATCTCGCAGCAGACGGTCAAGAACGTGTTTCTCTGGCAGGGCCGGAGCTGGCCGCGCAAGGCGCTCGAGGCGCTTTTGACGCCCGCCGCCGAACTGGTCTGGTCGAAGCGGCGGCTTCTTGAAATTTACCTTAACGTCATCGAATTCGGTGACGGAATCTTCGGCATCCAGGCGGCGTCGCACCATTATTTCGGACTGGATGCAGCGGATCTCAACGCGGTCCAGGCGGCGCGGCTGGCCGCGATTCTCCCCGATCCCAAGGACCGCTCGGCGGATGCGCCGAGTTCCTTCGTGCGCCGGCGGGCCGCGCAGATTGTCGACGGCGCCGAAACCATCCGCAGGGACGGGCGGGCGGGCTGTTTCGAAAAGTGAACCGCGCCGGGGACAAAAGTGACGCAAGGTAATGCATGTCTGCGGCAAGCCTCTGCCGCTAATCTTTTTCCGTCCGGACCTGGGCGTGACGCAAGGTCCGGGGACGGACTCGGACGGATGGAAGAATGGATGCAGTGACGGCGTCAAGCGGCATGTCCGGCGTGATGGACAATATCGAGGAACGCGCGCTGACAGGCTGGGTCAAGGGGCTGGCGCCGGAACAGGTCGGCCTTTGGCGCGACGGCACGCGTCTGGCTGCGGCGGCGGCCTGGGACCGTCCCTTTCCGGAGCACATGAAGGTCGGCTTTGCCGGTTTCCGCGTCGAGATGCCCGACGGATTCGAGCCGGCCGAGCTGTTCTCCGGCGGCGCGGAGCTGCGGATGGAGGCGCCGGGCGGGTACCTTCGGATGCCGATCTGGCCGCCGGTTGCGCTGACCACGCTGGTGCGCCATCTCGGCCAGCAGGAAATCGACATCGCGCTCGACCGGCTCGGCCCGGGAGAGCGGGCGAAGCTGGGACTGGGCGCAGCCTTGGCCGAGGATTTGAAGGGCGGCATGCCGCGGCTCGGCACGGCCTCGCCCGATCAGGCGGCGCGTGTGGGGCGCGACGGCATGCTGCTGCTCCATGCCGGCAGCAACGGCCTGGACCAGCTCTACCAGGAGGCGCGCGAGGGCATCCCCGAGGCAGCGGCCTGGGGCGCCCTGTCGGCCGCGCGCCGCGCGAAGGCGCGCGAGGCGGGCGTGGTCTATGTCCAGGCGCTGATGCCCGAGAAGAACTCCGTCGCCTCTGCCTTCGATCCGAACCGGGGCGCAGTGCCAAGCCCGGTCTACCAGGAGGCCGCGCGGGCGATGTCGGTCCGCGAGGAGGGCTATGTCTTCGTCGACTGGTATCACCCTTTCCGCGGTTCGGTGGCTCCTGACACGATCTTCCGGCGCAAGGACACCCATCTGACGACCTTCGGCGCGCAGGCTGCCATGACCCGGCTCTACCGGCTGCTGGAGCGGACCGGGCTGCCGCTCAGGGCGGAGGGGACGCTGCGTGCGGAGCGGCTGGAATCCGATCTCGGCGGGCGCTTCCCCGAGCAGGCCGACGAGACCGTCTATCTGGCGGATGCGCTGGCACGGACGGATGGCAGCGGAACCGTTCCGGCGCCGGAGCTCGTCGCCTCCGCCGCGCCGGAAAAGGGCTATCTCGGCACGATGAAGCACTGGCGCTCGCCGCAGGCGCCGGATCCGCGCCGGGTCCTGGTCTTCGGCAATTCCTTCTTCGCCACAGGGGAAAACTCCACGCAGCTTTCCTTCTGGACCGCGCGGCTGTTTGCCGAGACCAAGTTCGTCTGGTCGCCGGGCTTCGACTGGGATCTGGTGGAGGAATTCTCCCCCGACATCGTGATCGGCCAGACGATCGAGCGTTTCCTGATGGAAGTTCCGGCGGCCTGAGCGGCCGGGGCCTGCCTGCCGCGGCCAATCGCGCGGCGGGCCATGGACATCGCCCGGAAGGCGCGGCAAGAGGGGAGCGCAGGCAATCCGAGGCGCGTCTTCATGATCAAGCTCTACCATGTTCCCCTGTCTCCCTTCTGCCGGAAGGTCCGGCTGGTTCTCGCGGAGAAGCGGCTCGAGGTCGATCTGGTCGAGGAACGCTACTGGGAGCGCGACCCGGACTTCCTCCGCCGCAATCCCGCCGGCAAGGTGCCGGTGATCCGCATCGACGGCATGCTGCTGAGCGAGAGCGGCGCGATCTGCGAATACCTCGAAGAGACCTATCCGACTCCGGCGCTGATGCCGCAGAACGCCAAGGAGCGCGCCGAGGTGCGCCGCCTGGTGGGCTGGTTCGACGACACGTTCTTCCGCCAGGTGACGGTCAATGTCCTCTACGAGCGGGTGAACAAGAAGATCACCAAGTCGGGCTATCCCGACAGCCGGTCGGTCAAGCAGGGGCTGACCGCAATCAAGTTCCATCTCGACTACATGACCCAGCTTCTGGACCAGCGCCGCTGGCTGGCGGGCGACGTGATGACGCTTGCCGATTTCGCCGCGGCCGCGCATCTGAGCTGTCTCGACTACACGTCGGACGTGGACTGGCACCGCAGCGCCGCGGTGAAGGACTGGTATGCCAAGATCAAGAGCCGGCCGGCCTTCCGAGGGCTGCTGTCGGACCAGGTTGCAGGCTTCATCCCGCCCGCGCATTATGCCGACCTGGATTTCTGAGCCGGGCTGAACCGGCCGGACGGAGGGTGCAATGGAGGCAGCCGCGCTGAAGGCGAGGCTCCGCGAAGAGGCCGAGGCGGCGGGCTTTGCCGCCATGGGCATCTGCCGCCCCGATGCCGTGCCCGAATTGCCGGAGCGCCTGGCCGCCTTCCTGGCCGACGGCCGCCACGGACAGATGGGCTGGATGGCGGAGCGGACCCATTGGCGTGCCGACCCGTCCGTGCTCTGGCCGGACTGCCGCTCGGTGGTGATGCTGGCCGAAAGCTATGCGCCGCGACATGATCCGCTGGAAGTGCTGGAACGCCCCGACCGCGCCGGGATCAGCGTCTATGCCCATGGAAAGGATTACCACGACCTGGTGAAGAAGCGGCTGAAGCGGGTCGGCCGCTGGCTGATCGAACAGGCGCCGGGCAGCGAGATCAAGGTCTTCGTCGACACGGCTCCGGTGATGGAGAAGCCGCTGGCCGCCGCTGCCGGGCTGGGCTGGCAAGGCAAGCATACCAACCTTCTGGGCAGGGAAATCGGCAACTGGGTGTTTCTCGGCGCAATCTTCACCACGCTGGAACTGCCCGCCGACGCCCCGGCGCAGGAGCGCTGCGGTTCCTGCCGCCGCTGCCTCGACGCCTGCCCGACGGGGGCGTTTCCGGCGCCGTTCCAGCTCGATGCGCGGCGCTGCGTGTCCTATCTGACGATCGAGCACAAGGGGCCGGTCGATCCCGCGCTGCGCGAGGGCCTGGGCAACCGGATCTATGGCTGCGACGACTGCCTGGCGGTGTGTCCCTGGAACAAGTTCGCGGCCGAGGCGCGGGAAATGCGCTATCTCGCGGCCGATCCCGAGCCGCCGGAACTGGCCGAGCTGGCGCTGCTGGACGATGCCGCCTTCCGGGCACGCTTCGCCGGGTCGCCGGTGAAGCGGATCGGCGTCGCGCGGTTCCTGCGCAACGTGGCCTATGCGATCGGGAATTCCGGGCTCGCCGCGCTGCGTCCGGCGGCGTTCCACCTTGCCGGGCATGCCGATCCGGACGTGGCCGAGGCCGCTGCCTGGGCGCTGGCGCGCCTGCCTGCCGACGGAAAACAAGCTTAGCGCGGCTTTACCGTTTCGAAGGACAAGCGGTGGCAGGCTGCGCGGGGGGACGTGTGCGAGTCCCGAATTTTTCTGCGACCGGGATTGCTGACGATGGACATTCATGCCGAGAACAAGGCCGCACTCGCGCGGTTCCGCGCGGCGCTCTACGATTTCGACAAGAGCCGCGCGCGCGATGTCGCGGCGGAGCTGTTCGCCCCGGGCGCGCCGGTCCACCTGTCGCATCCGTTCAACAAGCTGACCGGCCAGAGCGCCATGCTGGAGGCCGCGATCCTCCCCCTGGCGCAGTGCTTTCCGGACATGGAGCGGCGGGACTTCATCGTCATCGCGGGGGAAAGCGAGGCCGGCCAATGCTGGGTCGGCTGCTCGGGCTACTATCTCGGCACCTTCCGGCGGTCCTGGATGTCGATTCCGGCCTCCGGCAAGGTCGCGACGATGCGGTTCCACGAATTCTACCGCTTCAAGGACGGCCGGGTGGTCGAGGTGCAGGCGCTCTGGGACATCGTCGACCTGATGAAGCAGGCGGGCTGCTGGCCCTTGGTGCCGTCGCTGGCGCGGGAATGGACGGTGCCGCCGCCCGCGACGCTCGACGGGCTATGTCCCACCGGCGACGGACGGCAGTCGGTGGCGCTGGTCGGAGACATGCTGCGGCAGCTGGAGAATGTCGATGCAGGCGGAGGCCCGCCCGTCCAGCAGGAGTCCTACTGGCATTCGCGCTGCAACTGGTACGGTCCGGCCGGGATCGGCACGACGCGAAATCTCGACGGGCTGCGCCGCGGCCACCAGCGGCCGTTTCTCAACGCGATGCCGGACCGCGAGAAGAACCTGAAGACCGCGCAGATGTTCGGCGACGGGAACTATGTCGGCTATACCGGCTGGCCGGGCTGGAAGATGACGCTCAGCCGCGACGGCTGGCTCGGCATTCCGCCGATGGAAAAGCCCCTGACCATGCGGTCTCTGGATTTCTGGCGGATCGAGAACGGCTTGATCCGCGAGGCCTGGACGCTGGTCGATCTGCTGGACGTCTATCACCAGCTCGGCGTCGACGTGCTGGGGCGGATGCTGGAACTGACGGGGCAGAAAGAATGGCTTTGAGGTCATGGCGGGCGGTGCCGGATCGGCGCGGAGCCGGGAGACGGACGGAATGTTGACAGGGAAGCCGCGGCTCGTGTTCCGGTCGCAGCCGCCCGGGGAGGGCAGAATGCATCGGACCGAAGACCTTCTGGAAGACGTGCCGGATCTGGTCCGCGCCGCGACCGAGGAAATCTGGGACCGGCGCGGCCGCAGCGGGGCGGTGCGCGATTTCTACTGCGACGGGGTGATCCGCAAGAGCCCGGCCGGACTGGCGATCGGCGGCATCCCGGCGCAGCGCGAGGTGATGGCCACGGCCAGCGAGTTTCCCGACCGGGAAATCCTGACGGAGGACGTGATCTGCCGCAGCCTGGGCGGGCAGGGGATCCTTGCCAGCCAGCGCATGGTATCGCGCGCGACCCATTCGGGCAGCGGCATGTTCGGCGCGGCGAGCGGACGGTCGCTCGCCTGGCGAAGCATGGCCGACCGCCGCGTGGTGGAGGGCCGCATCGCAGAGGAGTGGGTGGTCACCGATACCGGCGGCATCCTGCGCCAGCTGGGCCAGACGCCGCGCGGCTGGATCGAGGCCATCCTGCAGGAGGGACCGCTGGAATTGCCGCTCGATCCCGAAACGGATCCGCCCGACCCTGCGCAGCAGCCCGATCCGAAGGACGCGTCCGGCGCGCGGCTGGCCGATGTGATCGACAGGCTGATGGGCGCGGATTTCGCGGCGGTGGAGCAATGCTACGACCCGGGCTGCGCGCTGTCCTATCCGGGCGGCGTCTCCGGCCACGGACCTCAGGATGCCGACCGCTTCTGGCTGCCGCTGCGCGCGGCCTTTCCCGATGCGGTGCTAACCGTGCACCATGTCGCGGGCCGGGCCGATCCCGAGATGCCGCCGCGCGCGGCCATGCGCTGGTCGCTCTGGGGCCGGCATTCGGGCTGGGGCAGCTTCGGCGCGCCGAGCCAGGCGATGGTCTACATCCTCGGCATTACCCATGCCGAATTCGGCCCGCAAGGCATCCGCCGCGAATGGACGCTTTTCGACGAAACCTCGATCTGGGCGCAGATCCTGGGCCAGCAGGAGTGAACGGCGCCGAGGCGCCGCGATGTGATGGATGGCCCGGAAACCGCCTGCCGCAGGCATCTGGGCTTCACGGGTGCCGGCACGCAAACCACCGGATCTTGCACCAGCGGCGCTGCCGGAGGAAACAGCGGGGTTCGCCCGGGCAGTGATGGCGTGCGGCATGGCCCGCTCTGCAGCATCCCGAAAGGACAGTCCTCGCCGGGACCGGCTGGCGGGCTGAACGAGCGGGCGGAGGAACAGGAAGGGCAACCGGCGGTGCCGGGGCGCGGTCAAGGCCATTGGGGCAGGGCGTCAAGAGCGTGATAGCATGTCTGGGGGTTCGGCAACCCTCGCGGACGGATCGCCTGCGCCGCCGCGCGCCGAGGTATTCATCAGGTCTGACGGCAAGACCCGCGCGGAAGGGCGGGGCACATGGAGCGTCCCTGCCCATCGGCCTTATTCAAGTTCCGTCTGTCCCGGACGCGCCGACCACAGATCCGAGCCGCGATCCGACTGGGCCGAGCCTGCCGACCGCGACTGCGGGCAAGGTCCGAAAGACCCGGCGACTCCCAGTGCTTCCAGCTGCAGCTGCGCGGAAGCCGCTGGCAGGACGCTGCAGCCGGGCGATGTCGGCTGCAGCAGGGCGCCGGACGCGGCCGCCGTCAGGGACGGACGGATTTCAGCGGCACAGTGCCGTCTCGGCCGCCGCCATGGGCGTCGAGGAATTCCAGCACCAGCGGCCGGATGTTGTTGCGCCAGCTCTTGCCCGCGAAGATGCCGTAATGGCCGGCATTGGGCTCCAGATGCGAGAACTTCTTGCCGTCGGGCAGACCGGTCAGCAGGTCGAGCGCCGCCAGGCACTGGCCCGGGGCCGAGATGTCGTCCTTCTCGCCCTCGACGATCTTCACCGCGACATTGGTGATCTTGCCGATGTCGACCTGGTGGCCGTCGACCATGAAACGGTTCTGCGCGATCTCCAGCCCCTTGAAGAGCCGCTCCACCGTGGAGAGGTAGAATTCGGCCGGCATGTCCATCACCGCGAGGTATTCGTCGTAGAAGCGGTTGTGGTGGTCGTTGTCGCGGGCCTCGCCCTTCGCTGCGCGCAGGATCTGGTTGAAGAAGGCCTCGCCATGGCGGTCGGCATTCATCGACATGAAGGAGGTCAGCTGCAGCAGGCCCGGATAGACCATCCGCCCGGCGCCGGCATACTTGAAGCCGACGCGCTGGATGGCGAGCTCCTCGAGCTGGCCCATGGTGATGCGGCGGCCGAAATCGGTGACATCGGTCGGCGCGGCATCGGGGTCGATCGGACCGCCGATCAGGGTCAGCGTCGCGGGCTGCGCCTCGGGCTTCTTCTCGGCCAGGTAGGCGGTCGCGGCCAGGGTTAGCGGCGCGGGCTGGCAGACGGCGATCACGTGGATCTCGGGCCCGAGATGCTCCATGAAATCGACCAGATAGAGCGTGTAGTCCTCGACATCGAACTTGCCGCAGCTGACCGGAATGTCCCGGGCATTGTGCCAGTCCGTGACGAAGACGTCGCAATCGGGCAGCAGCGATGCCACGGTGGAGCGCAGCAGTGTGGCATAGTGGCCCGACATTGGCGCAACCAGCAAGATCTGCCGGGGCATGTCGGGGCGGCCCTGGACTTCGAACTTGACCAGGTTCCCGAACGGCCGCTCGACCACGGAATGGGTGCTGACCAGGTGGTCGCGCCCGTCCTTGCCGACGACGCTGTGGATGCCCCAGTCGGGTTTCGCGATCATGCGGGAGAACGATCTTTCAACCACTTCGCCCCATGCGGCCATCATGTTGAAGGCCGGTGTCGGGGCCAGGCCGGTGGCCGGGTAGGAGCCGAAGGAGCGCGCGGTGGAGCCGAGCCATTGGCTGGCATTCCGCACCGTCTCCATCATGTCGTAAGTCAGCATGTAACGCATGATGCACTTTCTCCGAAACGGAACAGCCGGAACGTGTGATCGTCCCGGTTCAATTCGCCGCTTTTCCCGTTGGGGCGGCGCCGATAGTCTGGGATCGCGGGAACGTACGGTGGAACGGACGAGATGACAACCGACGAAAAAGATACTGCGGCCAACCTGGACCGTTTGAACAACAATATTGCGCGCATGGAGGAATTGTCTCAGAGGCTGGTGCGCGCGATGGCCAGCAAACGCGCGATCGACCCCAATCTCCAGGCGCCCGACCGGGATGTGTTCGTCAAGGCGATGACCGCCTACATGTCTGAAATGATGAACAATCCCGCCAAGATCATAGAGCACCAGGTGTCCTATTGGGGCAAGATGCTCAAGCATTACGTCGAGGCGCAGCACCTGCTGACAACTGGAAAGATGGGCGTGCCCTCGGATCCGACGCCGAAGGATCCGCGTTTCCAGAATCCGCTCTGGGACAGCCATCCCTACTTCAACTTCCTCAAGCAGAACTACCTGCTGACGTCGGAAGCGATCTCCCAGGCGATCAACGGGCTCGAGGGGCTCGACGGGGTCGACCGCAAGAAGATCGAGTACTTCACCCAGCAGATCATCAACATGATGTCGCCGACCAACTTCCTCGGCACCAATCCCGAGGCGCTGGAGCGCGCGGTGACCACCGAGGGCGAGTCGCTGGTCAAGGGGCTGGAGAACCTGGTGCGCGACATAGAGGCGAACAACGGCGAGGTGCTGGTCTCGCTTGCCGACAGCGGCGCCTTCTCGGTGGGGGAGAACATCGCCACCTCGGAAGGGGCGGTGGTCTACCGCAACCGGATGTTCGAGCTGATCCAGTACGCGCCGACCACCGAGCAGGTCCACAAGACGCCGCTCGTGCTGTTCCCGCCGTGGATCAACAAGTTCTACATCCTCGACCTGAAGCCGAAGAACTCGCTGGTGAAATGGATCGTCGACCAGGGCTACACGCTCTTCGTCGTCTCCTGGATCAACCCGGACAGGTCCTATGCCGATGTCGGGCTCGACGACTATGTCGAGGAGGGCTACCTCACCGCGATCGAGCAGGTGAAGGCGATCACCGGCGAGCCGAAGGTCAACGCGATCGGCTACTGCATCGCGGGAACCACGCTGTCGCTGACGCTGGCTCTGATGGAGAAGCGCAAGGACAAGTCGGTGAATGCCGCGACCTTCTTCACCACGCTGACCGACTTCGCCGATCCCGGCGAGATCGGCGTCTTCCTCGGCGACGATTTCGTCGACGCGATCGAGCGCGAGGTGACCAAGCAGGGCATCCTGGACAAGTTCTTCATGACGAAGACCTTCTCCTTCCTGCGCTCGAACGACCTGGTCTACGGGCCGGCGATCAAGAGCTACATGCTGGGCGACACGCCGCCGGCCTTCGACCTGCTCTACTGGAACGGCGACGGCACCAACCTGCCGGGGAAGATGGCGGTGCAGTACCTGCGCCATCTCTGCCAGCACAACGAGTTCAGCGGCGGCCCGGGCTTCACCATCTGCGGCGAGACCGTCCAGCCCTCGGACATCAAGCTGCCGGTGTGCTCCATCGCCTGCGAGACCGACCACATCGCCATCGCCAAGGGCTGCTATTCCGGCTTCCAGAAATTCGGCAGCCGGTCGAAGACCTTCATCCTGTCTCAGTCGGGGCATATCGCGGGAATCGTCAACCCGCCCTCGAAGCGGAAATACGGCCACTACACGAATTCCGATCTGAAGCTGGACTTCGAGGAGTGGAAGGCGCAGGCTGAATTCACCGAGGGCACATGGTGGTTCCGGTGGGAGGAATGGCTGCGCAAGAAATCCGGCGCGAAAGTGCCTGCGCGGCCGGTCGGCAATGTGTCGCACCCATCGCTGGCGCCGGCGCCCGGCACCTACGTGGTGCGGAAACCGGAAGCTGCGTGACCTGTGAAGGCGCGTTTTGCATGTGAATCGCCGATCCCGCCCTCGCGGCGGGATCTGCCCTAGCGGAAGCCAACCGCCTGTAAGGAAAGAAAAAGTTTCTTTCCGCCTATTTTGCTGCACTGCAGAATAGCATTTTCGATCGAAACCCTCGCTATCGCAGCATGAATCTTGCGCGCCAATTGCTGCACCATTGCTGCATCTTCCTGTCTTTGTTGGGTTTTTGGCGCAATCTGCAAATCAGCCATTGACTTGACCGCCGCCGCGTCGCAGCGAATTTCTCTTGATTTGCTGCGCCGCAGCATATATGAACATGGATAGGCGCAGGAGGCGGGGTCCTTCCCGCCCGAAGTTTAGGAGAGAGCAAATGGCTACCAAGACCAACGACCTGACCAAGATGATGCAGGAAATGATGAGCGCGTTCCCGATGGACACCAAAGCCATGCAGGACGCATTCAAGACCCAGGCCACCCTGGGCGAGAAGATGTCGAAAGTCGCGCTGGAAGCAGCCGAGAAGTCCGCTGACATCTCTTCCAAGTACACCAAGGAAACGCTGTCCAAGATCGCGGCCCTGTCGACCGTCAAGGACGAGCCGACCGACTACACCAAGGCGATGACCGATTTCGCGTCCGCCCAGGCCGAGATGACCGCCGAGACCATGGCCGCCTTCGCTGAAGTCGCGAAGAAGGTCCAGATGGAAACCGTCGAGCTGATGCTGGCCGCCGGCAAGGACATCTCCGAGGACGCGACCGCAGCCGTCAAGAAGGCCACTGCCGAAGTGACCTCGGCTGCCAAGAAAGCTGCTGCTTCCTGATAGCGGCACGATCCGCGTAACGAGTTCCACATCGTGTGTTGACGGTCCGGGACCTCCCATCCGGACCCAAGGCGGGGCGGGCGCAAGCTCGCCCTTTTCTTTTTGATTCCGCTCCCCTACTCTGCAACGCAGCACTTGAAGGGAGGGCTCCGAGTGGCCGACAAAGACCAGCCGCTGCTGATAAAGCGATATGCCAGCCGCCGACTCTACAACACCGAAACCAGCGATTACGTGACCCTCGAGGATATCGCAGGCTTCATCCGGGAAGGCCGCGAGGTGAAGGTGGTCGATCTCAAGAGCGGCGACGACCTGACCCGGCAGTACCTCCTGCAGATCATCGCCGAGCACGAGGGCCGCGGCGAGAATGTCCTGCCGATCGCGGTCCTGACCGATCTGGTGCGCAGCTACACGACTTCGGCCCAGAGCGTCGTGCCGCAATTCCTGGCGATGAGCTTCGACATGCTGCGCGAGGGCCAGTCGAAGATGATGCAGAACATCACCTCCATGCCCAACCCGATGATGCCCATTTCCGGCCTCGAGGCGATGAAGCGGCAGCAGCAGGCCTTCCTCTCCTCGATGATTCCGGGCTGGCCCGGCGCCTCCTCCGGACCGGCAAGCGAGGAGAAGCCCGCACAGAGCGAGACCGAACTGGCCGACATAAAGCGCCAGCTGGCCGATCTGCAGGCCAAGCTGTCCAAGCTCAACGAGCCGGACTGACCCAGGACCGTCCCGCAGCCGGACCATGGGAGAACCAGCGGGACGAATCACGCTCTGGGCGGTGGAGGTCTTTGCCGCCATCGCCGAAGAGGGCAGCATCTCCGGCGCGGCGCGGCGGCTGGAGGCCAGTCCCTCGGCGGTCAGCCAGCAGCTGGCCAACCTCGAATCATCCCTTGCCACGCAACTCGTGGACCGCGCCGCGCGGCCCTTCCGGCTGACGCCCGCGGGCGCGATCTTCCGCCGCCGCGCGCTGAACATCCTCGGCGAGGCGGCGCTGGCGCGGGCCGAGCTGGCCACACGGGATCTCAGCCACCTGTCCAACCTGCGCCTCGGCATGATCGAGGATTTCGATGCCGACGTGACGCCGCGCTTCCTTTCCGAGCTGGCCGGCGAACTCGGCAGCTGCCGCTTCCTGCTGGAGACCGGCGCCAGCCATGCCCTGACCGCGCAGCTTTCGGCACGCTCGCTCGACATGATCGTGGCGGCCGAGATGGGCGGGACGGAGCCCTGGATGGAGGTCCATCCGCTGCTTGACGAGCCCTTCGTCGCGGTGACGCCCGCCGGGCGGGAGGCCGATCCGGCCAAGCTCGCCGATCTGCCCTTCATCCACTACACCCAGCGCCACCACATGGGCCGGGCCATTGCCGCCCATCTGGCGCGCCACAACCTGCAGCTGGAGCACCGCTTCGAGCTCGACAGCTACCATGCGATCATGGCGCTGGTCTCCGAGGGGGCCGGCTGGACGATTGCCACGCCGCTGGGCGTGCTGCGCGCGCACCGCTTCCTCGACCGCGTGTCGATGTCGCCGCTGCCGGTGCCGCCGCTGTCGCGCAGCATCGCCCTGACCGCGCGGCGCGGCCTGCTCGGCGAGGTGCCGGGCCGCACGGCGCACAGGCTGCGCCGGATCATCGGCAGCCTCGTCATCGCCCCGGCCGTCGCCCGCGACCCCTGGCTCGCGCCGCTCCTGCGGCTGAGCGGCCCGGGCGAGGAGCGCTGAGTCGCCGTCCGGGGCTGCAATCTTTCCGTTGCGCCGGGCTGCTGCCGCGGGCGCGCTGTGTCCCGCATCCGGCAGGACGCAGCTGACAAGGGTCTGATCCGGCGGGACTTTCCAGGGCGGGGGCAGCGGCCGCGGATTGAAACATTCCGGCCGCTGCGCACACATCCCCTCACTGCTCCGCGGGGGCGGCTGCGCGGACGGGGCGTTCGGACTAGGCTGGAACGAGCTGCACAGAGGCACAGGGAGGCCCGCCATGCACCGTTTCACCCTCCGCCTGGCCGCTGCCGCCATCGCCGCCGCATCGGCGCTTTCGGCCGCCAGCGCGGGCCCGCAATATGTCGACGGCACCGGCTTTGCCGTCTCCGGCTATGACGTGGTCGCCTATTTCGACCTCGCCCAGGCGCCGCTCGGCCAGTCCCAGCCCGCGCCGGTCAAGGGGCGCGCCGGCATCACCGCCGAGCATAACGGCGCTGTCTTCGCCTTTTCCAGCGAAGCCAACCGCGACCGCTTCCTCGCCGATCCGGAGCGCTACGCGCCCCAATTCGACGGCCACTGCGCCTATGGCGTGGCCAAGGGCGGAAAAGTGCCGGGCAATCCGGAACTCTGGCGGATCGACGGCGGCAAGCTCTATCTCAACATCACCAGCCGCATTGCCCGCAATTGGGAGCGCGACGTGCCGGGCTACCTGGAAGAGGCGGCCGGCGAATGGCCTGCGCTGGAACCGGATGCCGCCTCCGCCGATCCGATCCCTCGATTTGAGTCCACCGCGCCGCTGACAGACTGAACCGCGCTGCTATGATCCGTCCCGGGGCTGCAGGTCCCGCCGCCGAGAGGAGACCGCCCGCAATGACGGCCATGACCGCCTCCCGACCTCTGACCCGCCGCTGGCTGATCGCCTGCGGCGCCGCCGCCTGTGCCGGGGGGGCCGCTGCCCTGGTGCGCCATCACGTTCCGGCGCCCGCATCCGAGGGCAGGCTGCTGACCCCGGAGGAGGCGCAGCAGGCCGTGCGCGCCGGGGAACTGCTGCTGGTCGACATCCGCCGCCCCGATGAATGGCAGCGCACGGGCATCGCCGAAGGCGCCCACCCGCTCGACCTGCGCCGCCCGGATTTCGCCGCGGCGCTGGAGGCGCTGGCCGGAGGCGACAGGACGCGCCCCGTCGCGCTGATCTGCGCGGCCGGGGTGCGCTCCCGCCGCGAGGCGGAGAGGCTTGCGCGCGCGGGCTTCTCTGCGGTGCATGACGTGCCCGAAGGCATGGAAGGCTCCCGCGCGGGTCCCGGCTGGATCGCCCGCGGCCTGCCGCTCGGTGCCTGGGGCGGGGAGTAGCCCTTGCGCGCGCTGCTCTTGCTCCTCGCGCTCTGCCTGCCGCTTCCGGCGCTCGCCTGCGGCACGGCGGAGGCGCCCTGCGAAACCTCGACCGGCCGCTACCTGATCCGCCTTCCCGACGGCACGGCAAAGGGCACGGTTGTCTTCCTCCATGGCCATGGAGGAAGCGCGGAAGGGACCATGGCCAATGGCGCGATGGTGCGTGCCGTGCTCGCCCGCGGCTATGCGCTGGCCGCGCCAGAGGGCATGCCGCGGGGCGGGGGGATGGGAAATGCCTGGGCCTTCCGCGGCGGCGGCCGCGACGAGCCGGCCTATTTCGCCGAGCTCTTCGATCTCCTGGACAGCCGCCACGGCCTGCCGCGGGACAATATCCTCATGGCGGGGTTCTCGGCGGGGGGCTTCATGACCAGCTACGTCGCCTGCGCCCGGCCGCAGATCGTCCGCGCCTTCGCGCCGGTCTCGGGCGGGTTCTGGCGGCCGATGCCGGAGGCCTGCGCCGGACCGGTGCGGCTCTTCCATGCCCATGGCTGGACCGACATGACGGTGCCGCTGGAGGGCCGGTTCCTGCGCAACGGCACGCTGGCACAGGGCGACATCTTCGCGGGACTGGAGATCTGGCGGCAGGCGAATGGCTGCACCTCGATGCGTCCGGATGCGGCCTCTGCCGAGGGGCCGTTCTGGCGGCGGAGCTGGACAGGCTGCACGCCCGGATCATCGCTGGAATTCGCGCTCTTTCCGGGCGGCCACATGGTGCCCGAAGGCTGGGTCGGCATGGTGCTGGACTGGTTCGAGGCATTGCCCTGACGCCTGGGCGCCCTCCCTCTCCCCGAGGGGGAGAGGGCCGGGGTGAGGGGGCTATTCCGCCGGGACCAGCCGGTCGGCCCAGAGCGCGTCCATCCGCGCCTGGGCGCCTGCCAGGGTCGCGGCCCCGCCCGCGGCCAGCAGCGCCAGCGCCGCAGTGCCGGTCACCGTCGCCTCGGCAAACGGATCGGCGCGCTCGCCGGTCCAGAGCCGTCCCAGGTCGCCCTTCTGCGGATCGGCATCGGCCAGGCGGCGGGTCTCTTCGATCAGCGGGTCGACCGTCTGCTCGTGGACCGCTCCCGCTTCCAGCCCGTAGACCAGGATCTGCTTGGCGGGGTGGCGCTCGAACTCGCCGCCGCCGCCCTTGATCACCATCAGGTCCTTCTCGCCCAGCAGTGCCGCCGCATCCTGCTGCAGCCCGCGATAGGGCGGGTGGAACACGCCCTGCACGCAGGCCGGGGCTGCGCCCGGGTTCATCGCGCGCAGCGCCGTGTTGACCGGCGAGCGCAGCCCCAGTTCGTCGCGCAGCCGGACCACGCGCAGCAGCTCCGCATCCATCGCCTCCAGCGGGACATAGGCGATGCCGTTGGCCTCCAGCGCCATGCGCGCGCCGTCCAGCGTGGTGGCCGCCGCGATCCCGGCCTCGCCCAGATGGGCGCGGACATCGGCATTGGGGTTCTGGTGGCTGTTCCAGCCATGGATCAGCACCTTCTGCCCGGCCATCGCCACCAGCCGCGCAGCCAGCAGGAACAGCGGCAGCCCGCGCGAGCGGCCCGAGGCATAGCTCGGCCAGTCGAGTGTGGCGGGCAGCTCCGCCCATGGCGCCAGCCGCGCCCGCATCGCGTCGACGAAACCCGCGATCTCCTCGCCGGTCTCGCCGCGGTAGCGCATCAGCATCAGGAGCGCGCCGACCGCTTCGGGCGCGGCAGATCCGTCGAGGATCGCGGCCATCGCCTCGCGGGCTTCCTTGCGGTCGAGGTTGCGCGAACGTCCGGGTCCGCGCCCGAGCGCGCGGACGAGGGGGGCAAGGGTCACTGGGCAGCCTCCTGCTGGCGTGTGCTTGTCAGGATAGCACGTAGTTCCGCCTTGCAGGATCCGCAATTGGTGCCCGCCCGGCAGGCCGCCCCGATCGCGTCGACATCCGCCAGGTTGCCCTTTTCGATGGCGGCGATGATCGTGTTGACGCCGACCGAGAAACACGAGCAGACGATCGCCCCCTGGTCGGGCTGGTCCTCGCCGGGCCGGCCGGCCAGGACCAGCGCCGGGATGTCGCTGCCGAGCTGGTTGACCAGGTGGCTGCGCGCCGCCTGCACCGGCTCGGGCGCCGCGAAGAGCGCGGCGACCACGCGGCCTTCCGCCATCAGCGCGACCCTGGCGATGCCGCGGGCGGGGTCCGTGACGGTCACCGCCTCGGTCTCCGCCAGGCCGAACAGCTCTCGGGCATAGGCCTCCCAGTCGCCGGGCGCCACGTGATCGGCCAGCTCGGTCCGCCAGCCCTGGCCGCTGCGCGCCTTGGCCCAGTAGGCGGTCGCGGGACGCGGATCGGCCAGCGAGACGGCGAAGCCGTACCAGGCGGGCCGGAGCGCGGCGACCTGGACCGGGCTGGCCTTGCTTTCCGGCTGGCCCGAAACCGGGTCGGTATTGGCGGCGACCAGCGTGTCGACGCGGCCGCCGGACGAGAACTGCCCGGTCCAGTGCATCGGCGCGAAGACCGATCCCGGCGCCGTGCGGTCGGTGACGACCAGCCGCAGCACCGCGCGGCCATGGGCGCTGGCGACCTCCACCAGGTCGGCGGCGGCCAGCCCCCGCGCCTCGGCATCGGCCGGGTTCATCTCCAGGAAGGGCTCGGCGATATGCTGGCTAAGCCGCTGCGACATGCCGGTGCGGGTCATGGTGTGCCAGTGGTCGCGCACCCGCCCGGTGTTGAACCGCAGCGGGAAAGCCAGCGACGTGCGCGAGGCCGGCTCCTTCGCCGCCAGCGGCAGCATCCGTCCGCGCCCGTCCGGGGTGAAGAACCCGCCCTCGGCGAAGAAACGGCCGCCCCGGCGGCCCTTTGCCACCGGCCAGACCTGCGGCGCCAGCGCGTCGTATTCTGCGTCGCTTACATCCTTCAGCCCGGAAATATCGAAATCCCGCCCGAGCTGGCCGGCGATCTCGGACAGCGCGGCGTATTCGCGGAAGATCTCGGCCGGGGAGCCGTAGTCGAAGGCCTTGCCCCAGCCCATCTTCTCCGCGACCGCGCAGACCGCCTGCCAGTCATGGCGCGCCTCGCCGGGGGCGGGCAGGACGGCGCGCTGGCGCGAGATGCAGCGCTCGGAATTGGTGACGGTGCCGGTCTTCTCGCCCCAGCCGGTGGCGGGCAGGAAGACATCGGCCAGCTTGGCCGTGTCGGTGTCGGCGAACATGTCGGAGACCACGACGAAGGGGCAGGCCGCGATGGCCGCCGCCACGGCATCGGCCTCGGGCATCGACACCACCGGGTTGGTGCACATGATCCAGAGCGCCTTGATCCGCCCGTCGCCGACGGCGCGGAACATGTCCACGGCCTTCAGCCCGGCCTTTGCGGCGATGGCGGGGGCGTCCCAGAATTCCTTCACCGCCAGGCGGTGCGCCGCGTCCTCGATGTCGAGATGGCAGGCCAGCATGTTGGCCAGCCCGCCGACCTCGCGCCCGCCCATTGCATTGGGCTGGCCGGTGACCGAGAACGGCCCCATGCCGGGCTTGCCGATCCGCCCGGTCGCCAGGTGGCAGTTCAGGATCGAATTGACCTTGTCGGCGCCCGATGTCGACTGGTTCACCCCCTGCGAATAGATCGTCACCACCTTCTCGGTGCGGATCCACAGGTCGTAGAAGGCGCGCAGCTCCTGCCGCGAGAGGCCGGTGATTTCCGTATCCTCGGTGCTGGCGGCGTCCAGCGCCTCCTCGAAACCCGAGACATGCTCGGCGACATAGGCGGAATCCACCGCGCCCTGCGCCGCGATCCGCGCCAGCAGCCCGTTGAACAGCGCCACGTCCGAGCCCGGCGCGACCGCCAGGTGCATGTCCGCCATGTCCGAGCTTGCGGTGCGCCTCGGGTCGATGTTGACGATCTTCAGCTCGGGCCGCGCAGATTTCGCCGCGAGGATCCGCTGGTAGAGCACCGGGTGGCACCAGGCGAGGTTGGAGCCGACAAGAACGATCAGGTCGGCCTCTTCGAGGTCCTCGTACTGGCCCGGCACCGTATCGGTCCCGAAGGCGCGCTTGTGCCCCGCGACCGAGGAGGCCATGCAGAGCCGCGAGTTGGTGTCGATGTTGCCGGAGCCGATGAAGCCCTTCATCAGCTTGTTGGCGACGTAGTAATCCTCGGTCAGCAGCTGGCCCGAGACGTAGAAGGCGACGCTGTCCGGCCCGTGCTCCTCGATGGCGCTGCGGAATTTCCCGGCGATCAGCGCGGCCGCCTCGTCCCAGCCGGCGCGGGCGCCGCCGATCATCGGGACGGTCGTGCGGCCTTCCAGCGCCAGCGTCTCGCCGAGCGCGGAGCCCTTGGAGCAGAGCTTGCCGCGGTTGGCGGGGTGGTCGGGGTCGCCCTTGACGGCGAGCCCGCCGGTTCCGTCGGGCGTGACCAGCACGCCGCAGCCGGTGCCGCAATAGGGGCATGTGGTGCGGAAGCAGCCCGGTTTCGGGTCCATCGCGGCATCGGCGGCAGTCATCAGGCGGCGCTCCTGGCGGCTATTGCTTTTGTGTCGAGCATGAGGCGTCCGTCCTCGATCCTGACCGGGTAGGTGCGGACGACCTCGGTGTC
>NZ_JAATVU010000059.1 GCF_013184745.1 Mangrovicoccus sp. HB161399
CCCTCTCTCAGCCCCTCGAGCCGATGTCCCTTGACCTCGCCGCCTGAACGGAGCCTATTTCACGTGCCCGGAGCATGTCGCTCGGCAATTTCCACCACATTCGCGACACGACCCGGACCACTCGCTGGGGTCAGTTCACGCTAGCCAATTTGACCAAGGGTTATTATGCATTCCATGGCGAAACTCGGAAAATGTATCGCCATGAGGCCATTGAATACTGCCTGCTTCAGGCAGGCTGCCCAATGACCTTTTCAGAAATTGCGGCGAAATTTGAAACCGAAGAGCACTACCCCAGGGAGAAGGGCCGCCGAGCGCCGCAAGAGTGGCAAGTTAAGCTGCGGGTGAAGAATTACCCGAAACTGTTTTCTGTAGTGGATGGCAAGGTCTTCCCTGTGGAGCGCTTCACCGCTGCTTGAAGCCGAAGCGCTCCGCCAGGCAAAACTCCGGAAGGCTCAGAACTTGCGGGCCGCCTGCCAGCCGCGCGGATCGTCGAGGAATTCCTTCACGCCCGCCAGCGTTTCCGTGCTGAAGGCGCCGGAGGCTTCGGCCTCGGCGAAGACGTCCCACCAGGTGCAGAGCGCGGTGAGCTTCACGCCGTGGTCCCCCAGCGTCTTGCCGATTTCCGGGAAGATGCCGTAGGAGAAGATCACGCAGGTATGCGCGCAGGACGCGCCGGTGTCGCGGATCGCGTCGACGAAGCTCAGCTTCGAGCCGCCGTCGGTGGTCAGATCCTCGACCAGCAGAACCCGCTGCCCCTCGGTCATCGCGCCCTCGATCCTGGCGTTGCGGCCGTAGCCCTTCGGCTTCTTGCGCACATAGGTCATGGGCAGGGCCAGGCGCTCGGCAATGAAGGCGGCAAAGGGGATGCCCGCGGTCTCGCCGCCCGCGACGTTGTCGAACGCTTCGAAGCCGGCTTCGCGCATGGTCTTGCAGGCGAGGAAATCCATCAGCGTCGCGCGGATCCGCGGGTAGCTGATCAGCTTGCGGCAGTCGATATAGGTCGGCGAGGGCAGGCCGGATGCCAGCGTGAACGGCTCTTCGGGGCGGAAGTCGACCGCGCCGATCTCCAGCAGCGCGCGCGCCGTCAGGCGGGCCATCTCTTCGTTCGAGGGGAAGGAGGTGGGGATCATGGGGCGGGCTCCGTCGCTGAAAACTCGGGCTGCTCTAGACCATTCCGACGCTGCGGGAAAGCCCCGCCCGGATGGCGGCCGGGCAGGGCGGAACGGGCTCAGAAGAGGAAGTCGGAGGCTGCCAGATCGGCTTTCCAGACGCCCTCGAGGGTGACGGAATTGCCGCTGCCGCCGTCGATCACAGCGCCGGTGGCGCCGTCGGCGACATGGTTCGCCATCAGGTCCGCAAAATTCCGGATCGCGCCCACGGCGGAAAAATCCAGACGGTCCAGGCCATTGCCGAAATCGGTGACGGTGTCGCCGTCGAAGTCGAACTTGAAGACGAAGACGTCGTTGCCTGCGCCGCCGGTCAGCAGGTCGTCGCCCTTCGCCCCGATCAGCGTGTCATGGCCGCTGCCGCCGTCGAGCGTGTCGAAACCCAGCGAGCCGCGCAGCTTGTCGTTGCCGTTGCCGCCGGTGATCAGGTCGCGCCCCTTGCCGCCGAACAGCAGGTCATGGCCGTTGCCGCCGTCGATCGTGTCCCAGCCGTCGCGGCCCAGGATGCGGTCGCTGCCGGTCAGGCCGATCAGCGCGTTATGGTCCGAATTTCCGTAGATCACGTCCGCGGAATCGGTGCCCGTCGCATTCTCGATCGAGATAAGATAGTCGTGGTTGCCCCAGCCGTCGATCGCATAGCCGCGCGAGTCGACATAGCTGTCGTCGCCATCGCCAAAGGTCGCGTGGCTTTCGAGATCGACCGTCACGCCCGCGGTCCCGCCATAGCGCGCATCGCGGTCATAGCGCACCGTGTCCGATCCCCAGCGGCCGTCCAGGACGTCCGCGCCGTCCAGCCCGCGCAGGATGTTGTCTTCGCCGTCCCCGTAGATGTAGTCGTCCTGCATGGAGCCCCGGACCATCTCGATGTTGATCAGGACATCCTCGCCGGAAGACGATCCGGAAACCGGCCGGGCCCAGCCTTCGCGCAGATCGACATCGACGCCCATTCCGTATTCGTCGGAAAACTCGCGGTAGCTGACTTGGTCGTAGCCGAGGCCGCCATTGATCGTGTCGCGTCCCTCGCCGCCGACCAGATAGTCGTCGCCGCCGCCGCCGAAAATCGAGTCGTCGCCGCCGTCGCCGTATATCTCGTCATCGCCGTTGGCGCCGGACAGCGTCTCGTCGAGCAGCGTCCCCTCGATCACGTCGTCTCCGGGACCGCCGGTCTGCGTGTTCCAGCCTTCGAGCGGATCGAGACCGGCGCCCATCTCGGCAAACCAGATGGCGGCATAGGGGGCCCAATCGCCGCTTGCCTCCCGGATCGCCGTGATGCCGGAGGCGAAGTACTGCGCTTCGGCCAGGTTGGCGAAGACCGGCAGTTCGGTGCCGGCCATCGCGATCAGGACCTGCCCGTATTCATCGCCGAAGGACAGGATGGTGGACGTGTATCCGTGGCCCCAGTCCATTTCGAAGACATGGAAATCTTCGACGTAGTCGAACGAATTGAAGTTGCTGCCGTCGAGGTAGAGCCCGGTGACCGGCACGTAATAGCCTTCGATTGCGAAGGTTCCGCTCTGGTCGCTGTCATATTCGTAGACGAAGTAGGTGTTGCCGGCCTCGATCTCGACCGGATAGGCGTTCGCGTAGCCGTCGAGATCGTAGCTGCCGGCACTCCAATAGGAGATCGGATCCCAGGATGAAATGTAGGTTCCGGAATAGGAATAACTCGGCATGCAAAAAGTCCGTTTCTGGGAAGCGCGGCCGGAGCGGCTTGGCGCACATTGTTAACCGTTATCAACGCAGGTTAATGCAAGGAAGCTTTGTGCCGGGCGGGCCGGGGTAAGGTTTACCCGACCCATGCCTGCCCGGCTGCCCGGACAGGCGGAAATGGCGGCCGGGTCAGGCCTCGACGTGCCAGTAGAGCGGGAAGCCCGGATCGAAGACGGTGACAGGGCCGTTTTCGGTCTCGATCGCCGCCGGGTAGGAAACCGGCGCGCCCTTCTTCAGGGTGATCGTGTCCTCGTTCGGCGGCAGGCGGTAGAATTTCGGCCCGTTCACCGAGGCGAAGCCTTCCAGCTTGTCCAGCGCGCCGGCATTCTCGAAGACCTGCGCCAGGCAGGACATTGTGTTGGTCGAGGAGAACACGCCCGCGCAGCCGCAGGCGCTTTCCTTGTCCTTGGTCAGGTGCGGCGCGGAATCCGTGCCCAGGAAGAAGCGCGGGTCGCCGCTGGTCGCCGCCGCGATCAGCGCGTCGCGATGGGTCGCGCGCTTGGCCACCGGCAGGCAGTAGTAATGCGGCTTGATCCCGCCCACGAGGATGTGGTTCCGGTCGATGATCAGGTGGTGCGTGGTGATCGTCGCGCCCAGGTTGCCCTGCGATTCCGAGACGTACTGCACCGCGTCCGAGGTGGTTATGTGCTCCATCACGACGCGCAGCTCGGGAATGTCGCGGCGCAGCGGGTCGAGCACCGTGTCGATGAACACCGCCTCGCGGTCGAAGATGTCGATGGCGGGATCGGTGACTTCGCCGTGGCAGCACAGCGGAATGCCGACCTGCGCCATGGTCTCCAGCACGCGGCGCACCTTCGACAGGTCGCGCACGCCGGAGGCGGAATTGGTCGTCGCGCCCGCCGGATACAGCTTCACCGCAGTGATCAGGCCGATCTCGGCGGCGGCGCGGATGTCGCGCGGCTCGGTGGTCTCGGTCAGGTACAGCGTCATCAGCGGCTGGAACTTCGAGCCGTCGGGCTTCGCCGCGAGGATGCGGTCGCGGTACTCCGCGGCATCGGCCGGGGTCACCACCGGCGGCACGAGGTTCGGCATGATGATCGCGCGCCCGAAATGGCGCGTGGTCTCGGGCAGGACGGCTTTGAGCATGGCGCCATCGCGCAGATGCAGGTGCCAGTCGTCGGGGCGGCGGAGCGTGAGCGTGTCGGTCATGGCGTTGCTCTTAGCCCCGCGCGCGGGCCGAGGGAAGGGGCTGCACATTAAACGGGCGCGATGCCGGGGCCGGGCCTGCGGCGAGATGCGCGACTGTTGCCTGCGCCGCCCCAGCCGCTAGTGTGGCCCCGAACCGCGAAGGACGCCCATGCTAGACCAGACCGCCCCCGCCACGACCCTGCCGCCGCGCCAGCGCGTGGATGCGCGCGCCGCCGTGAGTTTCGCGCTGAAATCCGGGCGCACCTCGCTGGAGCGGCTGTCCCAGCGGGGCTCCGCCAAGGCGATGATGCCGAAAGTCCACCGTCCCGAGCCGGAAATCGTGTTCCTCAACACCGCGGGCGGGCTGACCGGCGGAGACCGGATCGCTTTCGAGCTGGCCCTCGCGCCGGGCGCCCGCGCCGTGGCGACGACCCAGACCGCCGAACGCGCCTATGCCAGCCTGTCCGAGACCGGCCCGGCGGAGATGGAGGTGCGGCTGCGGGCCGGGGCGGGGGCGCGTCTGGACTGGCTGCCGCAGGAGACGATCCTGTTCGAGCGCTCGGCGCTGCACCGCCGCACCGAGATCGACCTGGAAGGCGATGCCGAATGCCTGTGGTGCGAATCCGTCGTGCTGGGCCGCGAGGCGATGGGCGAGACGCTGCAGCAGCTCGACTTCCTCGACACCCGCATGATCCGCCGCGACGGCGTGCCGGTCATGGCCGAACCGCTGCGGCTGGCGACGGACACGCTCGTGCGCCGCGGCGCGCCCTCGGGCCTGGGCGGGGCGCGGGCGCTGGCCACCATCGCGCTGATCGCGTCGTCCGCGCCGGACCTCGTGTCGCGCGTGCTGCCGCTCTGCGACAGCCCCGGCATCCGGGCCTCGGCCTCCGGCTGGGACGGCAAGCTGGTGGTCCGCGCGCTGGCCGAGAAGCCATTCGACCTGCGCCGCTGGATGGCGCGGGTCCTCGACGAATTGCGGGGACAGCCCTTGCCCCGCGTCTGGACGATCTGAAGAAGGACGGAGCCACATGAACCTGACCCCCCGCGAAAAGGACAAGCTGCTGGTCAGCCTCGCCGCGATGGTCGCCCGCAACCGGCTGGAGCGCGGGGTGAAGCTGAACCACCCCGAGGCCATCGCGCTGATCACCGATTTCGTGGTCGAGGGCGCCCGCGACGGCCGCTCGGTGGCGGAACTGATGGAGGCGGGCGCGCATGTCGTCACCGCCGAGCAGTGCATGGAGGGCATCCCCGAGATGATCCATGACGTCCAGGTGGAGGCCACTTTCCCGGACGGCACCAAGCTCGTCACCGTGCATCACCCGATCCGCTGAGACGGGGGCTCGCGACCAAGTACCGCTGCAGAATTGGCACGATCCATGCGCTTTCGGCTATTCTTTGGGCAGTCGGGCGTTTAGTCTGGGCTTGCGGGCCGCTGCACTGGAAGCAGTCACCGGTTCTGGGAAGGTAATATGGACAGGGCGGCCATCCGGCCCGGCCTGTCCCGCAGGAAACGGCCCCGCGCAGCGGTGCAGGGACCGGGTCCTCCGAGAGTTGCGCCGGCGGCGCAGGGGACAATGGACCGGCCCGCGGGCCGGACCGGCAGAGAACGGAGAGCTCCGCATGATTCCTGGAGAAGTGATGACCGCCGCAGGCGACATCACCCTGAACGAGGGCGCCGAGGTGACCGAGCTGGAGGTGGCCAATGCAGGCGACCGCCCGGTCCAGGTCGGCAGCCACTACCATTTCGCCGAGACCAATGCCGCGCTGCAATTCGACCGCGCCGCGGCGCGCGGCAAGCGGCTGGACATCGCGGCCGGAACCGCCGTGCGCTTCGAGCCCGGGCAGAGCCGCACCGTGACGCTGGTGCCGCTGTCCGGCGCGCGCAAGGTCTACGGCTTCAACCAGGCCGTGATGGGGGCGCTCGACTGATGTTCTTGAATATGTGCTCTGGCAAAACGACGAACTTTGGAGTCTGGGGAGACATGCAGAAACAATTCGTTACCCCTATGGACATGTGGCGCAACGGCATGGAGCTGTGGCTCCGCTCCGCCGAGGCCCAGATGGACATCACCATGAAGATGATGAGCGCCTGCAGCGCCTGGGATGTCGGCCTGACGGCCGCGCGCCAGCTGAAGGACGAGGCCGCCAAGCCCGCGCCGAAGGCGAAGGCCGCGGCACCGAAGCCCGCCCCGGCGCCGGCCGCGCCCAAGGCCGAGAAGCCGGTGCTGAAGGCGGTGCCGAGCGCGCCGAAGCCTGCCGCCACGGGCACCCCGGTGGCCGAGGCGCCGAAGAAGCCCGCCGCCGCCAAGCCCGCGCCGAAACCGGAGGCGGCCAAGCCCGCTCCGGCCGCCGCGAAGCCCGCTGCCGCCGCGGCGCCGGCTCCTGCGCCCGAGCCGAAGCCGGCCCCCGCAGCCGCGCCGAATCCGGCCGAAGCCAAGGCGGAGCCGGCACCGGCGCCCAAGGCGGAGGCCGCCCCCGCGGCGAAGCCCGCCGCGGCCAAGAAGGCGCCGGCCGCGCGCAGCACCAAGGCGGCCTCGGCCACCGGCACAGCCTCGGCCTCGAAGCCCGCGACTCGCCGCCGGACTCCGGCCAAGCCGGCTGCCGCCGAAGGTGCGGCCAAGCCTGCCGCGCCGCGCCGCCGCCGGAGCACTCCGGCCGCGCCGAAGACCGAAGAACCGAAATGACCTGAAAATCCGTCGGATTTTCAGGAGTTTCCGCAAAGGCGTGTCATTCTTGGCACGCCTTTTTCGCTGCCCGGCCCTTGCGACAATTGGGGATGGCGGAAAACGTCAATGCTTTTGCCATAGTATGGCGATGCACGGTCCCCTTCCGGACCGGAAGGAGTAGCGATGTCCAAGTCCCAGGCCGAGTCCGTCCCCTCCATTCCCCATGATGTCCTGAAGCTGGGTTTCGACCTGATGTGGCTCGGGGCCGAGTCCCAGGCCGTCATCGCCATGCGCCTCATGGGGCTCGGCGGGCTGTGGCACATCGATGCCGACGAGCCGGGGCTGATGGTGCTGGAAAAGCATCTGGGCTTTGCCGAGGCGACCGGCGCGGCGCTGGCCGCTGCCAGCCTGGGCGCGCGCTTCGACCAGGTGCTTTCGGCGGCGGTGGAGCCGCTTCGCAACCGCACCGCCGCCAATGCCCGCCGCCTCAGCCAGGCCGGGCTGCGCTTCGCGGCGATCTGAGCGCCCGCCGGGCGGCCGGGGTCAGAGACCCAGGCCAGCCTTGACGCAGGCGCGTCCGGCGGCATTGTTCGGCGCGCCGAAGGCCCCCCACATGTTGCGGCCCGACCAGATGGCCAGCTTCGTTCCGTTCTGCGTCACCGCTTCGCCGCGCAGGGTGCCGGGGGTCGAGGTGCGGAACTGGAAATCGGCCTTCTGACCGTTCGAGCAGTTCAGCACGACCCGCGTCACGCTGCGGTTCATCAGCGGCAGGAAATTGCCGTCGCAGGTGATGCCCGACGGGCCTTCGGCATGGATGCTGCCGCCCTCCGACTGGTAGCTGCGCCCGATCAGCGCCGGGCCCTTGTCGCCGAAACAGGCCACGACCGGGGCGCAGCCGCCCGCGCGCGCGGGATCGGCATTGCACAGCGCGGCCGCGCGGCGCTGGACCTCGGCCGTGACCGCATCGCCGCTTTCGGCGGGGGCGGCGGCAGGGGCGGAAGACGATGAGGCGGCGGGGGAACTGCTCTGCGGATCGCAGGCGGCCAGGACGCCGAATGCGGCCAGCGCGAGAGCGGGGACGAGGGCAGGGCGTGAGGACATGACGAGGCTCCGGTCTGTCGGTCTGGCCCAGAGACTAGACGCGGGCGGGGGCTCCGGCAACGGGCCAAGGCCGCGCATCTGCCTGATTTCCATGCGCCCTTTGGCGCGGTGCGGGGCGGGCGCCGCGCCCGGCCATCTGCACAGTTTGCGGGCATCCCCCGGGGGCTGCATCCTGCCGCAACGCTGCCCCCTTGCGGACCGGCCTGCCTTTCGTGTCATGTGGGCGCGACCAAGACCCGAGACGAGGGAGCCCTCCATGCCCGCAAAGATCACCCGCGCCGCCTATGCCGACATGTACGGCCCCACCACCGGCGACCGGGTGCGGCTCGCGGATACCGACCTGGTCATCGAGGTCGAGAAAGACCTGACCACCTATGGCGAGGAGGTCAAGTTCGGCGGCGGCAAGGTGATCCGCGACGGCATGGGCCAGTCCCAGGTAACCCGCGCGGGCGGCGCCGTCGACACGGTCATCACCAATGCGCTGATCCTCGACCATACCGGCATCTACAAGGCGGATGTCGGCCTGCGCGACGGCCGCATCGCCGCGCTCGGCAAGGCCGGCAACCCGGACACCCAGCCCAATGTCGACATCATCGTCGGCCCCTCCACCGAGGTGATCGCGGGCGAGGGCAAGATCCTGACCGCCGGCGGCTTCGACAGCCACATCCACTTCATCTGCCCGCAGCAGATCGACGACGCGCTGCATTCCGGACTGACGACGATGCTCGGCGGCGGCACCGGCCCGGCGCATGGCACGCTGGCCACCACCTGCACGCCCGGGTCGTGGCACATCGCGCGCATGCTGCAGGCCTTCGACGCCTTCCCGATGAATCTCGCGCTCTCGGCCAAGGGCAACGCTTCGCAGCCCGAACCGCTGGTCGAGATGATCAAGGCCGGCGCCTGCGCGATGAAGCTGCACGAGGATTGGGGGACGACGCCCGGCGCGATCGACAACTGCCTTTCCGTCGCCGACGACATGGACGTGCAGGTGATGATCCACACCGACACGCTCAATGAATCGGGCTTCGTCGAGAATACCGTCGCCGCCATCAAGGGCCGCACCATCCACGCCTTCCACACCGAGGGCGCGGGCGGCGGCCATGCCCCCGACATCCTGAAGGTCGTGGGCGAGGCCAATGTGATCCCGTCCTCCACCAACCCGACGCGGCCCTATACCGTGAACACGCTCGAGGAACATCTCGATATGCTTATGGTGTGCCACCACCTCGACAAGGCGATCCCCGAGGACGTGGCCTTCGCCGAGAGCCGCATCCGCAAGGAAACCATCGCCGCCGAGGACATCCTGCACGACCTCGGCGCCATGTCGATCATCGCCTCCGACAGCCAGGCCATGGGCCGTGTCGGCGAGGTGATCATCCGCACCTGGCAGACCGCCCACAAGATGAAGGTCCAGCGGGGGCGGTTGCAGGACGAAACCGGCGACAATGACAACGTCCGGGTCAAGCGCTTCGTCGCGAAATACACGATCAATCCGGCCATCGCCCACGGGCTGAGCCACGAGATCGGCTCCATCCAGGTCGGCAAGCGCGCGGATCTGGTGCTGTGGTCGCCCGCCTTCTTCGGCGTGAAGCCCGAGATGGTTCTGCTCGGCGGCACCATCGCAGTGGCGCAGATGGGCGATCCGAATGCCTCCATCCCGACGCCGCAGCCGGTCTATACCCGGCCGATGTTCGGCGCTTTCGGCGGCTCGGTCGCGCGGTCTTCCGTGACTTTCGTGAGCCAGGCGGCGCAGGCCGACGGCATCGGCAAGGCGCTCGGCCTCGCAAAGGACACGGTTGCCGTCAAGGGCACCCGCGGCATCGGCAAGGCCGACATGGTGATGAACGCCGCGACGCCGAAGATCGAGGTCCATCCCGAGACCTACGAGGTCCGCGCCGATGGCGAGCTGCTGATCTGCGAACCGGCCAAGGTCCTGCCGATGGCACAGCGCTACTTCATGTTCTGACCGCCAGCGGCAGGACGGGAAATCCGGGCGCAGCGGTCTCTCCGCTGCGCCTTTTGCGTCAGGCCTGCCCGTTTTCCGGGCATCCGTCCACGGCGTCGCTGCGATGCAGCATATTTTTCGCCTCCGCGGGCTTTCCGCCCCGGCCTTTCCCGCATGGCGTGCTAGCTTGAAGATACGGGAGGAAACCGAGCAGCAAGGTTTCCGCATGACGGTTCCAGCATGTCCGCCGAAAGAACAGGCATTGGTGCCGATTTTGCAGGCACCCTCCCATGGGGCAGGGGCTTTCCCGCCGGTCCGGGCTCTTTCGTCGCAGCTGCCTAAAGTTTTGCCTAAGGCTTTCGGGGTAGCCCGGAGAGAGGCCGCGCATGGGCAGGACCGAGGATGGCGCATGCTTTCCGGCGTCCGGTGGCCCGTGACAGGAGTGTTTTGACCATGACAGCAGATGTGTTCGTGCTGTATCCGCCCGATCTGGACAGGGATTTCGATACCGCGCTGGCCAATCTCGGCTTCGGGCTGAACCCGGCGGGATTGCACCGCCGCTACCGCCGAGAGGCGCTGCGCCTCAACACGCTGAGCGATTTCGACCTGGGCATGCTGGGCATCGCGCGTGAGGAAATCCCGGCCTATGTGATGCGCGACAAGTTCTCGGCTTTCGCCGCGCGCTTCGCCTTCCGTTCGGCGAACAGTTGATCTTGCGCTCGGCTGCGGCGAGGCGCAATCTCGCCGCATGAGCGAGACCACTGACACCCTTCCCCTGGCGCAGAGCGTGACCCATGCCGAGCCGGGGGATGACACGATTTCCCTGACTTACAGTGACCGGCTGCTGCGCCGCCGGCGGCTGACCTCGGATGGCGGGACCGCCTTCCTCGCCGACCTGCCGGAGACGCGGGGCCTGGACGAGGGCGATGCCTTCCTGCTGTCCTCCGGCGCCCGCGTGGCCATCCGCGCTGCCGCGGAGTCGCTGGTCGAGATTGCAGGCGACCTGCCGCGGCTGGCATGGCATATCGGCAACCGCCACACGCCCTGCGAGATCGGTCCGGACAGCCTGCGCATCCTCGACGATCACGTGCTGGTGGCGATGCTGCGCCAGCTCGGCGCGACCGTGACGCCGGTCACCGCACCCTTCCGCCCCGAGGGCGGCGCCTATGGCCATGGCCGGACGATGGGGCATGATCATGGCCACCATCACCACTGAGCCGGCCCCCGCGCAGGACCTGCTGACCCTCGTGCAATGGCTCTCCCCTGCCTTCCCGCTGGGCAGCTTCGCCTTCTCGCACGGGCTGGAACACGCGATCTCGGCCGGCACGATCCGCGACGGCGCGGGGTTGGAGGCCTGGCTGGCCGACCTGCTGTCCGCAGGCAGCGGGCGCTGCGACGCGGTTCTGCTGTCCATGGTTCTCGGCGGCGCCGATCCGGCGGAAACCGATGCCCTGGCCGCCGCGCTGGCCGCTGCGCCCGAGCGGCACCTGGAAACGCTGTCCCAGGGGCGGTCCTTCCTTGCAACCACCAACGCGCTTCTGGGCACGGACTGGCCCGAAATGGTGCTGCCGGTTGCGGTCGGCCTGCAGGCGCGGCGGCTGGACCTGGCGCCGGAGACGGTGATCGGCCTCTATCTCCAGAGCTTTGCCGCCAACCTCGTGCTTGGCGCGGTGCGGCTGGTCCCGCTCGGCCAGACCGAAGGGCAGCGCGTGATCGCCGCGCTGGGGCCGCTGATCGAGCGGCTGTCGCGCGAGTTGGCCGGGGCCGGGGAAGAGGCGCTCTGGACCGGGACGCCGGGCGCGGACATTGCCGCCATGGCGCATGAACATCAGGAGGTCCGGCTGTTCCGCAGCTGACCAAGGAGACGGAAATGGCACAGACGAACGGCCCGCTGCGCGTGGGCATCGGCGGTCCGGTGGGCGCCGGAAAGACCACCCTGACCGAGCAGCTCGCCCGCGCTCTGGCGCCGCGGCTGTCGATGGCGGTTATCACGAACGACATCTACACCCGCGAGGATGCAGAGGCGCTGATGCGCGCCCAGGTCCTGCCGGGCGAGCGGATCCGCGGCGTCGAAACCGGCGGCTGCCCGCACACGGCGATCCGCGAGGATGCCTCGATCAACCTTGCCGCGGTGGCCGATCTGCGCGGCAAGTTCCCCGATCTCGACCTGATCCTGATCGAGTCCGGCGGCGACAACCTCGCTGCGACTTTCTCGCCCGAGTTGGCCGACCTGACGCTCTATGTCATCGACACGGCGGCCGGGCAGGACATCCCGCGCAAGAAGGGGCCGGGCGTGACCCGCTCGGACCTGCTGATCATCAACAAGACCGACCTGGCGCCGCATGTCGGGGTTTCGACCGACCTGCTGGAAGAGGATGCAGCCCGCGGCCGGGGCGGGCGCCCCTTCGTGATGGCGCAGCTCCGCCACGGCAAGGGTGTTCCGGAAATCGTCGATTTCCTGGTCCGCGAAGGCGGTCTCGTCCTGCAGCCGGAGCCTGCTCAGGTTTCGTGATCCAGAACCATGGCCCAGGCCGCGCGTTCGGACTGGGTCAGGCGCAGCCCCGAGATCTCCGCGATCAGTGCGGCATTGGCCGGATCGGCGCGCAGCTCCGAGGCGCGCTGCCGGTGCCAGGCAAGGGCAGCTTCTTGCGCCGCGGCAATTTCGGGATCGGCCGTCAGCGCGGCAATCCCCGCCTCGGTTCGGGGCAGGTGGCGCAGGATCGAGCGGTCTTCGCGATCTTGCCAGTCCATCCGGATCCAGTAGTTGCGCCCGATCTCGCGATCGACATGCAGCGCCCGGCCGCGCTGGCGCTTCACCAGGAACCCGTCCAGCGACCGCAGCGGGTAATGGTTCAGCTGGACCAGGTCATAGCCGACGGTTGCAATCGAGGACCGCCATCCGCGGCGGGAGATCTCCGCGCCCATCGGCTGGCCGGAGCCGTTGACCCAATGCGCCTCGTGCAGCCGTGCCTCGTCCGGTTTCGTCGGCCGATGGCAGGAAAGTTTTCCATAGACGCCAATCTGTTGCGACAAGGTCTTGATGCCCCAGGCGGTGTGCGGCTTGGGACAGAAGGCCGGGGCGCAGCGGTTGCAAGTTGCAATCACCGGGCGGCCTCCGATTGCAGCCGAGCCCGATCCGAAGAGCCGCCAGGTCAGCGCCCAATGCGTTGCCTCCGGGGCGGCGGCGAATAGCGCATCGAGCGTGCCGTCGCCGGTGCGGATGTTCACGAACTCGTCCGTATCGATATGCAGGACCCAATGCGCCTGACGCACCAAGTCCGTCGTCACCGCATGGTTCAGCGCGGCCTGCTGCGGGGACTTGCCCCGCCAGCCGTCATTTCCGATCCGCGTCAACCAGCCGTGCCGCGCCACGAGATCGAGCATCCGGTCGGTGCCGTCCGAGCAGTCATTCGTGTAGACGAGAAAGCGGTCGAAACCGGCCGCCCGGTGAAAGGCAAGCCATTCGAGCAGATAGGGCCCTTCGTCCTTGGCGCAGGCGACGATCACGCGCTCGGCGCAGGCCGGGCGTGGCGGCGACAGCCGGAAGGGCGCTTCCGGCGGCACGGCCGGCGCGATCCGGTCATGCGGCGCGTAGCGGGAGCGGACCAGACGGGAATGCACCGGGCGGATCTCGGCGGGCAGGGATGCGCCGCCCTCGCCGGTGTCGTCCGGCCGGGCGGCGCGGCCGGGATCGGCGGCCTGTGCCGCGGCCAGCATCCGCGGCAGCAATCCGGCCATCACGCCGGAAGGGTCGAAATCCAGCTCTTCTGGCAGGAGGTTGCTAGGTGCAACCCCTCCCGCCAGCCAGTCCTTCAGCCTGTCCGCGTCCAGCGGGGGACCATCCTCAAGCAGCGTCCCCATGGCCCGGGCGCGCAGCCGCCGCGGCAGGACCAGCCCCTTGGCCAGCGCTTGCCGGATGAGCGGATTGACCTTCAGCGCGCGGGACAGCGTACGGGCGGAAACCGCAGCCGGGGCCGGGCCCGGATCCTCCAGGCCGAGATGGCGGAGCAGGGCGTCCGGGCCGGGCAGTTCCGTCACCTGTGCAAACCCAGTTCCCCAGAAGAAACGGAAGGCGTGGCGGTCAAGCCAGTGCGGCGGGCGTTCGAGCTCGGGAAATTCGTCGAGTTCCGGCCGCGCCGGGCGCCCTTTGGAGCGCGCGGCGGCCCAATTCGCGGGACGGGTCGCCAGATCGGCCGCGGGCGTCGTCACCCGGCCCCAGAGGATCTGGGCCGACCAGTGCGCGGCCAGCCCGGCGGCGGGCTCGGGATGCTGGAGCAGCAGTTCCACCTCGCCCAAAGGCGCAAGGAAACCGTGCAGCCGCGCCAGTTCCGAAGGATGCACCAAATGCCGTCCGGCGAGATCGCAGGAGACCAGCACCGTCTCCGCTCCGGCGAATTCCGCGGCCAGCTCCTCCCGCAGCCTGGCCGCCAAAGCTGCCTGCCGGTCCTCGGGGGCCAGCCCGCGGGCCGCGCGCAGGGGATCGACATGGCCGGGATCGAGCGAGGCCATGAAGAGCCGCACCCCAGCGGGCCGTCCCGTCGCGGAAGCCCAGTGCAGCCCGCGCGGAACGCCGCACCGGAGCGCCGCCTGCAGGCGGGCGGCGCCCAGCGGGCAGGGTCCGGCATGGAGCAGGATGCGGGTCATGTCCCGGTGTCGCCCGGGAAGGGTTAACAGCCGGTTGGCTCCGACAGCCTCCCCAATAGGTCGCAACGGATGCGCCGGGGCTTTTCCCCGCCCGCGCCATCGGATAGCAGGCAGGGGATGCTGAGCGTGACCGACCTGACCTGCGCCCGCGGCGGCGTGCCCGTGACCGAGGGCGTCACCTTCCGGCTGGAGGCCGGGGAGGCGCTGGTGCTGCGGGGGCCGAACGGCATCGGCAAGACCACGCTCCTGCGGGTCATCGCTGGGCTGGCACCGCCGCTCTCCGGCAGCGTCGAAGGCGCCGAACGGATCGCCTATGCCGGACATGCCGACGGGATCAAGGCGCAGCTCAGCGTGACCGAGAACCTGCGCTTCTGGGCGGCGACCTTCGGAACCTCCGACATTGCCCCGGCGCTGGAGGGCTTCAACCTCGGCGAGCTGCGCGGCCGTCTGGCCGGAACGCTGTCGGCGGGCCAGAAAAGGCGGCTGGGACTGGCGCGGCTGCTCGTCACCGGCCGCCCGGTCTGGGTGCTGGACGAACCGACCGTCTCGCTCGACACGGCCAGCGTCGGTCTGTTCGCGGCCGCCGTGCGGGCGCATCTGGCCGCGGGCGGCGCGGCGTTGATGGCGACCCATATCGACCTGGGCCTGGCGGAGGCGCGGATCCTCGATCTGGCGCCCTACAAGGCGAAGCCGCAGACCCGCGCGTCCGACTTCGACGAGGCCTTCCTGTGATCGCGCTCCTGCTGCGGGACCTGAAGCTGGCGGTTCGCGCGGGCGGGGGCTTCGGCCTGGCGCTGGCCTTCTTCCTGATCGTCACCGTGCTGGTGCCCTTCGCGGTCGGCCCGGACACCCAGCGGCTGCAGCCGATCGCGGCCGGCGTCCTGTGGATCGGCGCGCTGCTGGCCTGCCTGCTGTCGCTCGACCGGATGCTGGCGCTGGATCACGAGGACGGCACGCTGGACCTGCTGGCGACCGCGCCGATCCCGCTGGAGGGCGTGGTGCTGGTCAAGGCCTGCGCACATTGGCTGACCACCGGCCTGCCGCTGACGCTGATCGCCGCGCCCCTGGGCGTGCTGCTGAACCTCGCGGAGCCGGGCTATCTCTGGCTGGTCGTGTCGCTGGCCTGCGGGACGCCCGCGCTTTCCATGATCGGTGCCTTCGGCGCGGCGCTGACCGTAGGGCTGAAGCGCGGCGGCCTGCTGCTGTCGCTTCTGGTGCTGCCGCTCTATGTGCCGACGCTGATCTTCGGCGCGGAGGTTGCGCGGCGCGGCGCCGAGGGGCTGGAGACGCAGGTGCCGCTGATGCTGCTGGCTGCCATCACGCTGGGGGTGCTTGCCGCGATGCCTTTCGCGGCGGCGGCGGCGCTCAGGATCAACCTGAGGTGATCGGGGCCGATATTGTGCGCGGGAAAACGGGGAGGTAACAGAATCGGGATGGGATCTGTCTGGGAATATGCGAATCCGGTGAAATTCAGCCGGACGGTGTCGAAGGTGCTGCCCTTCGTGTCGGTTGGCGCGCTTGCCTGCCTCGCGGTCGGGCTGGTCTGGGGCTTCTTCTTCACGCCGGAGGACTACCGCCAGGGTTCGACCGTCAAGATCATCTACCTGCATGTCCCGGCCGCCATGGTCGCGATCAATGCCTGGCTGATGATGCTCGTTGCCTCGCTGATCTGGCTGGTGCGCCGCCACCATGTCAGCGCGCTGGCCGCGCGGGCCGCGGCGCCCGTCGGGCTGGTCATGACGCTGATCGCGCTGGCGACCGGCGCGATCTGGGGGCAGCCGATGTGGGGCACCTGGTGGGCCTGGGATCCGCGCCTGACCTCCTTCCTGATCCTGACGCTGTTCTACCTGGGCTACATCGCGCTCTGGGAGGCGCTGGAAGACCCTGACACGGCCGCCGATCTGACCTCGGTGCTGTGTCTCGTCGGCTCGGTCTTCGCGATCCTCAGCCGCTACGCTGTGAATTTCTGGAACCAGGGGCTGCACCAGGGCGCGTCGGTGATGCGCGTCGAGGCCGTGACCGGCGCCGATACCGAAGAGAAGGTGTCGAACATTTTCTTCGCGCCGCTGATGGTCTGCATGGCGGGCTTCGTGCTTCTGTTCCTGGCGCTGGTGCTGCTGCGCACGCGCACCGAGATCCACCGCCGCCGCCTGAAGGCGATCGAGGCACGGGAGCGGATGGCATGATGCCTGAACTGGGGAAATACGCGGGTACCGTCCTTTCGGCCTATGCGGTGTCTCTGCTGCTGCTGGTGCTTCTGGTGGCGGCCAGCATGATCGCTGCGCGCAAGGCCGCGCGTGCCCTGAAGGATGCAGAGGAGCGCCGCAGGAATGGCTAGGATCTCTCCGCTTGTCGTGCTGCCGCCGGTGCTGTTCGCCGGCCTGGCCGTTGCCTTCTATGTCGGGATGCAGCGCGAGAACCCGGACGCGCTGCCCTCGACGCTGGAGGGCCGCGAGGCGCCGGCCGTCACGCTGGCGCCTCTCGGGACACTGCCCGAATTCGACGTGTCCATGCTGAAGGACGGGCAGGTGAAGCTCGTCAATTTCTGGGCCTCGTGGTGCGCGCCCTGCCGCGTCGAGCACCCCAACCTGGAGGCGCTGGCCGCCCAGGGCGTGACGGTCTACGGCATCAACTACAAGGACCAGCCGCAGAAGGCGCTGGCCTTCCTGCAGGAGCTCGGTAACCCCTATGCGGCCGTGGCCGAGGATGCCAGCGGGCGGGCCGGGATCGACTGGGGCATCTACGGCGTGCCCGAGACCTTCGTGATCGACGGCACGGGCAAGGTCATCCTGCGGTTCCCCGGTCCGATCACCGAGCGGGTGATCGATGAGACCATCCGTCCGGCCCTGGCCGAGGCTGCTGGTTGAGATTCGCCCGGAAATAGTGTGATTTCACGGGTGGTTGCAGCATGCAACCGCCCGGCATCATCCCGGAATGTCGAAGCCGGGCGCAGCCAGCTCGAAGCCCGCGAAATCGAAGCCGGGACTGACCGCGCAGCTGACCAGGGTCCAGTCCCCGGCGGTCTCCGCCGACTGCCAGTGATGCGGCGGCACGAGGATCTGCGGCAGCTGCCCGCTTGGAAGCTCCGGCCCCAGCCGGTGAAGCGCGGCCGGTCCCGCGGCCGTTTCCGAAATCCGCAGGGACAGCGGCGCCCCCGCATGCCAGAGCCAGTGCTCGGCAGCGTCCACCCGGTGCCAATGGCTGCGTTCTCCCGCGGCCAGCAGGAAATAGATCATCGTGCCCGAAGGGCGCTGCCCCCGCGCGGCCTCCGCCCGCCAGGTCTCGCGGAACCAGCCGCCCTCCGGGTGGCGCTCCAGCCCCAGCGCGGCGATGATCTCGTCTGCCGTCATGCTCATATCCCCGTCTGCACGAACCGCTCGGGGATCACCCGGCGTTCGCTGGCCAGCCTCTTGTCGCGGGCGGGCGTCACGTAGTCGATGACCCGGTAGCGGTCGAGCTTCTTGGTGCGTTTCCGCTCCGGTCCCATCATGCCGCCGATCCGGACCGGTTCGCTGCGGCCGAACAGCCGCTGCATCACGTCGCGCCCGGAAAAGGGCGTGCCGTCCAGCGGCATCTCGTTGTACCTGCGCAATTCCTCCAGCGCGCGGTCGCCGTCCCAGAGCCAGAGCTTGCCGGTATTCTTCGCCACGCTGGTGCGGAAGGCGCGGCGTTCCTCCTGCCGCGACAGGAAGCGGTCGGCATCGATGAACTTCATGTGCACCAGATGCAGGTCGGGGTCGAAGACGAAGGGCTTCTCCGCGGCATGCGGCCAGATCCGGCTGCCGGTGCCCAGCATGTGCGGCTTGGTGTAGAGCAGCGAACAGAAGAAGCTGCGGCGCTGCGCGAAGATCGGCTGCGCCGGGTCGAAGGCGGCTTCGCTGGCGACGTCGTGGAACATCTCCATGCCGAGCCCGGCGGTGATCTGGTTGTCCGTGCCGCGCGCCTCGACATAGGCGCGCAGGTCGGGATAGCGCGCCGGGTCCGGGACATAGATCTCGTCGGCGTCGTTGAAGATGACGACGTCATAGAAGGCCAGCAGCCCGGTCAGCAGGCTGCTGATCAGCTCGAAGCGCTTGGCATCGAAGCGGCCGGCGCTGCGGGCCTCGGACAGGCTTTCGAGCGACGGAATGCGGAAGCTTTTGACGCAGCCCGCGCCAAGCTCGCCCGGGAGCATTTCAGCCGGGCTGCGCGACGAGCAATGGTCGAGGATGAACAAGTTCTCCGCCCCGAACAGGCGCGAGTAGTAGCGGAACCAGATGGGAAGGAAGAAGTCCTCGTCCTTCATCATGGTCACGCAAGCGGTCTTGGTCATGTCGTCCTTCGGGGTCTTGCGGCGATGCCGTCCGCGGGTCTGCAGACTTTGGCCGGCGGAACTCCGCGCATCAAGCGGACAATGGGCCGCCGCAGGAACCGTCAGGCGCCGCGCCGTGTTGTCGGGACATGACACGCCAATAGAAGGAGGTTTCCATGACCCGTTTCGCCATTCCCGCCCTCGCTGCCGCAACCGCGATCGCCGCTGCGCCGCTCTGGGCCCAGGATGCGCAGATCGACCCGGGCAACCTGATCCTCGCCTCGGACCTGAAGGGCGCGGAGATCTACTCGGATTTCGAGAGCGGCAGCTGGGCCGAGGAACCCAGCCTGTCCTCCGTCGGCGACGACTGGAAGCCGATCGGCCATATCGAGAATGTCGTTCTGGACATGAACGGCGACATGTACGGCGTCGTCGCGGATGTCGGCGGCTTCCTCGGGATCGGCGACAAGCACGTGCTCTTCGCCATGGACAAGGTGATGATCCTGCCGAAATCCGACGGCAACGACAGCTACCAGATCGCGGTCAAGGAGACCGAGGACGAGCTGGAGGCGATGCCCGCAGTGGAGAAGGGCTGGCTGGAATAACCCGGCCGCCTGGCGGGGCAGCAGAACGTCAAAAGGGGGCTCGCGCCCCCTTTTCTCGTTTGTCCAAGCGGTTGCGCCCTGCAACCGGTGCCGGTCAGCGACGGTTGCGGGCTGCACTCACTTCAGGATCGAGCTTCCTGCATATTCCGCGGTGGCGCCGAGCATTTCCTCGATGCGGATCAGCTGGTTGTACTTGGCAAGCCGGTCGGAGCGGGCCAGCGAGCCAGTCTTGATCTGGCCGCAATTGGTCGCCACGGCGAGGTCGGCAATCGTCGAGTCCTCGGTCTCGCCCGAGCGGTGGGACATGACGTTGGTGTATTTCGCGCGGTGCGCCATGTCGACGGCCTTCAGCGTCTCGGTGAGGCTGCCGATCTGGTTGACCTTGACCAGCATCGAGTTCGCGACGCCCTGCGCGATGCCGTCGGCCAGGCGCACCGGGTTGGTCACGAAGAGGTCGTCGCCGACCAGCTGCACCTTGTCGCCGATCGCGTCGGTCAGCAGCTTCCAGCCTTCCCAGTCGTCCTCGGCCATGCCGTCCTCAATCGAGATGATCGGGTAGGCGTCGCAGAGCGCCTTGAGGTAGTCGACATTCTCGGCCGAGGTCAGGGACTTGCCTTCGCCCTTCATCTCGTACTTGCCGTCCTTGAAATACTCGGTGGAGGCGCAGTCGAGGGCCAGGTAGATGTCCTCGCCCGGCTTGTAGCCGGCCTTCTCGATGGATTTCAGGATGAAGTCGAGCGCCGCGGTGGTCGAGGCCAGCTCGGGGGCGAAGCCGCCCTCGTCGCCGAGACCGGTCGACATGCCCGCCGCGGACAGTTCCTTCTTCAGCGTGTGGAACACTTCGGAGCCCATGCGCACCGCGTCGCGGATGTTCCCCGCGGAGACCGGCATGATCATGAATTCCTGGATGTCGATCGGGTTGTCGGCATGCTCGCCGCCGTTGATGATGTTCATCATCGGCACCGGCAGGATGCGCGCCGAGGTGCCGCCGACATAGCGGTAGAGCGGCTGCGTGGTGAAATCGGCCGCGGCCTTGGCGCAGGCGAGGCTGATGCCGAGGATCGCGTTGGCGCCGAGGCGGCCCTTGTTCGCGGTGCCGTCCATCTCGATCATGGCGGCGTCGATGGCGGCCTGTTCGGTCACGTCCATGCCGACAAGTCCTTCTGCCAGCTCGCCATTCACGGCGGCGACGGCTTCCAGGACGCCCTTGCCCATGTAGCGCGACTTGTCGCCGTCGCGCTTCTCGACGGCCTCATGCGCGCCCGTGGAGGCGCCCGACGGGACGGCGGCCCGGCCCATGGTGCCGTCCTCGAGGATGACGTCGACCTCGACGGTCGGGTTGCCGCGGCTGTCGAGAATCTCCCGGCCGATGATGTCGATGATCGTGCTCATGGTGCTGCTCCCTCTCGGAAAAACCTGTCCGCGACCCTGTTAGCTTGCCTTCAGGGCCGAGGAAAGTGGGCGACTGCGCGCATGCCGTTCGCGATGGAGCGTGTAGAGCCCCGAAGCGAGGATCATTCCGGCGCCCGCAAGCATGGGCAGATCCGGCCTTTCGCCGAAAATCAGGAAGCCCAGGGTGATTGCAAACAGCAGCCGGGTATATCGGAACGGCGTCACCACCGCGACCTCGCCGATGCGCATGGCCTGCGTGATCGCGAAGTAGCCGCAGATCCCGCAGCAGGCGGCGAGCCCCAGAAACAGGAGGTTGCGGGGCGCAACCGTGCCGCCGGTCCCGAGGAAGGGCACCAGGATCGCACCGGCCACCGCCATGGCGCCGAAGCCGTAGAAGGCGATCAGCAGGGAGGGCACTTCGCGCGGGACGGCGCGGGTCGCGAGGTCCCGGCTGCTCATGCAGACCGTGGCGGCCAGCGCCAGCAGAGAGACCGGCTGGAATCCCTCCAGTCCGGGACGGATGATGATCAGCACCCCGGCAAAGCCGGTGGCCAGCGCCATCCAGCGGCGCCAGCCGAAGACGGCGCCGAAGAACAGCACCGCGCCGAATCCGACGATCAGCGGCGCGGCCTGCATGATCGCCGAGGCGACCGACAGCGGCATGTTGACGATGGCGGCGACCATGAAGGCCGTGCCCGCGACTTCGGCCAGGTTGCGCAGCACCAGCGCGGGGCTGAAGAAGACCGGCGACAGGATGCGGATGCGCCGCGCCCGGCAGATCGTGCCGAAGGCCAGCAGACCGGCGAGCCCGACGAAGATCAGCACATAGCCGATCGGCATCGCCGCGGCGAGCGTCTTGATCAGCGCGTCCTCGACCGCGAAACTCGCCATGGCCAGGACCATGAAGCCGATCCCGCGCAGATTTTCCAATATGTTACGCCTTCGGTTTCTTGACGGGCACGCCGTAGAGTTCCAGCCGGTGCCCCTTCAGCCGGTAGCCGAGCTTGGCCGCTATCCTTTCCTGCAGCGCCTCGATTTCGGCATCGACGAATTCGATGACCTCGCCGGTATTGAGGTCGATCAGGTGGTCATGGTGATCCCGGTCGGCGGGTTCGTAGCGCGCGCGGCCGTCGCCGAACTCGCGCTTCTCCAGAATGCCGGCCTCCTCGAAGAGCTTCACCGTGCGGTAGACCGTGGCGATCGAGATGTTCGAATCGACGGACTGGGCGCGGGAATAGAGCTCCTCGACATCGGGATGGTCCTGAGTGTCCTGCAGCACCATCGCGATGATCCGCCGCTGTTCCGTCATGCGCAGGCCCTTTGCCTCGCAGCGTGCGATGATCCCGTCCGCCATCTTCCGTCCGTCCGTTCGAGTGTCTGCCAGTTCTAGTGCATCGCGGCTGATACGGCCAGACGGTTCGGGTTTGCAACCGCCTCAGAACGAAGCGAAGCGCCTCTGCATCACGGCGCGGGCCGAGCCGGATACGGTGACCCGCAGCTGGCTGGGCTGTGGGGCGGTCGCGGCCGCGCGGATCCGGCTTGGGCGCCCCATGGCGACTCCCTGCGAAAATGCCAATTTCAGCGGCTGCCCCGACAGGTCGCAGAGGAAGGCGGCCAGGGCGGCGGGTGGTTGCAGACTGCAACCTCATCGGTCTCCAGTCCGAGGCAAAGCGCGACGAGCGCCCGGTCGATGACGGCGCCGAGATGGAGCGGCACGTCGGTTGCCAGCGTGGCGTGCAGCCGATCGCCGTCGCGCCCAAGCCGGCAGGGGATTGGCCCACATTCTCTTCCAGAACGATCTTGGCGGGCAGGGGCTCGCCGCGTTCCAGCGCCATCTCGGCCAGGCAGATGGCAGTGCCGATGGTCGGGTGACCGGCAAAGGGCACCTCGCGCGACGGCGTGAAAATGCGGACCCGCGGGGCCCCGCCGCGTTCCGGCGGCAGGACGAAGACCGTCTCGGAGCAATTGAACCCGCGCGCCACAGCCTGCATCTGCGCGTGCCCGAGCGGGCCGGACGGGAACGCCACGGCCAAGGGGTTTCCGCCGAACACCCGGTCGGTGAACACGTCATGGTGCGGAATTCCGGACCGTCCAAGCGCTCAGCCCTGGTTGACGCCCATCCGCGCGTGGATGGCATCGCGGGTGGCGGCGTCCAGCTGCAGCGCGGCGGCGAGCGTGTCGAGATACTGGGTCTCTGCCTTGCTGTCGACGGTGATCGCCATCAGCGACATGGCATAGACCTGCGCGCGGCTCTGCTCGGTGGCGTCGCGGGCCAGTCCCATCGGGTCCAGCGGCGCGCCGAGCTGTTGCTTGACGAATGCGACCTCCTCGGGGCTGGCATCGCCGAGATGCGCCATGATCTTGCCCTGTTCCTCGGCATCGATCTCGCCGTCGGCCTTGGCGGCCTGTATCATCGCGCGGATCATCAGCTTGGCATTGTCCTCGGCCAACTGGCCCGCGGCCGTGCCTTGGGTCATGGTCGCGAACATGTCCGCCGCCGTGCCGCCGCTCGCCGCCGCCATTCCGGAAAAGGCGTTCATCATGCCGCCGAGACCTGCCATCTCGGCCGGGTTCCTCTGGGCCGCGATGCCGAAGCGGGACATCATGTCCTCGACCGCCTTGCCGCCGCCGGGCAGGCCCATCTTCTCGGCCATGGCGGACATCTGCGTGGCCATGTCGGAGCCCGACTTCTCCATCGCCTTGCGCACGCCGTCCATGCCGCCCATGCTCTGGTATTTCGTCAGGCCCTTGGCGGCGGCAAAGCCGATGCCGACGCTGACCAGGGTTTTCATGAAGCTCATGATCTCTCTCCCGTCCCGGCCCGGCGGCAGGATGCAGCGCGGGCCCTCCCGGACACGGTTGCACTTTGAAACCGCGGTTTCCAACGAAAAACTTGTCCGGCCGCGCCCTTGACTTGCCCGACGAAACAGCCTCTGGGGGACAGGTATAGACATAAGGGGGCAGGGCGATGCGCAAGGACCGGATGGACATGGCAGGGGCAGCGGGACTGGTCCTGTTTGCCGCGATCTTCGCGCTGAACCAGGTGGTGATCAAGGTCACCAATGGCGGCTTCCAGCCGATCTTCGGGGCCGGGCTGCGCGGCGTCGGGGCGGCGGCCTGCCTGATCCTGTGGATCTGGTGGCGCAAGATCCCCGTCCGGCTGCCGCGCGAGGCCCGGCTGGGCGCGGTGCTGATCGGGCTGTGCTTCACCACGGAGTTCCTCTGCCTGTTCCTGTCGCTCGACATGACCAGCGTGTCGCGCTCTGTGGTGATCTTCTATTCGATGCCGGTCTGGCTGACGCTTGCGGGACATTTCCTGATCCCGGGCGAGCGCATCACCCGGACCAAGGCGCTTGGCCTGGCCTGCGCCGTGGCCGGCGTGGGCATCGCGCTCGGCAACCGCTCGGGCGGGCAGGCGAGCCTGCTGGGCGACGTGCTGGCGCTCGGCGCCGCCTTCGGCTGGACCGGGATCGCGCTCTGCGCGCGGGTGACCAAGCTGCGCGAGGTCGCGCCGGAGGTGCAGCTGCTCTGCCAGCTGGCGATTTCCACCGTGATCCTGCTGTCGCTGTCGCCGCTCTTCGGACCGTTCCTGCGCGACCTCGCGCCGATCCATCTCTGGGGGCTGGGATTCCAGGCTGTGGTCGTGGCCTCGGGCGGGTTCCTGTTCTGGCTCTGGGTGCTGTCGATCTATCCCGCGGGCTCGGTGGCCAGCTTCAGCTTCCTCACCCCGGTCTTCGGGGTGCTGCTGGGCTGGGCCGTGCTGGGCGAGCATCTGGGCCCGGAGATCTTCCTGGCGTTGGCACTGGTCGCGGCCGGGCTGCTGCTGATCAACCGGCCCGTCCGCGGCGTGCGCACGGCCTGATCAGGTCCCGCAGAAGGTCCGCGCAACCACTTGATCTGGCTCCGGCGGCAACTCGAAACCGGGGGGCGGTTGCACGAAGGGATCGGTGACCGCGGCCAGCAGCGCCTCGAAGGGCGCCAGGTCGCCGCCGGTCGCCGCCACGATGGCCGCCTCGACCTGGTGGTTGCGGGGAATGGCCGCCGGGTTGGTGCGGTCCATCAGCGCCGTGTCGGCGCCGCCCTGCCGCGCCAGCCGCGCGGCGTAGCGCGGCAGCCAGGCCTCGAAGGGCGCGCGGTCCGTGAACCAGTCCTGCGCCCTGCCGCCGCTCAGCGCGCGGAAGGCGTTGGTGAAATCGGCTTGGCCCTGCTCCATCGCCTCCATCAGGTCGAGCACCAGCTGCCAGTCGTCTTCCTCTTCGGTCGCCAGCCCCAGCTTGGCGCGGAATTTCGCGAGGAAGGCGGCTTCGTAGAGCGGCGGGAAGCGGTGGACGGATTCGGTCGCCAGTTCCACCGCGCGGTCGCGGTCTTCGTCGATCAGCGGCAGCAGGCAGGTGGCGAACTGCGCGAGGTTCCAGGCGGCGATGCCCGGCTGGGCGTCATAGGCGTAGCGGCCGTAATGGTCGATCGAGGAATAGACCTGTTCGGCGCGGTAGGTATCCATGAAGGCGCAGGGACCGTAATCGATCGTCTCGCCGCCGACATGGCAGTTGTCGGTATTCATCACGCCATGGATGAAGCCCAGCCCCATCCACTCCGCGATCAGCCGCGCCTGCGCGGCGACGACGGCATCGAGCAGCTGCAGAGCGGTCTCCGCCTCCGGGTAGTGGCGGCGGCGGACATGGTCGGCCAGCATCTCGACCCCTTCGATATCGCCGCGGGCAGCAAAATACTGGAAGGTGCCGACGCGGATATGCGAAGAGGCCACGCGGGTCAGCACGGCGCCGGGCAGCGGGCCCTGCTCGCGCAGGATCGGCTCGCCGGTCGTCACCGCGGCCAGCGCGCGCGTCGTCGGCACGCCCATCGCATGCATCGCCTCGGAGACCAGGTATTCGCGGATCACCGGCCCGACCCAGGCGCGGCCGTCGCCCATGCGGGAAAACGGCGTGCGTCCGGCGCCCTTGAGCTGGATGTCGCGGCGGGCGCCGTCCGGGCCGACGACTTCGCCCAGCAGGATCGCGCGGCCATCGCCGAGCTGCGGGTTCCAGCCGCCGAACTGGTGCCCGGCATAGGCCTGCGCCAGGGGATCGGCGCCGTCGGGGACGTGGTTGCCGGCAAGGACGGCGACGCCTTCGGGCGACTCCAGCGCAGCCGGATCGATGCCCAGCTCCGCCGCCAGCGCGCGGTTCACCTTGATCAGCCCCGGCGCCTTTACCGGGACCGGCGCCTGGCGGACATGGAAGCGGTCGGGCAGGCGGACATAGCTGTTGTCAAAAGGGATGTGCAGGGTCATTGGCGGCTCCGTTCCTCTGCCATCATATGAGCAGCCGCGGTGCCAATTCCAGTGCAGAGGGGCGCGCGGGTTGCCGCGCGCGCCCCGCCGGGATCAGTAGTCCCGCTCGTAGGAGAAGCCCAGGCGGGTGTCGCCTTCGCTGTCGAAGCCGCCGCGGGCGGTGAAATTCGGCGTGATCTTGTAGTTCAGCCGGATCCGGCTGGTGCCGCCCGCGCCCACGGTCACGTCGGTATAGACGTCCTCGGACAGGTACTTGCCCGCGGTGACCTCGGTGTTGCCCTCGTCATCGGCCCCGACATTGAGCTGGTCGACGCCCACGCCCTGGCGGATCTTGCCGAACAGCCCGCCGCCGCCGCCGGTCAGCGTGTTGATCGCGCCGAGCAGCTGCGCGACCTCGAGGGGCGACAGCTCGCTGATCGGGCGGCCGAAGAAGAGATGCGACAGGACCTCGTCCTCGGGCAGTTCCGGGCTGGAGGAGAAGTCGAGCTCCGGGTTGTTGACCGGGCCCTGGATGATGATCTGCGCGTCGATCGGCGCGTCCTGCGAGGTGGCGACCATGTAGACATCAGGCACGAGGTCGCCGCCAAGGGTGATCTCGGCCGTGTCGAGATTCAGCACCTGGGTGAGGATGTCCATGCGCCCGCGGATCACCTCGAACCGGCCCGAGGGGATGATCCGCTGGGTGGTGCCGCCGATGTTCAGCTCGCCGCCGAATTCGGTGTCCAGGCCGCGGCCGCGCACGAAGATGCGGGCAGGGGCCGAGATGGTGATGTCGAGCGGATAGGCCACCGGGGCGCCGGTGCTGCCGTCGCCGGAACTGGTCTTGATCAGACCGGCCCGGTCGCGCGTGCCGTAGCTGTCGCGCGGCTCGCCGACATGGACCATGTCCGGGATCGGCCCGCCGCCGCCCATCGCGGAGGGGATCTCGATCTCGGCGCGCTCGACGTCGATCTGGCCGTTGATCGAGGCGCCGCCTGCCAGCGCGCCGGACAGGTTCACCCGGCCGCCCAGATCGATCGTGTAGAGGCTGGGATCGACGAGCTTCAGGTTGTTCAGCGCCACGTCGATATCGCCGTTGAAGGGCGCGGTCAGCGCGACCGGACCCGAGACGGTGACGGTGCCGCCGGTATCGAGATTGCCGCGGAAATCGAGGTTTGCCTGCGACTGCGCGAAGGTCAGGTTCAGGCCCATCTGCTCCAGCACGATGCGCGAGGTCGGGTCGACGAAGCGCGCGCCGCCGAAGCTGACCGAGCCCGACAGCGCGTCGAGCGAGGGCGCCCCCGCGAGCTTCAGGTCGATCGCGGCATTGCCGGTCAGCGAGCGCGGCGCCATGAAGGCATTGGCCAGCGCCAGCGGGATGCGGCCGGTGATCGCGATGTCCGAGGTGCCGTCCGGCCCCCAGGCACGGCCGTCGACATCCGCGGTCAGTCCGCCCGGTCCGGTGGCGGTCACGTCGGCGAAGAAATCGGTGCCGTTGCCGGAAATCTTGCCCGCCACCGTGGCCGGGCCGGGAATCTGGGGCACGAAGACGCCGATGTTACCGAGCCCGGCATCGACGTCAATGTCCAGGTTGGTGGGCGCCACGTCGCCGTTGACCGCGGCACGCAGGCCCGAGGGGCCGTCCGCTTTCAGGTCGACCGTCCAGGCGCTGCCCGCGCCCTTGGCATTGCCCTCCAGCGTGACCGGACCGGAGAGCTGGGGCACGAAGAGGCCGAGATTGGCCAGCCGCGCCGAGATGTCCAGGTCGCCGCCATCGGGCGCATAGGTGCCGCCGCCGCTGACCTGGACGTCCGGGTTGTCGACGTCCAGCCGCTCGATGGTGATCGTGCCGTTCTCGCTTCGCGCGGCGGCGTCGATCTTGGTGGCGCCGTCAAGCAGCTGGTCGACCTGCGGATTGCCGATGGCGATGTCCTGGCCGCTGCCGTTCAGGGCGCCGCTGAAATCGCCGGTGCCGGTGTCGTATGCGCCGGAGAGATCCGCGGCGAGTGTCCCGGCAAGCGGCATGCCGGTCAGCCCGGCCAGCCGCGACAGGTCACCCGTGTCCAGCGACAGCTCGGCGGAGGCCGAGAGCGCATCGTTCAGCCCGGCCAGCGCCGCCTTGCCCTGCGCCGACAGCTCGCCCGCGCTCAGGTGCAGGTCGGGGATGTCGAGCGTCCCGGCCTCCTGCTCGTAGACCAGGTTGGTGTCGAGGCTGACCGGCGCCCCCAGCTTGTCGGTCACCGCCGCGCCGCCGGCATCGAGCGCGACGTTGAAATTCGGCGCGGTGCCCTGGGCCGAGACGGTCAGCTCCACCGGGCCGTTCAGATGCGGCACGAAGGGATTGATCTCCTCCAGCCGGGCATCGAGGTCCAGATCGGCCGCCTGGGGAGAGATCGTGCCCGCGCCGTTCAGCGACAGGGCAGGGTTGTGGATGTCGAGCCGCTCGATGTCGAAGGCCAGGCCCTCGCCCTTGGCGGCGACGTCGATCACGGTTTCGCCCGCCAGCAGCGGATCGAGCTGCGGATTGCCGATGGCGATGTCCTTGCCGGTCCCGGACAGGGTCACGTCGAAGGCCGTGCCGGCGGCGTCGTAGCTGCCCTTCAGATCGGCATCCAGCGATCCGGCGAGCGGCATCCCGGCCAGACCGGCGAAGCGCGAGAGGTTGCCGGTTTTCAGGCTCAGCTCGGCATCCGCGGCCAACGCGGAATCCTTGAGTCCCGACAGCCAGACCGTGCCGTCCGCCGTCAGCTCGCCTGCCGACAGGTTCAGGTTCTTCACGTCCACCGTGCCTGCGGTGCCGACATAGGACACGTCCGAGGCCAGCGAGACCGGATCGCCCAGCTGGTCGGTGATTGCAGCGCCGCCGAGCTGCAGGTCGATGGCGTAATCCGGCGCCGCGCCGGTGACGGCGGCGGTCAGGTCCAGAGGGCCGTTCAGCTGCGGCGCGACCAGGTTGGCCTCGGCCAGGCTTGCCGTCAGGTTGAAATCGGCGGCGCTGGAGGACAGGCTGCCCGAGCCCTGCGCATCTATCTGGTCGGTATGGATCTCCAGCTGGTCGAGCCGGATGCCAGCGGAGGAGCGCGCGGCCGAAACCGCGACAGTCGATTGCCCTGCGATCAGCGGATCGACCTGCGGATTGCCGATGGCCAGATCCTGCGCATCGCCCGCAAGCGTGACGTCGAAGGCGCCGGTCAGCGCGGCGAAGCGCGCCTTCACCGAGCCGTCGAAGCTGCCCGCCAGCGGCTGTCCGACGATGGGCGCGAAGCGGGCGAGATCGCCGGTGGTCATCTGCGCATCGGTGGTGATCTCGATGTCGCCGCTTTCCACGCCCGCGACGTCGAGAATGCCCTGCAGGTTCAGATCGCCGGATTCCAGCAGGAGGTTGCGGATTGCAACCGCCCCGTCAGCCGCCGTGTAGGCGACGTCGGCATCGAAGGCGACCGGCTGGATCGCGCTGTCGATGGTCGGGTCGCTGACAGAGATGCCGTCGAGCTTGGCCGCGACATGGCTGGCGACCCGCGCCACGCCTGCCGGGGCATCGGCGGTGGCCGCCGTCTTCTCCAGCGAACCGTCGAGGTCGAAATCCGAGGCCACGACGAAGATGTCGCCCTGGCGCAGCTGGTCCACGCCGATCTTGGCGGTGAAGGCGTCGCCCTGCGCGGCGTCGTATTCGACGGCCAGCTCGGCCGAGAGCACCTGGGTCTCGGCGCCGGGAACGGGCAGGGTGACCGGCTCGCCGTCCTCGGCGCCGATCGAGCCCGAGACATTGACCAGCCGCGGCAGGCCCGAAGGCTCCAGCGCCACATTGCCCGCAAGGTTCAGCGCGCGCGAGGACAGGGTGAATTCGGGGATCTGGGTGCCGGTGTCCGGGTTCAGCTCGACTTTCGCGACCAGCCCGACATCGGTGCCGAAGAAATCGCGGTATTCCGGCGCGAAGAGCGGCGTGATGTCCCCGCCCAGATCGGCATCGATATTGGTGACGACCGGGCCCGCGGTGCCGTCGGTCTGGCCGACCACGACCGAGCCCGCCAGGCGTTCCTCGCCATCGGTGGCCAGCTGGATGTCCGCGGTGAAATCCGACAGCGGCGCATCGCCCTTGACCGACAGGTCGACCGACGGCGCGCCGGGGAATTTCGCCAGCGTCGCAATCAGGCCTCCCTGGTCTTCCTCTACATCAAGATTGACCGTCAGCTGCCTGGTTTCGTTGACATATCCCGTGTCGACCACAATCTGGCCCCGGATCGCGTCGGTACGCTGGATGTTCAGGTCCAGATTGCCTTCGCCGCCCGCGAGCTTGGCGCTGCCGCCGATCGACATCTGCGCATCCTGGCCGACCAGCGCTGCGCCGAGATCGAGCTCGGCAAGCGTGAGCTGGCCCAGCTCGATGGAGACCGGCAGGTCGGGCAGGGAGAAGGGCTGCACCGGCTCCGCCTCGGCCTCGATCGAGGGCGCCTCGGCGGGCGGCGTCTGCGGCGCGCGCACCAGATCGACCGAGCCGATCGACAGGCTGTCGATTTCCACGCGCTTGCGCAGCAGCGCCAGCCGCCGCCAGTTCATCGTCACGTCATGGATGGCCAGCCAGGTGCCCTGCGGGTCGGCCACCTCGATCGTGGCGATCTTGACCTCGGAACTCAGCGCGCCTTCCAGACCGATGATCCGCACGTCGCGCCCGTCGCCGCCGAGCGCGTTCTGGATGATCCGCTCGAGAAAGCCCGGGTCCTGAGTGTCCTCCTCCTGCGCCAGCATGGGCGCGGCGGGCAGGGCGATTGCCAGGGCCAGGAGGACGGGGGTGATATGCTTGCTGGTCATCTGGGTCATCAGAATGCCTGTCCCACGCCGATATAGAGATCGACCCGCGAGAATTCCTTCTCGGGGCCCTGATAGGGCGTGGCGATGTCGACCCGGATCGGACCGATTGGGGTGGCGTAGCGCACGCCCAGGCCCACGCCGGAATGGTAGTTGCTGTCCTCGTCGACCCAGGCATCCGCGCCGACCATGCCGTAATCCATGAAGCCGACCAGCCCGAGCGAGTCGGTCAGCCGGGTGCGGACCTCGCCGGAGAGGCCGAGGAAGCTGCGGCCGCCGACCGTGTCGCCGTCATAGGTGGAGCCGCCGAGCGCCTCGTAGCCCTGGCCGCGCACCGTGTCGCCGCCGCCGGAGAAGAACAGGTATTCGGGCGGCGTGCCTTCGAGCGACGCGCCCATCACCGAGCCGAGCTGCATCCGCCCGGCCAGGGTGACCGGCGAGTCGGCGCCGAAGCTGACATAGGCGCGGTTGTCCAGGTCGAGATGCAGCAGGTTCTCGGACCCGTTGACGCCGTACATCGGCGTGGCCTTGTAGTTGAGGTAGAAGCCGTTGAGCGGATCGCCCTCGTCGTCGCGACGGTCCCATTCCAGCCGCGAGGGGAAGGCGACATGGTTGAACTCGCGCTCGCCGAAGGCGTCGTCCACGTAGGAATAGCGGTAGCCGCCGGCCACTTCGCCCAGCAGGTCATCGCTGAAATAGCGCGTGACCCCGATGCCGAGGATCGCGATCTTTTCCTTGTAGTCGGGCTCGTCGTTCAGGGTGATGTTGGCGAAGGCGAAGGCCACGTTGTCCGGCCCGAGGAAGGCCGGGCGGCTGAGGCGCATGCCGAAATCGTAGTCGATGCCGCTGCCGGCATTGCCGATCCCGACCGTGTCGCCGCCGATATTCTTGATCTCGGCATCGAAGCGCAGCTGCTCGGCGCCGCCGAAGAGGTTGCGGTGCAGCCAGAAGCCCGAGAGCAGCGCGCCGTCGATGGTCGAATATTCCGCCGCGACGCCGAAGCGGTGCAGCGGCATGTCGATCACCGTCAGAGTGTAGTCGAGCGTGCCGTCGGGATTGGGCTGGTCGGCCTCCAGCAGGCTCACCGTGCGGAACGCGCCGGTGCGGCGCAGCCGGTTGGCGGCGTCGTTGAGCTCCTGCGGCGAGAAGATCTCGCCCTCGGGCAGGCCGAGGATCTCGCGCAGGCGCTTCTGCTTGACCTTGGACTGGCCCTCGATGGTAACGGTGCCGAAGCGCAGCTGCGGGCCGGGCTTGATCTCGATGTCGACATCGAGTTCGGCATCGGGATGGCGGGCGATGACCTCCTCGTCGCCGACTTCGGCCTTGGCATGGCCCGCATCGCGCCATTCGGTGACCGCGGCATTGGCGGCGCTGCCGATCAGCGCGCTCTTCGCGGGCTTGCCGGGTTCGAAGCCCTTGGCCAGCGGGTTGCCCTTGGCGGCGGAGTCCGGCTCGCGGGGGGCGACATCGGTGCGGCCGAAGGCAAACTGGTCGCCGGGCTCCACCGTGATGACGATCCTGTCGATCGCATTTGGCACCGAAAGCGGGCTGATATCGGCGGCTTCGCGGCCGTCGAGGGAGATGTTGACCACCGGCCCGTAATAGCCTTCGCCGTAGAGCACGCTGACCATCTGCCGGTAGTCCGCCAGCGCCGAGGCGAAGATGTCCTGGCTGTCCGCCGTTTCCTCGTCGAGCGCGCGCTTGGACGCGGAGGCCAGCTCCATCTGCGAGCGCAGGCTGTTGGCCACGTCCTCGGGTACGCCCACCACGTTGATTTCGACGGAAGAGAGCGAGAATGCGGGCGCGGCGAGACAGGCCAGAACCGCACCGGCCGCATATCCGAGTTTCGGGAAAGGTTGCACGACTTGCCTCCACGCCACCGCCAGTCGCCGCTGGCTTCATGTGTTAACGTCGCCTGTTTACTTGATCGCCTCAAGGTGTTTTCCGTTGGAGTGCGAGACTTGGCCGCTGTCGTTGCGACTTCGCGACAGGCCCGGCCGCACCGGAGGTAGAAGGAGCCTGACATGGCAAAAGTGGCATTTCTCGGACTTGGGGTTATGGGTTACCCAATGGCCGGGCATCTGGCGAAGGCCGGGCACGAGGTTGCGGTCTACAACCGCACGACCGCCAAGGCGGAGGCCTGGACCGCGCAGAATGGCGGCCGCCACGGGGTCACGCCGCGCGAGGCGGCAGAGGGCTGCGATTTCGTGATGACCTGCGTCGGCAATGACGACGACCTGCGCTCGGTGGCGTTCGGCGAGGACGGCGCGCTTGCGGGCATGGCCGCGGGCGCGGTGCTGGTCGATCACACGACGGCCTCTGCCATCGTGGCGAAGGAAATCGCCGGCGCCGCGGCGGCGTCGGGCATCGGCTTCGTGGACGCGCCGGTTTCGGGCGGCCAGGCAGGCGCCGAGAACGGCCAGCTCGCGATCATGTGCGGCGGCGCGGAAGCGGATTTCACCAAGGCGGAGCCGGTGATGCAGGCCTATGCCAAGGCGATCGACCATTTCGGCGATGTCGGCTCGGGCCAGCTGACCAAGATGGTCAACCAGGTCTGCATTGCCGGGATCGTCCAGGGCATCTCCGAGGGCCTGCACCTTGCGATGGAGGCCGGGCTGGACGCCAAGAAGGTTGCGAAGCTGGTCAGCCAGGGCGCGGGCGGGTCTTGGCAGCTGGCGAACCGCGCCGACACGATGGTCGACGGCAAATTCGACTTCGGCTTCGCGGTGGACTGGATGCGCAAGGATCTGGGCATTGCGCTGGAACAGGCCAAGGAAATGAAGATCGGCCTGCCGGTCGCGGCGCTGGTCGACCAGCATTACGGCGACGTCCAGGCCCTGGGCGGCGGGCGTTGGGATACCTCGGCGCTGATCCAGCGCCTGCGGGTGCTGAAAGGCCGCGATATCTGATCTTCCGGTTGCCGGGGAAAACGCGGCGCCGAAAACGGCGCCGCGGCTGCGTCCCGAAGGTCCGAAAGCTGGCGGAAAGAACCCCGGAAAGGGCCTCCCTGCAGCCTCATCCAGAGTTGCGAGAAGCGTGATTATGTCACGTTCTGATAGCTCTGCTATCAAGAACTTACATAATCAATCCAATGAAACTGGTAACTTACGGGGCGATCCTGATGCAAAACCGCCCCGTGGTTGCCATTTTCAACCGGTTCAGCCGAGCGCATAGCCCGCACCGCGCACCGTGCGCACCGGGTCTTCGCCGCCATGCTGGCACAGCGCCTTGCGCAGCCTTCCGATATGGACGTCGACGGTGCGTGTGTCGACATAGATGTCGCGGCCCCAGACGCGGTCGAGAAGCTGTTCGCGGCTCCAGACGCGGCCGGGCTTCTCCATGAAGGTCGACAAAAGCCGGAACTCGGTCGGCCCGAGCTTCAGCGGCCGGTCGGAGCGGAACACCTTGTGGCTCTCCGCATCCAGCACGATGTCCTCGAAAGCCAGCGTCTCGCCGACCGTGGCGGGCCGCGTGCGGCGTAGCTGGGTGCGGATCCGCGCCATCAGCTCGGCCACCGAATACGGCTTGGTCACGTAGTCGTCGGCGCCGGTCTCCAGCCCGCGCACCCGGTCGCCTTCCTCGGCGCGCGCCGAGATCATGATGACCGGCAGGCTGCGCGTCTCGGAGCGGCTCTTGATCTGGCGGCAGACCTCGATCCCGGAGACCGAGGGCAGCATCCAGTCGAGCACCACCAGGTCGGGATGGTCCTCGGCGACGAGCATCAGCGCCTCCTCGCCATCGGCCGCCGAGATCACCCGGTAGCCGCCGGCCTCGAGATTGTAGGAGAGCAGGTCCCGCTGGGACGGCTCGTCATCGACCACCAGGACCGTGGGCTGGGACGGCGACATGCGTTACTCCTCGACGGCTTTCTGGTAGGACGTCCGGTCGCCCTTCGGGCGGTTGTCCTCGGGCAGCTTGCCGGTGACCAGGTAGACCACCTGCTCGGCGATGCCGGTGACGTGGTCGCCCATCCGCTCGATGTTCTTGGCGATGAAATGCAGGTGCATGCAGCCGGTGATGTTGCGCGGGTCCTCCATCATGTAGGTCAGGAACTGGCGGAACAGCGCGTTGTACATCTGGTCGACCTCGGCATCGCGCAGGATCACGTCGCGGGCCAGCTTCTCGTCGCGCTTGATGTAGGCGTCGAGCGCGTCGATCAGCATCAGCTCCACCGCCTGGGCCATGCGGCGGATCGCCGGGGCCGTGTCGTGGATCTGGCTCATCTGCGTCAGCACGGTGGCGCGCTTGGCGATGTTCTTGGAATAGTCGCCGATGCGCTCCAGGTTGCCCGAAACCTTCATCACCGAGACGATGGTGCGCAGGTCGATGGCGGTGGGCTGGCGCATGGCGATCACCCGGATCGCCTCCTCGTTCACCCGGGTCTCGAGATCGTCGATCGCGGCGTCGTTGTTGCGCACGCTCTCGGCCAGCGCCTCGTCGCGGGTCTCGAGCGCGGTCGCCGCATCGGTGATGGCCGCCTCGACGAGGCCGCCCATCTTCATGATCATCGCCTGGATGGCTTCGAGATCGCGGTCGAAGGCGGTCTGGATATGGGTTTCCGGCATTGGAGTTGCCTCATCCTTGGAAGGGACGGGGAATGGCCCTGCCCCGTTGACGCGAAGACGGTCCGGCCTCAGCCGATCCGGCCGGTGATGTAGCTTTCGGTGCGGCTGTCGACCGGATTGGTGAAGATCTGCCCGGTTTCGCCGAACTCGACGAGGTTGCCGAGATGGAAGAAGGCGGTCTTCTGGCTGACCCGCGCGGCCTGCTGCATCGAGTGGGTGACGATCACCACCGAATAGCTTTCGCGCAGCTCGTCGATCAGCTCCTCGACCTGGGCGGTGGCGATCGGGTCGAGCGCGGAGCACGGCTCGTCCATCAGCAGCACCTCCGGCTCGGTCGCCACGGCGCGGGCGATGCACAGGCGCTGCTGC
>NZ_JAATVU010000006.1 GCF_013184745.1 Mangrovicoccus sp. HB161399
GGAGCGTTGAGCCCTTTTCCGGAAACCCGGTCCCGGGAGCCTGGCGCCCGGCAAGCCGCTCCGGCGCAACGATCCGGGCTCCGCATCCGGCCACCGGCCCGGCTGCCGCGCCCGGCCATTGTTCCCGGGCCAATGGCGGACAGGGCCGCGCTCCCCGTCGAGCGCGCCGGTTCCCCGCCTTTCCATCCGGACCCGGATCAGGCTGCGCGGCGGGCCGCGGCGGCGGCCGAGCGCGCGGAGCGTCCCGCCGCCCCGAAACCCGGCGGCGACCTGGCGCTTGAATCCGGTGCTGCGGCCTCGGTGGCGTCCGGGCAGGGGCTTTCTTCCACTGGAAGCCCGCGGAGGGCCAATTCAACCCGGCCGCCTGGCCCGCCCGCTGCGGCGCAATCCAATGATCGGAGCAGACGTGGCAAAGGTCATTTTCCCGTTTCCGGATCCGCATTTCTTGCATCAAACGTTCCGGGAGTTTTTGGGGGCATGTGACCGGAAAACGAGGGGACGCGATATATCCAGGTTCCGGCGCCGCGCGGCGCCGGGTTCAAGCCGCTCCGCTCAGCCGGCTCTTCGGTCGAGCCAGCCGAGCGCGAAGTCCAGCTTCTGGCGCACCGCGGGCGAGATCACCATCGGATAGGGGTCGGGCTGGCCGAGCGCGCGGCACATGTGGTTCAGCCCGATCCCCGCCATCTGCGCCTGGTCCAGCCGGTCCCCGCCATTCAGCGACAGGCCCAGCTCCTCGGCGCTCTGCGCGAGATCCTCCAGGTGCATCGCATGGGCGGCGGTCTCGGCCCAGTCCTCGTGCGGATGCGCCGAGGCATAGGCGCTGATATGGGTCTCGGGCCAGCCCGGGCCGGGACCGCTGTCGTAATAGGCTTCCAGCGCGTCACCGTAATCGGCGCGCTCGTCGCCCATCAGCTGGCGGAAGGCGGGCAGGAATCCGGGCTGCTCGCGGCCCAGCCGGTCATGCAGGAAATGCGCCACCTCGTGGCGGACATGCCCGATCATCGAGCGGATCGGCTCGTCGAACTCCTGCTTGCGGCGGATCGCGGTGGCGGGGTCCGCCTCCATGATGTTGAGCGTGATCAGCCCGTCCGCATGGCCCATCATCACCACCTGTCGGCGGCCCTCGATCTTCTCCGACATCAGGTGGAATTCGGGCAGCTCGGGCGCGTCCGAGACGAACCAGCCGAGCCGCATCAGCCCGTTGAAGACCCAGCGCTTGGCGGCCTCGGTCGCGGCATAGAGCTCCTGCGCGCCGGGAGCGGAGAGGTCGGGGACCACGGTCGTCGTGGCGCAGGACAGGCAGAGCGCGCCCTCTTCCGGCGCCGTCCAGGAGCAGCCGAGGCTGGCGCGGTTGGCGCAGAGCGGCCCTTGGGCTGGAACCAGGCCGCGGGCCCGCGCGTCGAAGGCGACGGCATGGCCATTGGCGCAGAAGCAGCTTTCCGGGAAGATCCGGATGCCGCAGTCGGGGCAGGGGAGGATGTCCACTTGGAGGATCTTTCGTGCTTGGAATGTATCAGGAACTGGCGGAGGGCTGGCGGCCGGACTTGACCTCGATCCGGACCTGCGCCCAGGCCAGCGCCGTGAAGACGAGCGTGCCGCCCAGGATGTTGCCGGCCAGCACCGGCAGCCACCAGGCGGCGAAGCCGTGCGCCACGCCGATGCCGCCGTCGAGCGCCACCATGGCCAGCTCCACCGAGCCGGCGATGACATGGGTGAAATCGCCCATGGCGATCATCCAGGTCATGGCGCCGATAACGAAGAACGCGCTGGCCTGCGCCTGCGGCAGCAGCCAGACCAGCGCCGCGATCAGCACGCCGGCCGGGATGCCCTTCAGGAAGGCCTCCATCGGCGCCAGCTCCACCGCATGCAGCGAGACGGCCATCGCCGCCTCGCGGATGTCCGGCGGCAGGACATGGTCCAGCGACAGGAACCAGCCCGCCACGAAGGCGCCCGCCACGTTCGAGGCCAGAACGATCGCCCAGAGCCTGAGCACGCAGCCGAGGCAGGACAGGCAGGGGCGGGCGAGAAAGGGCAGCACGGTGGTGATGGTGTTCTCGGTGAAAAGCTGCATCCGGCCGAGGATCACGATCAGGAAGCCGAGCGAATAGCCCATGTTCTCGATGATCGCCCGCCAGGGCGCATCGGGCAGGGCGGAGCGCAGCGCGGCCTCGGCGAGGACCGAGGCGGAGATCAGGATCCCCGCGGCGCAGCCCGACCAGATCAGCGCGCTGGCGCTGCGGTTCAGCTCTTCCTCGCCGTCGCGGCGCACGACCTCGTAGATCAGGCGGGGCGACAGGCTGGAGGCCTCTGAGACGCTTTCCTCCTCTTCCGAGGTGGGCAAGGCGCCATGGTCCTCCATGGCGGCGGTCTGGCGCAGGACCGGCTTCACCCTGTCGGGGCTGGCGTCGGAAGGGGCGTGTCGTGTCATGGATGCTCGTCAGGATGCTGTGTCGCCGGATGAACGCCTCCCGTGGCGGGATTGTTCCGCGACATATCCCGTTCCGCGGGAACCTGCCGCGCCGGACGCGCGTTGCCGGGCCGGAGCCACAGAGGAGAAGCCCCGCATGTCCGCGACCGCCAGGCCCGCCGCGCCGTTCCAGATGACGCGGAGGCTCAGCCCGTGACTCTGCCCCGCAACGCGCTCACCATCGCCGCCGTGATCATCGCCTCGCTGGTCGTCCTGAAGCTGACCAAGGCGATTTCCGCCCCGACAGTCCTGGCGCTGACGCTCGGGGTCATCGTCTCGCCGCTCGTGGATTTCGCCGCGCGCAACCGCATCCCCTCAGCCGCCGTGGCGCTGGCCATCACCTTCGGCACCTGCATGGCGGTCTTCGGCACCGTGCTGGTGCTCGCCCCGGCGATCGAGGACGCGGTGCGCGAGATCCCGGAGGTGGTCGATGAGGCCAAGGAGACGCTGGAGGGGCTGGTCTCGATCGGCCAGAACCTGCAGGAGATGTCGAAGGAGGTGAACGAGGCCATCGCCGCCGACGACAAGGCGACCAGCGTGCCCGCCCCGCCGCCGGATCCCGAGCAGCAGGCCGAGCTGTTCTCCTTCTGGGATGCCGTGCTCTTCGCGCCGCAGATCGCCGCCCAGGCGCTGGTCTTCCTCGCGACGCTGTTCTTCTTCATCCTGACGCGTCGGCAGATCTACGACTGGCTGGGCGACACCTTCCCGTCGAGCCGCGAGGACCTGAAGACCAAGGACCTGCTCTACTGGGCGGATACGTCGGTCTCGCGCTACTTCGTCACCATCACCGGCATCAACGCGGTGCTGGGCTGCTGCGTCGGGCTGGGCCTGTGGGCGCTCGGCGTGTCCTCGGCGCCGACCTGGGGGATGCTGGCCTTCCTGCTGAACTATCTGCTCTATCTCGGCCCGGTGCTGTTCGCCGCGTCTCTGCTGGTGGCAGGGTTCATCACCTTCGACGGCATCCTCAGCTACGCGCCGATGGCGATGTACGTGGCGATGAACTTCACCGAGGGCTATTTCGTGACGCCCTCGCTGATCGGCCAGCGGCTGATGCTGAACCCGCTGCTGATCTTCACCACGCTGACCGTCTGGCTCTGGCTCTGGGGACCGGTCGGCGGCATCGTCGCGCTGCCGGTCCTTGTCTGGGTGCTGGCGGTGTCGGGCCAGCTGAAGATCACCGAGAGCCCGCGCAAGATCCGGCTGAGGCGCCGCCGCGCGCAGGGCAAGCCGGACTACCACCCGGTCAGCAGCAAGCTGCCCTCCTGACGGCCGGGGATCCCGGCGGGCCCCCGCCGGCGCTTCTCCGGTGCCGCAAGCTGCCGGAGTCCGCGGCGGCCCGCCGCGCCGGACCTAGCCCAGTTCCATCGTCGCGATGCCGAAAAGCTCCGGCCCGGTTTCCGGGGCGGGGCCGCGATACATCCGCGCCGTCGCGAAGGTCATATCGAACCCGGCCGCGGCGAGCCGAGCGGCCAGTCCCGCCTGCGCTTCGGGCAGGTCGACGATGATCCGCCCGGCATCGAGCGAGGCGGCCGCCCCCGCGATCAGGGCCCAGGCGGCGTCTTCGTCCGGCGCGATGACCGGGCCGATCTTGCAGGCGCCGTCGCGGCAGAGGCGCGCCGTGGCGAAGCCGGCGATCCGGCCGTCCCGTTCCAGCACCGTCGTGCGGCGGCTCGCGGCCTGCATCAGCCAGGCGCCGAGGAAGCGCGGCCGGCCGACGCCGTTGGCCGCCAGGTCGAGCGCGGCCAGCTGCGGGAGGTCGCTGCCCGCGGCTGGGCGCAGGCCGCCGATCTCGCCGATCGGCGCGGGGCCCTCGTGGCGCAGGGTCGCGCCGGTCCGCACGAAGCCCGAGCGGGCGTAGTTCGCCTCCTGCGCGGCCACCCCGTCCAGCCCGACGGTGCGGCTGCCGGCATGGGCCAGCGCATGGCTCCACAGCGCGAAGCCCAGCCCGCGGCCGCGGAACTCCGGCAGGCAGAGATAGAGGCCGAGAAAGGAGTAGCTGTCGGAGTGGTTCACCACCGAGATAGCGGCGACCGGACGGCCCTCCGCCTCGGCGACGAAAAAGCCGCCGGGATCGGCGGCCCGGAAGGCCGCGGCATCCTCGGTGCCCGGGTTCCAGCCTTCGGCGGCCGCCCAGTCCATGGCCAGGGCGACCTCTTCCGCCGTTGCCGTCCGCATCATCCGTTCAGCGCCTCCTTGAGCGACTTGGGCTGGGGCGGGGCGTCCCGCAGGTCCAGCGACGTGTAGAGATCGAGCAGGTGGCTCTTCATCAGGGCCTCTGCCTCGTCGGCATCGCCGGATTCCAGTGCGCGGATCAGCGCGTCATGGGCATGGCTCTCGCAGATCGCGGCGCGGCGCTCCCAGTAGAGCGCGATGATCAGCGAGGAGCGCGACACCAGCTGCGCGATGAACTCGGCGATGGTCTCCTGCTTGGCGATCCGGGCGATCTCGTTGTGGAAGGTCCCGGACAGGTGCAGCGCGCGGCCGTCGTCGCCCGCGGCCAGCGCCTCGTGCTCGGCGGCGACATGCGCCCGCAGCGAGGCGATCTCGGCCTTGCCCGCGCGCTTCGCGGCCGAGCGCGCGGTGGTCGGCTCCAGCAGGCTGCGCGCCTCGAAGACCTCGCGCGCCTCGCGCACGCTGGGCTTCGCGACGAAGGCGCCGCGGTTGCGCTTGAGTTCCACCAGATGCTGGTGGGCGAGCTGCTGCAGCCCGGCGCGCACCACCGTGCGGCTGACCCCGAAGATGTCGCCGACCTCGTCCTCGTTGAGCTTGGTGCCCGGCGCGAGCCGGTGCTCGTGGATCGCCACTGCGAGCTTCGCGGCCACTTCGTCGCTGCCGGTCACCTGCCTTGCCACTGGCCTGTCCCTTTCCCTCGTTTCGGATAAACACTGTTCCCGGGGCGGGCCGAGGACAAGCCTGCCGGTTTCGATACAGGGCGCTTCCCGATTGTATACGAAACATGTCCAAATCGTAGGCGCCTTGCCTTCCGGAACGTCCAAAGCTTGGGCGAAACCGATGCCGTCTGGCGCCGGGGCCGGAAAAGGCTTCGTTTTGGCGCGCGGATCGTGTCGCGTAGCGCCAGACGCGGCAGACAGGGGATGGCGGCATGCGCTCGGGGCAAGATCTGGAACTGGTGCACGTGACGAAGCGCTACGGCGGCACGGTGGCGGTGCGCGACGTGAACCATGTCTTCGCCAACGGCACCTATGTCTGCCTGCTCGGCCCCTCCGGCTGCGGGAAATCGACCACGCTGCGGATGATTGCCGGGCACGAGAGCATCTCGGAAGGCTCGATCGTCCTTGACGGGCATGACGTGTCGCAGCTGGCGCCCGCCAAGCGCGGCACCGCGATGATGTTCCAGAGCTACGCGCTGTTCCCGCATCTGAGCGTGCGCGACAACGTCGCCTTCTCGCTGCGGATGAAGGGCATCGACAAGGCCGCCCGCCACAGGGCGGCGGACGAGATGCTGGCGCTTGTGGACATGACCCACCTGGCAGAACGGCTGCCCGCGCAGCTTTCGGGCGGCCAGCAGCAGCGCGTGGCGCTGGCCCGCGCGCTGGTGACCAAGCCGCGGGTGCTGCTGCTTGACGAGCCGCTCTCGGCGCTCGACCCGTTCCTGCGCATCCGCGTGCGCGCCGAGCTGAAGCGGCTGCAGCGCGAGCTGGGCATCACCTTCATCCATGTCACCCATGGCCAGGACGAGGCGCTGGCGCTGGCCGACGAGATCGTGGTGATGAACAACGCGGTGATCGAGCAGGCCGGCAATGCCCGCGACGTGTTCTCCGCGCCCAAGACCGAATTCGTGGCCCGCTTCATGGGCGGCCACAACGTGATGACCGTCGACGGCGCGCGCTATGCGCTGCGCGCCGACGAGGTCGTGCTGGGCGAGACCGGCGCGGCGGCGACCGTGCGCACGGTCGAGTACCAGGGCGCCCATGTCGCGGTCACCGCGATGATGGGCGCGGAGGAAGTTCTGGCGCTGGTGCCGGAGGGACGCTTCTTCGAGAACCCCAAGACCCCGGGGGACGCGGTGGGGCTGAGCTGGGATCCCTCCCGGCTGCACCTTCTCACCGCCTGATCCCCGGCAAGCAGAATCCAACAGGAGAGAGAGTCATCATGGCGAAAGTCGGCTATACCCGCCGTTCCATCCTCAAGACCGGCGCCGCCGCCGCGGCCGCGTCGCTGGCCGCGCCGATGGTCTGGTCGCAGGAATCCAAGAACATCGTCCTGCGCCAGTTCGGCACCGGCGTGTCGAACCTCAACGACGTGGCGCAGAAGGTGAAGGAAGACCTCGGCTTCACGCTGGAGATGACCGCGCTCGATTCCGACGCCGTCACCCAGCGCGCCGCCACCCAGCCGGGCAGCTTCGACATCGCCGACATCGAGTACTGGATCTGCAAGAAGGTCTGGCCGACCGGCAACCTGCAGGCGATGGACGTCTCGAAGATCGCCAATTACGACAAGATCGTCGGCATCTTCAAGGACGGCAAGCTAACCCCTGAATCGACCATCGCCCAGGGCACCGCGCCGCATACCGTGGGCTTCGTCGAGGGCCAGGGCTCGACCACCTTCGCGGACGAGCAGACAAACTGGATGACGCTGATCCCGACGATCTACAACGCCGACACGCTGGGCATCCGCCCCGACCTGATCGGCCGCCCGATCGAGAGCTGGACCGAACTGCTGAACCCCGAATTCAAGGGCAAGGCCTCGATTCTCGACATTTCCTCGATCGGCATCATGGACATGGCCATGGTCTGCGAGGCGATGGGCGAGGTCCAGTACGGCGACAAGGGCAACATGACCCGCGAGGAGATCGACAAGACCATCGCGATCTTCACCGAGGCCAAGCAGAACGGCCAGTTCCGCGCCTTCTGGAAGACCTTCGACGAGAGCGTCAACCTGATGGCCTCGGGCGAGGTGGTGATCCAGTCGATGTGGTCGCCGGCGATCACCGCGGTGAAGTCGCGCGGCATTCCGTGCGTCTACCAGCCGCTGAAGGAAGGCTACCGCAGCTGGGGCGGCGGCATCGGCCTGTCGTCCTCGCTGTCGGGCATGGAGCTGGACGCGGCCTATGAATACATCAACTGGTACCTCTCCGGCTGGGTCGGCGGCTACCTGATGCGCCAGGGCTACTACTCGGCGGTTCCGGAAACCTCCAAGGAGTTCATGACCGAGAACGAGTGGGGCTACTGGTTCGAGGGCAAGGAAGCCACCGACGTGATCACCTCGCCGACCGGCGACACGCTGGCCCAGGCCGGCGAAGTGCGCGACGGCGGCAGCTTCTACGAGCGGATGGGCCATGTGGCCTGCTGGAACTCCGTCATGGACGAGAACCAGTACATGGTCCGCAAGTGGAACGAGTTCATCGCCAGCTGATCCGCGCGTCCGGACGCGATCCAGCGGACGCCCGCGCTGCGGGCGGCACCATGCCCCCGCCCGCAGCCTCCGGCAGCGGGCGGGTCTCGGGGGCCGCGCGGCCCCCTCGGGCGCCCTTGCGGGCGCGCGCCCCAACCACGCCGAAGCCGCGGGAGACCCGATGCAGATCCTGAAGAACCGCCATGTCACGGGCTGGCTGCAGGCCGCGCCGCTGACGCTGATCCTGCTGGGATTCCTCGTCCTGCCGATCATAACGATCGTGATCGTCAGCTTCTGGCGGGCGACCGAATTCTCGATCATCCCGGCCTTCTCCTTCGAGAACTACGAGTTCCTGTTCGGCTCGGCGGTGACCTGGAAGGTGTTCATGGCGACCTTCCGCTATGCCTTCATCACCTGGGTCTTCACCCTGTCGATCGGCTTCACCGTCGCCTATTACCTGGCCTTCCACATCCGGTCCCAGCCGGTGCAGATCGCGCTGTTCCTGCTGTGCACCATCCCGTTCTGGACCTCGAACATCATCCGGATGATCTCGTGGATCCCGTTCCTCGGCCGCAACGGCATCGCCAACCAGACGCTGATCAGCTGGGGGGTGGTCGACCAGCCGGTGGAATGGCTGCTCTATTCAGATTTCTCGGTGATCCTGGCCTTCGTGCATCTCTACACGCTGTTCATGGTGGTGCCGATCTTCAACACGATGATGCGCATCGACCGCTCGCTGATCGAGGCTGCCTACGACAACGGCGCCAGCGGATGGCAGACCCTGGTCCATGTCATCCTGCCGCTGTGCAAGCCCGGCATCATGATCGGCACGATCTTCGTGGTCACGCTGGTGATGGGCGACTTCATCACCGTGCGCTTCATGTCCGGATCGCAGCGCGCAAATGTCGGCCGTCTGATCTCCAACGACATCTCGCTGCTGCAATATCCCTCGGCCGCGGCCACGGCGGTGGTGCTTCTGTGCACGGTGCTGATCACCATCGCGATCCTGCTGCGCTTCGTCGACATCCGCAAGGAGCTGTGAGAAATGGAAAAGCGCACCCCCGGATTCTGGGTCCTCACGGCGTTCTTCGCGCTCTTCATGCTGTTCCTCTACGGGCCGACCATCACCATCGGCATCCTCAGCTTCCAGGGCGAGGGCGGCGGCCTGACCTTCCCGATGCGCGGCTTCTCGCTGCACTGGTTCAGGGACCTGTTCCAGGAGCAGGCGGTGGGCGACATCTGGGGCGCGTTCCGCCGGTCCTTCGCGCTCGGCCTGATGGTCATGGTCACCACCGTCACCGTCTCGGTGATGGGCGGCCTGGCCTTCCGCAAGCGCTTTGCCGGGTCGGGGATGCTGTTCTACCTGATCATCGCCTCGCTGGTGATCCCCTCGATCCTGATCTCGCTGGGCGTCGGGCTGATCTTCAACCAGTTCGGGCTGAAGATCCACTGGGCGACCTCGGGCTTCGGCTCGCAGCTGACCTGGACGCTGCCCTTCGGCCTGCTGATCATGTTCGCGGTGTTCAACCGCTTCGACAAGTCCTACGAGGAGGCCGCGCGCGACCAGGGCGCCAGCGCCTGGCAGACCATCGCCCATGTCGTCCTGCCGATCATCGCGCCCTCGCTGATCGGGGTGGGGCTGTTCGGCTTCACGCTGAGCTACGACGAATTCGCCCGGACGCTGCTGACCGCGGGCAGCTACAACACGCTGCCGCTGGAAATCTACGGCATGACCACCAACGTGACCACGCCGGTGATCTACGCGCTCGGCACGCTGACCACGATCTTCTCCTTCCTGATCATCGGGGCGTTCATCCTGACGGTCTGGATCATGGGCAAGCGGCGGGCGCGGCTGGGCTCGGATGCGGGGAAGGGCGTCTGAGGTGCGCATCCTCTACATCAACCCGAATTCCACCGCGGCGATGACCGACTCGATGGTTGCCGTGGCGCAGTCAGAGATCCCGGGGCACGAGGTGCTGGGATGGACCAATGCCGACGGGCCGCCCGCCATCCAGGGACCCGAGGACGGCGCCGTGGTGGTGCCGCAGCTGCTCGCGCTGCTGCCGGCCGCGGCCGAGACGGGGGCGGACGCGATCGTGATCGGCTGCTTCGACGATACCGGGCTCGACGAGATGCGCGCGGCGGCGCATTGCCCGGTGCTGGGCGTCGGCCAGGCGGCCTATCACATGGCGGCGCTGCGGGCCGGCCGGTTCGCGGTGGTGACGACGCTGGCGGTCTCGGTGCCGGTGATCGAGGGCAACATCCGGGACCAGGGCTTCGGCGCGGCCTGCCTCGGCGTGATCGCCAGCGGCATCCCGGTGCTCGAGGTCGAGGACGGCAGCGCGGAGGTGCTGGAGCGTCTGGCGGATTGCGCGCGCGGCGCGGGCGCGCCTGCGGTGGTGCTGGGCTGTGCCGGGATGGCGCAGCACAAGGCGGCGCTGGAGTCCCTGTCCGGGGTTCCGCTGGTCGACGGCGTCGCCGCGTCGGCGCGGCTGGCCTTGGCGCTGGCCGGCTGACGGTTCAGCCGTCTTCGGCGAAGCGCGCCGCCATGCGTTCCGCGAGCCCGTCCTCCGCGCCGGAGGCGAAGCAGGCGATCGTTGCCGGACGGGCCGCATCCGGAAAATGGTAGACGGCGCAGGTCGAGAACGGACCGCCGCCGGAATGGCCGAGCGCCCGGCCTGCGGCGCCCATCTCGCCGCCCATCAGCCCCAGCCCGTAGCCGTGCGCTGTCCAGGGCCGCCCGGGAATGGCACCGCCGAGCGGACGGATCCGCATCATCCGCGCCAGTGCGTCCGGCGGAGCCAGCCGTCCGGCGAAGAGCCCGTCCATCAGCCGGGCGGCATCCGCGGCGGTGCCGGAGAGGCAGCCGTGATAGACCCAGCCGGGATGGTAGGACGGCTGCCCGCCGGGGGCGAGCCCGGCCATGTCCTGCCGCGTCCGGGCCAGGCGGAGGCTGCCGAGGCCGAGCGGCCGGGCGATCTCCTCCGCCGCAAGCTGCCCGAGGTCTCGATCCGCGGCGCGCTCGACCTGCCGCCGCGCCAGCATGTAGCCGACGTTGGAATAGGCCCAGCCCGTGCCCGGCGCGAAAAGCGGCCCTCGCGCCCCGGTCCGCGCCAGCAGCTCGCCTTCCGGCCACGGGTCCCCGCCGGCCGCCACTGCCGCGTGGTATTCCGGCAGCGCGCCGTAATCGGCCAGCCCCGAGGTGTTGGCCAGAAGCTGCGCCAAGGTGAAGGCGTGGCCCTGCAGCGGCGCGTCGAGGTCCAGCCGTCCCCGTTCCGCCAGCCGCAGCGCCAGAACCGCGATCACGGTCTTCGTCACGCTCCACCAGGAATGCCGCGCCTCCGGATTGCCCGAGAGAGTCCCGGTCCGTCCGTCCCGGATCCGGACGGCGGCGGTCACGCCGCGGCGATCAGCGCCTCAAGCTCTGCCATCGAGCCCAGCTTGCGCGCGCCTTCGGGGGCCTCGATCTCGCTATAGGGCACGATCAGCACCTGCATCCCGGCGGCCAGGCCGGCCTGCGCGCCGGTGCCCGAATCCTCCATCACGACGGCATCCGCCGGAGCGATGCCCAGAAGATGCGCGGCGCGCAGGTAGATCTCGGGATCGGGCTTGCCCCTGACCACGTCGTTGCGGCTGACCGTGACCATGCCCGGCGAGATCAGGCCCATATGGCCCAGATTGGCCTCGACGATGATCCGGTCGGAATTCGACGCCACCGCCTGTTTCAGCCCGGCCGCCTCTGCCGCCTGCCAGGCCTCGACTGCGCCCGGCATCGCCTTCAGGATGTCGACGCCCTTCATGTAGTGGCCGTACTTGATGCGGATCCACTCGGGGAAGGGCAGGGACAGGCCGGATTCGGCGCAGAGCCACTCATAGACCGCGTCCGCCGCCATCCCGAGCACCTTGTCGTGCATGTGCGGGTCCGGCTCGATGCCCAGCGATTTCAGCGCTTCGGCCAGCGCATGCTCGTGCAGGGGCTCGCTGTCGATCAGCGTGCCGTCCATGTCCCAAAGAAGCGCCTTCATGCCCGTGATCTCCCGGTGCTCGATACCATGCCCAGCAAAGCCGAAGACGGGAGCGAAGGGAATGCGGCCATTGATGCGCGCGGATTTCGCGGTGCACGCCGCAATGCGCTGCGCTAACATCCGCCGGAGCAAGATCGAGGACCCCTGACGATGACCGATGCCGCCGCCGACCGCGCCTTCCTGACCCGCCTGTTCGAGGCCGCCGTGGCCGCAGCAGATCCGGTGCAGGTGCTGCCGCGCCACCTGCCGCAGAAGCCTGCCGGAAAGACGGTGGTGATCGGCGCGGGCAAGGGCGCGGCGCAGCTCGCCGCCGCCTTCGAGGCGGCCTGGGACGGCCCGCTGGAAGGCGTGGTGGTGACCCGCTACGGCTATGCCGTGCCCTGCGAGCGGATCCGCGTCATGGAGGCCGCGCATCCGGTGCCCGATGCGGCCGGGCTGGCCGCGTCCGAGGCTCTGTTCGCCGCGGTCGAGGGCCTGACCGAGGACGACCTGGTGGTGGCGCTGGTCTGCGGCGGCGGCTCTGCGCTGCTGCCCGCCCCGGCCGGGGACCTTTCGCTGGAGGACGAGGCGGCGCTGAACCAGGCGCTGCTGGCCTCCGGCGCGCCGATCTCGGCGATGAACGCGATCCGCAAGCATCTGAGCCGGATCAAGGGCGGGCGGCTGGCCGCGGCGGCGCATCCTGCCAAGGTCGTCTCGCTGGTGGTCTCCGACGTGCCGGGCGACGATCCGGCCCAGGTCGCCTCCGGTCCGACCGTGCCCGACCGGGTGAGCCTGGCCGACGCGCTGGCCCATGTCGCGCGCCACCGGATCGCGCTGCCGCCGAAGGTCTCGGCGGCGCTGGAGGCGGCAGAAGAGGCGCCGCGCCCGGAGGATCCGGTCTTCGCCCGCAACGAGGTGCGGGTGATCGCCTCGGCGGAGCTGTCGCTGCAGGCGGCCAAGGATGCCGCGGAGGCCGAGGGGCTGCCCGCGGTGATCCTGTCGGACGCGCTGGAAGGCGAGGCGCGCGAGGCCGGCCGGTTCCATGCCGCGCTGGCGGCGCATGTCGCGCAGTCGGGCGAGCCCTTCGGCGCGCCGGTGGTGATCCTCTCGGGCGGCGAGACCACGGTGACGCTGCGCGGCGCGCCGGGCAAGGGCGGGCGCAACACCGAGTTCCTGCTGTCGGCGGCGCTCGATCTCGACGGGGTGGAGGGCGTCACCGCGCTGTCCGCCGACACCGACGGCATCGACGGCTCGGAGGACAATGCCGGCGCCTTCGCCGATGGCGGCACGCTGGCGCGGATGCGTGCCGCCGGGGCAGATCCGGCGGCGCATCTGACGGGACATGACGCCTGGAGCGCCTTCGCCGCCTCGGGCGATCTCTTCGTGCCGGGGCCGACCGGCACCAACGTGAACGACTTCCGCGCCTTCCTCGTGCGCGCCCGGGGCTGAGCCATGGCGCCCGTTCTGGCGCTCGGGGCCTTCGGCCCGGCGCATCTGCCCGCTGCCCTGGCGCTGTCCGAAGCCGAGGGCTGGCCGCACCGCGCCGCGGACTGGGAGCTGGCGCTGGGTCTGTCCGAAGGCGTGGCCGCGCTGGCGGAGGGCCGCCTGGTCGGCTGCGGGCTGCTGACCCGCTTCGGCACGGCCGGGCGGGTCTCGATGATCCTGGTCGACCGGCGCCACCGCGGCCGCGGCATCGGCCGGGCGATCCTGGGGGCGCTGGCCGACTTGGCCGGGGACCTGCCGCTGGGACTCTGTGCCACGCCGGCCGGGGCGCCGCTCTATGCGCGCTTCGGGTTCCGCGCGGCGGGGCAGGTCGGGCAATGGCAGGGCATCGCGCAGCCGCGGCCTGCTGCCGTGGTCCGGGGCCTTCCGGCGCAGGCGGCGGCGCTGGACCGCGCGGCGACAGGGACGGACCGGCAGGGGCTTCTGGCGGCGCTTGCGGAACGGGGGCAGTTCCTGGCCGCGCCCGGGGGCTATGCCGTCCTGCGCAGCTTCGGCCGCGGCCGGATGCTGGGACCGGTGGTCGCCGGCGGGCGCGATGCGGCGGTGTCGCTGCTGCGGCAGGGCGCGGCGCTGTCGGCGGGCGGCTTCCTGCGGGTGGACGTGCCGGAGCATTGCGGGCTGGAGGACGAACTCGCCGCTGCCGGGCTGCGCTGCGCGGGCACCGGCCTGGCCATGGCACGCGGTGCCGTGCCGCCCGCGGAAGGGCTCTGGGGGCTCGCCTCGCAGGGCTTCGGCTGAGTTTGGGATGCCATGCGCCGGCTGCAATCCGGCTTGGCCAATCCGGCATTGGTGTTTTCAAACTGCGGAACTTATGTGCAATCCGAAAGCAGGAATGACCGTCATTTCTGCCGAATGAAAAACCTTCGGAGCACTGCCTTGACCACCGCTACACTTGCTGCACGCAAGCCGTCCTACACCCTGCGCATCTATGAATCCCTCTCTGCCGGCTTCGCCAAGGCCGCCCGCGTCGAGAAGACCCGCCGCGCCCTGTCCGCCCTGTCCGACGAGACCCTGCGCGACATCGGCCTGAGCCGCGACGAGATCGACGCCGCCGCACTGCGCGCTGCCCGCTGAGACAGCGCTTCCGCCTCCGGGCGGGGACGTGACAGGAAGACTTCCCGCAGCCGCGCTGCGGATGCCATCGGCGGCCCCTTCCGGGCCGCCTTCGTCGTTTCGGGGGCCTGCCGCCCGCGCCGCCGCGCCGGTCCTGCAGGAAGGCCCGACCCGGCTGCCCTCGGGCCCTTCTTCCGGAGGGCAGCCGAGTCGGGCTCCGCCCCTGTCCGCAGCGCCCGCTCCCGGATATAAGCGGGGTGGACTGCGGAGGAGTTCCATGAATCTCGCGAAACTCGCCGCCGCGCTGGGGCTGGCCTCGCTCTTTCCCGGTGCCGCGCGCGCCGAATTTCCCGCCGAGGTGCGGCTCGAGGCCGGCATCTTGCGCGGCACCCTCTCCGGCGGCGGCGCCGCCTGGAAAGGCATCCGATATGCCGCCCCGCCGGTGGGTCCGCTGCGCTGGCGCGCGCCGCAGCCCGCGCCGCGCTGGGACGGCATCCGCGACGCGGACGGCTACGGCAATGACTGCATGCAGGCGCCGGTCGATGTCGATGCGGCGCCGCTCGGGGCGGAGCCGGACGAGGACTGCCTCTATCTCAACCTCTGGCGCCCGGCCGCGGCGGGGCAGGGGCTGCCGGTGCTGGTCTGGATCCATGGCGGCGCCTTCGTCAATGGCGGCGCCTCGCCCGCGACCTATTCGGGCGAAGCGCTGGCGCGGCAGGGCATCGTCTTCGTCGGCATCAACTACCGGCTCGGCCGGTTCGGCACCTTCGCCCACCCGGCGCTGACTGCCGCGGACGAGGAGGACGGGCTCCTGGGAAATTACGGGCTGCTCGACCAGATCGCGGCGCTGGAATGGGTCCGGGACAATGTCGCGGCCTTCGGCGGCGATCCCGGCAATGTCACGCTGATGGGCGAGAGCGCGGGCGGCGCCTCGGTGCATTTCCTCGCCACCTCGCCGCTGGCGCAGGGGCTGTTCCACAAGGCGGCGATCCTCTCGGGCATGAACGGCGGGCGGCCGGGCACCGCGACCCAGGAGGAGATGGAGGCGATCGGGACGGCCTTCGCGGCGCGCCACGGCATCGAGGGCAGCGGGCCCGAGGCGCTGGCCGCCCTGCGCGCGCTGCCCGCGGAGGAGATCTGCGGCGGGCTCAACTGGCTGACCATGGGGCCCGAGGCGGGCCGGACCTGGGCGGGGCCCTATGTCGACGGCCGGATCATGGCAGATCCGGGCGCGGCTTACGCCGCGGGCGCCTTCGCCCATGTCCCGGCGCTGATCGGCGCGACCGATGACGACCTGGGCGGGCGGACGGGCTACATGGTGGCGGGGGCGCGGCAGGCGGCGCGGACATATGCGGCGGCGGGCCTGCCGGTCTGGCACTACCGCTTCTCCTACGTGCCGGGCTCGGTCGAGGCCCCGGGGGCGGGCCATGCCTCGGACATCCCGTTCTTCCTCGCGACCGAGGACATCCGCTACGGCGCGCGCACCACCGCGGCCGACCGCGCCGCCGCGGCCATGATCAGCGGCGCGCTGCTGCGCTTCGTGCGGCGCGGCGATCCCAACGGGCCGGGCCTGCCGCACTGGCCGCGCTACGACCCGCGCACCGACATCGTCATGGAATTCCGCCGCGGCGGCGGCGCCCTGGCCGGTCCCGATCCCTGGGGCGCGGAGATCGACGCGGCCCCGCCGCCCTGCTGTCCCGACCCGGTCGGCCGGGAGCGGCGCGGCGCGAGGCCGTAAGGCGGAAGAAACTTTTTCCGCTGCCGGGGGAACTTTCCGCGCGCCCGCGCATTCACGGCTGAGTGACTTACGTGGAGAGTCCCTGCGCGGGGGCCGGGAAAGACATTGATACAGGATGCAGCATCGACGGATGCCGCGGCAGGCCCGGTTCCGGGTTTCCGCCACCAGCTCCGGACCGCCACGCAGGCACAGCACCTGCGCACCGAAACTGCCTTTGCCCCGTTCGCCGCCGGGATGCCGGAGCGGCTGACCTGGTTCCTCGCCGCGCAGCGCGCCGGCCTGGCCGCGCTCTGCGAAAGCTGCGATGCGCCGGAACTGGCCTCGCGCGGGGTCATCGCCGATCTGCTGTTGCGGCTCGACGCGGATCTCGCGCGGCGCGGCGCCCGGCACCAGGGCGTGGCCCCGGCCGGGCCGCTCGATCCGCTGGCGGTGGACTACATCGTGCTCGGCTCGCGGCTGGGCACCGAGGTGATGCGGCGCACGCTGGCAGGGCTGCTGCCGCCGTCGGAAATGCCGGCCTATTTCGCGGCGCCGGATGTGCGGCCGCTGTGGAAGGCGCATTGCGCGGCGCTCGGCCGGGTCGGGACCGGCAGCCCGCGGGCCGCGGCGGTGATCGCCGATGCCGAGCTGGGCTTCGAGCTGTTCCAGCTGGCGGCCGGCGTGCAGGACACTTTCGCGGGGAGGGCGGCGTGAGCGAGGAACGCGCGGGCTTCCCGCCGGGGCAGGCGGTCGACCTGACGAATTGCGACCGCGAACCGATCCACCTGCTCGGCCGGGTCCAGTCCTACGGCGCCTTGCTGGCGCTGTCCTCGGACTGGCTGGTGCAGCATGCTTCGGCCAACCTTGTCGACATCCTCGGCATCGACGCGGATGCGGCGGCGGGCCGTCCGCTGTCCGAGCTGGTTTCGGCCGAAGGCTTTGCCCGGATCCGCGACAACCTGCGCGGCGCGGAGATCCGCGACGCCGCCACCCGGCTGTTCGGGGTCGAGCTGCGCGGCGGGCGCAGCTTCGATGTCAGCCTGCACCAGTCGGGCCGCCACCTCATGGTCGAATTCGAGCCCAAGCGCGTGGCGCGCAGCCGCGACATGCTGGCCGAGGTCTATCCGCAGATCGCCGGGCTGCGCCGCGACCGGGACCTGGCGACGCTGGCCCGCGACGCCGCCCGCGGGCTGCAGGCGTTCTGCGGCTTCGACAGCGTCATGGTCTACCAGTTCCAGCCCGATGCCTCGGGCAAGGTGATCGCCGAGAGCCGCCTGGATGGCCAGAGCCGCTATGGCGGGCTGATGTTCCCGGCTTCGGACATTCCGGTCCAGGCCCGCGCGCTCTACAAGCGCTCGCTCCTGCGGCTGATCGCGGATGTCGCCGACGAAGGCAGCCCGGTCCTGCCCGGCGTGACGCTCGACGGCCGCCCGCTCGACCTGTCGCTGGCCGTCACCCGCGCGGTGTCGCCGATCCATGTCGAGTACCTGAAGAACATGGGGGTCGAGGCCTCGATGTCGGTCTCGATCATGAAGGAGGGCGAGCTCTGGGGGCTGTTCGCCTGCCACCATGACAGCCCGCGCTACATCGATTACGAGCGCCGCACCGCGATCGAGATGTTCGCGCACATGTTCTCCTACGAACTGATCCGCTTCGAGGACGCGCAGCGCAAGAAGTCCGAAAGCGACGCGTCGCGGCTGCAGACCATGCTGATGGCGCAGATGGCCGACGGCCGGAACCTTGCGGAAAGCCTGATGGCGGTGTCCGAGGAGATCGGCAACGTCATCCCGCATGACGGCATCGTCCTGTTCGAGAACGAGACCTTCCACGCCCGCGGCCGCACGCCCACCGAGGAGGAGTTCCGCTCGCTGTCGCGCTTTCTCGACCGTTCGATCGGGTCGGGCGTCTATGCGGCGGACCGGCTGGGGGCGCTGCACGAGCCCGCGCGCGACCATGCCCGCCGCTGCGCCGGCATCCTGGCCATCCCGGTCTCCAAGCGGCCGCGCGACTATCTCGTCCTCTGCCGCCGCGAGATGCGCGAGACCGTCGACTGGGCCGGCGAGCCGTCGAAGCCGGTCGAGGTCGGCCCGAACGGCACGCGGCTGACGCCCCGGCGCAGCTTCGAGGTCTGGACCGAAACCGTCGAGGGCCGCTCCGCCCCCTGGACCGGCGAGGAACAGCACACGGCGGAGCTGCTCCGCGTCGTGCTGCTGGAGATCTTCCTGAAGATCACCGATGCCGCCAACATGGAACGCAAGCGCGCGCAGGAACGCCAGCAGCTGCTGATCTCCGAGCTGAACCACCGGGTGCGCAACATTCTCAACCTGATGCGGGGCCTGCTGGCGCAGTCGAAGAATTCCGCGCGAACGCTGGAGGAATTCACCGAGAATCTCGACGGCCGCATCCAGGCGCTGGCCCGCGCCCATGACCAGCTGACCGCGGAACATTGGGAGCCCGCCTCGCTGCGCGCGCTGATCCAGTGCGAGTTCGAGGCCTATGCCTCCTGCGCGTCGCGGGTCGAGATCGAGGGCGGGGATGCGCTGGTGGAGCCCAATGCCTACACGACGATGGCGCTGGTGCTGCACGAGCTGGCCACCAATTCGGTGAAATACGGCGCGCTGCGCGAGGAGGCGGGCAAGGTCCATGTCCGGATGGAACCGGCCCCGGGCGGCGCGCTGCGCCTGAGCTGGACCGAGCGGGGCGGCCCGCCGGTGCGGGCGCCCGAGCGGCGCGGATTCGGCACGATGATCATCGAGAACTCGGTCCCGCACGAGCTGAAGGGCGAGGCCGAGGTCGATTACCGGGTCACCGGGCTGGAGGCGCGCTTCCTGCTGCCGGCCGCGGCGGTCGCTTCGGTGGAGGGGGGCGCGATGCCGCCGGGCGGGACGGCTGCGGCCGCGGCCCTGTCCGAAATCGCGCTGTCGGGGACGGGCCTGGTGCTCGAGGACACGCTGATCATCGCCCTGGACGCCGCGGGCATCCTGGAAGAAATGGGAGCGGACGAGGTCAAGATCTTCGCCAGCGTGAAGGCCGCGCTCGGATTCCTCGAGGGCAGTGCGGTGGATTTCGCGGTGCTCGACGTCAATCTGGGCGAGGAGCAGTCGGTCGCGGTCGCGGAGAGGCTGGCCGCGTCGGGCACGCCGTTCGTTCTGGCCACCGGCTATGGCGCGGCGCCCGAGCTGATCGCCGCCTACCCGCCCTGCGTGGTTGTGCAGAAGCCGTTCTCCTCCAGCTCGCTGCGCACCGCCATGGCCAGGGCCTTCGCCGCAGGAAAGTGATCACTTTGAGTCGAGCTTCCCCTTGGAAAGCTGCGGCAGTTTCAATTAAAGTGTTCACGGTTTCGTGTGGAGGGGGCTGGAATGGTCGTCGCTTACAGCAGGGAAGAGCTCACGGCGCAGTCGATTTCCGTGATGCTGGGCTATCTGGCCCAGCGGACGGATCTGTGTGCCAAGGTTCTGAACCGCGAGGGGCAGATCCTCGCAATCAACCGGCGCGGGCTGGATCAGCTCAAGCTGGAGGAAAGCGAGATCTGCGGCCGGATCTGGGCGGAGTTCTGGACCGGCGCGGAGGAGGCAAAGGCACGGGCGGCGGTGGAGCAGGCCTTCGAGGGCACGCCAGCCGGATTCTGCGGGGTATTCCGCGGCACCGGAGGCGAAACGATCTGGGACGTCGAGATCTTCCCGCTGGAATGGGCGGGCGGCCGGGTTTCCACCGTGCTGGCGCTCTCGGCCGACGTGACCAACGCCGGCGCGGCCGATGGCGGGGCCGAAACCAGCGAGGAACTGCTGAAGCGTTTCGGCGATGCGCTGCACGCGATGTCCAACGTCTCGGCGGTCAGCGCCTCGAGCGCGCGCATCCTGCGCCGCCGCGGCGACGGCGATCCGGTGATGGAGGAGCTGGCCAAGGGGCTGGAAGAGGCGGCCGAGAAGGCTGCGGCCGCGGTCTCGGCGCTGAAGCGCGAGCTGCTCTGAACCTGCTGCCCTGACATGCCAAGGACCGGGGCGCACGCCTCCGGTCCTTTTCCATGCGCGACCGCCGGATGTCAGCGGGCGAGGCCGAGCGCCGCGAAATCGCCCCCGGTCGCCGCATACAGGTCCTCGGTGGAATCGTAGAGCAGCTCCAGCGCGTAATGCGGATTGTGGACATGGATGCCCTGGTCGGCATTCACCACCTTCCAGTTGTAGGCGGCCTTCAGCATCCGCGGCGTCCAGGCATTGTAGCGCACGGGCTTGCCGTCCTGCTGGTCGGCCAGCCCGTCGCCATTGGCATCGGCGAAGAAATACGGGTGGTGCGCGCCGTCATAGACCACCGGCACCCCGGCAACCTCTGCGGCATAGGTCTCGATCGCGGCCATCAGCGTGGCGGAATTCGCCTTGATGTCCTCGTAGATGCCCTTGGCCGTGTCGCCGCTGCCGTCATAGCTCTGGCGCGAGATGCGGATCGCCTGGTCGTCGCCGGTCTGGTGGCAGATCAGGCAGGTGTCCTCGGTCACTTCCAGGCTGTGCGGATCGTGGCAGCTCAGGCAGCCCGAGACCGGCTTGGCATGCAAAAAGCGCCCGGTATAGGTCTTGCCGCCATACTGGTAGCCGAGCTTGCCGTAGCTGCCGAAATTCGACGCCGCCGCGCCCGCGTAATGCGGATTGACGAAGCTGAGCTCGGGGCCGACCTCGTCCTCGGGCAGGTCGCCCACGGCCTTTGTCACGTTCGCCCCCGAGGTCCGCGCCTGGTGGCAGGTGACGCAGGCGGCCTCGGCCGAGGAGGTCACCGGATGCATTGCGCCCGACGGCAGCTTCACCTCGGTGATCTGGCCCATGCCCGGATCGTGGCAGGTGGCGCAATCGACCACGCCGCCCACCGGCACCGGGTTTTCCGGCAGGCCGGGGGGCGAGCCGTCCAGCCCGTGATAGCTGCGGAATCCCGCGCCGGAGTGGCAGACCGAGCAGTTCGGCGGGATCGCGCCGTCCGCGTCCCAATGGGTGAAGGCCTCCGAGGTCGCGTTGGAATGGCCCGAGCGGATCCAGGCGGCGATGGCGCGCGCATTCGGGATGGCGATCCGGTCCGGCGAATAGGGCCCGCTGCGCGGCATGACGAAGGTCGAGATGCCGGTTTCCGGTGCCGCCTCCGTCTCCTGCGCCGGGGCGGCGGTGGAAACAATCAGCCCCGTCAGGGCGGCGGCGAAAAGGGCGGTGAAATAGGTCCGGACCGGCATGGCAATTATCGCTTGATCACTCTCGGTTAGGAAGTGTTAACATGCTCGCACCGACGATGAGTCATATCAAGATGTATCTAAGATACGGATTTAAAGCGGCTATTGTCGGGTTTCGGGAATTGGGTGCACCGCCGGGAGATGTCCGTGCCGGGTTTCTGGTCGAAGGGTTTGAACGTGGCTCAGCCGGAGAGTGCCGGCGGTACGGAACCGGAAACGGTGCTGACCGAGGAAGCCTCCCTGCTGGCGTCGCTGGCCGAGGATCTGCGGGTCGAGCCGCTGGCCGCGGAAGGCACGGTGCTGGCCCAGGGCGCGCCGCTGCTGCGCCTGCGCAACCCGGCCGGGACGGTGCTTGCCGCGCCGATGGCCGGGCGGGTCGGGCATCTTGAACTGGGGCCGGGGCACCGGCTGCGCCGCGTCACGCTGTTCCGCGAACCGGCGGCAGGGCGCCACCGCCACGTCCTGCCCGGCGACGCGGCCGCGGGACCGCTGCGCGAGCTGCTGAAAGCCTCGGGGCTCTGGTCCGCCTTCCGCTCGCGCCCCTTCGGCCGGATGCCGGGACCGGAGGACGTTCCGGCCGCGATCTTCGCCATGGCGCTCGACACCCGGCCCGGCGCGCCCGATCCGGTCCGCGCCGTCGCGGGCGCGGAAGAGGCCTTCGCCCGCGGGCTGGCCGCCCTGCAGTGCCTGGCCTCCGAACAGGTCTTCCTCTGCCGGGCCGAGGGGCCGGCGCGGCTGCCCGAACCGCCGGGCGTGCGGGTCGTGACTGCGCGGGCGCTGCACCCCTGGGGGCTGGCGGGATTCCAGATCCACCGGCATTTCCCGGCGGCGATCGGCCGCCCGGTCTGGGACATTGCTGCCGAGGACGTCGCCGCGATCGGCGAGCTGCTGGAGACCGGCATGCTGCGCGAGACCCGGCTGGTCTCGGTGGCGGGCGGCGCGCTGCGCGACGCGCGGCTGGTGCGAACCCAGGCCTGGGCCGACCTGCGCGGGCTGGCCCAGGGCCACCTGAAGCCCGGCCGCAACGTGATCCTGTCGGGGTCCGTGCTGGAGGGGCGCGAGTCGCGCTGGCTGCTGCCGCGCGACCGGCAGGCGACCGTGGCGCTGCCCGCCGATCCGCGCCGCCGCACGCATTGGTTCCTGCGCGCGCTGAAGGGCGCCTCGCGGCCGCTGCCGCTGATCCCGACCGCGGCCGTGGAGCACGCGCTCGGCGGGGTGGTCCCGGCGATGCCGCTGCTGCGGGCGCTTTCGGCGGGCGACGGCGAGGCGGCCGCGCGCCTGGGCGCGCTGTCGCTGCTGGAGGAGGACCTGGCGCTGGCCGATTACGTGACCTGCGCCGAGCCGCGTCTGTCGGGACTGCTCGGCGGGCTGCTGCAGCGGATCGAGGCGGAGGAAGCGGCATGACGGCCCAACCCGTTCCTTCGCCCGCCCGTTCCGGGCGCCTGCAGCTGCGCGCGCTGGCCCGGCCGCCGTCCTCTGCCGCTCTGGGAGCCGGGCATGATGGCGGCGCGGCACGGCGGGCAGGGGCCGCCGTCCCGGACCGGCCGCGCGCGGCAGACCGGATGAAGGGGAGGCGCGCATGATCCGCGGCATCTGGGACCGGGAAACCGTGGCGGAGCTGCTGATCATGGCGCTCCTGCCGGTGGGCGCTGTCTGGCTGGGGCTCGAAGGCGCGGCAGGGTTGCTGCGGCTGGCCGTCTTCCTGGCCGTGGCCGGGGCCTGGCACGTCATGTGGATGCTCGCCCGCGCGCAGCCGCCCTCGCTGGCGGGCACCGTCACCGCGCTGGCGCTGGCCGTCCTCGCGCCGGAGGAGCTGGGGCCGGTGGCGCTGATCCTCTCCACCAGCTTCGGCGTGGTGGTGGCTGAACTTGCCTTCGGCGGCTGGGGGCGCAACGTGCTGAACCCCGCCACGGTCGCGCTGGCCTTCATGGGGTTCGGCTTTCCCGCCGCGCCCTGGCCCGACCTGCCGGTACAGATCGGCTGGGCGGCGGTCCCCGCGCTGGCGATCGGCATGGGCACCGGCATCATGGCGCCCGGACTGGTCTTCGGCGCGGCCCTCGCTCTCGGCGCGGGCTGGCTGGCGGGCCTGCCGGTCGCGGCGGTCTTCCCAGCCGTGGCGGGCGTGCTGGCGCTGCTGGTCGCCGATCCGGTCGCCTCCGCCTCCACCCGGCTCGGCCGCTGGCTGAACGGGCTGCTCTATGGCGCGCTCGTCTCGCTCTTCCTGGCGCTCTGGACCGGGGCGGCGCCGGTGCAGCTTGCGGTCTCGGCCGCGCTCTTCGTCTCGCTCGCGGCGCCCCTGTGCGACGAGATCGCGATCACGCTCTGGCTCAAAGACAGGAAACGGCGACATGGCTGACCTGAACCCGATCCATGCCTGGCAGCGGATGCTGGCGCAGCCGAACGAGAGCCGCGGGAAGACCGTGTTCGTGGCCTTCCTGACCGCGCTGTTCTGCACGCTGCTGGTCTCGGGCGCGACCGTTCTGCTGCGTCCGGTCCAGACCGCCAACCGCGCCGCCGAGACGCAGGCCCGGCTGGAGGCGCTGCTGGCCGCCATCCCCGGCATGTCGGACATCCTGGCCGCCTCGGAGGAGGCGCAGCTGTCCACCGTGGTGATCGACCTCGCCCGCGGCCGCGCCGCCGAAAACGTGACGCCCGGAACGCTGGAAAGCGCGCTGATGGACACCGCCAACTGGACGGCGCTCAGCCCGGAAGAGGACGTCGCCGGGATCGGCAACCGGCCCGATTACGCGCAGGTCTTCCTTCTGCGCGAGGGCGAAGCGATCCGGCTGATGATCCTGCCTATCGCGGGCGCGGGCTACAACGGCCCGATCGACGCGATGCTGGCGGTCAACGGCGACATGGAGACCATCGCCGGGATCGCCATCACCGCGCAGTCGGAAACCCCCGGCCTCGGTGCCCGCATCGAGGAGCCGCGCTGGCAGGAAAGCTTTGCCGGGACCCGCTGGCAGGACGCCTCGGGCGAGATGCGCTTCGCGGTCGCCAAGGGACCTGCAACGACCGATTACGAAGTCGACGGCATCACCGGCGCGACGCGGACCAGCAATGCGATGAGCCGGATCATCCGCTTCTGGCTGGGGCCGCAGGGCTACGGGCCGCTGATCGCCGCGGTGAAGCGGGGGGAATTCTGATGGCCCTGCCGCGCATCTTCACCGAGCCGCTGCTGGGCCGGAACCCGGTGACGGTGCAGATCCTCGGCATCTGCTCGTCGCTGGCGGTGACGACCTCGCTGGAGACCGCCGCCACCATGGCCGCCTCGCTGACCGTCGTGCTGGTGCTCTCGTCGCTGGCGGTCAGCCTGATCCGCCGCCACCTGCCGAACTCGATCCGCCTGATCGTGCAGATCGTCATCGTCGCCTCGCTGGTCATCGTCATCGACCAGGTGCTGCAGGCCTACCTGTTCGAGATCTCGCAGCGGCTGTCGGTCTTCGTCGGGCTGATCACCACCAACTGCCTGGTGCTCGGCCGCACCGAGGGCTTCGCCCGCTCGAACCCGCCGCTCCCTTCGATGATCGACGCGCTCGGCAACGGCCTGGGCTATTCGGCGATCCTGCTGGCTGTCGGCGCGATCCGCGAATTGTTCGGCCAGGGCACGCTGATGGGCCTGACCGTGCTGCCCACGGCGGAGCAGGGCGGCTGGTTCACGCCGCTGTCGCTGATGCTGCTGGCGCCTTCGGCCTTCTTCATCCTCGGCTTCGCCGTCTGGGCGCTGCGCAGCGCCTTCCCCGAACAGCAGGAGGCGCCCGAGCACGTCCCGCCCGAGGTGCAGGAGGCGCGGCCATGACCGGTCTGGGCGATCTCTTCCTGCGCGCGATGTTCGTCGAGAACATGCCGCTGGCCTTCTTCCTCGGCCTCTGCACCTTCCTCGCCCTGTCGAAGCGTCCGGGCACCGCCGTGGGGCTGGGCATCGCGATGATCGGCGTGATGGGGATCACCGTGCCGCTGAGCCAGATCCTCTACACCGCAGTGCTGGCGCCGGGCGCCTGGGCCTGGGCGGGGCTGCCCGAGGTCGATCTCAGCTACCTGTCGCTCCTGTGCTTCATCGGGCTGATCGCGGCGGCCGTGCAGATGCTGGAGATGCTTCTGGAACGTTTCGCGCCGGCGATCCACGCCGCCTTCGGGGTGTTCCTGCCGCTGCTGACCGTGCAATGCGCGATCCTCGCGGCCAGCCTCTTCATGGTGGAGCGGCGCTACAGCCTGCCGGAATCCTTCGTCTTCGGCCTCGGCAGCGGCGCGGGCTTCGCGCTGGCGGTGATCATGCTGTCGGCGATCCGGGCGCGGCTGGCCTATGCCGACCTGCCCGGCGGGCTCAGGGGCCTCGGCATCACCTTCATGCTGGCCGGGATGATGTCGCTGGGCTTCGCCGCGTTCGGCCAGATGGTGGCGCCATGACCGAGATCCTGCTGGGGCTTGCCGTCATCGTCGGACTGCTGCTGGTCCTGACCGTCGTGCTGCTGGCGGCGCGCGACCGGCTGGTGCCGGGCGGCGCCGCGACCGTCACCGTCAATGGCGACCGCCGGATCGAGGCGAGGAAGGGCGACACGCTGCTGCTGACGCTGCAGAATGCGGGCCTGGGCATCCCGGCGGGCTGCGGCGGCAAGGGCAGCTGCGGGCTCTGCCGGGTCACCGCCCATGGTGCGGGCGAGCCCGGCGCGACCGAGAAGGGGATGCTGTCGGCGCGCGAGCGGCGCGACCATGTCCGGCTGGCCTGCCAGGTCGCGGTGAAGGGGCCGGTCGAAGTCGAGCTGCCCGCCGGGCTGCTCGATGTCGAGACGCGCCATTGCCGGGTGGTCTCGAACCGGATGCTGGCGCCCTTGATCCGCGAACTGGTGCTGGAATTGCCCGGCGAGGAGGACCTGCAGTTCCGCGCGGGCAGCTTCATGCAATTGACCGTCCCGGCCTACCGGCTGCCGTTTTCCCGCATCGATGTGCCGGAGGAGTTTGCCGAGACCTGGAACGACGCGGGCTGGCGCGGGCTGGCGGCGTCCGCCCGGGGGCCGGTGACGCGGGCCTATTCGATCGCCAACCGCCCCGAGGACCGCGGCCGCGCGGTGTTCAACATCCGACTCGCCGTGCCGCCGCCCGGACAGGAGGAGACGGTGCCGCCGGGGCTGGTTTCCTCCTATCTCTTCGGGCTGAAGCCGGGCGATCCGATGGAGCTGTCGGGGCCCTATGGCGAGTTCCACGTCCAGCCGACGGAGCGCGAGATGGTCTTCGTCGGCGGCGGGGTCGGCATGGCGCCCTTGCGCGCGCTGATCCACGAGCAGGTCGCGGCAGGCGCGCCGCGGAAGATGAGCTACTTCTACGGCGCGCGTTCGGCCATCGACCTGTTCTACACGGAGGAATTCGAGGCGATCGCGCGCGAGCGGCCGAATTTCTCCTGGACGCCCGCGCTGTCGGACCCGGCACCGGGCGACCGCTGGACCGGGGCGACCGGCTTCATCCACGAGACGCTGGGGGCCGCGCTGCGCCGCCATCCGGCGCCGGAGGACTGCGAATACTATCTCTGCGGCCCGCCCCTGATGATCGCCGCGGTGCGCCGGACGCTCGACCAGGCCGGGGTGGAGCCGGAGCGGATCTTCAGCGACGATTTCGGAGGATAGGCGATGGCGGAGGAGACGATTGCCGGGGTGATGCGCCGCGAGTTCCTGGCGCTGTCGCCGGAGATGCCGATGCGCGAGGCGGTCACGCGGCTGGTGGCGGCGCGGGTCTCGGCGGCGCCTGTGCTGTCGCCGGAGGGGCAGCTGGCCGGCATCCTGACCCAGAAGGACTGTTTCGGCCCGGCGCTGAGCGCGGCCTATTACCAGCGCTGGTCCGACACGGTGGCGCAGCACATGACGGCGGAGGTCGCGGTGCTGGATGCCGGGACCGAGATCGTCGCGGCGGCCGAGGCCTTCCGCGACCTGCCGCACCGCGCCTTCCCGGTGGTGGCGGAGGGCCGGGTGGTCGGCATGCTGAGCCGTGCCGACCTGCTGGCGGCGCTGCTTGCCCGCGGATAGCGCGGGACGGCAGGGCGGCAAGGCCCGACCCGGCTGCCCGCAGCGCGCCAACCCGAGGGCGGCCGGATCGGGCCAGCCCTGACCTCGCGGTCCCGCGCGGAATGGCCGTCGGGGTGCGGCCAGTTCCGTTCCCCGGCGGTGTGGCGAAAGGGCGGCGCAGCGGGCCGCCAGTGCCTCGAGTGCGACATTTTCCAGGCGGCGCGCGTTGGCCTGCGTGGCGACCGGCACGCCCTGAGGTCCGTGGGGCTGGAGGCATGGATCGGCAGGCGAAGGTCCGGTCCGGCATCCTTCATGGCCTTTTCGGGTTCCTGCGCGGTGGAGGACCAGGGCGGCCGCTGGGCCGTGGCCAACGCGCCCGCCGCTGATCTTCCCCCGTCATCCGGGCGGGTCTGAGCTGCAATCCTCCGATCGGGTTCAAGTGCCGAGCTGCGGCCTTCATCAGGCATTTGGCCGGCGACAGGTTCTCTAGCGCGGAATGCGGCGCGCGGGGGCTGCGATCCGGCCATCGGTGGATCTCCTCGCGGGCGTGCCGGAGCGGCCTGAACCAGCGGCGGGTGCCGGTTAAGCTCCCGGCGAAGGCTTGCCGGGCTCGATGAAGCAATGCTCGACACTGGTGCGCTCAGCCCGGGCGCGCATCGCCTTGCTTGTGCCCTCGGGTCCGTCGCCAGTGGCCGCTCGGACCAGTGGCGCTGCCATTGGCAACCCGAGGACGAGACCTCGTTCGGGCTCAGCGCCAGCTCGCCGGGGAACCGCACCAGCCGCGCCCCGGAGCTCGAGACGCCGGCCATCCGGCCGGGGCAGACGCGGCCGCGATCATCGGCGATGTCGAGCAATGGGCATGCTGCGCCATCGGTCCGAGCGGCAATGGCGAATGAAGCGCCTGCGGTCGGCCAGCTGATCGCCAGCGAAGTGCAGCGGCCACCTCAGCATTGGACGATCCGGCACCGCCAGCGGCACATGGTCCCGCCGGGGCCACTTGCGGCGTTTCCTGGTTCGCACCGGCAGGCCTTCGGCCGGCCAGAGCCGGCAGGTGCGCTTGCGGTTTTCCACCGGCCTTTCCCGGCGAAGAAATGCATGTAGGCGCTAGTCGCCGCGGCGCCGGCTTTCCGCGGCCCGCGCTTTTGTGCATGTCGCGGCGGCCCCGTGGCTGCGGACGGCAGGCCGCTATTGCGGGACGGAGCGCGCAAGCCCCACTAACTGGCAGGCGCTGCGTCCGCGGAGGCCGAACTCAGTTTTCTGGTGGCCCGCGGCCGTCTCCGAGCCACAGGCCTGCCGTCCGGGCAGGCATTCGGACTGGTGTGCCTGCCCGGGCTTTTCCAGTCGCTCCTTCATCGCCGATATGTCGAGCATCAGGCCCGCATTCGTCGCCGCGCATCTGGCTTGAAGCGATGGTGGCACGATGGTCAACTCCGAGGAACAAAGGCTCTGTCCGCTCCAGCTTGGCATTCCCGGCCCCGAGGTCACGCAGCCGTTTGGCCCCGCTGGCCTCCATGCCGCCGAACTTCCCGCGCATCCGTCAATGCCGCTCGGGCCATCGGCGCGACTCAGCTCATTGCAGAACGTGCCGGAGCCGATGCCGCGGCGTCCGCAGGTTGCGTCCACCTTGGCGCCGCACCCGTTCTCCCTGAGTTCGCCGGTGATTTGGCATACGGGACTTTCGCGGCGCCCCTGGCGCCATGTTTTTCGGTTCTTCTCTTGGCGATCTGCTCCTCCGCGGCTCCGGCTGCGGGAAACTTGCGGCCTCTGGCGCGTGCAGGGGCATCAGGGCGGCGGCGGCGCGCATGCTCTCCGGCTTTGGAAGCACTGCGGTCGGCATGGGTCCCGGACCGGTGGCGGCGATGCGCTGCTGGATTTCCGGTGGAGCGTCCCGGCGCATGCCTGTAGTCGCTGCCGCCACGGTCGCCGGAAGATCGACGCCAGGGTCGGCGCAGGCCCGGCCCTTGCCGTCTTCGCCCGGTCGGACTGCGGCAGGGCAGGGGCCCGGAGGCGGTCGACCAGATGCGCCCGAATCCGGCCGCGCTCGGGGACGTGGCCGACGAGGATGTGCTTGCCTGGATAGCCTTCCTGACCCGGCAGCGGCCAAGGTTGCATGGCACAAGCCCGGCCGCGCGTCCGGACGACGGAGGCAGACGGTCGCCTGTCACCGGGGTGGCTTTCGCGCCGACGGCGGTCCTGCCCTCGCTCCCCGGGGGCGATCCATGTACCTGACGGAGCGATCCCGATGGCGCTGGCCGGGGACCGGACGGTCCGGCGTGTCGGGGACATGGCGCCGGATCCCTTCGCGCCGGTCGGCGAAGCTCTTGCCGCCGACCGGCCAGCCCGGGGTGCCAGCAAGCAGTGGCAAATCATGAGCTACTCCAGGACCAGAGATCGCGCCCCGCCGTTGCCACGCGTCTCCGACCACTTGGTTGCCGGGGCCGGGATCCTGGCCATGCACGGTTGCGCTCGGACCTAGGACCCTTGCCCTATCCTCCGGAACCGCTTCACGGCTGCCGGCATCCGGGTCACGGTTGGCCTGGGACAATTGCATGGGGACAGGCGTCGTCGGCCCACCCACTTGCCTTCGACATGCAGCCGCTGGCCAAGCGAACGGTGCCGCGGGAAAGGCCGTCGCCAAGGCGCGGCGGTTCGGGATGTCATGCTTGGGGGGCGCGGAGCCCGCTGTTTGCGGCCGTGCGGACCCGGCCGGCCGGGTTCAGCCCGTCAGGGCGGCGCCGATTTCGCTGCGGAGGACCGCCAGGGGCACCGGCTTGCCCAGCACTTTTGCGTCCGAGAACTCGGCCGGACGCTCCGCCTGGTCGCCATAGCCGGAGAAGAAGATCAGCCGCAGATCGGGGCGCATCCGCCGCGCCTCGGCGGCCAGCGCGAAGCCGTCCATTTCCCGGGTCAGGCCGATATCGGTCAGGATCAGCCCGATCTCGGGATGCTCGGCCAGCTGCGCCAGCGCCTCGGGCCCGCTGAGCGCCTTGATCGCGGTGAAGCCCGCCGCCCCGCAGGCCATGGCGGTCATGTCGAGCAGCATCTGCTCGTCATCGACCAGCAGAACGGATTTTGCGCTTGTCGTCATGGAAGTCCCTTTCCCGGCCCCGGCCCGCAGAGGGACCGGAGCGCAGGGTAGGGGGCGAGTCCTCCCAAAGGATTAACGCGAGGCCTCCCCGAGGGTCAGAGCAGGTCCTCGACATGGATCGGGAAGCGCCGGGCACGCCTGCCGGTGGCGTGCCAGACCGCGTTGGCGATGGCCCCGACCGAGCCGGTGATGCCGATCTCGCCCACGCCCTTGACGCCGAGCGCGTTGACATAGGGGTCGGCCTCCGGGACGGTCAGCGCCTCGATCTGCACGAAATCGGCATTGACCGGAACGTGGTATCCCGCGAGGTCGCCGTTCACCGGCCGCCCGGTGCGCGGATCGTGGATGCCTTCCTCGTGCAGCGCGAAGCCCAGCCCCCAGACCATCCCGCCCAGCAGCTGGCTCTCGGCGAGCTTCGGGTTGATGATCTGCCCGGCGGCGAAGGCGCCGACCAGCCGGGTGACCCGGATCTGGAACAGGTCGGGATCGACCGCCACCTCGGCGAAGACCGCGCCATGCGAGAACATCGCGCGCTCTTCGGCATCCTTGGGATTGCGCACGCCCTCGCCATTGCCGGTCAGGGCCTCCTGCCCGGCGCTGGCGAGGATGTCGGCATAGCTGGCCGAGCGGCTTTCGTCGGCGGCGAGGAACAGGCGTCCGTCGCGCGCGGTCACCGCCTGGTTCCCGGCGCCGTGCAGCGGCGAATCCGGATCCGCGAGCGCCAGCGCGGCGAGCTTCGCCACGACATCCTGCCCGGCGGAGAAGAGCGCGCTGCCCGCTGTTGCGGTATGGCCCGAGCCGCCCGCGATCCCGGCATCGGGCAGCTTCGAGTCGCCGGAGCGGAACTCGACCTGCGCGAGGTCCAGCCCCAGCCCGTCCGCCGCGATCTGCGCCAGCGCGGTCCAGGCGCCCTGGCCCATGTCGGCGGCGGCGGTCTCCACCACCGCGGTGCCGTCGGCGCGCAGCGTGGCGCGGGCCTCGGCGCGGAACATCGGCGCCTGGAACAGCGACGTGCCCATGCCCCAGCCGATCAGCCGTCCCCTGGCGTCGCGCATCTGCCCGGGCTCCAGCGGCCGCCCGGCCCAGCCGAAGCGCTCCGCGCCGAGCCGGTAGCATTCGCGCAGCTCCTTCGAGGAGAACGCCCGCCCGCTCGCCGGATCGGTCTCGGCGTAGTTCCGGAGGCGGAACTCCAGCGGGTCGAGGCCCGCGGCATGGGCTGCCTCGTCCATCGCGCATTCCAGCGCGGCGGAACCCGAGGCCTCGCCGGGGGCGCGCATTGCGCCGGGCGTGCCGATGTCCCAGCGGCTGCCTGCATGCGTCGCCGAGATCGCCGGGCAGGCATAGGTGTTCAGCGAGGCATTGGCTGCCGGTTCGAGGAAATCGTCGAAGGCCGAGGTCGCCGCCACCGCGTGATGCGACAGCGCCGTCAGGCGGCCCTCGCCGTCGATCCCCAGCTTCAGCGTCTGCTTCGTGGCGCCGCGATGGCCGACGGGGCCGAACATCTGGGAGCGGCCGAGCACCAGCTTCACCGGCCGCCCGGTCTGGCGCGCGGCCAGGCAGGCGAGGATCTGCGGCGCGTTGATCACCGCCTTCGATCCGAAGCCGCCGCCCAGATAGGGGCTGCGGATATGGACGTTCTCCGGCGGGATGCCGAAATAGGCGGCGAACATCGGACAGGACATGACGATCGCCTGGTTCGGCGTGTCGAGGATCAGCCGGTCGCCGTCCCACTGCGCGACGATGGCGTGGGGCTCCATCGCGTTGTGGTACTGGGGCGGGGTCTCGATCTCCACCTCGACATTCTGCGCGGCGGCGGCGAAGCCGGCCTCCATGTCGCCGGTGACGGTCTTCGCCGGGCTGCCGAAGCCGACGAAGGGCGGCTCGTACGGTTCGGAGCTGCCGAACCCGATCCGGGCGGGCTCCGCCTCCACCTGCGGGGCGAGCAGCCGCGCGCCCTCCAGTGCCGCCTCCAGCGTTTCCGCCAGCACCAGCGCCACCGGCGCGCCGGCATAGCGGGCGGCATCGTTCTGCAGCACGTCGATCTTCATCGCGAAGAACTCGGCGCGGGCATCGGGGTCCTGGGCCAGCTCCGGACGGTTTTCCGGCGTCATCACGTCGATCACGCCGGGATGGGCCAGCGCCGCCGCGGTGTCGAGCGCGACGACCTTGCCGCGGGCGGCCGGCGCTCCGGCATGGACCGCCCAGATCATGTCCTGGGGCGCGTTGTCGGCGGCGTAGGTGGCGCTGCCGGTGATCTTGGCGATGCCGTCGAGCCGGGTCTGCGGCTTTCCGGAATTCGATCCCAGCCGGATATGGGACTGGCTTGCGAAATCGTCAGGCATGGGCAGCCTCCCCGGTGTCATCCATCAGCGAGCCCGGCAGGGCGGGCATTTCTGCAGGCGTGCCTGCGGCGGCGGCGGCCATGGTCCGGGCCAGCAGCCGCTCCGCCAGCACGATCTTGTAGCCATTCGCCCCGGAAGGCGCGGCATTGGACAGCGCAATGGACGCTGCCGCGGCGAAGCTTTCGGCGGTGGCGGGCTTTCCGGCCAGCGCCTCCTCGGCCTCGCTGCAGCGCCAGGGCCGCGCGGCCACGCCGCCGAGCGCCAGGCGCGCCGCCGCGACGGTCCCGTCCTCGATCCTGAGCGCAGCGGCGGCCGAGACCACGGCGAAGGCATAGGAGGTGCGCTCGCGCAGCTTCAGGTAGCGCGCATTCCCCGCGAAGCCCGCGGCGGCGGCGGGAAGGCGCAGCGCCAGCACGATCTCGCCGGGCTCCAGCGCGGTCGCGCGGTGCGGTTCCTCGCCGGGCAGAAGGTGGAATTCCGCCAGGGGAACCAGGCGGGTCCCCGAAGGACCTGCGATCTCGGCCTCGGCGCCGAGCGCGGCCAGCGGCACGCAGAAATCGGACGGGTGCACGGCGATGCAGGCGGGCGACCAGCCCAGCACGGCATGGCCGCGGTTCGCGCCGCCGAGCGCGTCGCATCCAGAGCCCGCCGCGCGGCGGTTGCAGGCGGCGAACGGGTCCTGGAAATAGGCGCAGCGCGTGGCCTGCATCAGGTTGCCACCGACGGTCGCGGCGTTTCTCAGCTGCGCCGAGGCCCCGGACAGCAGCGCCTCCGCCACCATCGGGAAGGCGGCGGCGAAACCGGGATCGGCAGCCAGGTCGGAATTGCGCACCAGTGCGCCGACTCGGGTCATGCCGTCGGGCAGGGTCTCGATCCGGTCGAGCCCGGGCAGGCGGGCCAGGTCGACGATCCGTTCCGGTCCGGCCACGCCGAGCTTCATCAGGTCCAGGAGGTTCGTTCCGCCGCCAAGCGAGGCCGCATCCGGATCCGACAGCGCAGCGAGCGCCTCGTCCAGCGTTTCGGGCCGGAGATACTCGAAGGATTTCATGCGTCTGCCTCCGTCCTTGCCTTGCGCGCGGCCTCGGCCACCGCCTCGGCAATGCCGCGATAGGCGCCGCAGCGGCAGATGTTGCCGCTCATGCCCTCGCGGATGCGTTCCATGTCGGTGCCGTCGGCGCCCTCGGCGATCAGCCCGGCGGCGCTCATGATCTGGCCCGGCGTGCAATAGCCGCACTGGAAGGCGTCATGCTCCAGGAACGCCTCCTGCACGGGATGCAGGCTGCCTTCGGGCGCGAGTCCCTCGATGGTGACGATGTCGGCGCCGTCCTGCTGGACGGCGAGCGACAGGCAGGCGTTCAGGCGGCGGCCGTCGACCAGAACCGTGCAGGCGCCGCATTGGCCGCGGTCGCAGCCCTTCTTGGTGCCGGTCAGGCCCAGGCGGTCCCTGAGCAGGTCGAGAAGCGTGACCCGCATGTCATCGAGCGCCAAATGATGCGGCGTTCCGTTGACGGTCAGCGTAATGGAGAGGGTCATTTCGTCTCCGTCTTTGTCGATTTCCGGGAGCCGCGCTATATCAATTGCAGGCGTGGCAGGGCATGTTGGCCGTGCGCGGCAACCTCTTTATACGGAGGGTGCCTCCGTTTATCAAGTCCGAAACTTGACGGAAGGACAAATGGGGCAGGATACCGCAAGAACCGGGCGCAAGCCGCGGGCCGATGGGCTGAGGAACCGCGAGAAGCTGCTCTCGGCGGCACGCGAGGTATTCTCGGCGGGCGGGCCGGAGGCCAGCCTGGAGGCGGTGGCCAAGCGCGCCGGCGTCGGCATCGGCACGCTCTACCGGCATTTCCCGACCCGCGAGGCGCTGTTCCAGGCGGTCTACATGCGCGAAGCCGACCAGATGGTGTCGATGGCCGAAAGCCTCGGCGGGCTGCCGCCGGAAGAGGCGCTCCGGACCTGGATGCGCGGCTTCATCGGCATGGTGGCGACCAAGAAGGGGATGCTGTCGGCGCTGGCCCCGGCCCTTGACAGCGACTGCCCGACCTTCGCCGATGCCGCCGATCGGATGCGCGCCACCGCGGGCCTGCTGCTGGACCGCGGCCGCGAGGAGGGGGTGTTCCGCAGCGACATCAGCCCCGAGGAGATGCTGCGCGTCTTCGTCGGCGTCTGCTACACCCGCGACATCGAGGGCTGGCGGGATACCGTGACGCGGATGCTCGACATCTTCATCGACGGCATGACCTGCCTGCCGGACGGCCGCTGACCCGTCATTCGGCCGCCCGGCTGGTGCGCCCGCCCGAGGTCGAGGCGGCGATCAGCGCGCGGGTATAGGGATGATCGGCCTGGCCGCGGCGCAGCTGGTCGACCTCCATCATCTCGACGATCCGTCCCGACTGCATCACCGCCAGCCGCTGGCAGAGATGGCCGACCACCGACAGGTCGTGGCTGACCATCACGTAGGTCAGCCCGCGCTCGTCGCGCAGATCGGCCAGCAGGTTCAGGATCTCGGCCTGCACCGAGACGTCGAGCGCCGAGGTCGGCTCGTCGAGCAGCAGCAGCCGCGGCTCGCCCGCCAGCGCGCGGGCGATGGCGACCCGCTGGCGCTGCCCGCCGGACAGCTGGTGGGGATAGCGGAAGCGGAATTTCGGCCCCAGCCCGACATCCTCCAGCAGCTGCGGCACGCGGCTGTCGATCCGGTCCATGCCGTGCAGCCAGAGCGTCTCGCTCAGCACCCGGTCGACCGAATGGCGCGGGTGCAGCGAGGCATAGGGGTCCTGGAAGACCATCTGGACCGTCTTGTGGAACCTCCGGTCGCGGCGGTCGCGGTAGACCGTGCGCCCGTCCACCTCCACCCGGCCCGACCAGCCCGGCGCCAGCCCGGTGATCGCGCGCAGGATGGTGGACTTACCCGAGCCGCTCTCGCCCACCAGCCCGAAGCTTTCGCCCTCGTCGACGAAGAAGCGCGCGCCCTGGACGGCGTCCACATGGGTCGCGCCCTCGCCGAACCAGACATTCAGCCCGTCGACTTCCAGCATCAGCGTCCCTCCGCCCAGGCAGGGTCGCGGGCCAGCACCTCCAGTCGGCCGCGGGGCTGGTCGAGCCGGGGCAGGGAGTTCAGCAGCCCGCGGGTATAGGGGTGGCGCGCCTCGTGCAGGCGGGCCGCGTCGCAGGTCTCGACGATCCGCCCGGCATACATGATCAGCACCCGGTCGCAGAATTCCGAGACCAGGTTCAGGTCATGGCTGATGAAGATCAGCCCCATGCCGCGCTCCCGCACCAGCCCGTCCATGATCGACAGCACAGTCCGCTGCACCGAGACGTCGAGTGCCGAGGTCGGCTCGTCGGCGATCAGGATGCGCGGGTCCGGGATCAGCATCATCGCGATCATGATCCGCTGGCCCATCCCGCCCGAGACCTCGTGCGGATAGGCCTTCATCACCCGCTCGGGATCGCGGATGTCGACCGCCTCCAGCATCTCGAGCGCCTTGCGCCTTGCGGCGCGGCGGCTGTCGCGGGCATGCAGAAGGTAGGCCTCCATGATCTGCTCTCCCACGGTCATCACCGGGTTGAGCGAGAATTTCGGGTCCTGCATGACCATCGAGATCCGCCGACCGCGGACTTTCCGCATCTGCCGTTCCGACAGCGACTGCAGCTCCTCGCCCTCCAGCGCGATCCGGTCCGCCCCGACGCGGCCCGGCGGACGGATCAGGCGCAGGATGGCGCGGCCGGTCATCGACTTGCCCGAGCCGCTCTCGCCCACGATGCCCAGCCGCTCCTGCCCCAGCGAGAAGGAGATGCCGCGCACCGCCTCCACCACGCCCTGGCGGGTGTCGAAGGAGACGCGCAGGTTTTCCACGTCCAGCAGGCTCATTGCGATCCCCCCGATTTCGGGTCGAGCACGTCCCTGAGCCCGTCGCCCAGCAGGTTGAAGGCCAGCGACACGGTGAAGATGGCCAGGCCCGGCACGGTGGCGACCCACCAGTGGTCGAGGATGAAGCGGCGGCCCTCGGAGATCATCGCGCCCCATTCGGGCGAGGGCGGCTGCGCGCCGAGCCCGAGGAAACCGAGCCCGGCGGCGGCGAGGATGATCCCGGCCATGTCGAGCGTGACCCGGACGATCAGCGAGCTGAGGCAGAGCGGCCAGATGTGCCGGGTGATGATCCGGACGGGGCCCGCGCCCTGCAGGCGGATCGCGCTGATGAAGTCGGAATTGCGGATGGTCAGCGTCTCGGCGCGCGCGAGCCGCGCATAGGGCGGCCAGGCGGTCAGGCTGATCGCAAGGACCGCGTTCTCTATCCCGGCGCCAAGGGCGGCGACGAAGGCCAGCGCCAGCACCAGCCGCGGGAAGGCGAGGAAGATGTCGGTGATACGCATCAGCACCGCGTCCCATAGCCCGCCGGCATAGCCCGCGACCGTGCCCACGAGCAGGCCGACGACGGGCGCGATCAGCGCCACCAGCGTGACGATGTAGAGCGTGATGCGCGATCCCCAGATCAGCCGGCTGAGGATGTCCCGGCCCAGGCTGTCGGTGCCGAGGATGTGCCCCGGCGTGCCGATCGGCTTCAGCCGCGTCGCCAGGTCCTGCACATAGGGATCGTGCGGCGCGATCCAGGGGGCCAGGGCGGCGCAGATCACCAGTGCCACCAGGATGCCGAGGCCGAGCATGGCCAGGGTGTTTTCCCGGAAGGTCAGCCAGCCGGAATAGAGCCGCCCCAGCCTGGCCTGCCGGCGGGAGGCCGGCGCGTCGGAAAGCAGCCATTCCCTCATCGCGCCCTCGGATCGAAGAACTTGTAGAGCAGGTCGGAGACCATGTTCAGGATGATGAAGATCGTGCCGACGACCACCGTGCCGCCCAGCACCGCGTTCATGTCGGCCGCCAGCAGCGCGTTGGTGATGTAGAAGCCGATGCCCGGCCAGGAGAAGATGATCTCGGTCAGCACCGATCCTTCCAGCAGGTTGGCGTAGCTCAGCACGATCACGGTCAGGAGCTGCACCCGGATGTTGCGGAAGGCATGGACCCAGACCACGCGCCATTCGCTCATGCCCTTGACGCGGGCGGTGGTGATGTATTCGGCCGAAAGCGCCTCCAGCATGAAGCTGCGGGTCATCCGGCTGATATAGGCCAGCGAGAAATAGCCCAGAAGCGAAGCGGGCAGGATGATGTGGGACAGCGCGTTGGAGAAGACCGTCCAGTCGCCCGCCAGCGCGGAATCGACCAGGATCATGCCGGTCACCGTCGGCACCAGCCCGTCATAGAACACGTCGAGCCGCCCCGGCCCGCCGACCCAGCCGAGGATGCCGTAGAAGACCAGCAGCCCGATCAGCCCGAGCCAGAAGATCGGCATCGAGTAGCCCACCAGCGCGACGAGCCGCGCGATCTGGTCGACCCAGCGGCCGCGGTTGACGGCGGCCAGCACGCCCAGCGGCACGCCGATCAGCACGCCGATCAGCACGCCGAGCGTGGCCAGCTCCAGCGTTGCCGGAAAGACCCGGGCAATGTCGTCGATCACCGGGCGCGCGGTCAGAAGGCTCATGCCGAAATCGCCCCGGGCGACCTCGCGCAGGTAGTACCAGAACTGCACCGGCAGCGGCTGGTCGAGCCCCAGCGCGGCGCGCGCATCGGCATAGACCTCCGGAGAGGCGCGCTCTCCGACCACGGCCAGCACCGGGTCGATCGGCATGACGCGGCCGATGAAGAAGGTGACGAACAGGAGGCCCAGAACCGTCACGGCCAGCGAGCCGATGCCCGCCGCCGCGCGGCCGAGGAAGCCCGCAAGGGGCGCCGCCGGGCGCCCCCGCCTTGTCGCGGCCTGCGGCATTACTTGGTGACGGGCCAGTAGGCCGCGGCGCTGATCGCGTCGCCCAGGTTCAGGTTCTGCACGTCGTCCGCGACCGCGGTCTGGCGCTTCTGCTGGAACAGGATGGCGAAGGGCGAGGTCTCGCGGAACTCGGCCTGGATGTCATGGTACATCTCGACCCGCTTGCCGGTGTCGTTCTCGGTCACGGCGGCATCGACCTTGGCGGTCAGGTCGCCCGGATCCCAGGCATTGCGCCAGGCGAGGATGCCGGTCGCCCCGGCCGCGTCGGAATTGTCCGGGTTCCAGGCGAAGGTGGAGGCGTTGGTATGCGGGTCGGGATAGTCCGGGCCCCAGGTGCCGACATAGACGTCGAGCTCGCGCGCGCGGTAGCGGCCGAGGATCTGCGCCGCGGTGCCGACGGTGATGTCCAGTTTGATGCCGACCTGGGCCAGCGCGTTCTGGAAGGTCTGGGCGATCTCGATGCGCTCCTGCGCCTCGCGCACTCCGGCCTCGATGGTGAAGCCCTCGGGAACGCCCGCCTCGGCGAGCAGCGCCTTGGCCTTCTCGATGTCCAGGCTGAACGGGTTCTCCTCGACCGCGCCCTGGAAGGTCAGCGGCAGGAAGTTCTGCTGCACCGCCCACTGGCCCTTGAGGAAGGACGCCTCCATGCCCGCGTAGTCGATCAGGTACTTCATCGCCTCGCGGACCTGCGGCTTGGCCAGTTCCGGGTTCTTCTGGTTGAAGGACAGGTACATCAGCTGGCCGCCCAGCTCCTCGTCGATGCGGATGCCCTCCTCGCCCTCGATCCCGGCGATGTCCTCGGGATTGAGATTGCGCGCCACGTCGATGTCGCCGCGTTCCAGCATCAGCCGCTGGCTGGCGCTTTCCTGAACGTGGCGGATGATGACCCGCTTCATGGCCGGCTCGCCCTGGTAGAAATCCGGGTTCGCGGTCATCGTGACGCTCTCGTTCGGCTTCCATTCGTTCAGCGCGTAGGCGCCGCCGCCGGCGGAATGGGTCTTCAGCCAGCCATTGCCCATGTCGCCGCCGGTCTCGTGCTCCATCACCAGCTTGCTGTCGACGATGGCGCCGATCGTGGCGGTCAGGCAGTTCAGCACGAAGGAGGTCGCATAGGGCTTGTCGGTGGTGATCGAGACGGTGTTGCCCTCGCCGACGATGGTGTTCGCGACATTCTCGGGGGTGAAGCCGAACTGGGTCAGGATAAAGCTGGGCGTCTTGTTCAGGATGACCGCACGGCGCAGCGAGAACTGCACGTCCTCGGCCGTCACCGGGTTGCCCGAGACGAAGGTCAGCCCGTCGCGGATGGTGAAGGTGATGGTCTTGCCGTCTTCCGAGACTTCCCAGCTGTCGGCGACCTCGGGCTTGTAGCCCGCTTCCATGTCCATCGGGTCGAGGTTGACGAGCTTCAGGTAGAGGTTGCGGATCACGTCGGAGCCGGAGAATTCGAAGCTCTCGGCGGGGTCGAGCGAGGTGATGTCGTCGATCCGGTTGGCGATCACCAGCATGTTGGGCGGCGTCTCCGCCATCGCGGCGGGCATGCCGGTGGCCATCACGGCCAGTCCGAGTGCGGCACTTGTCATCAGACGGCTGAACGCAGTCATGCGAGATCCTCTCTGTCGGTTCCGGGGGATCGAAGCGCGGGTCACGCCCCCCAGGTTTTTTCCAGCACCCGCAGCCAGTTTCCGCGGCAGAGCTTGTCCACCAGCTCCGCTCCGTATCCGTGGTCCACCATCGCCTGCCGCAGCACCGGCAGATCCGCGATGGTGGTCAGCGCCTCCGGCACCACCGCGCCGTCGTAATCCGAGCCGAGCCCGACCCGGTCCTCGCCCAGGATGCCCATCATGTGGTCGAGATGGCGCAGGCAGGCCTCCACGGGCACGTCGGCCAGCATCCTGCCGTCCTCGCGCAGGAAGGCGGCGGCGAAGTTCAGCCCGACCATGCCGTCGCTTTCCGCGATCATCCGCAGCTGGTCGTCGGTCAGGTTGCGGCTGTGCGGGCAGATCGCATGGGCGTTCGAATGGCTCGCGACCAGCGGCGCATCGGAAATCCGCGCGACATCCGCCACGCCTGCCGCGTTCAGGTGCGACAGGTCGATCATGATCTTCAGCTCGTTGCAGCGCCGGACCAGCCGTTCGCCCGCCTCGGTCAGGCCGGGCCCGGTATCGGGCGTGGAGGGATAGCGGAACGGCACGCCATGGCCGAAGATCGTCGGGCGGCTCCAGACCGGGCCGAGCGAGCGCAGCCCGCGGGCGTGGTATTCGTCGAGCTCCGCCAGGTCGGGCCCGATCGCCTCGGCGCCCTCGATATGGAAGATCGCGGCGATCGTGCCGGTCTCCATCGCGGCGCGCAGCTCCGCCACCGTGCGGCAGATCGCGAGCGCGCCGGAGGCTTCCAGCGCCTCGAGCACGGCAATCTCGTCCTCGGTGGCCTTGCGCGCGGCCTCGAAGGGCACCGGCGCGGGCAGCGGCATGTCGTAGCTCGCCCGGGTCATCTGGTCGAGCTTCAGCGACGGATCGCTCGGCGAGGCGATCCAGATGGCGAAGAAACCGCCGCCGAATCCGCCTGCCCGGGCCTTGGGCAGATCGATGGCGCCGCCGCATCCGGCGGCGAAGAGCTCTGCCGCGCGGGACGGGCCGTTGGGCAGCAGCTTGGTCAGAACGTCATTGTGACCGTCGAAAACGGGGGGGAGGAGAGGCGGCAAGGGGGCTCCGTCGGCAATGTCTCCCGGAGGCTAGCAGAGCCGAATCCGGCGGGGGAAGGGAAATGTTGCTGCAGAAACATGTTGCCGTCGCGGCGCGCCGAAAATCCGGGCAGACCGTGCCCATGACCCTGGGGCAGGCGGGATTCCGGCGGAATCGGCGGTTTGGCCGCAGGCAGCGTTTGATCCGCGCCCCGTTCCGGCGTAGGAGCCGCTGCCATGAGTGCCGCCCCGACCCTGTCCGACCCGCGCCCCGCAGGCGCCGCCCCGCTGCCGCTGACCCGCGATCTCGGCGCGGTTTCCGCATGGGAGGCGGCGCGGCGGCTCTGCCGCAGCGACGGCTTCGCCCTGCTCGACTCGGGCGGGGATCACGGTCCGCTCGGCCGCTGGAGCTTCATCGGCATCGAGCCTTTCGGCCGGTTCCGGGCCGAGGACGGCCGCGCCTCCTGGAACGGCTCGGCGCTGGAGGGGGCGCCGCTCGATGCCCTGCGCGCCAAGCTCGCGGAGCACCGGCTGCCGCCGCTGCCGGGGCTGCCCTTTCCGGGCGGGGCCATCGGCTCCGTCGACTACGAGTTCCGCGGCGAGGCCGGGCGGCTGTCCTTCGGCTTCTACGACCTCGTGCTGGCCTTCGACCGGTTCTCCGGCCGGGCCACCGCGGTTTCCTCCGGACTCGGCGGGCGCGATCCCGCGGCCCGGCTCGACCGGCTGGAAGCTCTGCTGGCGGCGGAGCCGTCCGTGCCCGGCGCGGCGGAGCTCGGTCCCTGGGCCTCGGATTTCGACGGCCCGCGCTATGCCGCCGCCGTCGACCGGGTCCGCGCCCATATCCGTGACGGCGACATCTACCAGGCCAATATCTCGCAGGCCTTCCGCGCGTCCTTCGCGGGCGACCCCTGGGCGCTCTATGCGGCCCTCAGGACCGCAAACCCCGCGCCTTTTGCCGCCTGGCTGAGCGACGGGGCCCGCACGATCCTCTCGGCCTCGCCCGAGCGCTTCCTGGAACTGCGCCGCGGCAAGGTCGAAGCGCGGCCGATCAAGGGCACGCTGCCGCGCGATCCCGATCCGCAGAAGGACCGCGCCGCCGCCGAGGCGCTGGCCGCCTCCGAGAAGGATCGCGCCGAGAACGTGATGATCGTCGATCTGATGCGCAACGACCTCAGCCGCGTATGCCTGCCGGGCTCGGTCGAGGTGCCGGAGTTCTGCACGGTCGAAAGCTACGCCTCGGTGCACCACCTGACCTCCGCCGTCACCGGGCGGCTTGCCCCCGGCGAAGACGCACTGAGCCTGCTGGCCGCGACCTTCCCGGGCGGCTCGATCACCGGCGCGCCGAAGGAGCGCGCGATGGAGATCATCCGCGAGATCGAGGCCCGCGACCGCGGCGTCTATTGCGGCGCGATCGGCTATCTGGGCTTCGACGGCGACATGGACCTCAACATCCCGATCCGCACGGTGGCCATTGCCGGTGGCGAGGCGGTGGTGCAGGCCGGGGGCGGAGTGACGCTCCTGTCCGAGGGAATGTCGGAATATTCCGAGACTCTGGCCAAGGCGGTCCGTATCTTCGACGCGTTTTCCCCCTTCGCCAAGACGCCATGATCCTGATCCTCGACAACCACGACAGCTTCACCCACAACGTCGCGCGCTACTGCGCGGAGCTGGGCCATGCCGTGGAGGTCGTCCTCAGCGACCGGATCACGCTGGCGGGGATTGCCGCGCTGGCGCCCGAAGCGCTGATCGTCTCGCCGGGTCCGGGCCGGCCCGAGGATGCCGGGGTGTCGATGGCGGCGATCCGGCATTTCTCCGGGCGGCTGCCGATCCTGGGCGTCTGCCTCGGCCACCAGGCGATCGGCGCGGCCTTCGGCGGCGCCATCACCCGCGCGGCGGAGCCGATGCACGGCCGCGCCTCGACCGTGATCCATGACGGCACAGGCCCCTTCGCCGGTCTGCCCGGACGCGTCTGCGTCGGCCGCTACCATTCGCTGATCGTCGCCCCGACGCCCGCGATGGAGACCGAGCTGCGCGTCACCGCACGCTCCGAAGCGGGCGAGGTCATGGCGCTGGCGCATCGCCGCCATCCGACCTTCGGCATCCAGTTCCACCCCGAATCCGTGCTCTCTGAACATGGCCACCGGATGATCGGAAACGTGCTGGACCTGGCCCGCGGAGGCGCCGATGCGCTGGTGGGCTGACGGCCATGTCTCGGGCTCGCCCGAGGCGCCCTTCGACCTGAGCGACCGCGGGCTGCTCTTGGGCGACGCGCTCTTCGACACGGCGATGGTGCGCGGCGGGCACGTGGTCCGCGGCAGGGCGCATCTCGACCGGCTGGAAGCGGGCTGCGCCACGCTCGGCATGCACTTCGACCGCACCCGCGCGGCAGCTGCCTGGGCGGCGGTCTGCGGCGGGCTGGAGGCCGGCTCGGTCCGGCTGACCGTCACCCGCGGTTCCGGCCCGCGCGGCGTCGCGCCGCCGGCCGATCCGTCCCCGCGGATCTTCGCCTCTTCCGCGCCGGGCCTTCCGGAGCCCTTCGCGCCGGTGCGCCTCGCCACCTCGGCGATCCGCCGCAACGAGACCTCGCCGACCTCCCGTCTGAAGACCACCGGCTATCTCGATGCCGTGCTCGCCACCCGGGCCGCGCGCGAAGCCGGGGCCGACGAGCCGCTGTTCCTCAACACGCAGGGCAATGCCGCCTGCACCGGCATCGGCAACCTCTTCGCGCTGATCGGCCGCCGCCTGGTGACGCCGCCGGTCTCCGAGGGCGTGCTGCCGGGCATCGTCCGCGCCGAAATGCTGGCCATCGCCCCGTCCGCCGGGCTGGTCCCCGAGGAACGCCCGCTGACCCCCGCGCAGCTGCAGGAGGCCGGCGCGCTCCTCGTCACCAATTCGCTGCGCATCGCCTCGCCGGTTGCCGCCCTCGACGGCCGCGTCCTGCCGCCGCCGCCGTCGGCCGCAACCGCCCTCCTGCAGGCGCTGCTGCGCGCGCTTGCCAACGAAACCGGCAGCTCCTTCTCCCCGGAGCGCCCCGCCATCCCGTCCCCGGAGGATCTTCCATGACCGACCGCGTCTTCGTCTCCAACCTCTGCCTGCATGCCCATCACGGGGTCTTCCCCGAGGAGAAGCGGCTGGGCCAGAAATTCTATCTCGACATCGAGTGCGGCCTCTCTGTCGCCGGTGCCGCCAACCAGGACGATTACGGCCAGACGGTCTGCTATGACGGGCTCTGCAAGCTGGCGCAGGAAGTCTCCTCGGCCGGTCCCTTCGACCTGATCGAGACGCTGGGCGACCGCATCGCCGGCGCGATCCTGGAACGCCACCCGCTGGTCTCCTCGGTCCGCGTCATGATCCGCAAGCCGGCCGCGCCGATCGCGGCGATGCTGGACCATGTCGGCATCGAGGTGTCGCGCCGCCGCCGCTACCGCGTGGCCTTCTCGCTCGGCACCAACATGGGCGAGAAGGAGCACAACCTGCGCACCGCGCTGGCCCATCTCGTCGCCCAGGACGGGGTGGAGCTCGACGCCGTGTCGAAATTCCACAAGACCGCGCCCTGGGGCAAGATCGACCAGGACTGGTTCCTCAACGCCTGCGCCACCGGCTGGTCCACGCTGGAGCCGCTGGCGCTGATGAAGCTCTGCAAGCGGATCGAGCTGGTGGTCGGCCGGGTGCCGTCGGACCGCTGGGGGCCGCGGATGATCGACATCGACCTGCTGCATGCCGACAACCTGCGGATCGACACGCCCGAGCTGACCCTGCCGCACCGCGAGATGTTCAACCGCGCCTTCGTGCTGGAGCCGCTGGCCGAGATCGCGCCCGACCTGGTGATCTGCGGCCGCCCGGTCGCGGCCGAGGCCGACCGCGTCGTCCAGGCCCAGATCTGACCGCGGTGCCCTCCCTCTCCCCGCCGGGGAGAGGGCCGGGGCGAGGGGGCGCCGGGATCATTTCATCCGCTGGACATAGCGCGTCCGGCCGGGATCGAACCAGGTCCGCGAGTACTCCACCGGCGCGGCTTCCTGCGCCCAGCCCAGCCGCTCGACGAAGCCGCAGCAGTCGTCCGGCGCCTGCCCGAAATTCTCCGGCGCCCAGTGCGGCACGCGCCCGACGGATACCCGGTCCTCGGCCCGGCTGATCCAGAAGCCCAGCTCCATCCGGTAGAAGCGGTAGAGCGAATCCTGCAGCCGCTCGGGGTCCACGGCGCCGCTCCCGCGGTCGAGCCATATCTCCTCCAGAGCCGCCGGGATGCCGTCGAGACGGCGCAGCCGGCGGATCCGCGTCGCACGGTCCGAGCGGCCGAAGGCCGGCAGGTCCGCGGGCTTCTCGATCTCGGCCGTGCCCAGCACCTCCGCAGTCGGCAGCCCGCCGCCCTCGGGCAGCTCCAGGCGGAACATCGAATAGATGCTCTTCGCCCCGTCGGTCATCCGCACGTAGTTCCCCGAGCCCTGCACCCGGCTCAGCAGCCCCTGGCGCTCCAGCTCCGCCAGCCCCTTCCGCAGCGTCCGCACCGTGGTGCGGAACTGCACCGCCAGGTCGCGCTCCGGCGGCAGGCGGATGCCGTCGGGCAGTCGCCCCGATGCGATGTCGCGCGACAGCGACTCCGCGATCTGCAGGTAGAGCGGGATCGCCGCCCCGGTTCCGGCCGTTTCCGCCACGCGCTCCGGGCCTCCCCTCCCGATGGATTGATGCACCATTGATCTGCATCATGGACGCTGCTACCCAACCTGTAAATGCCAAGGAACCGGAGAGGAACCCATGACTGTCGTTCCCGTCACGTCCGCCGGACTCGACGCCGCAGAAGTGTCTTGGTTCGCGGCGCTCTGTTCGGACGACTACCAGTTCCTCGGCGTGCCCGACGGCGCGCTGCGCTCCTCCTGGAAACATTGCTCGCAGATCGTGCGGACCGCCGAGGCGCAGGGATTCCGCAACATCCTGTGCCCCTCCTCCTGGCAGGTCGGGCAGGACACGCTCAGCTTCGTCGCCGCCTGCGCGCCGGTGACCTCGAAGATCAACCTGCTGGCCGCGGTGCGCTGCGGCGAGATGCAGCCCGCGATGCTGGCCCGCACCATCGCCACGCTCGACCACATGCTGGAGGGGCGGCTGACGGTGAATGTCATCTCCTCCGACTTCCCCGGAGAAAAGGCCGGCAGTCGCTACCGCTACCAGCGCTCGCGCGAGGTGGTGGAGATCCTGAAACAGGCCTGGACCCGCGACGAGATCGAGCACGAGGGCGAGGTCTACAGCTTCCGCGGGCTCGGCACCGATCCGGCCAAGCCCTACCAGACCGGCGGGCCGCTGCTCTATTTCGGCGGCTATTCCCCGGACGCGCTGGAGCTTTGCGGCCAGCATTGCGACGTCTACCTGATGTGGCCCGAGCGCGAGGAGGAGCTCGCCGGGCGGATGCGCGCCGCCGCCGGGGCGGCGGCACGGCACGGGCGGACGCTGGATTACGGGCTGCGCGTCCATGTCATCGTCCGCGACACCGAGGCCGAGGCGAAGGAATACGCCGAATACATCGTCTCGAAGCTCGACGACGCGGAGGGCGCCGCGATCCGCGCGCGCGCGCTCGATGCCGGATCCCTGGGCGTCAGCCACCAGGCGAAGGCCCGAGAGAGCGCCGATGCGCAGGGCTTCGTCGAGCCGGGCCTCTGGACCGGGATCGGCCGGGCGCGCTCGGGCTGCGGCGCGGCGCTGGTCGGATCGACCGACCAGGTGCTGTCTAAGCTGGAGCGCTACCGGGCCATGGGCATGCGCGCCTTCATCCTCTCCGGCTACCCGCATCTGGACGAATGCGAGCAGTTCGGCAGCCGGGTGCTGCCGCAGCTGAAGACCTGCTCGCTGCCGCATGAATACGGGCGGGTGCCGGCTGCGCCTCCCGCCACCCCCCTTGCCGCCGGAGTCCGCCGCTGATGGAACGCGTCACCCTCGCCCATGACCTCACCTTCTCGCGCCTCGTTTACGGCATGTGGCGGATCGGCGACGATGCCGACACCTCGGCCAGGCATGTGCAGGCGAAGATCGAGGCCTGCCTCGCGCAGGGCATCACCACCTTCGACCAGGCCGACATCTACGGCGGCTACACGGCCGAGGCGATCCTCGGCGATGCGCTGCGCGCCAGCCCCGGCCTGCGCGACAGGATGGAAATCGTCACCAAATGCGGCATCGTCGCGCCGGTCGGGCGCCATGCCGATGCCAAGGCGAAGCATTACGACACCAGCCGCGCGCATATCTTCGCCGCGGTCGAGCACAGCCTCCGCGACTTGGCCACCGACCGGATCGACCTGCTGCTGATCCACCGCCCCGATCCGATGATGGATCACGAGGAGACCGGGCAAGCGCTCGACGATCTCGTCGCCTCGGGCAAGGTCCGCGCGGTCGGCGTGTCGAATTTCCGGCCCTGGGACGTCGAGCTGCTGGAGTCGCTGATGTCGGAATCCCTGGTGACCAACCAGATCGAGATCTCGCTGGCGCGGCTCGCGCCCTTCACCGACGGCGACCTTGCCTTCCACCAGCGCCGCCAGGACGCCGTCATGGCCTGGTCGCCCCTGGGCGGCGGCAGCCTGATGGCGGAAAAGGGGCACCTGGCGGATCTGCTCGACGAGATGGCGCTGCATCACGGGGTCGACCGCGCCGCCATGGCGGTGGCCTTCCTGCTGGCGCATCCGGCGAAGATCCTGCCCGTGCTGGGCACGAACAGCCTCGGCCGGATCGCGCAGATCGGCGCGGCTGCCGGCGTGACGCTCGGCCGGCAGGACTGGTTCCGGCTCTACGAGGCGGCGCTCGGCCATGAAGTCGCCTGACGCGCCGCGATTTTTTTCGCGCCGGGGTAGGGCGCTTCCCGTCCGGGTAAGCTAAGAGGGACGGGAACAAGGTCCCCGGGGGAGGAAATCGGATGAGGCCGTTGATCGCGGCGGCGCGCCTCCTCGGCGCGGCCAATGGCTGGCTTCTCGGCATCGGCCGGGTCCTGGGCTGCGCGGCCATCGCCGCCATGGTCGCGGCGACGCTGCTGCAGGTGTTCTGCCGCTACGTGCTGGGCAATGCGCTGCCCTGGCCGGACGAGGCGGCGCGGTTCTGCATGCTGTGGATGACCGGCCTGATGGCGCCTGCCGCCTTCCGCGCCGGCGGCTTCGTCGCCATCGACAGCTTGGACGCGCTGCTGCCCGGCCTCGCCTCCCGCCTGCTGCAGCTGGCCTTCCTCGCGATCTCGATGGCGGTCCTCGTGACCGGCGCGAAGATCGGCTGGAAGGAGGTCACCGGCATCGGCGGCCGCTTCGCCACCGCCTCGCTCTACGTGCCGCTGTCGCTGTCCTTCGACCAGTGGCACCGGGTGCCGCGCAGCTGGATGATGCTGTCGCTGCTGGTCGGCATCTGGCTCCTGCTCCTCGTCAATGCGGAGCTGATCCTGCGCCGCATCGTGGCGCTGATGGGCGGCGAAGCCGGGCTGCCGCCAATTGCGGAACTCGGCCATGAGGGCGCGGAATGAGCCTGATCTGGTTCCTTCCGCTCTTCCTGGTCCTGCTGCTGGCGGGGCTGCCGGTCTTCTTCGGCCTGCTGGCCGCGCCGGGGGCCATCCTGTGGCTGGCCGGGCAGGAGCGGGACATCACGCTGCTCTACCGCAACCTCTACAACGGCATGGACAGCTTCCCGCTGATGGCGATCCCGTTCTTCATGCTGGCGGGCGAGCTGATGAACCGCGGCGGCATCACGCTGCGCCTCGTGGAGTTCTCCCAGGCGCTGATGGGCCATCTGCGCGGCGGGCTGGCGCATGTCAACGTGCTGTCCTCGATGCTCTTCGCCGGGCTCTCGGGCTCGGCTGTGGCCGATACCTCGGCGCTGGGATCGATGCTGATCCCGGCGATGGAGAAGCAGGGCTATTCCCGCCGCTTCGCCGCCGCCGTCACGGCTGCAAGCTCGGTGATCGGGCCGATCATCCCGCCCTCGGGGATCATGATCATCTATGCCTACGTGATGGGGGAGAGCGTCGCCGCGCTGTTCCTCGCGGGCATCCTGCCGGGCATCCTGGTCGGGCTGGGGCTGATGGCGGTGGTCAAGCTGATGGCCGACCGCCACGGCTTTCCTGCCGCCGCGCGGAGATCCAGCTGGGGCGAGCGCGGGCAGGCGAGCCTCAGGGCCTTCTTCCCGCTGATGACGCCCGTCATCATCCTCGGCGGCATTCTCGGCGGCATCTTCACGCCGACCGAGGCCGCCGCCGTCGCCGTCGCCTATGCGCTGGTGATCGGCCTTTTCGTCCTGCGCACGCTGCGCCTGCGGGACCTGCCGGAGGTGCTGACCCGCGCCGGGCTGACCTCGGCTGTCGTCCTCCTTCTCGTCGGCGCGGCGATGTCCTTCAAGACCGTGGTCTCGCTCTCCCACGCGCCGGAGCAGCTGGCGGAATTCATCCTGTCGCTGACCGAAAACCCGTACCTGCTGCTCTTCCTGATCAACCTGCTGCTCTTCGCGGTGGGCATGTTCCTCGATGCGGGCCCGGCAATCATCATCCTCGGCCCGATCCTCGGCCCGGTCTTCGACGGGCTGGGCGTCGACCCGGTGCATTTCGCCATCATCATGTGCGTGAACCTGACCGTCGGGCTGGCCACCCCGCCGATGGGGCTGGTGCTCTTCGTCGCCGCCGCGGTCAGCCGCGAGAAAGTCGCCGCCATTGCCCGCGCCATCCTGCCTTTCCTTGCCGTGGAGGTCGCGGTGATCTTCCTCATCACCTTCGTTCCTGCCATATCCCTGACCATCCCGCGGCTGGCGGGATTCCTGGACTGACCGAGCATCAAGGGGAGGACCGATATGCTCAAGACCCTGAAACGGGCCGCGCTGGCGGCGATGCTGGCCGGGACCGCGCTTTCCGTGCAGGCGGCGGAGTACACGCTGCGCGCGACCGCGAACTCGAACGAGACCGACGAGGACTACGACGGGCTCGTCGTGTTCGAGAACTACGTCGAATCCGCCTCCAACGGCGCCATCGAGGTCGAGCTGTACATCGGCACCCAGCTCTGCTCGAACGGCGCGGAATGCCTGCAGGGCGTGGCCGACGGCTCGATCGACATCTTCGTCTCCACCTCGGGCGGGGCGGCGGGGCTCTTCCCCTATGTCCAGGTGCTCGACCTCCCCTACCTGATGTCCGACGACCGCATCGCCGAGAAGGTGCTGTCCGGCGAGTTCCCCCGCAAGATGCGCGAGATGGCGCTGGAAGATTCCGGCGGCACGATCCGGCTGATGACCATCGGCAACACCGGCGGCTGGCGCAACTTCGCCAACACCCGGAAGCGGGTCGAGACCCCCGCCGACCTCAAGGGCATGAAGATCCGCACCGTCGTCGCCGACCTGCCGCAGGAGCTGGTCAAGGCGCTCGGCGCCTCGCCGACGCCGATTCCGTGGCCCGAGCTCTTCACCTCGCTGCAGACCGGCGTGGTCGACGGAACCAAGAACGGCATCACCGACATCATGAACATGAAGTTTCCCGATGCCGGGCTGAAATACGTGACGCTGGACGGGCATGCCTACATGGGCGCGCTGTGGTGGATGTCGCAGCAGAAGTTCAGGGAGATGCCCGAGCATCTGCGCCGCGTCCTGGTCGACGGGTTCTACGAGCTGCAGCAGGCGACCTTCGCGTCGCCGAAGCGCAAGTCCATCGCCGCCTACGAGGAATTCGTCGCCGATGGCGGCGATCTCTACGTTCCGACGCCGGAGCAGAAGAACGAGTTCCGCAAGGCGGCCGACCCGGTCTATGACTGGTTCCGCTCCAACGTGGACCGCGGCAACGAGATCTTCGACGCCTTCGCGGCGGCGGTCGAGACCGCGCAGTCCGAGCTCGATGCCGAGCGCGCCGCCGAGATGAAATGAGCGCGCCTCCCTCTCCCCCTGCGGGGGAGAGGGCCGGGGTGAGGGGGCGCGGCGTCAGGCCGCCGGCGTCGCCGCCAGTTGTCCGAGCAGGTCGAGGCAGAGCTGCAGCTGCTCGAGGCTGACATATTCGTCCGCCTTGTGCGCCTGGTCGATCGAGCCGGGACCGCAGATCACCGCATCGATGCCGAGCGACTGGAACAGCCCGGCTTCGGTGCCGAAGGGCACCACGCCCGCGCCGTTGCCCCCCGTGAGCTTCAGCACGAGATCCCGCGCTGCGTTCTCGGCCATCGGCGTCAGCCCGACGACCTCGCCGATCGTCTCGGTCAGGATATCCGCCTCCGGCGCCACCTTCCGCATCTCCGGCAGCAGCACGTCCTCGGCAAACTCCGAGATCCCGCGCTTCACGAAGTCCAGGTCCTCCGGCACCACCGGCCGGGTCTCCCATTCCAGCACCGCGCGGCTGGCGATCACGTTGTGCGCCACCCCGCCATGCAGCCCTCCGACATTGATCGTGCTCCAGGGCGGATCGAAGCGCGACCCCTCGGGCGCCCGCGCCACCAGCTCCCCGCGCAGCTCGAGCAGGCGCGCGACATAGCGGGCGGCATACTCCACCGCGTTCACCCCGCGCTCGGGCGCCGAGCCGTGCCCGGCCGTGCCCTCGAAGGTCACCGTGTATTCGCAGCAGCCCTTGTGGCCTTCGATCACCTGCATCATCGTCGGCTCGCCGATGATCGCGACCGAGGGCAGCACCTTGCGGTCCTTCAGCACCCCGACCAGCGCCTGCGCGCCGAGGCAGCCGACCTCCTCGTCATGGGTGAAGGCGAAATGGACCGGGCGGCCGGCATGCTTCAGCCGGTCCAGCGAGGCCAGGCAGGCGGCGATGAACCCCTTCATGTCGCAGCTGCCGCGGCCGTAGAGCTTGCCGTCGCGCTCCGCCATCGCGAAGGGATCGGAGCTCCAGTCCTGGTCGGCAACCGGCACCACGTCGGAATGGCCCGACAGCAGGATGCCCCCCGGCCCGTCGCCGCCCAGCACGGCATAGAGATTGGCCTTCCTGCCGGTCCCGTCCTCCATCACCTCGACCTTGGCCCCGGCTGCCGACAGCCGGTCGGCGATCCATCGGATCGCGGCCAGGTTCGGCTCCGCGGAGACGGTTGGAAAGGCGATCAGCTGGCCGAGATAGCGGCGGCAGAGATCGAGTTGCATCGGCTCACTCCTTGACGAACAGCTTTCGCGGCACGTTGCTGAGCGTCTCGGCGGGACCGTCCTCCCGGATCAGGATCGTCTCGGTGGTTTCCATCCCCCAGCCGTCCATCCAGAGTCCCGGCATGAAATGGAAGGTCATGCCGGGCTGCAGCACGGTCTCGTCATAGGCGCGCAGCGACACCGTATGTTCGCCCCAATCGGGGGGATAGCTCAACCCCACTGCATAGCCGCAGCGGTTCGGCCGCTCGATTCCGACTTTCGCGAGCTCGGCATCCAGCGCCCGGGCGATGTCGCAGGCGCGGTTTCCCGGCCGCGCCACCTCGATCCCGGCATTCAGCCCCGCGGTCAGCGCCTCCGCGGCCTCGACCATGTATTTCGGCGGCTTCCCCAGGAAGACCGTCCGGCACAGCGGCGCGTGGTAGCGCCGGTAGCAGCCCGACTGCTCGATGAAGGTTGCCTCGCCCTTCTTCAGCGCCTCGCCGTTCCAGGTCAGGTGCGGCGCCGAGGCATCCGCCCCCGAGGGCAGCAGCGGCACGATCGCCGGATAGTCGCCCCAGCTGTCATGCTCGCCGGTCACCGCGGTCTTGTAGAGCTCGCCGACCAGCTCGTGCTTCTTCATGCCGGGCTCGGCCAGCTCCATCGCGCGGTGGATCACCAGTTCCGAGATCCGCGCGGCGCGGCGCATGAAGGCCAGCTCCTCGTCCGACTTGATCAGCCGCTGCCAGTTCACCAGGCTCGAGGCGTCCATGATGTCGGCGCCGGGCAGGCATTCGGCCAGCGTGGTGAAGGCGCGGGCGGTGAAGAAATAGGTCTCCATCTCGACGCCGATGCGCTTGTTGCCGAAGCCCATGATCCGCAGGTGCGAGGCCAGATCCTCCATCGGATGGGTCTCGGCGGACTGCACGTAGCGGTCGGGATAGGGCAGGATGCGGTCGTCCTCCATCCAGACCGTGCGGCGCGCGCCGTTGGCGTCCATGAAGCGGCCCCACCACCAGGGATCGCCCTCCAGCGGCAGGATCACCCCCTGGTGGACATAGAAGGACCACCCGTCATAGCCGGTCAGCCAGTACTGGTTGGACGGGTTGGTGACGAAGAGCACGTCGATGCCGAATTCCGCCATGGTCTCGCGGGTCAGCCGGATCCGCCGGTCGTATTCTTCCTTGGAAAATGGGGCGTTCTCAATCGGCATGGGTCACTCGTTCCGTCTTCTGCCCGGGCGCGGCGGGCCCCTGCCCGGCACGCTCCGGCGGCACCATGGGCCAATCGTGGAGGACCCCGCCGCGGGGTCAACAGCAAACCGGTTAACCATGGCAAGCCATGCGCCGCACCTCCCTGCCTGCCGAAAGCTTGGGCGGTCGCAGCACCGCATCGGGGCCCCAGAGACGCTGCGCCGCAGAAAAAGTGCTTGCGGTTGACGCTGCGTCGCAGAAAGCTACCTGAGGTTTCCGGGCGCGGACAGCCCCCGGCCCTTCCGCAACGCGTCAGGAACCGGCCCCGATGACACGAGTTCTCGCCTTTCCGGCCCCGCCCGCCCCGGTCCTTCTCGAGGACAGCCAGCCCTTGTCGATGATGCAGCTCGCCCCCCGCGGGCTGTCCGAGCAATGGCTGCTGCGCCATGCCGGCGACCGCCACTGGGCGATGATCGCCGCCGCGATGGGGCAGGGGCGCGCGGTCTTCGCCGATGCCGACGGCCGCCCGGTCTATGCCGCCTTCTGCGCCACCGAGCTGGCCTTCGCGCCGCCAGAGCCGCTGCTTGGCGCAGATCTGTCGGTCCGCTCTTCGCTGCACGCGGTCTCGGCGCGGCTGATCGGATCGGAGCACCTGCTCTCCGGGCCGGACGGGCCGATCGGCATGCTTCGCATGGTCTCGACCTTCGTCAGCCATGACGGCACCGGCTCGAACAAGCGGATCACCCGCAACCTGCCCTCGGGCGAGCTGCGGCTGCCCGACGCGCCCGCCGCGCTGGCGGAGCTGGCCGGGCGGGCGCGCAGCCGCGCGCGGACGCTGCGCGACCGCTCCAGCCGCGGACCGGTGCTGCTGCGCGCGCGGCCCTGTCCGCAGACCGATTTCAACGCGGCCGGACTGCTCTATTTCCCGACCTTCTCGCGGCTGGCCGAGACCGCGGACTGGGCCGAGACCGGTTCGGACGCGCCGCTGGCCTGGCGCGAGGTGACCTATCTGGGCAATCTCGACCAGGGCGAGGAGGTCGAGGTCTGCCGCGCCGAGGGCGGGCTCGACATCCTGCGCGGCGACGGGCGGATCATCGCGCATCTGCGAACTGCACGGCATCCTTCCTGAACGGCGGTTCCCAGATGCCCCATCTCCGCGTAGCATGCGTCCCAGCATGACACGAGGAGGAGGATGCCATGCCGATTGCCGTAGAGACGCTGGTGCGCGCGCCGGTCGAGACCGTCTGGGCCTGCTGGACGACGCCAGAGGACATCATGGCCTGGAACGCCGCATCCGATGACTGGCACACGACCCGGGCGGAGATCGACCTGGTCCCCGGCGGCCGCTTCCTGTCGCGGATGGAGGCCAAGGACGGCAGCGCGGGGTTCGATTTCGAGGGCAGCTTCGTGCGGATCGAACCGCTGAGCATGATCGAATCGGTCTTCGGCGGCCGCCATCTGAAGGTCTGGTTCCAGACTGCGCCGGGGGGCACGATCGTGCGCGAAGTCTTTGACCCCGAGACCGACAACCCGGTGGAGATGCAGCGCCAGGGCTGGCAGGCGATCCTCGACAATTTCGCCCGCCACGTCGAAGCCAAGGTCGCCGCCGAGCCGGTGGCCGACTGAGGTCCGGACCGGGACCGTGCGGAGGGCCGTGCCGCGGGCGGCGGCCCTCCGGAAGCGCGCTGCCGTCAGCGCCGCCGCAGGAGCGCCGCGCCGCCCGCGGCAAGCGCCAGCGCCACCGCGGCAAGCCCGCCGCCGTGGGGGTTCATGTGCAGGGCATCGCCGGTATGGGCGAGGGCGGGGGACGCCGCGAGCAGGGCGGCGAGGGAAGCAAGGGTCTTCATCGGGAAAGCTCCGTCATGCGGGATTTGAGGACGTCGCGGAGATCGGTGACGACCTTCTCGTCCATGGACACGTAGATGAGCGCCATGTTCGTGCGCTCGGTGATCATCTGCCCCGGGAAGGGCAGGTAGCTGAGTTCGCGCGAGCCGAAGGACGGCGAGGCGGTGCCGACCTGCCATTCGGTCTTCAGCTCGACATCGACGAGCTTCAGCGCGGTCGGCCCGCCGATGCCGGGCTTCTCGAAGGGGACGCCCGCGAGCCGCAGATAGGCCTGCTTGTCCGCCGCCTGCACGAAGCCGTCGATGAACTGCGCGGCCAGGACCTGCAGGTCCGCCGCCGCGTCATGGTCGTGCATGTGCGAATGCAGGTGGTCCGCATCCGCGTGGTTGTGGCCCGGACCGTGGCTGTGCCCGTGGTCATGGTGGTGGTGATGGTGCCCGTGCGGGTGGTCATGCGGCATGGCCGTCTCCTCTCTCGCGGGTCACGGCTTGTTCGACCAGCGGTTGCCGGTGAATTCGCCGTGCGGAATGGTGACCGGCTTGTCGATGTGGCGCTTGTGCTTGCCCAGCGTGCCGTTCGAGACCATCGCGCCCAGCACGTCGACGATCACCCGCGTGCCCATCAGCGCGGTGATGTCCGACGTGTCGTAGGGCGGCGAGACCTCGACCAGCTCCATCCCGCAGAGCCCTTCCGCCGCGACCTTGGAGGCCAGCGCCAGCGCCTCGCGCGGGAGGAAGCCGCCAGGTTCCGGCCAGCCGGTGCCGGGAACGAAGCCGCAGTCGATGCTGTCGATGTCGAAGGACATGTAGACCATGTCCGCGTCCTTCCAGGCCATCTCCAGCGCCATTTCCGCCGTCCTGTCGATGCCCATCTTCTCCATGTCGGACATGGTGATGATGTTGGTCTCGCGCTCGCGCGCGACCTTCACCGCCTCGCGCGGGACCTGCCAGCCGCCGATGCCGACCTGCACCAGGTTGACCGCCGGCACGTTCGGCAGGTTCGTCGAATGGAACCAGGGCGTGGTGTGCATCCGCTCGTCCAGGTCCTTTTCCTGGATGTCGGCATGGCGGTCGAAATGGACGATGCCGATCCGCTTCGAGGTGCATTCGGCGATGCCGCGCACGCAGGGGAAGCCGATCGAATGGTCGCCGCCGATCATGATCGGGAAGCTGCCCGAGCTGAACACGTGGCTGACCGCGCGGGAGATCTGGTCGAAGCTCTTCTCGATATTCGCCGGGATGGTGAAGACGTCGCCCGCGTCGCAGAGCGTCATCTGCTCGCGCAGATCCACCCCGATTTCGTAGTTGTAGGGCGTGTAGAGCGCCGAGATCTTGCGCACGCCCTGCGGTCCGAAGCGGGTGCCTGGCCGGTAGGTCGTGCCGCCGTCGAAGGGGATGCCCAGCACGGTCGCGTCGTAATGCTGGACCTCGGTGACATCCTCGGCATAGGGCGCCTTGAGGAAGGTGTTGATGCCGGCGAAATGCGGCAGTTCGCCCCGCGCGAAGGTCGGGATCGACTTGTCCTCGATGGAATCCGCGCCGGTCAGCCCCATGCGCAGCGCCCAGCGGCGTTCCTCGTTCCAGCGGCCCTCGGGCAGCTCGGCCTCCTTCTGCAGCGCCTTCCAGCCCAGCAGCTTGGTCAGGTCCGGATGGTGCGCGCGCCGGTCCCGCGCCTCGTGGCGGGCGCGCTGCGCGGCAGGGTGGTGCGAGCGGGTCGCGCGGAGGTCTGAAAACATCTCTGTCTCCATCTTGTGCGGGGGCCTGCCCCCTTTGGGTCCGGACCTTGGCGAGGCCCGCGCGGAGGGTCCGGGGTCGCGCGCGGGCCTTGTTCTCACTCCGCGGCGCGGAGCGAGGGATACTTGTCGAGCAGCCCCTGGAAGGGGATGCCGCCCTGGCGGGCATCGAAATCGTAGGTGATGGTGGCGCCGAAGGCGGCCGGGTCCTGCGGATCCCAGCGAGGCTTGTCGAAGACCAGCACCCGGTCGCCCAGCTTGAAGCCCTCGCCGAGGTCATGGGTGACCATGAAGACGGTCATCGGGGTTTCCGCGCGCAGTTCCGTCAGGAAGTCGTGCATCTGGATGCGCGTGCCGGGATCGAGCGCGCCGAAGGGCTCGTCGAGCAGCAGGATGCGCGGCCGTGCCGCCAGCGCCTGGCCGATGGCGAGCCGCTGCTGCATCCCGCCCGAGAGCGTCGCCGGGTAGTTCTGCGCCACGTGGGAAAGGCCGATCCGGTCGAGGATTGCGTCGGCGCGTTCGCGCGCGGCCGTCAGCTTGGCACCGCGGAACCGGCCCCAGTGCGTGTCGAAGGCCTCGCCCGCGACGATGTTGTCGCGCACCGTCATGTGCGGGAAGACCGAGTAGCGCTGGAACACGACGCCGCGCTCGCGCCCCGGTTCGCGGGCGCGGTGGCCGCCGTCGATGCGGATCGCGCCGCGGGTGGGCTGTTCCTGCGCCAGCAGCAGCCGCAGGAAGGTGGACTTGCCGCAGCCGGAGGCGCCGACGATGGAGACGAATTCGCCCTCATCGACATCGAGATTGACGCGTTCGAGGATCGGGCGGCCATCGTAGGATTGCCAGACGTCGCGGACGGTGACGAAGCTCATCGGCGGGTCTCCTTTCCCAGGGGCTTGCGCGCGGCGGGCGTGCAGGACGGATCCCCTGCGCTGGCGCCCCGGCGCTTCGGCAACGTGCCAGCGGCGGACGGCGCTTCCCTGGCAAGGACGGGGCGCAGCCCGGTTTCGGCGGGAACGGAACTTGCGGTCACAGGCCTGCTCCCATCCAGGGGAAGGCCCGCTCGGAGATGCGCTTCAGCACCCAGTCGATGACGAAGGCCAGGAGCGTGATCCAGATCACGTAGGTCAGGATGATGTCCATCGCGAGATAGCGGCGCACCAGGAAGATGCGGTAGCCGAGCCCGACATCCGCCGCCACCGCCTCGGCCGCGATCAGGAAGAGCCAGGCCGAGCCGAGGGAGAGCCGCACGGCGGAGATCAGCCGCGGCAGCACCTGCGGCAGCGCCACGCGCAGCGCGATGACGAAGCTCGATGCTCCCAGCGTCTGCGCCTTGACGATCTGCTCGACCGGAATGTCGAGCACCCGCTGGCTGAGGTCGCGGGTCATGAAGGGGGTGATGCCGATGACGATCAGCACGACCTTCGACACTTCGCCGAGGCCGAAGACGATGAAGAGGATCGGCAGCAGCGCCAGCGGCGGCACCATTGACAGCACGGCGACGAAGCCGGTCAGGCCCTTCCTGGCATAGGGCAGCAGCCCGATCGCCATGCCGATCGACAGGGACAGCAGCGCCGAGATGCCGACGCCGAGGAACAGCCGCCGCAGGCTGGCGAAGGTGTCCTGCCACAGCAGGATGTCGCCCGAGCGCTTGTCGGTCTCGGTGAAGAGCCGCGCGGCGGTCTCGCGGATCGTGTCGAGCGCGGGCAGAAGCTTGTCGGCCGGGTTGGCAGCGAGGCGGATTTCCGAGCCGGCGACGTAGGCGAGGATGATCGCCACGAAGGGCAGGGCGCCGAGCATCAGGCCGACGGGCCGCGACGGGACGCGGTTGATCAGTCGCATGGGGCAGTCCTCCGGAAAGCGGGGGAGGCCCCGGCTGTGCGCCGGGGCGGGGCGGGATCAGAGGGCGCCGTCCGCAGCCATCTGCATGTACGTCGCGTCGAAGCGGAACTTCACGTTCGCGCTGTCGCCGGTGACCGTTCCGCCGGGATATTCCACCCCGACGAAATCCGCCGAGGGCGCGCCGACGCCGAGGATGCCCTTGTCGAAGAGGAACTCCGCGACATTGGCCATCGTCTCGGGCAGGTCCTCCGCCTCGGCCTGGGCGACGGCAGCGGCCGGGTCGTAGAACATCTCGGTCGCGGCGAGCTGCGCCTTGTAGCCCTCCAGATCGGTGCCCGAGGCCTCGGCCATGGCGGTCAGAACGTCCTCGTCGCCCGCCTTCATCAGTCCCATCAGCTCGTACCAGGCCCCGGCCAGCGCCTTGCCGAAATCGGGATTGTCGGCCAGCGTCCCGGTGTTGACCACCATCAGGTCGAGAATCTCGCCGGGGATCTGCGAGCTGTCGAAGACGTTGTTGGCATCGGGGTTGGAGGACAGGATTTCCGAGACCAGCGGGTTCCAGGTCACCACGGCCTGCACCTCGGGCGCGGCATAGGCGGCGATCATGTCGGCATCCGAGGTGTTCACCACGCCGTCGAGGTCGGACTCGGCCAGCCCGACGCTGTCGAGGCCGCGCGCCAGCAGGTAATGCGAGACCGACAGCTCCACCAGGTTCACTGGCTTGCCCACGAGGTCGGCGATCGTGCCCTCGCCCTTCAGGATCACCGCGTCATTGCCGTTGGAATAGTCGCCGATGATCAATGCGGTGGTGTCGACGCCGCCGCCCGCGGGGATTGACAGCGTGTCCATGTTGGTTGCCGAGACCCCGTCGAACTGCCCGGCGGTGTACTGGTTGATCGACTCCACGTAGTCGTTGATCTGCACGATATCGACGGAGATGCCGTATTTCTCCGCCCATTTGTCCATGATGCCCGAGTCGGCGAGATAGCCCCAGGGCATCCAGCCCACATAGATTGACCAGGCGATCTTGAAATCGGTCTTCTCCGCGGCCATGGCCGGTGCGCCGAGGGCGGCGGCAAGGATCGTCGCGGACAGAATCGTCGTCTTCAGCATCTTCCAGCTCCCTGTCGTTCCGCCAATGGTCGTGATGGATCGCGGGCGGAACGAAGAGAAGAAGCGCGGGCGAACCAACGCAGTACTCTCCCGGGATTTTGGCCCGCCGTGTACCTGCGCGGAATTTGCCGCGCTGGCGGCGCTTCTCGGACCAGACATCGAACCCGACCGGAACCCTAAGCACCCTGCACCTCCAGCAAAGCCGCGGCGCTTGCCGCCGGGCAAGGTCCTTGTCCCCGCGACAGCGCTTTCGCTCCCCGCTGCCGCGAATTTGGGCGGGAATGCGCGTGCGGGGCTGCCGGATTGGGCAGGGCGGGGCTGCGGGAAGGGAAATTCCGCCCGGAAAGGCGCCGCCGCGGCGCGCCCTCGGGTCCGGCCGGCCGGGGCGGGCGCCGGCCCGAATCTCCCCGGAGCGGGGTCCGGCGGCGCGCCATCGCCTGCCGGAGACGGCCGGGGCGGGCGATGCGGTTGCCGATGTGTCCGGCGCGCGGTGCGGGCGCCGCGCGGGTCCTGCGGGCGCATGCTTGGCGGCGCCGGGGATGTCCTGCAGATTGCAGGCCGGCCTGCCGCAACCGCGGAAGTGGCAGCGGGCGCGGGGCGCCGCTCCGCCTGCCGGACGCGACTTGGAAACTTCACTTGACCGATGGCGGCGCCGGGCTTCAACTGTGGCTGGAAACGTTGACAAGTGTTGGTGTTCATTTCGGAATTTCGGATGCGGCGGCTCCCTCCGGGCCATGCCGATCCGCTTGGGAGGAGAAATTTCCAATGACCGGTCCAAGACGACTTGCCGCCCGGGCCCTTGCCTGCGCGGCCCTGGCTGCGGGCATCGGCGCAGCCGCTGCGGCGCAGGACGCGCCCCGCCCGAATATCCTGGTGATCTGGGGCGATGACGTGGGGATGTGGAACATCTCCGCCTACCACCGCGGCATGATGGCGGGCGAGACGCCGAACATCGACCGGATCGCCGCCGAGGGCATGCTGTTCATGGATCACTATGCCCAGGCCTCCTGCACGGCCGGGCGCGCGGCCTTCATTACCGGGCAGTACCCGCTGCGCGTCGGCCTTTCGACGGTCGGCCTGCCGGGCGCGCCGCAGGGCCTGTCCACCGAGGATCCGACCCTCGCCGAGATGCTGAAGCCGCTGGGCTACCGCACCGGGCAGTTCGGCAAGAACCATCTGGGCGACAGGGACGAACACCTGCCGACCAACCATGGCTTCGACGAGTTCTTCGGCATCCTCTACCATCTCAATGCCGGCGAATATACCGAACAGCCAGACTATCCCGCCGAGGCGCTGGAAGCCGCGGGAATGGGGCAGCGCGGCATGATCCACAGCTTCGCCACCGCCGATGGCGGGCAGGAGATCGAGGATCTCGGCCCCTTCGGCCAGGATGTCCAGCGCCATATCGACCAGGACGTGCTTGAGGAGAGCAAGCGCTTCATCACCGAGGCGGCGGAGGCGGGCGAGCCGTTCTTCGTCTGGCACAACGCTACGCGGATGCATTACCGCACGAACCTGGACGAGCACTATGACGGCATCACCGGGCTCGGCAACGTCTATGCCGACGGCATGGTGGAGCTGGATGACGACGTGGGCGAGCTCCTGGGCTTGCTCGACGAGCTGGGCATCGCCGACAACACCATGGTCATGTTCTCGACCGACAATGGCGCGGCCTCGAATTCCTGGCCCGACGGCGGCAACCAGCCCTTCCGCGGCGAGAAGGGCGTCGGCGGCTACGAGGGCGGCTTCAAGGTGCCGATGATGGTCAAATGGCCGGGCCTGATCCCCTCGGGCACCACCACGGGCGAGCTGATGACGATGGAGGACTGGATTCCCACGATCATGTCCCAGCTGGGCGAGCCCGAGCTGAAGCAGGAACTGCTGGAAGGCACCGATATCGGCGGCAGGACCTACAAGGTCCATCTCGACGGCTACGACCAGACGCCGATGCTGAAGAAGGAGGGCCCGTCGAACCGCAAGGAGTTCTTCTTCTTCACCGAGACGACCTTCCACGGGCTGCGCTATGGCGAATGGAAGTTCCTGTTCACCAGCCAGGACCGCTGGTTCAACGGCCAGCAGTACGAGATGACCTCGCCGCTGATCACCCGGCTCGACCTCGACCCGTTCGAGCGGTTCCACGAGGCGCGCGGCTTCGACGAATGGCAGGAGAACCGCTCCTGGGCGATCGGCCCGGCGCTGGGACTGGTCAACGAGTTCGTCGCCTCCTTCGAGGCCTTCCCGCCGCGCATCGCGAGCTTCTCGACCTCGGTCGAGGACATGTCGCGGACCATCATGCAGGCCGCTCCCCCGCCGCAGTAGGGCTCCGGCACGCTGCCGATGGGACATTCGAACGCCTCCGGAGCACGCTCCGGAGGCGTTTCCATGCCGTGCTCCGGAACCGCGCGGGGCAGCGGAGAACGCAGCTGCAGCCGCAAGGACAATGGCCGGCAAGGAGATGGCTGGGCAGCGGCAATGGCGGCCCGGATGTTGCGCTGGTCCTCGGGTCGTCGGGGCATGCCCCGGGTCCAACGGCGGCGCGTTCCGTTGCGCGGGCTGTTCGGAATGGCGTCGTTGCGGCATGCCCGCGACGGGCCGCAGGCGCGGCCGTCCGGCGCATCCAGCTCAAGCCAATGCCGCTGTCCACGGCGCCCCGGCCCAAGTGCGGTGGAGAGGCCAGGGGCCCGCCCTGCAACCGCTGGCCCGGCCAGCGCCGAGGCAGAAGGCGCTCCATGCGGTCGGAAAGGGCACCGAGCTTGGCGTCCATGCCTTGCGCGGGCGGGAAGGGACCATTCGTGGGCTGTCGTCCCGCAAGCGGGACGGACCGGGTTCATCAGGTCCGGCAGGCATGTGGTCCCGAGGACCGAATTTTGATCCGCCTCGGTCGGCAAGCCGGAACCGGTCCTCCGGCGCGCGTATCCGGGAGCGGTCAAGAACCGCACAGGCCGACCGAAATCATGCTGCTCCGTCCCTGGCCGCTGAACCCATAAAGGGGATTTCCCATGCCATCGGTCGATGATTCACTTCCTGCGATGGCGGTGGGCATGGCACGTTTCGATCTGACCGATTTCGAAAGCGGGATGATCCAGATCCTCCTGCCCAATAGGCCGCCCAATAAGCCGCGCGGGGTGGCGCGGCTGGATGACCGGCGGGTGCTGAACGGGATCTTCAGGGTGCTCAGGACCGGTTCGCCCTGGCGCGACTTGCCCGAACGCTACGGCCCCCACGCCACCGTCCACAACGTCTGGGCCAAGGCGGGTGTCTGGGTGCAGGTCTTCGAAACCATTTCGGAAAAATCTCCCGACAGCATGCAGTTCGTCGACAGCTCGGCCATCCGCGCCCGCCAGCACGCAGCCGCGGGCAAAATGGGGGCGAGGATCATGCCATTGGCCATTCTCGTGGCGGACTGAGCACCAAGATCAACGCGATGGTCGAGCATCGTGGCCTGCCGGTGGCGATCGCTCTCTCACCGGGGGCAGGCCTCCGGCAGGGCTGCAGTCGGCGATCTCCCGGCAGCCCATGGCGGGCGGGGCCACATCCCCGCGCAGCGTGACCGCAAGGTTCAGCGTTCGGTCGATGCCGCGCTCTATCGACCACGCAATCTCATCGAGCGGTTTTTCAACAAGCTCAAGCATTTCCGAAAGATCGCGACACGACGCGAGAAGACTGCCCGCAATTGCCTCTCCGCCGTCCTCCTCGCACCACCACGCCTCTCGCTCAGGTCTTATGAGTCCGCTTCCTAGCGGCTGCGCTGCCAGTCCCCGGCGGCGGCCACCTGGCTGCGGATGAACTCCACCACTGCCTGCACGCGGTGGATGGCGCGCAGGCTCTCGTGATAGGCCAGCCAGTAGGAGCGGGTGACGGTCATCTCCGGCAACACCCGTGCCAGGCCCGGATCGTCGCCGACGATGAAGTCGTGCAGCACGCCGATCCCGGCGCCGCCGCGCACCGCCTCAAGCTGGCCGAAGGCCGTGGAGATCGCGATGGTCGGGCGGGTCTCGCCGAAGAACTCGGTGACGTAGTCGAGCCCCGGCGCCGAGACCAGGTCCTCGACGTTGCCGACCAGCCGGTGATCCTTCAGGTCGGCGGCCGCCGCGGGTGTCCCGGCGGCGGCGAGATAGCGGTGCGAGGCATAGAGGCCGAGGCTGTAGTCGGTCAGCTTCGCCGCGACGGCGCGGCCGCGTTCGGGGCGGCCGACGAGGATGGCGACGTCCGCCTCGCGCTGAGACAAAGAGAAGGCGCGGGGCACCGGCACCAGCTCAACCCGCAGCTCGGGATGGCGGCGGGCGAGGATGCCGAGGCGCGGGGCGAGGAACTGCACGCCGAACCCGTCCGGCGCGCCGATCCGCACCGTGCCCGAGAGCTTTGCCGCGCGGCCGCGGAACAGCGCCTCGCCTTCCTGCATGGCGGTCTCGGCGCGCTCGATCCGCGCCATCAGCGACTGGCCCTCCTCGGTCAGCGCGCAGCCTTGAGGTCCGCGCACCACCAAAGTGGCCTGGAGGTTGCGCTCCAGATGGGTGAGCCGCCGCGACAGCGTCGCCTGGTTCACTCCCAGCCGCTTCGCCGCCCCCAGAAGCTGTCCTTCCCGCGCCACGGTCAGGAACATCCGCGCGTCTTCCCAGTCCATTCATGCCTCCATTATGCAAATATGCATAACCACTCTCAGATCTTTGCCGTTTCTTTTGCGGTTTTGCAAACGTAAACCGGGCTCAACCTCGACACGAAGGGAGAGAGTTCATGTCCGAGATCGCACACTACATCGACGGCGCAAAGGTCGCCTCCACCTCCGGCCGCAACCAGCCGGTCTTCAACCCGGCCACCGGCGAAGCCGAGAAGACCGTCGCCCTGGCATCGGTCGAAGAAGTCAACGCCGCCGTCGCCTCCGCAAAAGCGGCCTGGCCGGCATGGTCGAAGACCCCGTCGCTGCGCCGTGCGCGCATCCTCGACAAGTTCAAGAACATCCTGTGGGAGCGCGGCGACGAGCTGGCCGCCGCCATCTCCGCCGAGCACGGCAAGACCCATGACGACGCCCTGGGCGAAGTGACCCGCGGTCTCGAAGTCGTGGAATTCGCCATCGGCGTGCCGACCCACCTGAAGGGCGACTTCTCCGAAAACGTCGGCACCGGCGTCGACAGCTACAACATCCGCCAGTCGCTCGGCGTGGTTGCGGGCATCACCCCGTTCAACTTCCCGGCCATGGTGCCGATGTGGATGTTCCCGGTCGCGCTGGCCTGCGGCAACACCTTCATCCTGAAGCCCTCCGAGCGCGACCCGTCCGCCTCGCTGCTGATCGCGGAATGGCTGACCGAGGCAGGCGTTCCGGCAGGCGTCTTCAACGTCGTGCAAGGCGACAAGCTGGCAGTCGACACGCTGCTGGAGCATCCGGATGTCAAGGCGATCTCCTTCGTCGGCTCGACCCCGATCGCGCAGTACATCCACGCCACCGGCTGTGCCAACGGCAAGCGGGTCCAGGCCCTGGGCGGCGCGAAGAACCACGCGATCATCATGCCCGACGCGGATATCGACATGGCGGTAAACGCGCTGATGGGCGCGGCCTTCGGCTCGGCCGGCGAGCGCTGCATGGCGATCTCGGTTGCGGTTCCGGTCACTGACGCCGTCGCCGACGCGATGATCGAGAAGATGATCCCGAAGATCAAGGCGCTGAAGATCGGCCCGGCCACCGACAAGGAATCGGAAATGGGCCCGATCGTCACCCAGGCCTCGATGGAGCGCATCAAGGGCTATGTCGACAGCGCCGAAGCCGAGGGCGCCAAGATCGTCGTCGACGGGCGCGACTTCAAGCAGGACAAGCAGGGCTACGAGAACGGCTTCTATGTCGGCGGCACGCTGATCGACAACGTGACCGACGAGATGAAGGTCTGGAAGGAAGAGATCTTCGGCCCGGTCCTCTCGGTCGTCCGCAAGAACTCCTACCAGGAAGCCGTGGACCTGATCGGCCAGTGCGAATTCGCAAACGGCACCGCGATCTTCACCCGCGACGGCGATACCGCGCGCAACTTCGCGCAGGACATCGAAGTCGGCATGATCGGCGTGAACGTTCCGATCCCGGTTCCGATGGCCTTCCACAGCTTCGGCGGCTGGAAAGCCTCGCTGTTCGGCGACCACTCGATGCACGGCATGGAAGGCATCCGCTTCTACACCCGCATCAAGACCACGACCCAGCGCTGGCCGACCGGCATCCGCACCGATGCCGAGTTCACCATGCCGACGCTCGGCTGATACCCTCTCCTCCCTTCGCCGGCCGCTCCTCCTCCCTTTGCGCCCGGCGGATTACTGGCGCCATCCCTTGCGGATGGCGCCTTTTTTCATGCGCGGCCTATTCGGCCGCCTTGGCGATCCGGTGCCAGCCATCCGCGCCCTGCCGCCAGTCCGAGCGCGCCACCGGGGCGAAGCCGCCCTGCTGCGCCGCCCAGGTCGTGACCGAGAGCATGTCGCCGTCATGGTCGAGCTGGTTGAAGGTGTTCGGCTCGTCATGGCGGAGCCGCGTGGACAGCACGGTCCCCGCCTGCACGAAGAGGAGGTCGGGCACCGCGCGGAACGGCTCGGCCGAGGCCGTGTGCAGGTGGCCCGACAGCACGACATCCGCGCCGCAGGCCGACAGTTCCTCCAGCGTTTCCCGCGCCCCCCGCATCAGCCGCTTCTCCGTTTCGGGCCCGTGCTCCAGCGGGTGGTGCAGCACCGCGATGCGCAGCTTGTCCCCGGAATCCGCCAGCCGCGCCGAAAGCCGCCGCAGCCGCGTCTTGCCGATCCGCCCGCGCTGCCACGAATAGCGGTTCACCGTGTTGACGCCGACCACCACCATTTCGCCGTCGCGGTGCACCGGCTCCAGGTCATTGCAGATATGGCGGCGGTAGCGGCCGAAGGGGCTGGCGAAGCGGACCCAGAGATTGTCGAGCGGCGTGTCGTGATTGCCCGGCACCACCAGCTGCGGCTTCGGCAGGTAGTCTAGGAAGGCGGCGGCGGCCTCGAACTGGCCCTTGCGCGCCCGCTGGGTCAGGTCGCCCGAGACCACCAGCAGATCGGGGGCAAGCCCGTGGATCGTCTCGGCCAGCGGCTGCTCCAGCGCGGGATCGACGCGGCCGTAATGCAGGTCGGAGATATGGACGATGCGTCTCACGCCGGCGCCTCCCTCGGCAGGCGGATGGTCAGCGCCGCGTCCGACATCCGGAATTCGAAGGGCGAGGGGGCCAGCCCCTTCTCGCCGTCATAGGCCAGCAGCGTCTTCTTCTTGGCCGAGACGACGGTCAGGCTGCGGGCCTCGATGAAGTCGTAGTCGCGGCCCTCCTGCGCGGTCTGGGTGCAGAGCCGCAGTGCCGTGCGGAACAGGTCCGCGCGGGTCCTGCCCTTGCCGATCAGCACCGCGAAGGCGTCCTTGCCGATCGCGCCTGCGCCCTCCAGCCCGAAGGTTTCCAGCTGGTAGGCGGAGCGCGACACGAAGAGCAGCGGGGTGCGCGTCTCGAAGCGCTCGCAGTCGGCGTCGATCGTCAGCCGCATCGGCCGCTGGAATTTCAGGAAGGTCCGCAGGAGCGACCAATGCGCCATGATCCGGCGGCGGCCGTAGCGGGCATAGACGCTTTCGCGCTGCTTCAGGACCGCCGGGTAGATGCCGAGCGAGGCGTTGTTGAGGAAGACCGTGCCGTTGACCTGTCCGACCCGGATCGGGTGGGCGCGGGAGTTCAGGATGCCCTGCGCTGCCCCCGCCGGATCCTCGTCCAGCCCCAGTCCGCGGGCGAAATAGTTGAAGGTCCCCAGCGGGAGCACCGCGAAGGCGGCGGGCTTGCCCAGCATCGCGCCCGCCACTGCCATGGCCGTGCCGTCGCCGCCCGCGGCCACCACCGTGTCGGCGCCGTCCTCCAGCGCGCGGCCGACCACCTCGGCGATCGGCTGCTTCTTCTTCGGCGCCCAGTGGTAGAGCGTGGCGCGGTCGCGGCCGAAAACTTCCATCGCGCGGTCGACGGCATCGCGGTCGCGCGAATTGGTGCCGGACTTGCGGTTCATCACCACCGCGATCCGCTGCGGTTCCGCCGCCTCGAGCGGCACGGGGGCTTGCAGGGCCAGGGTCTGGTCGGTCATCGCACGCCTCGCGGGTTGCTGCACGCAGATGAACGCCCGGACATGCGGTTTCGTTTCCCGGTTCCGCGAAAATCAGCGGGGGCCGCCCTGCGCCAATGCCCGGTGCCGGTCATAGATGCGCTGGATGAACAGCCCCGTGGGCCGCTGGCGCAGCCGGACATAGACCTCCTGCATCTCCACCGGACAGCGCGCCTGGTCGGGGAGCATGCCGTGATAGCCCTGCGCCAGAACCATCGGCGCCAGCGAGGCCGCGACGGCGAGGTCGGCAAAGCTCAGCCGTCCGCCCACCAGGTACTCCCGCCCGTCCGACAGAAGCGCGTCAAGCGTGTCGAAGCCCTTCTCGATCTGCTTCAGGGACTCGTCCGCGGCCGACTGGTCGAGCTTCAGCCCCTTGTACATCAGCGTCCGCACCAGCCCGAAGCCCACCAGCAGGAACGCGTGCTCCCACCACGGCACCCCGGTGGTGATCGAGGGCCAGACCACGGATTTCTTCTTCAGGAAGTTCCAGTAGGACCAGTTCACCACCGCCCCTCCGGTCACCCATCGGGCGTCGTGCTGGATCTTGTCGACCTGCTCCCAGAGCCCCGGTTCGCTGGCCTTGTCGGGCATGAGCTTCAGCTCGGGCGGCGCCTCGGCCTCCAGCTTGGCGACCAGCTTCTCGATCGTGCCGGTCTTCTCCTTGTGGTCCGGCGAGACCAGCAGCGGGTAGTCGTCCTTGCCCATGCCCCACCATTTCAGCGCGAGCACGTGGAAGACCGGGGCGTGCGGGCGCTCGGTGTAGGGCCGCTGGTAATGGGCCATCAGCCAGCGGCCCAGGTCGACATCGGTGGAAGGCAGCAGCGTGACGAGAAGCGGGCTGGTCATCGCGCGGCCTCAGACGTCGAATTCGAGGTGGAAATGCTGCGGATGGGGCGTGCCGCCGCCATCCACCTGGCCGTCGGATCCCGGTGCGCGGCGCAGGTTCTTCTGCGCCAGGAGCGGCGTCAGGATCTCGGGGATAACCGCCGCGTTGATCGCCGCGCCGAAGCATTCATGCATGCCGTAGCCCCAGATGATGTAATCCTCCCAGGGGCGGTCGGTGCGGAAGGCGTTCGGGTCGGCGATCTCGTGGCGGTCGAACATCGCCGAGAGCGTCGCGGCAAAGACGATCTGCCCGCGCTTGACCAGGCATTGCCGCGCCGTGCCCTTCGCCACCCAGGCGTCGCGGGTGGCGCGGCGGTAGATCACCGGGTTGTGCGGGTTGAAGCGCAGCGCCTCCCAGATGTGCTGGGCCACGGCGGCATGGTCGCCGCGGACGGCCGCCTGATGGGCGGAGGCCAGCGCCTCGGGCCGGTTCAGCAGCTCGTCCATGGCAAGGCAGCAAGCCTTCGAGATCGTCGGGATCGCGCCGATCAGCAGCCCCAGAAGGTTGTTGCGGATGCCCAGGTCGCTCATCCCCGGCGTGCCCGCGGATTGCAGCGCCAGGCAGCGGTCGAGGATCACGTGGCCCCAGGGCTCTCCAGAGGCCTTGCGTGCCGCGATGGCGCGGTCGAGATAGTCCCGCAGCTCCGCGGCATCCTTCATCGCGCGGGAATCCAGCGCCGGATCGGCGGTCAGATCCTCGAACAGGTACCAGAACAGCGTGGTGGTCCAGCTTTCCATCAGCTCGCGCTGGCCGCCGACGCCGAAGTAGTGCTCCGTCATGTCCCAGGGAATCATCATGCCCAGGTCGACGGGCAGGTCGATGCGCCCGCCAGATTCCGCGACGATCCGGGTGGACAGTTCGCGCGCCCGCGGCGCGACGATGCCGAGGACGTCGGTGCGCTGCGCCGCCAGCCGCATCGCCGAGGTGTCGCGGGTGTAGTCCCAGCCGGGCTGCATGCCGAGAAAGAAGTTCTCGCCGCCCGTCAGCTTGCGCATCCGCGTGCCGTAGACCACCTCGAATTCCTCGTTGCGGTTGAGCACGTCGAGCACGTCGGCACGGCGGGTGACCACCGCCGTGCCGGTATTGCCGTAGCATTTCATCACCACCTTGCCGATGCTCAGGTTGGGCAGGAAGGCCCTGAGCACGCGGAAGATCCGGATCTGGGTCGCGGGCGCGGTCAGGAACGCGCCGAGCCCGGACTTGCCCTCCCTGCCCAGGACGGCGGCGCCCTTGGCCGCAAGCCAGGCCAGCGCGGCCAGCGCCTCGCCGAGGATCATCAGCCACAGGATCAGGGCGCAGAGGATGGCTTTGGCTCTCTGGTACATGGCGCGTCCCCCTCAGGTCGGATCCACGATGCCCATGGCGATCATGCGAAGGCCGGTCATCGAGGGCACGAAGAAATAGTCGCCGCCGCGGCACTCCACGAAGGTCTTCAGCGACGACATGACATAAGGCGGCTTACCGGACGTGGGATCGGAGGCGATCGGGTGCCGCTTGTGGACCTCGTGGTTGCCCAGGAGCGGACAGGTGTTGTTGCCCTCGTTGAAGTCGAGCCCGTACTGGATCCATTGCTGCTGGACGAATTCGAACTGCCGGAACAGGTTGGCGCTCATGATCATCATGATCACGCCCTGTTCGGTCTCGTCGTCGCCGGTGCCCAGCTCGGGCCCGCCATAGGGCAGCCCGCGGCGCAGGATGCGGCGGCGGTTGTTCAGCGCCGAGGTCGCGTTCGGGTTCCCGGGCTGCGCCCCGGTCGCGGGATCGACGCCGGAGGCGTTCATCGGATCGAGAGTGTCGCGGGTGTTGACCCGCCGCATATGCGCGCCGACCGGACATTTCAGCCCGGACATGTCGTCGGCATAGCGGAAATCCGCGGCCTCCTGCGATCCGATGTATTTGAGATTGGCGCGGAATCCCTCCAGCGTGCCGGCCTTGTCGCCGCCCCAGCCGCGGGCCTCCTGGAAGGCGCGCCACTCGCGGTAGGTCGGCACCTTGGACAGCGGCACCCCGTCGGACCAGCGGCCGCACATCTTGGCGAGTATGGTCTCGCGCGCCTCGTCGGCCGGGATCTCCATGATCCCGGCGAAGCGCGCCGCCTCGCCGTCGACCACCTCACGGAAGGTCGAGACGTTCTCGTGCAGCTTGCGGTAGGCCATGAAGGTGCCGTTATGCATGAATTCCGGCGGGGTCGAGGTCGGCGGCAGCTCCTGGCTCTCGTCCGGGTGGCCGAGCAGGAACTCGCCCGTGGCCAGCGGCTGCCATTCGATCTTGCCGCTCGCGCCCTTCACCAGCTTGCCGTTGCCGGTGACCGGCATCGCGTCCGGGTCCGAGCCGTACTGGCCCTCGAAGACCGGGTTGCCGATCCCGTCGGTGAAGCCGAAATGCTCCTTCGGGGTGGGCAGCATCATCCCGCCGACATTCTGGTAGACGGCCGAGGCCGGCTGGTAGGGCTGGTCGCCGTCCTTGCCGTTCTTCGCGATCAGCGTGACGCCGCCGCCGATCGCCTCCGGCAGGCCGATCAGCCAGTCGGTGCGCCGCTCCAGCTCGGGATGCGGGGTCAGCAGGTCGGCGGGCCCGGCGGTCTGGGCGTTGAGCGAGATCCAGATATGGACATCGCCCTTGCCCGCCGCGCCGGGGCGCCGGTTTTCCTGCCAGATCGGATCCCAGTGGCGGCACCAATGGGTTTGCTGCGCCTCCTCCTCGGTCAGGGTCTGGTCGCGGTCGCCCAGGATGAAGGCGCGCGCCTTCATGCCCTCGGCGAAATCCTCGGGCATGCCCTGCAGCGTGCGCACCGGCAGGTCCAGCATCCACAGCCCCATGAAGGTGAAGGCGATGTTGGTGGTGCATTTCGGCTTGGACCCGGCGGTCCAGGGCGTCGCGGTGGTGACGCGGCGGCGCACCTGCTCGACGAATTTGCGGCCCTGCCTGGGCGACTGGATCTGGAAGAAGAAGTAGCGCGCGAAGGGAAAGGAGTAGCGGCCGTAGGCGCGGGGCACGTTGCCCTGGATGTCGGCAAGGTTCAGATCGAGGGTCATGGCGTTTCTTGTCCCTTCATGCCGCCGTCGTTTTCCGGGAATGCGCCCAGGAGATCACCCCCGGGGGCTGGGTCGGCGCGGCATTGTCGCCCGGCGCATGCGTCTCGAGGAACCTGCCGAAGGCGGCATGCAGCTCGTCCGGCGACGCGCCCTGCGTCTCCACCGCGAAATTCGCGAAGGCCTGCTGCAGGTAGAGCGATTTCAGCACCGAGGGCAGGTCGTCGTACTTCGCCGGCGCCAGCGGCTTGTTGCCGTTGGCGATGGTCTGGCGCAGCGCGACGGCGAAGGCGAGCGCGGTCAGCACCAGCGCGGCGACGGCGATCCACAGCAGGCTCATGCCGAAGAGCGAGATCATGCCCAGCAGCCGCAGCACGACCGCCGCCAGCGCCACCACCGCCGGGACCGCCACGATGGCGATCAGCGCCTTGATCGGCAGCAGGTGGAACTCCGGCAGCGTCAGGTAGTAGTCGTGGAACGGCATGGTCGTCTCGACATGGCAGCGCTCCAGATAGGCCGCGAATTGGGGCCCCGAGCCGACTTTGCCCTCGAACTCCATGCAGTTGCCGAAGATCTCGCGGATCTCGGTGCCCATCGTGTCCCACAGGAGCTGGGCATAGGCGGCGCGCACCTTGGCCTGTTCCGCGTCCGACAGCTCGGCCGGCAGAGGCTTTCCGTCCGCGTCGATGGCGTCGATATCGGCAGTGAAGACCAGGTAGCGGCAGTTGAGCCGGTCGACCGGCAGGGGGTTGATCGTGTCGATCCCCTTTATGGTGGAGACCAGCGCGTCCTGTCCGTCGCGGCCGTTGTAGACCACGTCCTCCAGCACGAACATGCGCACGAAATGGTTGCGCAGGTTGCGGGCGAAGGGGCTCATTTCCGCGGCTTCCTCGGTCGCGGGCGACTGTTTCGCCGTGGGCAGCATCGACAGCGCGATCCTCAGCCGCTGTTCGTAGCTGATGACGTGGTTGCCCGCCTCCACCTCTTCGGCCGAAAGCTCCGGCCCGCCCGGCAGGACCGGCACGAGATAGGTCAGGAAAAGATGTCCCGTATCGAGATCCGGCATGGTGTCCTCCCTCCGGTCTGCGCTTCAGGCCGTCGCCGCGCGGCGGATCGCCTCGCGGTTGACGTCGGCCCGCTCGGTCGCGAGGCTGGCCACCGGTCCGAAGCCCGGATCGCCGAGATCGCCCTGGTGCTTCAGGAAGGCCGCCTTCCAGGTCTTGGCGAAGGTTTCCGGATCCTGCGCGGCATGCGCCTTGGCCAGGCCGGCCAGGGTGTCGCGCACCCTGAGCGCCGCCTTGACGTCGCGCTGCGCCGCGCCGGGCGTGGCGTTGTAATAGTAGTCGGTGCCGATCTGGTTGTAGGTGATGTAGTCCTTGAAGGGCGTGACCGGGATCGACAGCGGATATTTCGAGGCGCTGTACCAGAACAGGTTCAGCCCGTTCGGGATGCCGTCGGAAAAGGCGTCGATATACTGGTCCCAGGTGCCGTTGAAATTCGAGCAGAACAGCACGTAGTCATTCTGCAGCGTCTGCGGCCCCTGCCCCAGATCCGGCCACTGGTCGCGTTTCACGATCACCCAGCGGGCGAAATGGATGAGCGACAGTCCGAGAAGGCCCATCAGGTTTTCCGGAAGACCGCGCGAGGCCATGAATATGGCCCGGTTGATCCAGGTCACCCGCGGCTTGCTCGGGGTAACCACGTTCATCGCATAGGCCTTGCCTGCGACGTTCGACATCAGCCTCCTCCCTGTGCTTGTTTTCGCCGCATCTTTGGGGTGTCTCTGATGGACATCGCGGCAGTTTCACGAAGCCACGAAAATGACGCAGCGTCAAAACCTTTCTCAACTTTCCTAATGAGTTAAGTTCAGAAGATCCGGCGCGAAATGCGGGAATGCCGGGATTGACCCATTCATTGTGCCGCGGCGCGACGCTTTCGCCACGCGAAGCAAAAAATGCCGTGTGCTACGGTTCCGCTGCGTGGCCGGATTCGAGCGAGGACCTCCGGCAGATGCGTGCATTAACCATTTGCGGGAGGCCAAACCTTCCGCCGAGGTCATGAAAGAGCAAGAATGCCTAAGAAAGTGCTTGTCATCGGGGGGTGCGGGTTCATCGGGTCTCATATCGTTGACGGCTTGCTGGCAGCGGGGACGGCCGTGCGCGTCCTCGACCGCAGGCCCGAAGCGTTCAGGGAACCGCTCCCCGGCGTGGAGTACATCTTCGGAGATTTCTCCGATCCGTTCCAGCTGCTCGAGTCGCTCGAGGGCGTCGATGCGGTCATGCATTGCGCCAGCACGACGGTCCCATCGACATCCAACATCGATCCGGTGGCGGACATTTCCGGCAACCTGATATCCAGCGTGCGGCTGCTGAAGCTGCTGCGCCAGATGAACATCGGGAAGCTGGTCTACCTTTCTTCCGGCGGCACGGTCTACGGCGTGCCCCAGGCCGATCCGGTCAGCGAGGACCATCCTCAGAACCCGATCAGCTCCTACGGGATCGTGAAGTCGGCGATCGAGAAGTACATCTTCATGGAGCAGGAACTGCACGGCCTGAGCGCCGTCGTGCTGCGCGCATCCAACCCCTACGGCCCGCGCCAGGGCCATACCGGCATCCAGGGGATCATCGGCACCTACCTGTGGAAGCTCGCCCGCGGCGAGGACCTGGAGGTCTGGGGCGACGGCACCGTGGTGCGCGACTTCATCTACGTCAAGGACATGGCGGATATCTGCGTGGCCGCGCTGAATTCCGAAGCCAGCGGCGTGTACAATGCAGGCGCCGGCGAGGGCACCTCGGTCAACGAGATCGTCGAGGCCGTGCGCCATGCCACCGGCCGCGATTTCCAGCCGACCTACAAGGTCGCCCGCGCCTATGACGTGCCGCGGATCGTGCTCGACATCGGCCGCGCGCAGGAGACCTTCGCCTGGTCTCCGAAAGTCTCCCTGGTCGAGGGCGTCGCCGAAAGCTGGAATTGGGTGCAGTCGCAGGTCGCGCCCGCCCATTGACGCTGGGAGGGCGCGCGGCGCCTTCCCCCCGAATGCAGAACGGCCTCCGGATCATCTCCGGAGGCCGTCCGCGTTCCTGCGGTGGCGCGATCCCGTCAGGCCACCGCGCGCAGCGATCCGCCCTTGCCCTCGCCGCCTTCGACATACTCGCCGTGCAGCGCCTTGATCACCGGGGCGAGGTCCTCGCGCTCCAGGATGAACTGGACGTCCACGTTGCGCGGGCCCTGCGCGGCGCCGAGCGCTTCCAGCCCGGCCGCGGCAATCGCCTGCAGCCCGCGGGTCAGCACCGACAGCCCGTTCAGGTCGCGGCCGATCGCGGAGGCCAGCGCCAGCGGACGCACGGAGACGCCGGCATTGGGATAGAGCTTGACCAGGTCGTTCTCCACCCGCTTCATCACCTTCATCGGGGCATCGACGAAATGGGTGATGGTGTTGGCGTTGGTGACCTTGGAGATGATCCGCACGTCGTGGCGCGTCAGCGTCTCCAGGATCGCGGCGTCGTAGCCCTTCACCCCGACCATGTCCTGCTCGAAGACCTCGAGCGACAGGATGTCGAGACCGGTGACGATCTCCACCGCTGCCGTCTCGGCCGGCTGGTCGTCGATCAGCGTGCCCGGATCCTCCGGCTCGAAGGCATTCGTCACGCGCAGCGGGACGCCCGCCTGGCGCAGCGTCTTGGCCGCCTTCGGGTGGATCGCCTCCATCCCCATGTTCGACAGCTGGTCGGCCACGTCGTAGTTGGTCCGCCCGAGCTTGCGCACGGCGTCCTGCCCGACCAGGTTCGGGTCGGCGGAGCTGAGGTGGAATTCCTTGTGGATGATCGCCTCGCGCGCGCCGGTCAGGGCCGCCAGCCGCGAGAAGGTCACCTCGGAATAGCCGCGGTCGAATTCGCGCATCAGCCCTTCGGCGCATTGCGCGTAGCCGGTGACGATCGGCATCTCGGCGGCGGCGTCGATTGCCTCCATAGCGCCCTCGATGCGCTGGTCGAGGCTGAAGCCGCCCTTGTCATGCCAGCCCGACAGGTCGACGAAGCGGGCGTTGACGCCTGCGCGGCGCAGCATCAGCGTGGTGGCGAAGGCAGAATGCGCCTCGCCGATCCCCGAGAGCAGCTCGCGCGTCTGCATCATGTGCTCGGCAAGCGAGAAATGCGCATAGGTGCAGAGCCGCTGCAGGTCGATCAGGCAGTTGCGCGCGCTCTCGATCCGTTCGGAGACGAAGGCGTCGGCCTGCTCGATGTCGCCGGGATGCTCAAGCACGGCGCGGTGCGCCTCGCGCATGGCGGCGGCGACGCGGGTCAGCGCATCATGCCAGCCATGGCCGGTATCCTGGTTGGCGAACTGGGCGTAGACGCCCGGCTCGCCGGATTTCTTGTGCTCGAGCAGCAGGTTGGTGATGCCCCCGAAGGCCGAAACGACGAAGATCCGGCCGTAGAGGTCGCTGCCCTCGCGGCCGCCGATGAACAGCGTGTCGCGGAGCTCGTTGACGCGGGACATGGAGGTCCCGCCGATTTTCTCGACAGTATGGGCCATGGTCAGTCCGCAAGTTCCTCCGCCGGGGCATAGGAGCCATCTTCGCGATGGACTTCCTTGCCGGTCACCGGCGGGTTGAAGCAGCAGGCCATGACCAGCTTCTCTTCTGCCCGCAGGATGTGGCGGTCGTGAAGGTTCAGCGCATACATGACGCCCGGGCGGATCTGGTGGGTCTTCCCTGTGCCCAGATCGGTGATCGAGCCCTTGCCGGCCATGCAGTACACGCTCTCGAAATGGTGCTTGTACTCGAAGGTGTGCTCGGAGCCCGTCTCCAGTTCGGTGATGTGGAAGGAGAAGCCCATTCCGTCATCGGCCAGGAGCATCCGGGTCGAGGTCCACTGCGCATCCGAGACAGCGCGGTCGGTGTTCTTCAGTTCGTTGAAATCACGCACGATCATGATCGGTACTCCTTACTGCGCCGCGATGGTTGCCGGCTTGACGATGTCGCGGACGGCCTGCGCGAGGATCGCGTAGCCTTCGCGGAAGGTCTCGTTGGGGGTGGTCAGCGGCGCGAGCACCTTGACCACTTCGTCATTCGGGCCCGAGGTTTCGATCACCAGGCCCAGCTCGAAGGCGCGGGCGCAGATTTCCGAGGCCAGCTCGCCCGAGCCGACATCGATGCCCTGCATGAGGCCGCGGCCCTTGAGATAGGCGCCCGGGATCATCTCGGCGATCTCGCTCAGCGCGGTGGTCATCATCACCGCCTTGCCGGCCAGCTCGCGCTGGAAGCTGCCGTCGGACCAGAACTTCTCGATCGCGACGCGGGCCGTCACGAAGGCATGGGTGTTGCCGCGGAAGGTGCCGTTGTGCTCGGCCGGGCCGAAGACGTCGTGCTCGGGGCGGATCAGCACCATCGCGAAGGGCAGGCCGAAGCCCGAGGCCGATTTCGCCATGGTGACGATGTCGGGCTGCACGTCCATCTCCTCGAAGGAGAAGAAGGTCCCGGTGCGGCCGCAGCCCGCCTGGATGTCGTCGACGATGAAGAGCGCGCCGTTGTCATGGGCGATCTTGGCGACCCGCTCGACGAATTCGCGCGACGCGGCGTTGAGGCCGCCCTCGCCCTGCACGGTCTCCATCATGATGGCCGCGGGGGCGTCGATGCCGCCCGACGGGTCGGCCAGCATCTGCTCGAGCAGCGCCGCGGAGTCCACGCCTTCGGCATAGCTGTCGTAGGGCATGCGGGTGACGCCGTGCTTGTCGATGCCCGCGCCACCGCGGTGGTAGCCGTTGCCGGTCGCCGCCAGCGCGCCCATGGTCACGCCATGGAAGCCGTTGGTGAAGGCGACGATGTTGGTGCGGCCGGTGACCTTGCGCGCCAGCTTCATCGCGGCCTCGACGGCATTGGCGCCGGTCGGGCCGGTGAACATCACCTTGTGGTCCATGCCGCGCGGGCCGAGGATGTGGTCCTCGAAGGCGCGAAGGAAGCCGCCCTTGGCATCGGTGTGCAGGTCGAGCCCGTGGGCGATGCCGTCGCCGGCGATGTGCTCGATCAGCGCGGCCTTCATGTCCGGGTCGTTATGCCCGTAGTTCAGCGACGAACAGCCCGCGAGGAAGTCGATGTAGCGGTTGCCGTCGACATCGAACATTTCGCTGCCGCGGGCCTCGGTGAAGAGCTTGGAGAAGCCGCGGCAATACGAGCGGGCCTCGCTCTCGCGGCGTTTGAAGATGGAAATCGGCTGTGCCATGTCCTTGGCCATGGGGGATGCTCCTTTCGGGAGAAATTCTTGGGGAGGGTGCGAGGACGAGCGGAGGCTCAGGCGGCTGCGTTCAGCGCCGCCTCTTCCGCCTCGTTCTTCAGCGTGATCGTCACCATGTGCTCGGTGTCGTGCGCGCCGCCGAAGTGGTCGTCCTCGAGGAAATGGGGCTCGTCGTCGAGTTCGCCGCCGATCTCGCGCGCGAAGCTGCGGAACAGGCCCCAGGAGGCGTCGTTGTCCTCGGTGATCGTCGTCTTCAGGACTTCCGCGTCGTCGAGCTCCTCGCGCTCGGTCAGGTGGCGCAGCATCTGCTTGCCGAGGCCGAGGCCGCGGGCCTTGGGGCTCACGGCAACCTGCCAGACGAAGAACGCATCCTGCGCAGGGATGAGATGTCCTGAAATCCAACCCAGGATTTGCCCGTCCTCTTCCGCCACGACGCAGGTGTCGCGGAAATGATCGGCCTGGATCAGGTTACAATACATCGAATTCTCGTCGAGCGGCTTGCAGCTGCGGACGAGTTCCCAGATGGCGGAGCCATCGGTGCTTTCGGGCTTCCTCATGGTGACCATGCGCGATCGGGCCATCTGGCGGGTGTCGCTGACAATGTCTTTGGGCATGTGCCTCTCCCTCGTTGTTTCCTTTGAAAGTCTAACTAATGGATCTACGTGAAAGTTTCAAGAACGACGGAAAAAAACGCAAAAAACTTCCATTGCCCCGGAAAATTCAATGAAATAAGGGGCTTTTCGTATCGCGGCGGACAGGAAGAGTCCGTAGCTAGACTAAGGAGTTCAGATGATACTTAGCCAATTGAAGGAGTCTGCGGCTTATGGCAGATTCTCCGCCATGTCCGGACCCGACCTGAACCGCACCGATGCCAGCCTGATCGCGCTGCGCCGAATCCTCCGCGCGACGGAGCTCTACTCGCGCGATCTCGCGCATGCGGCCGGGCTGACGCCCGCGCAGCTGAGGGTCCTGCAGATCACGGTGATGAAGGGCGGATCGACGACGCCCAAGGCGCTGGCCACGCAGATGGGGGTCAGCCAGGCGACGGTGACGGCGCTGGTAGACCGGCTGGTGGCGCGCGGAATGGTGGGGCGCGAGCGGTCGGAAACCGACCGGCGGCAGACCAACGTGGTGATTTCCGACCGCGGCCAGGCGGCGGTGGAAGAAGCCCCCGACGCGCTGCAGCAGCGCTATGTCCGCGCGTTCGAGGAGCTCAAGGACTGGGAGCAGGCGCAGCTCCTGGCCTCGCTGGAGCGGGTCGCGGACATGCTCGATGCGACCGAGATGGATGCCTCGCCGGTGCTGACGACCGGCGAGATCAAGGGCCACTGGCGCAGCGGCAGCTGAGGCTGCCTCCGTTCAGGAGGCCTGGCGCTCGGCGTGGAGCACCACTGACATGCCCGGCGCGAGGCGATCGGCCCCGTCCTGGCCCGGATCGATTTCCACCTTCACCGGCAGGCGCTGCGCAATCTTGGTGAAGTTCCCGGTGGCGGTCGAATTGCCAAGAACGCTGTATTCGGAGGCGGTGGCCGGCGAGAACACCGCGACATGGCCGGTGAAGGCCCGGTCGTGCAGCGCGTCGACGGTGAAGCGCACCTGCTGGCCCTGCGCCAGGTCGGCAAGCTCGCGCTCCTTGACGTTGGCGATCACCCAGACCTGCGGCGCGACATGCGACATCAGCGAGGCGCCGGCGGTGACGTACTGCCCCGTCTTGACCCCGATCTGGCCGAGCTGGCCGTCGCGCGGGGCGCGGATCACGGTATGCTCCAGATCGATCTTCGCCAGTTCGACCGCGGCCTGCGCCGAGGCGAGATCGGCCTTCAGCGTGTCGGTCTGGACCTTGGCCGCGGCCACGTCCTCGCGGGCGACATCGACATTGCTCTGCGCCTCGGTCAGCGCTGCTTCGGCCTGGTGCAGCGACAGCTGGCTGTCATCTGCATCGGACTGGGACAGGAAGCCCTTGGCCTTCAGCTTGTCCTGCCGGTTCCATGCGGCCTGGGCGGTGTCGAGCGCGGCTTTCGCGGCCTGGGCGGCGGCCTTGCGGGATTCCAGCACAGCCTGGGCGGAGTTGATGTCCTGGGCGTTCGATTTCAGCGCGCCCGCGGCGCTTTCCAGCGCGGCCTGCGCCTGGGCCAGCGTCTGGGTCGCGGTGCGGTCGTCGAGCTTCACCAGCACGTCGCCGGCCTTCACGGTCTGGAAGTCGTTGACCGGGACCTCGGTGACATAGCCGGCGATCTGCGGCGAGATCGTGGTGACGGAGCCGCGGACATAGGCGTTCTCGGTGCGGATCTCGTGGCCGCCGAAAGGCGGCAGCTGCCAGGCATAGAGCACGGTGCCGACGCCGAGCAGGCCGATCAGCACCACCAGCAAGGTGGGGATATGGTGTTTCAGGACAGTCATCTTCTCAACCTCATTCTGCCGCCGGGGCCGCGGGGGCCATCCGGTCGCGCAGGGCATTGCGGGCGACATGCAGGACCAGCACGGCGAGCGCGCCGAGGGCCAGTGCCGCGGTAAGGGCGAATACGTCGTTATAGGCGGCCACGGTGGCCTGGCGGCTGACATCGCCGGCCAGCGTCGAAAGGGCCTCGGCCTTGCGCTGCACCGGGTCGGTCAGGGTCCCGGCCAGGCTGGCGGCCAGGTCGGCGACCCTCTGGGCCACCTGCGGGTCGCCGGACATCAGCTGGTCCCTCATCAGGTCGGCATGCGCCGTGGTGCGGGCCGCAACGAAGGTGCGGAACAGCCCCGATCCGATCGTGCCGCCGAGGATCTGGGTCGACAGGAACAGGATGATGAAGCTCAGCAGGTAGGTCGGCCCGCGCTGCAGAGCCGTCAGCAGGCCCGAGGCCATGGCCGGCGGCAGGAACAGCGCGGCGGCGAAGCCGATGATTGCCTGGCTCGCCATGAACTGGTCCGGCGCCACGTCGACGGCGCTGCGCGAGTCCATCCAGGAGCCGAGCGCGATCATCGACAGGGCAACGACATGGATGGCCGGCACGCGGGAGGGCTGCAGCACGAAGCAGCAGACGACGCCCCCGGCCACGGTCGCCGCCGAGATCACCCAGAACAGCGGCGCGATCTGCTCCGGCGCGTAGTTGAGCGCCTGGAACAGCCCCGGCGCGCCGGCCGCCTGCTCCGACAGGATGATCCGGAAGATCAGCAGCGCCGCGGTCAGGTGGATCATCTCGGGCGTCATAAGCCAGCGCAGGTCGAGCAGGGGCTCCTTGCGGTGCAGCTCGATCACCGCGGCCAGCCCGAGGGCGGCGATGGACCCGGCCAGTGCGACGCCCATCCACGGGGTCGCCGTCCACCAGTAGGTGTAGCCGGTGGTGAAGCAGGCGACGAACCCGCCGAAGGCGGCCGCGATCAGCGCGAAGCTGACGAGGTCGAGCCCCTTGATCATCTTCACCCGCTCGGCCGTGGCCAGCGGCAGCTTGTAGACCAGCCAGAGCGCGATCATCGACATGCCGAGCTTCAGCAGGAGCACGTTGTTCCAGCTGCCGTCGGTCATCAGCCAGGGGCTGATCGCCCGCGCCAGCGGCGTGCCGAGCGAAATGAAGGTCAGCGCCAGCGGCAGCCCGACCTGCAGCTTCTTGGCGGGCGGCAGCGGCTCCAGCATGTACATGAAGGCCAGCGTGGAAAGCGGCGCGGCGGAGATGCCGGACAGCAGCTCCACCACCAGCGCGGAATGCAGGTCGGCAGTGAACAGGCTCAGCAGCGCCACCGCGACGTAGAGCGCGATGGAGACCTCGGCAAAGCGGCGCAGCCCGTACTGGAAGCGGATCTTGATCAGCATCAGCGGCAGCGAGGCGCGCGGGGCGACGAAGGCCACCATCAGCCACATCGTGTCGGACTGGGTCGCTCCCAGCTCGCCCGCCAGCTGGCGGATGTTGGCGGAGAGGAACCCCTGCCCCAGCGACTGCGACAGCGCGATGAAGACCGAGGCCAGCATGTAGCCGAGCGCCACCAGCGGCGGTTTCGGCACGAAGGGCGGGCGCGGCATGGCGGGCGCGGGCGGCGCCTCCTGCGCCTCCGGCTCCGGCACGTCCGTGTCCTGCGCCCTCAGCTGCTGCGATCCGTCGGCCATTTACTCCATCCCGTCCAGGTTCTTCTGGATGCGCCGGATCACGTCCAGCGTCCGTTCCAAGTCTTCGGGGGAAATGCCGCGATAGACCTCGCGGCGCAGGTCCTCGGTGAAGCCCACGACCTGCTCGGCCTGGCCGCGCGCCTTCGGCGTCAGGAACAGCCTGCGAATCCGCTTGTCGGCCTCGCAGGAGCGGCGCTCGATCAGCTCCTGCTCCTCCAGGTGGTCGAGCGTTCGGTTCATCGACGGCGTGCTGATGTCCAGGAGATCGGCCAGCTCCGCCTGGGTGAGCCCTTCGGAGCGCGCGATGTGCAGGAGCGCCTGGGCGCGGGAATAGGTCATGTCGAGCGCGACGGCACGGGCGTTGAACCGCTTGCGCACGCCGCGCACCAGCCCGATCAACTCGGGCAGGAACTCCTTGTGGATCGGCAATGTCATCGTCCGCGCCTTTCGTTACCCTACTAATCGTTAGCTAGGTATCATTTTGGCGGGGGACTTCAACCCCGGCGGCCCTGCATCCGCTGCATGGCGGGAATTCGGGAACTGCCTCAGCCTGCCGGGAGGGGCGGCATCTCGGTCAGCGGGGAAATCGTTTCGGTGCCGAGATCGACCGACCAGGAGAACCGGGTCTGGTAGCGGATCACGACGGTGTAGTCCGGTCCCAGCACGTCCTGCGCGACCTGACGGAAGGGCGTGTCGCGCAGCCGCTTCGGCAGAAGCTCCTCGGCCGTGGCGAGCCGCTCCTGCGCCTCGGCGGGCAGGTCGACCAGCGCCCAGATCTCGGCGCGGCGGGTCTCGGCATCGACATCGACGCGCAGGATCTCCATCGGCACAGGCCCGGCCCATCGCTGCGCGGCCTCGGCCAGCGCGGTTTCGGTGCCGGTTTCGAGGTAGCGGAAGAGCGTCGCCGAAAAGAGCGGGATGAAGACCGCCGCGAGGAAGGCCAGCGTGGCGCCGATCCCGAAGGTGAAGCGCAGCCGCCGCCGCTCGGACCGGAGCAGCGAGCGCCCGGCGCCGGAGGCGATGTAGACCATGCAGGCGGAGAAGATGATCGCGCCGAAATTGGTGGCGAAGAGAAGCACCGCCTCGAAGGCAGCGCTGTGCTGGCCGTAATAGAGCAGGATGCCCGCGGCCGAGAGCGGCGGCACCAGCGAGACGCCGATCGCCGCGCCGGGCAGCAGGCTGGCCTCGGAACGGTTGATCTGCACGTAGGCCCCGGCCACGCCGGCCGCGAGCGCGATCACCAGATCCTCGGCACCGGGATCGGTCCGGCTGAGGACTTCATGCGGCAGCAGGATGCCGCGCGGCACGTCCGAGAGGAAGACGATGGCCCACGCCACGCCCACGGCACAGGCCGCCGCGGCCCAGACCACCAGGAGCAGCCAGCCCGCGCGGCCGACCCAGCCCATGGTGATGGCGGCGGCGATGCCGAGGATCGGCGTCATCAGCGGCGCGACCAGCATGGCGGCGATGATCACCGCGCCGGAATCGCGCAGCAGCCCCATCGTCGCGATGATCACGGCAAGCGACAGGAGCATGGCGAAGCGCTGCCAGTAGGCGCGCTCGTCGAGCCCTTCGAAACGGAGGATTTCCCGCGCGGTGGCGAATTTTCCCAAGGTCATGGCCATCATCCCGAAGGCCCCTTCCGGGGGCCTCTGCGGGATGACGATCTGCCGGAACGGACCCTGCGTCAATCCGTCTCGTGCGGCTGGGATTTCCGCGGCGCGGCCGGGCCTTCCGGCCCCGCCGTCAGGCCCCGGCCTTCAGCTTCAGCGAGCCGGGCCCCGGGATCTCTATATTGATCTCGAGCGCGGAGATGTCCTTGTCGCGGTCGATCTTGACCTCGACATTGTCCTGGCTGACCGAGAGGTGGCGCTGGACCACCTCCAGGATCTCCTTCTGGAGCATCGGCAGGTAGTCCGGGCTTTCCCCGTCGGCCCGCTCATGAGCCAGGAGGATCTGCAGCCGCTCCTTGGCGGTTTCCGCGGACTTGTTCCGTCTTGGTCTGAGCGAAAAGCTGAACATGGCCTACCCCGTCTTGCCCAGGAGCCGCTGGAAGAAGCCCGGCTTCTCCTCTCCGTCATAGCGCATCTCGCGCTCTTCCCCGTCGAGCCGCGCCACCGCGTCCTCGTAGGCCTTGCCCGCCGCCGATTTCTCGTCCAGCACCACCGGCATGCCGATGTTGGAGGCCTTGAGCACGGTCTGGCTTTCCGGGATGATGCCGATCAGCGGGATCGCCAGGATCTCCAGCACGTCCTCGACATTGAGCATCTCGCCGCGGGCGACCCGGTCCTTGTCGTAGCGGGTCAGCAGCAGGTGCGTCTTGACCTCGACGCCTTCCTCGGCGTGGCGGGTCTTGGACTGCAGCAGGCCGAGCACCCGGTCGCTGTCGCGCACCGAGGAGACTTCCGGGTTCGTCACGACGATCGCCTCGTCGGCGAAGTACATCGCCAGATGCGCGCCGCGCTCGATGCCCGCGGGGCTGTCGCAGACGATGTAGTCGAACTCTTCCTTGAGCTCGTTGAGCACCTGCTCCACGCCTTCCAGAGACAGCGCGTCCTTGTCGCGGGTCTGCGAGGTCGGCAGCACGAAGAGGTTTTCCAGCCGCTTGTCCTTGATCAGCGCCTGCTTCAGCTTCGCGTCGCCCTGGATCACGTTGATGAAGTCGAAGACCACGCGGCGTTCGCAGCCCATGATCATGTCGAGGTTGCGCAGCCCGACATCGAAGTCGATCACGACGGTCTTGTAGCCGCGGAGCGCTAGCCCCGCGCCGATGGCGGCCGAGGAGGTGGTCTTGCCCACACCGCCCTTGCCGGAAGTGACAACGATGATCTTGGCCACGGATGATCCCTTCTCGCTCATGCTATTTCAGCGCGTCCACGCGCAGCTTGTCGTTTTCAAGAAAGACCTGCACGGGCTTCTTCAGATGCTCCCGGGCATAGTCGTCATAGGTCAGGTAGAGCCCGGCGACGGCGACCAGGTCGGCATCGAGGCTCTGGCAGAAGATGCGCGCCGAGGTGTCGCCGTTGACGCCGGCCAGCGCCCGGCCGCGAAGCGTGCCGTAGACATGGATGTTCCCGGCGGCGACCAGCTCGGCCCCGTTCGAGACCGAGGAGACGACCACCAGGTCGCCGCGGTCGGCATAGATCTTCTGGCCCGAGCGCACCGGCTCCGTCACGATCACGGCAGAGGGCTTGGCGGCGGGCGGCGGGGCTTCCTCGGCCGCGGCGGCCCCGGACTTCGCCTTGCGCTCCGCGACCATGCGCTCTGCCTCGCGGCGCTGGGTCTCGACCCGGTCGAGCGGCGCGTCGCGCCCGCCCGGCAGCGGCAGCAGCCCGGCGCGCTTGGCGATCTCGGTCTGTTCCGGAGTGCCGTTCTGGACGCCGAAGACCGACAGCTTGCGCCGCTTCAGCGCCTCGATCATCTGGGTCAGCGCCTCGCCCTTCAGCGCGGCCCCGACTTCGCCCAGATCGATCACGAAGGGCGCGTGGTCGAAGAAATGCGGCATCCGCATCAATTCTGCATCCAGCGCCTTGTAGAAATCCTGGTCCGCGTTGCCGGCAAGCCGGAGCGCGACGGCCGTGAAGAACCGGCCCCTGATCTGGAATGGCTTTACCGTCGCGACTGGGTCGGCGGCGGTGGTGTCCGATGTGAGTGAATTCACGCCCGATCCGATGCCTGTGTTTGTGCTGCCTGAATGCGCCTGTCTGATGCGGCGCTTTCCGGAAACGCTAGCGCATTTGCCATCCCCGGTCCATCGGGAATGACGCAAAATAGGCACAGGCAGCGGCAGTCTGCCACGATATCGTGTGGTCGGCACGGGATGTTGGAAGGGGAAGCCGCTGTTTCTGAACGGAAAGGCGCGGACAACCGCTGATAGGCGGGTCCGCGCCGGACTGCAAGCGGATTGGGCATCGCGCCAAGGTGATTTCCCGGCGCGGCGCCCGTGGCGCGACTCAGGCGTCGCGTTCCATGATCGGCACCACCGCCGGATGGGCGACGAAGCGCCACTTGCGCAGCGGCCCGGCCATGACGTTGAGGTAGTACATCTCGAACCCGTAGGGCGCGCCGCAGGGATGGTGGCCGCGCGGCACCAGCACCACGTCGCCGTCGGCAACCGCCATGGTCTCGTCCAGCAGCCCGTCCTCGGTATAGACGCGCTGGATGCCGAACCCGTCGCCTGGGTTGATCCGGTGGTAGTAGGTCTCCTCCAGATAGGTGATCCGGGGGAAGTCGTCCTCGTCATGGCGGTGGCTGGGATAGCTCGACCAGTGGCCCGCCGGGGTGAAGACCTCGGTCACCAGCAGGCTGTCGCAGTAATCCTCGTTCTCCATCGCGATGTTGTTGATGTGGCGGGTGTTGGTGCCCTTGCCGCGGGTGGTCAGGCTGATGCCGTCCGGCCCGATCCGGCGCGCCTCGTGGCCGCCCATGCCGGGCGCGGCGCAGACCGCGATGGTGCAGTCGGTCTCGGCGGTGGCCTGCCACTCCTTGCCGTTGGGGATGTAGAGGCAGTGCGGCGGCGTCTTCTCGAAGACGTTCATCCGCTCGCCGAGCACGCCCCAGTCCTGGCCCGCGCCGGTGAAGGCGGCCTTGCCCTCGACCATGACGAGGATGACCTCGTTCGATCCGGTCGCCTCGCCGGCGGTCTCGCCCGGGCGCAGCTTGTAGAGGGAGAAGCCGACATAGCGCCAGCGGGCGCTTTCGGGCGTGATCTGGTGCACCTTGCCATGGGTGCCGAAGGGCTTGCAGAGAAGGTCGCTCATGGGTCGTCTCTCGGGTCGAAGGTCACGAAGAAGCCGTAGCCGCAATAGATCCCGATCGCGGCCGTGATGAAGGCCCAGACCGGATTGCCCATCGCCGCCTCGAACACAGCCCAGCCGAGGCAGAAGGCGGTGACGAGCACGCGCCGCCACAGCGGACGGAAGAACGGGTGATTCAGGTCGAACATGGGTGATCAGTAGCGGGTTGCGTGACCTGTTGGAAGAAAAGGGACGGCGCCAGTGGGGGAGGATCGGGAGAAGCCGGCGCCGTCCTGGAGTGTTCGGGGGACTCCCGCCGGGCCCCGCCCGGGGGAGGGGCCGCGGGGAGGGGGCGGCCCCCTCCCCGCTTGCCCGTCAGTTGAGGACGCGCTGGTTCAGGGCGTTCTCGATATAGGTGTCGCGGGCCTTTTCCAGCCGCTCCGGACCGCCGACCTGCGGCACGGCCACGTCCCACCAGGCGCCGCCGCCATTCTCGCCCGGGCCCGGACGGGCATCGGTGTCGATGACGATGACGGTGGGGATGTCGCGGGTCTTGGCCTCGACGAGCTTCGCCTCCAGGTCGGCGATGTCCGCCGCCTTGACCGCGAAGGCCCCCATCGATCCGGCATGGGCCACGTAGTCGATCTCGGGCTGCACCTCGACGTTGCAGTCCTTGTACATGTTGTTGAACTCTGCCCCGCCGCATACTTGCTGCAGGCGGTTGATGCAGCCGTAGCCGCGGTTGTCGGTCAGCACCACGGTGAAGGGGATGCGCCGCATCACCGCCGTGGCCAGTTCCGCATTCGCCATCATGTACGACCCGTCGCCGACGAAGCAGACCACGTCGCGCTCGGGCGTCGCCAGCTTGATGCCCATCGCGCCCGCAACTTCGTAGCCCATGCAGGAATAGCCGTATTCCATGTGGTAGCCGCCCTGGCTGGGCTGCCACAGCAGCTTCAGCGCGCCCGGCATCGTGCCCGCCGCGCACATGGCGACGGTGGCCTCGGAACTCGTGCGCTGCACGGCGCCGATGACCTCGGCGTCGATCGGCAGCTCGCCCTTCGGCCGCTTGCGGTCGCGGCAATGGTCGTCGACTTTGGCCAGCCATGCGGTGCGCGCCGCCGGGTCGAAGGCCGTGGCCTTGTAGTCCCCGAGCGCTTCGGACAACAGCCCGAGCGTCACCTTGGCATCGCCGACAAGGCTCGTCGCACCGTGCTTGGCCGCGTCATAGCCGTGGATGTTGAGGCTGACGAACTTAACGTCCGGGTTCTTGAACAGCGCCCGGGAACCGGTGGTGAAGTCCTGGAACCGCGTGCCGACGCCGATCACGACATCTGCGTCCACCGAAACGGCGTTGGAGCTTTCCGCGCCGTCGACGCCGGAGGCGCCGAAATTCATCGGGTGGCTCTGCGCCAGCGCCGACTTGCCGGCCTGGGTCTCTGCCACCGGAATGCCGTGGCGGGTGGCGAACTCGCCCAGCTCGGTTTCGGCCTGCGAATAGACCACGCCGCCGCCGGCGATGATGACCGGGTTCTTCGCCGATGCGATCAGTTCCGCGACCTCGGCCAGCTCGCGCGCATCGGGCTGCGGCCGGCGGATGTGCCAGACCTTGGGCTCGAAGAAGGCCACCGGATAGTCGAAGGCCTCGGCCTGCACGTCCTGGCAGAAGGCCAGCGTTGCCGGGCCGCAATTCGCCGGATCGGTCATGACGCGGAGCGCCCGCGGCAGCGCGGTCAGGATATGCTCCGGCCGGGTGATGCGGTCGTAATAGCGGCTGACAGGCCGCAGGCAGTCATTGGCGGACACGGTGCCGTCGTCGAAATCCTCGACCTGCTGCAGCACCGGATCGGGTCGACGGTTGGCAAACACGTCGCCCGCGATGATCAGCAGCGGCAGCCGGTTGACATGCGCCAGCGCCGCGGCCGTCACCAGGTTGGTGGAGCCCGGCCCGATCGACGAGGTCACCGCCTGCGCGCGGGTGCGCTTCTTCGCCTTGGCATAGGCGATGGCGGCATGTGCCATCGTCTGCTCGTTCTGGCCGCGCCAGGTCGGGAAGGCCGGGCCGATGCCGTGCAGCGCCTCGCCGAGACCGGCCACGTTGCCATGCCCGAAGATCGCCCAGATGCCCTCGACGAAACGCTCGCCCCCTTCGGTCATCTGCACCGACAGCCAGCGCACCATCGCCTGGGCTGCGGTCAGCCGGATCGTCTGACCCATGTCCGTTCCTCCGTCGCGCATGTCCTGCGCCAGTTCGTTGTCCTTCGGGCTCATTCTGCAGCCTCTTTCGTCGCAGCGGCGCGCGCGCCGTCCCAGACCTGGCAAAGGCGCGTGTAGCGCTCCGCCATCTGGGCGATGGCCGCCTCGTCGGTCATCTCGCCCTTCATCCAGGCCCGGGCGGCGTCGCCGAAGATCGTGCGGCCGACGGCGAAACCCTTGACCAGATCGAAGCTTGCGGCAACCTCGAAGCTCGCGGCCAGCTCGGCCTCCGGAGCGTCGAGGCCGAGAACCACGATGCCGCGGGTATTCGGGTCGTTGCGCTCGATCGCCTCGACGGCATTGGCCCAGGCAGCCGAGGTCTTCAGCGGCTCCAGCTTCCACCAGTCGGGATAGACGCCGATGTCGTAGAATTGCTGGATCAGCGTGGCCGTAGTCATGTCATCGGTCGGCGCAACCTTGGAGGGGATGATCTCCAGCAGGAATTCCAGGTTGTTGCGGCGCGCGGCGGTGTAGAGGCGCTTGACCCGCTCTTCCTGCAGTGCCCGCGTTTCGGCGGTGTCCTCGGGGTGGCAGAAGACCAGCAGCTTCACCACGTTCTCCCGCGCCCATTCGCGGAACTGGCCGAGATCGGGGCCCAGCTCCGGCTCGAACTCGATCGGGCGCGATCCCGGAAGCTCGGTGGGACGGCCGATCCAGAGGCCGGTGCCGGAGGCGGCATGCAGCGCCTTGCGGCCGATGCGGTTGTCGCAGAGGATGCCGTAGCCCGGCTGGCCGCCCTGCACCTGCAGCGCCGCCTTCAGGCAGAGCTCCTTGAACTCCCCGCCCTTCGCCAGCGTGTAGCCGTCCATCTCCTCCAGCTGCAGCCGGTGGTCGAAGGCAAAGGTGCGCACGTTCGACCAGTCGCCCTTGCGGTTGGTTGCCCAGTGGACCTGCTCCAGCTCGGCGTCATTGCGCAGATCCGGGCGGACGATGCCGCGGCCGAGGAAGAATTCCAGCTCCTTCAGCGACGGATAGGCCGGGGTGCAGCCGTGGCGGCTGACCGCGAAGGCACCGCAGGCATTGGCGTATTTCAGCGCGGTCGGCCAGTCCTCGTCATCCATCCAGCCCTTGAGAAGGCCGGAGAAGAAGCCGTCGCCGGCGCCCAGCACGTTGAACACCTCGATCGGGAAGCCCGGGCCGGCCTCGCCCTCGTCGAGCGTCGCGGGAATCTCGCCGGTGATCGCGACCGCGCCCTGTGCGCCGCGCTTGCAGACCAGCGTGGCGCCCGACACCTTGCGGACCGCCGTCAGTGCCTCGATCGTGTCGGTCGAACCGCCGGCAATGTGGAATTCTTCCTCGGTGCCGACGATCAGGTCGAAGTAGTGCAGGCTCGACTGCAGCTTGGCGGTGACCTCGGCGCTTTCGACGAAGCGGCTCTCGCCGTCGCCATGGCCGGCCACGCCCCAGAGGTTGGGGCGGTAGTCGATGTCGAGCGCGGTGCGCAGGCCGTGCTTGCGGGCCAGCTCCAGCGCCTTCAGCGTCGCCGCCTCGACCTTCGGGTGGCTCAGATGGGTGCCGGTGGCGACGACCGCGCGGGCCGAGGCGATGAAGTCCTCGTCGATATCGTCGACGGTCAGGCTCATGTCGGCGCAATTCTCGCGGTAGAAGATCAGCGGGAACTGGTCCTCGTCGCGGATGCCCAGCAGAACCAGCGCGGTCAGGCGCTCGGGGTCGGTGATCACGCCGGTGGTGTCGACGCCCTCGCGCTGCAGCTGCTCGCGGATGAAGCGGCCCATGTGCTCGTCGCCGACCTTGGTGATGACCGCCGAGCGCAGGCCCAGACGCGAGGTGCCGCAGGCGATGTTGGTCGGCGAGCCGCCGATGTACTTGTCGAAGGAGCCCATGTCTTCCAGGCGCCCGCCGATCTGCGTTCCGTAGAGATCGACCGAGCTGCGGCCGATGGTGATGACATCCAGCGTCTTCATGTCATGCCTCATTCCATGGGGGAGCACGCGACCGGTCCCGCCTCGCATGCGGGTCCGTGTCCTGTTCCTCCCCAGGCCGCGGGGCGCGGCCTCTCCTCGAAATGGAATAAACATTCCATGCGGGATAAAATCAACTCCAAAATTCCATTGTCACGCAGAATTCCGCCGCGTGCCAACCGAGACCGCCAGCGCAATCGCCAGCGAAAGCGTTGCCGAAAGCGCGCGAAAGGCCCCGAAATCGGCCTCAGCGACAAGCAGCGGCAGGATGCCGGGGCGGGCGAAGGGGCCGTCGGCGCGGTCGGTGATCGCCACCACGGGCAGCCCGGCTGCGGCGGCCGATTCGGCCATGGCAACGGTTTCCGGCGTGTAGGGAGCGAAGGTCACAACCAGCAGCGCGTCTCCCGCGCGCATCGCGTGGCGGTGGTCCAGCCGCCCGGTCTGGTCATGCAGCATGGCCGGGATCTGCATCTTCTCGAAGGCATAGGCCAGGTAGGCGGCAACCGGAAAGGCGCGGCGCAGCCCGGCAAGATGGATCACCCCTGCCCCGGTCAGGACCCGGACGGCGGCTTCCAGCGCGGCCGGTTCGATGCTTCCGGCCAGGTTTTCAAGGGAAGACCGGCCGGATTCGATGAACTCCGCCAGCAGAGCCGAGGGGCTGTCCCGCCCTTCTTCGCGCAGCAGTTCCAGCCGGGTGGAATAATCCGGCAGGCCGGGGCTGTAGGCCTCGCGGAACATCCGCTGCATTTCGGAAAAGCCGGAGAATCCCAGGACCTGGCAGAACCGCATCATCGCCGAGGGGGCAACCCCGGCGCCTTCGGCCAGCTGCGCCACGGTGGAGACGGCAATGCGGTCGACATTGCGTTCGAGATAGCCGGCGCAGTCGCGCATCCGCCGCGGCAGCGAAGGGCCGAGTTCGCGCAGCCGCTCCTGAAATTCCTCGACGCTCTGCGGCGCCGGTACCGCCCCTGTTTCGCTGGCCATCCTGCCTCCCTCGCTACGCGCTCCACCAGTCCGGAAATCTGGAACAAAAATTCCAAGTTTGCAACATCCGGTTGCACCCTGCACCACGCCGCTCGACAGAACCGCATCCATGCGGGATGCTTTGCGGCAGTTTCACGCGGCGACATCCATGGCTCAGCCCTTTCGCAAATCCACCAGCATGACGCTCGACCGCGGCGTGCCAGACGAAGCGAAGGCGCTGGGATCAACCTCCCGCAGGCCACTGGGCAAGGGCTGCAGGCAGCGATCCGGGCGGAACGCGCGCGGCTGTGGAAACAGGAAATGCAGGCGCTGCCGCGGATTGCAATGCGATGACCGAGGAGCGCGGCGTGCCGCTCGCAGCGTTCCGGAAATTCTGGGATTGCGGCCAGCACGGTTTCTGCCGGCCTCCCGGCAGGCCGTTCGCCGTCATCCTGAAAAGCGACCTGCTCGACGGGCTGGCCATCCGCGTCGTGGCGCCGCTGATCCCAGCCGGACAGGTGAAACGGGTGCTGCGCGGGCTCAATCCGGCCGTCTCTCTGCCCGAGGGGAGCTCCTGCTGATGCCGCAGCTCGCCGCGACGCTGGCGCTCGGCGAGCTTGGCGCGCACGGGCGCGGCCCCGCCGCCATGAGGGACGAGATCACCCGTGCGGCCGATGCGCTGCTGTCGGGCATCTGACCGGCCCGCCGCAACGGGCCGGACGAGGCGTCAGACGATGCCGCCGCCGGTGACGGCCGATTTCGGCCGGGTTTCCGAAACCTTGGCGCGGTAGCCCGACTGGCGGAAGGTCGCGACCGGATCGATCGCCCCGCCCGCTTCCAGCCGAGCCATGGCGAGGATCGGCTCGACATCGGTCCGGAACCCGGCCTTCAGCGTCGCCGTCGCCATCAGGGCGTCGTTTTCCTCCTGGAAGCCTTCCAGCGCCGCCCGGTCGACCAGCAGCGCCTGCGCATAGGCGCGCTGGATCTCCATGGCCGAGGCCATCAGGCTCTCGATCGGGTCGGTGACGTTGTGGCTCTGGTCGATCATGTGCTCGAGCGACAGGCCCGGCTTGTCCTCGGCATCCACCAGTTCGTTGAAGACGAGGAACAGCCGGTAGGGCTCGACCGATCCGCTGTCGAGATCGTCATCGCCGTATTTCGAGTCGTTGAAATGGAAGCCGCCGAGCTTGCCGAACTGGATCAGCCGGGCGACGATCATCTCGATATTCACGTTCGGCGCGTGGTGGCCCAGATCGACGAGGCAGTAGGCCTTGTCGCCCAGCTCCTTCGAGATCAGGTAGCTGGTGCCCCAGTCCTGCACGACGGTGGAGTAGAAGGCCGGCTCGTAGATCTTGTGCTCGGAATAGATGCGCCAGTCGTCCGGCAGCTTCGCGTACACGTCCTTCATCGAGGCGAGATAGCGCTCGAACTGGCGGGTCATGTTCGACTGGCCGGGGAAGTTGGAGCCGTCGCCGATCCAGACCGTCAGGGATTTCGAACCGATCTCGCGGCCGATCTCGATGGTCTCGATATTGTGCTCCACCGCCTGCGCGCGGGTCGCCGGATCGGTGTGGGAGAGCGAGCCGAACTTGTAGCTGTGCTTCTGCCCTTCCTGGTCCTGGAAGGTATTGGAATTCATGGAGGCAAAGCCCAGCCCGTGCTCCTCGGCCTTCGCCTTCAGATCCGCCGCGGGCGCCTTGTCCCACGGGATGTGCAGCGACACGTCGGGCGTGGCCGCCGTCAGCTTGTGGATCACGCCGCAATCGTCGAGCTTGTCGAAGATGTGGCGCGGCTCGCCTGCGCCCGGGAAGCGGGCGAAGCGCGTGCCGCCGGTGCCGGTGCCCCAGGAGGGCACGGCCACGCCGAATTTCGCGACCTTGGCCTTCACCGCCTCGATGTCTATGCCGCGGCGGGCCAGATGCGCGCCGAGCGCCTCGTAATCCGCGCGGAGCCCGTCGGCGGCCTTGTCGTTGGCCGCCTCGATGATGCTCTTGTCGATCATGGTGGTTACCTCGGGAAGCTCTGCTGGTTGCCGGCATCCACGTTCAGGATGTTGCCCGTCGACTTTGCCGATTTCTCGGAGGCAAAGAAATAGGCGGCCTCGGCGATGTCCTCGGGCAGCACGTTCCGCTTCAGCATGGAGCGGTTGCGGTACATCTCCTCGAGGCCTTCCTTGTCGGTCTTGTAGGTGGAGGCGCGCTGCTCCAGCCACTCGCCTTCCCAGATCTTCGAGCCGCGCAGCACCGCGTCCGGGTTGACCACGTTGACGCGGATCCCCGCCTCTGCGCCTTCCAGCGCCAGGCAGCGGGCCAGATGGATTTCCGACGCCTTCGCCGTGCAATAGGCCGAGGCATTCGGGCTTGCCGCGAGGCCGTTCTTCGAGGCCACGAAGACGATCGAGCCGCCCATGCCCTGGGTGCGCATCAGCTTGAACGCCGCGCGGGAGACGAGGAAGTACCCGGTCGACAGGATCGACATGTTCTTGTTCCACAGCTCCAGAGAGGTTTCCTCGACCGGGGCCGAAGACGCGATGCCGGCATTCGACACCAGGATGTCGATCCCGCCATATTCCACCGTCGCATCGGCATAGGCCGCATCCACCGCCGCTTCGTCGGTGACGTTCATCACCACGGTGCGGACCACGTCGCGGGAGTATTTCCCGGCCAGCGCCTCCAGCGTGGTCTCCAGCGCGTCGGCATTGATGTCGGCCAGCACCACGCAGGCGCCTTCGGACAGGTAGCGTTCCGCCGTCGCGGCGCCGATGCCGCCGGCGCCGCCGGTGACCAGCGCGACCTTGCCGGCCAGCGATTTCGGCTTCGGCATGCGCTGCAGCTTGGCCTCTTCGAGCAGCCAGTACTCGATGTCGAAGGCTTCCTGCTCGGGCAGGCCGCAATATTCCGACACGGTGGAGGCGCCGCGCATCACGTTGATCGCGTTGACATAGAACTCGCCCGAGATCCGCGCGGTGGCCTTGTCCTTGGCGAAGGTGATCATGCCGACGCCGGGCACCAGATAGACGACTGCGTTCGGGTCGCGCAGGGCGGGCGAATCGTCATGCTTGCAGCGGTCGTAATAGGCCGCGTAGCCGTCGCGATAGGCTTCGACCTGCGCAGGCAGACCGGCCAGAACCTCGTCCAGGTTCCCCTTGGCCGGCTCGAAATCGACGACCAGCGGGCAGATCTTGGTGCGCAGGAAATGGTCCGGGCAGGAAGTGCCGAGGGCGGCCAGCGGGCGCAGCTCCGCCGAGTTGACGAATTCCAGGACGGTTTCGCTGTCGTTGAAATGGCCGACCATCGGCTGCAGGCCCGAGACCATGCCGCGGATCGCGGGCATCAGGCTTGCCGCAACCTTGCGGCGTTCGTCCTTGGCGAGGCTTTCGCAGACCGCACCGCCGAAGATCGTCTTGCCCGCCGTCTCCTCCTCGAAGAAGGCGATGGCCTTGTTGATGATCTCCAGCGTCAGCTCGTAGCAGTCCTTGGCGTCATCCGCCCAGGTGAAGAGCCCGTGCGATTCGAGCACGACGCCCTTGGCATCCGGGTTCTCCAGGCAGAATTTCTCCAGCCACAGGCCCAGCTCGTAGCCCGGCTTCTTCCAGGGCAGCCAGCCGATCTCGCCGCCGAAGATGCGCTGCGTCAGCTCCTTCGAATTCTTCGAGGCAGCGATCGCGATGATCGCGTCCGGGTGCATGTGGTCGACGTGTTTCTTCGGGACGTAGGCATGCAGCGGCGTGTCGATCGAGGCGGCGCGAGGGTTCAGGTTGAAGGTGCAGTGCGGCAGGTAGCCGACCATCTCGTCTTCGAATGCGACGCCGCGGTACTTGCCCTTCAGCGCGCGCAGCTTCTCCATGTAGAGCGTGGCGAAGCCGTCCATCTTGATCGAGCCGACATCGCCGCCCGAGCCCTTGACCCACAGCACTTCGGCCTCTTCGCCGGTCAGCGGGTCGGGCTGCATCACCTTCGCCGAGGTATTGCCGCCGCCGTAATTGGTGATGCGCTTGTCGCTGCCCAGCAGGTTCGAGCGGTAGAGCAGCTTTTCCGGCTCGGACATGGCCTTGGCGCGGCCGTCGTCCCAGAGCGACGCAAGCCGCGGATTCGCGATGAGCATTGGAGATCCTCCCTCTCCTCCGGTATCCCCGGAGCATGAACGTCTGCGCCAACGCTGCCGCAAGATGGCAGCCTCTGTCAATCATTTTCAATCATATCTAATCATTTTGCAGCTGCAGCATGATCGGTATGACAGTTTATGATTGACAGTGATCGAATCTAGCCGCAATCTCGGATGCAAGGGAGGACCAGGATGCACGAGAAGGAACGCCACAGGATCATACTGTCCGCGGTGCAGGACCGCCCGGTCGTGACCGTGGCAGAAATCTGTGCCCTGACAGGTGCTTCCGAGGCAACGATCCGCCGGGACATCGCTGCATTGCACATGCAGAAGAAGCTGCGCCGCGTCCGCGGCGGGGCCGAGGCACTCAATCCAAACCAGTTTCCCGGCCTTGCAGGACGGCCGTTCTCGGTCAATGAAATGATCAGGATCGAGCAGAAGCGTGCAATCGCGCGCGCTGCGGTCGATCTCTGCGATGACGGCGATCCGATCATCATCAACGGAGGCACGACCACCTTCCAGATGGTGCATCCGCTGGCCTCGCGCCGGATGCAGATCTTCACCAACAGCTTCCCGATCGCGGAGCACCTGCTGAAGAACTCGAAGAACACGATCATGCTGTCCGGCGGCGCGATCTACCGCGAGCAGAACATCATCCTGTCGCCCTTCGAGAACGACGTGACCAAGAATTTCTACGCCCGCCGCATGTTCATGGGCGCGCAGGGCATCGGGCCGCTCGGGCTGATGGAGGCCGATCCTCTGCTGATCCAGGCAGAGCAGAAGCTGATCGGCCAGGCCGACGAGCTGGTCGTGCTGGTCGACAGCTCGAAATTCGACAACCGTTCCTCGCTGGTCCTGTGCCCGCTGGAACGGATCGACACGCTGGTCACCGACGAGGGGATTTCGGACCGCGCCGCCGCCATGCTGGAGGCCGCCGACATCAACGTCATCGTTGCAACCGCCACCGGCACCCGCGAGGAGGCCGCGTCATGAGCGAACGCGTGATCCTTTGCTATGGCGACTCGAACACCCATGGGACCTCGGCCATTGCAGATGACGGCACCTGGTTCCGCTATGGCACGGGGACCCGCTGGCCCCTGCGTCTGGCCGACCTTCTGGGACCCGGATACCGGGTGATCGAAGAGGGCCTGCCCGGGCGCACCACCTGTCTCGACGATCCGTTCGAGGGCGAATTCATGAACGGGCTGCGCGTGCTGCCCGCGGTGCTCCGGACCCACAAGCCGGTCGACCTGGTGGTGCTGATGCTCGGCACAAACGACCTGAAGACCCGCTTCTCCGTCACCGCCGCCGACATCGCCAAGGGCGTGGCGCGGCTGATCACCGAAATCCGCAGCCACCAGGCAGGGCCGGTCGGGACCGATCCGGACATCCTGGTCGTCGCGCCCGCGCCGATCACCGAAACCGGCGTGCCCGCCCCGCACATGGTGGGCGGCGCCGAGAAATCGCGCGGGCTGGCCCCGGCCATGGCGTCCATCGCCGCCGCCAATGGCGCGCTCTTCTACGATGCCGGGCTGGTGGCGGACACCGATCCGCAGGACGGGATCCACCTGACCGCAGAGGCACATGCGCGGCTTGCTGAGGGGCTTGCCGCGGAAATCCGGGAGTGGGGCGGAACGCCCTGACCAAGATACCAAAGGGAGGAAACACATGAAACTGTCTGCAAAGCTGCTGGCCACCGCCGCCGCCTTCGGCCTGATGGCCGGAACCGCCTCGGCCGAGGAGATGCGCATCGCGCTGGTCGTCAAGGCGCTCGGCATCGGCTTCTTCGAGGCCGCCGCGAAGGGCGCCGAAGAGGCCGCGCAGGAGCTCGGCGATGTCGAGGTCATCTACACGGGGCCGACCGACACCACCGCCGAGGGCCAGATCGAGGTGATCAACTCGCTGATCGCCCAGAAGGTCGACGCGATCGCGATCTCCGCCAATGACACCGACGCGCTGGTGCCGACGCTGCAGAAGGCGATGAAGCGCGGCATCACCGTGATCTCGTGGGATTCCGGCGTGGCGCCGGAAGGCCGCCAGATGCACCTGAACCCGTCCTCCAACCCGCTGATCGGCAACATGATCATCAAGCTCGCAGCGGACAACCTGCCCGAGGGCGGCGACGTTGCGGTGCTGTCGGCGACCACCACCTCCACGAACCAGAACATCTGGATCGACGAAATGAAGAAGGTGATGCCGAACTATCCGGGCATCAACCTGGTCGCGACCGTCTACGGCGACGACCTCGCCGACAAGTCCTACCGCGAGGCGCAGGGCCTGATGCAGTCCTACCCGGATCTCGACGCGATCATCGCGCCGACTTCGGTCGGCATCGTGGCGGCGGCGCAGGCCGTGGCGGATGCGGGCAAGATCGGCCAGGTCAACGTCACCGGCCTGGGCCTGCCCTCCGAGATGGCCGGCGCCATCGAGTCCGGCGCGTCCAAGAGCTTCGCCATCTGGAACCCGATCGACCTCGGCTATGCCGCGACCATGATCGCCTACAACCTCGCCAAGGGCGATGACGAGGCCGCGCCGGGCGCGACCATCGGCATGGGCCGTCTCGGCGAGGTGACGCTGGACGAAACCAATTCCGGCGCGATGGCCGATCCCTTCGTCTACGACAGCTCGAACATCGAAGAGTTCAAGAGCATCTTCTGATCCCCGTCTCCTCCAAGAGCGGGATGCGCGGGGGGACTCCTCCGCGCATCCACGGGAAATTTGCATCCAAGAGGGAGGCCGTCATGGCCGAGGCAAGCCCCGAGCCGGTCCTTGAGCTGGCCGGCATCGTCAAGACATTCCCCGGCACGCGCGCGCTCGACGGCGTCCGGCTGGAGCTGCATGCTGGCGAAGTCACCGCGCTGATCGGCGAAAACGGCGCCGGGAAATCGACTGTCGTGAAGTGCATGACCGGCATCTACCAGCCCGACGGCGGCGAGATCCGCATGGACGGCAGCGCCATCGCCTTCCCGACGCCGCAGGCCGCGGCAGAGGCGGGCGTGACCGCGATCCACCAGGAAACGGTCCTGTTCGACGACCTGACCGTGGCGGAGAACATCTTCCTCGGCCACGCGCCGAAGACCCGGTTCGGCCTGATCGACAAGGCCGGGATGCGCCGCAAGGCGGCCGCGATCCTCGCCGGCATCGGCGCCGAGATCGACCCCGACGTCCTCCTGAAGGATCTGGGCATCGCCTCCAAGCACCTGGTCGCCATCTCCCGCGCGCTCTCCATCGACGCGCGCGTGGTGATCATGGACGAGCCGACCGCCGCGCTGTCCCACAAGGAGATCGAGGAGCTCTACGAGCTGGTCGGCGAGCTGAAGCGCCAGGGCAAGGCGATCCTCTTCATTTCCCACAAGTTCGACGAGATCTTCCGCATCGCCGACCGCTACACCGTGTTCCGCGACGGACAGTTCGTCGGCCAGGGGCTGATGGCGGACACGACCGAGTCCGATCTGGTCCGCATGATGGTCGGCCGCTCGGTCGAGCAGATCTTCCCCAAGCGCGCGCCCCGCATCGGCGGCGAGGTGCTGCGCGTGGCAGGCTATTCCCACCCGACCGAATTCGAGAATATCGGGTTTTCCCTCCGCCAGGGCGAGATCCTCGGTTTCTACGGGCTCGTGGGCGCCGGCCGCTCGGAATTCATGCAGGCGCTGATCGGGCTGACCAAGCCGTCGAAAGGCATGGTCAAGATGGGCGAGAAGGTCATGGCGATCCGCTCCCCCGCCGAAGCCATCGAGGCGGGCATCGTCTACGTCCCCGAGGACCGCGGCAAGCAGGGCGCCATCACCCAGCTGCCGATCTTCCAGAACGTCACCCTGCCCTCGCTGGCCCAGACCTCCCGCAACGGCTTCCTGCGCATGGCCGAGGAATTCAAGCTGGCGCGCGAATACACCCAGCGCCTCGACCTGCGCGCCGCCTCGCTCGACACGCCGGTCGGCGCGCTTTCGGGCGGCAACCAGCAGAAGGTCGTGATTGCCAAGTGGCTGGCGACGAAGCCCAAGGTCATCATCCTCGACGAGCCCACCAAGGGCATCGACATCGGGTCCAAGGCCGCGGTGCACGACTTCATGTCGGAGCTGGCGGGCGAGGGCCTGTCGGTGATCATGGTCAGCTCGGAGATCCCCGAGATCCTCGGCATGTCCGACCGCGTCATCGTCATGCGCGAAGGCCGCATCGCGGCCGAGCTGGAAGGCGATGACCTCACCCCCGAAACCCTCGTCCGGCACGCTGCCGGGATCAGCGCAGCGGAGGCCGCATGACCGCCATTCTCAAGCACCGCGAGGTCCTGCTGACCGGCGTGATCGTCGCGCTTCTCGCGCTGATCGCCTCGCGCTTCCCGGGCTTCGTGGCCCCACACAACCTGGTGGCGGTCTTCACCGACACTTCGCCGCTGATGATCCTCGCCCTCGGCCAGATGGCGGTAATCCTGACCCGCTGCATCGACCTGTCGGTCGCGGCGAACCTGGCGCTCACCGGCATGACCGTGGCGCTTCTGAACACCGTCGCGCCGGGCCTGCCGGTCGCGATCACCCTCGTCCTGGCAATCGGGCTGGGCGCGCTGATGGGCGCGGTCAACGGCCTGCTGGTCTGGAAGCTCGACATTCCGTCGATCGTGGTGACGCTCGGCACGATGACCATCTTCCGCGGCATCATCTTCCTGATTTCCGACGGGCAATGGGTCAACGCGCACGAGATGAGCGCGAATTTCACCGGCTTCCCGCGCATCCAGATCCTTGGCCTGCCCGTCCTCGCCTGGATCGCCATCCTCGCCATCGCTGCAATGGGCCTGGTGATGAGCCGCACGGTGCTGGGCCGCTCGATCTTCGCGGCCGGATCGAACCCGCATGCCGCCGCCTATACCGGCATCGATGTCGGCCGCACGCAATTCGCCGCCTTCGTCATCTCGGGCGCGCTGGCGGGCCTGACCGGATACCTGTGGATCGCCCGCTATGCCGTTGCCTATGTCGACATCGCCGGCGGCTTCGAGCTGGACGTCGTCGCGGCCTGCGTGATCGGCGGCATCTCCATCGCCGGGGGCGTCGGCACTGTCGCTGGCGCCGTGCTGGGCGCGCTCTTCCTCGGCGTGATCAAGAACGCCCTGCCGGTCGTCGATGTCTCGCCCTTCTGGCAGCTCGCGATTTCCGGCGCGGCCATCCTGATCGCCGTCGCCTTCAACGCCCGCGCAGGCCGCACCAAAGGCCGCGTCATACTCAAATCCGCGGAGCATGCAGCATGAGCCTGGCAGATCCCGACATGACCCCCGTCCCCCGCCAGATCCCCGACCGCCTCGCCTCTCCGGCCGCGAAACTGCTGAAAAGCTGGGAGTCGCTCCTGCTGCTCGTGGCCGTGGGCGTGTTCATCCTGAACTGCTTCGCCTCGCCCTATTTCCTCGACGCCTGGAGCCTCTCGGACGCGACCTTCAATTTCACCGAGAAGGCGATGATCGCCTTCGCCATGGCACTGCTGATCATCGCGGGCGAGATCGACCTCAGCGTCGCCTCGATCATCGCGCTCTGCTCCACCGCCATGGGGCTGGTGATGCAGATGGGCGGCGGCACCGGGGCGCTGGTCTTCACAGGCCTTGCCGTGGGACTGCTCTGCGGCGCGTTCAACGGCGTGCTGGTCACCCGGCTGGGCCTGCCTTCGATCGTGGTGACGATCGGCACGATGAGCCTGTTCCGCGGCATTTCCTACATCGTGCTGGGCGACGGCGCCTTCCGCGGCTATCCCTCGGCCTTCGCCTGGTTCGGACAGGGCTATGTCTTCTGGGTGATCACCGTCGAAATGGTGATCTTCGCCCTGCTGGCCATCGTCTTCGGCGTGGTGCTGCACAAGACCAATTTCGGCCGCCAGGTCTATGCCATCGGCAACAACTCCACCGCCGCGCTGTTCTCCGGCATCCGCGTGGGCAGGGTGAAGATGATCCTCTTCCTGCTCACCGGCCTGATGTCGGGCCTGGCCGCCGTCTGCCTGACCTCGCGGCTGGGATCGACCCGCCCCTCCATCGCGTCTGGCATGGAGCTGGAGGTGGTGACCATGGTCGTCTTGGGCGGCGTCTCCATCCTCGGCGGCTCGGGTTCGATCCCGGGCGTGGTGATCGCGGCGATCCTGATGGGTCTCGTGACCTTCGGGCTGGGGCTGCTCAACGTGCCGGGCATCGTCATGTCCATCTTCATCGGCCTCATGCTGATCGGCGTCATCGCGGTGCCGCGGCTCTTCAAGATGGCGCGGGGCAAGTGATGGAGAAAATCGCCTTCCGCATGGTGCTGCATCCGGGCAAGCTGGACGAGTACCGCAAGCGCCATGACGAGATCTGGCCGGAACTGGTGGACCTCCTGAAGGAAGCCGGGGTCGAGGACTACTCGATCCACCACGACCCGGAGACCAATGCGCTCTTCGGCGTGCTCTGGCGGCGGCAGGATCACGGCATGGACGCCCTGCCCGCCCACGAGGTGATGCAGCGCTGGTGGGCCCACATGGCCGACATCATGGAAACCCATCCCGGCAACGAACCGGTCTCGGTTCCCCTGGAAACGGTGTTCCACCTGCCATGACCGCACCCCGCCATATCGCCGTGATCGATGTCGGCAAGACCAATGCCAAGCTCGCGCTGGTCGATGCCGCCACCCTGTCCGAGATCGCCGTGGTCAAGCGGCCGAACGAGGTGATCCCAGGCCCGCCCTATCCGCAGTACGATCTGGAGGGGCACTGGGCGTTCTTCCTCGAACATCTCGCCGCCTTCCAGGCCAGCCACGGGATCGACGCGGTTTCCGTGACGACCCATGGCGCGGCGGCGGTGATGCTGGAGGCCGATGGCAGGCTCGCCGCGCCAATGCTGGATTACGAGCACGACCTGTCGGAGACCGCCGCGGCCTATGACGCGCTGCGCCCGGATTTCGCCGTGACGGGCAGCCCGCGCCTGCCCTTCGGGCTGAATCTCGGCGCCAAGCTGCATTACCTGAAGGTGACGCAGCCCGGGGCCTGGGCGCGCACCGCCCATGTCGTCACCTATCCGCAGTACTGGGGCTTCCGCCTGACCGGCGAGCTCGCCACCGACGTGACCTCGCTGGGCTGCCATACCGACCTGTGGGACCCGGCGGCGCGCCGCTTCTCGCCGCTGGCCGCCGCGCTGGAGCTGGAGGAAAAGCTCGCCGAGCCGCACCGCTCCTCCGACATTCTCGGCGGCGTCTCGGCGGCGATCGCCGCACGCACCGGCATCGCCGAGGGCACGCCGGTCGCCTGCGGCATCCATGACAGCAATGCCTCGCTCTATCCGCATCTGCTGGGCCGCAAGGGCGTCTTCTCGGTCGTTTCCACCGGAACCTGGGTCGTGGCCATGGCGGTGGGCGCGGCACCGCGCCCGCTCGATCCGGGCCGCGACACGCTGGTCAACGTCAATGCGATGGGCGACCCGGTGCCGTCGGCCCGCTTCATGGGCGGGCGCGAATACGAGATCGTGCGCCAGGGCGGCCAGGCCGTCCCCACCGCGGCCGACCGCAGGGCGGTGCTCGGAGGGCTGATGCTGCTCCCGTCGGTGGAGCCGGGCAGCGGCCCCTTCCCCGGCACCTGCGGCGGCTGGACCGCGCCGCCCTCCACCGAGGGCGCGAAGATGCTGGCGCTGTCCTGGTACCTGGCGCTGATGACCGACACCTGTCTCGGCCTTGTCGGCGCCGAGGGCCCGGTGATCGTCGAAGGTCCCTTCGCCGCCAATCCCGACTATCTGGAGATGCTCGCCGCCTTGCGGCCCGCGGGCGTCGAGACCGCGGCCTCGGCCACCGGCACAAGCATCGGCGCGGCGCTGCTCCTGCTGCCCGACGCGCCGCCGCCGGGCACCGCGCCGGTGCCTGCAGGCGGTGCGCCGGAACTTGCAGATTACGCCGCGCGATGGCGCCGCGCGGCAGGCCGGAACGCGGAGCCGGCGCTGCCCGTCCAGCTGGAACGGTAGCGGAAGACCGTCCCCGCCTGAGCTGCGCCGCGCTTTTGGGCGGAACCGGCGGGAATTCCCGACCTTATCGCGATACCTGGCGGCTGTGTGCGGTTTCGCACTTCTGGTTGCAGCCGTCCCGGTCAATTCTACCCCCGACCAGGCCCTGCGGGGCCTGACAGCCGGGGGAACGCGACATGCAGAAGGCAGTGCGCACGGAAGACCTGCAGGACAGCCACCTGCTCCGCCGCTACCTGCAGGGGCTCTGCAACGAGCTCCGCGGGCTCGATGCCGGCGCGGTCGCCACCTACATTCCCGAACTCGGCCGCGCCGATCCGTCGGGCTTCGGCATCGCGCTGACCATGACCGACGGCACGCAGGTCGCCGCCGGGGATGCCGCGCAGGACGTGACGATCCAGTCGGTCTCGAAACCCTTCATGTACGGCGCCGCGCTGTCCGCGCTCGGCCGGGACGAGGTCATGGCGAAGGTCGGGGTGGAGCCGACCGGCGAGAGCTTCAACGCCATCGTGCTCGACGAGAGGAACAACCGGCCCTTCAACCCGATGGTCAATGCAGGCGCCATCGCGGTGTCCTCGCTGCTCTCGGGCGGCGACGCGCCGGCGGACGAGGCGCGGATGCTCGGGCTCTTCTCCGATCTCGCCGGGCGCGCGCTGGACATCGACCTGACGGTCCTGGCCTCGGAGACCGAGACCGGACACAGGAACCGCGCCATCGCCTGGCTGATGCTGAATTCCGGCATGATCGAGGGCGATCCCGACCGGGTGCTGGACCTCTATTTCAGGCAATGCTCGGTGCTGGTCGATTGCCGCGACCTGTCGGTCATGGCCGCGACCCTGGCCAATGGCGGCACCAACCCGCTGACCGGCCGCCAGGTCTACTCGCCCGCGGTCACCCAGGACGTGCTGTCGGTGATGGCGACCTGCGGGATGTACGACTATGCCGGGCAATGGATCTTCGACGTGGGCCTGCCCGCGAAATCGGGCGTCTCGGGGCTGGTCTGCGCCGTCGTGCCGGGGCAGTTCGGCCTGGCGGTCTGGTCGCCGCGGCTCGACGGGGTCGGCAATTCGGTGCGCGGCATCGAGGTCTGCCGCCGCATGGTCTCGGATTTCGGGCTGCATTCCTTCGCCGCCCATCTCGATCCGGGCGCGGTGATCCGGCGCGAATACAGCAATGCCGAGGTCACCTCGAACCGCGAGCGCACCGCCGCCCAGAACGAGATCCTGTCGGTGCACGGACGGGCGCTGAAGGTGATCGAGCTGCAGGGGCCGCTCTATTTCGCCTCCGCCGAGAAGGCGGTGCGGCGCGCCGGGCAGCTGGCGGCGGGCTGCGAGACCCTGATCCTCGATTTCCGCCATGCCGGCAGCATCGACACGGCGGCGGCCGCGCTCCTGGGACAGCTGCCCGGCGCGCTGGCCGGGAGCGGCTGCCGGCTCTGCTTCACCGGTCTCGGGACCCGGACCGACGCGTCCGAGCTGGAAGCGGCGCTGGCCACCGTTCCCGCCGACAGCCTGGCCCGCTTCGCCGATACCGACCATGCGATCGAGGCGCATGAGGATGCGCTCATCGCCCGCGAGGCGCGCCCCTCCGACGGGCGGCTCGCCCAGCTGGCCGAACTGGGCATCTTCGAGGGGATCGCGCCCGGCGAGCTTGCAGCGCTGGAGAAGGTCGCGACCATGCTGTCCTTCGCCACAGGGCAGCGGATCATCACCGCGGGCGACGAGGCCCGCGCCTTCTTCGTCGTGGCCCGCGGCCAGGTCGACATCCTCGTCGCCATGCCGGACGGGCAGGAGCGCCGGGTCAGCTCGGTCGGGCCGGGCCAGTCCTTCGGCGAGATGGCGCTGCTCGACGGCGCGCCCCGCTCGGCCCATGCCGATGCCCATGGCGAGGCGATCTGCTTCGTCTTCTCGATCGCCGCGATCCGCGAGATCGCCCGCGACCGCCCCGCCCTTCTGAACGTCATCTACGCCAACCTGATCCGCAGCCTCTCCGGACGGCTGCGCCAGGCCAACAGCCAGATCATCGCCTATGAATAGCGCCGCCGGAGACCTGCCATGACCTGCCGCCTGCCTGCCGCCCTCGCGCTGCTGATCCTGCCCGCGCTGCCCGCCGGAGCGCAGAGCCTGGAGGACAGCGCCGCGCGGCTGGCCGAATTGCTGCGCGCCGGGCGCGCGGTGATCTCGGAAAACCAGGCGCTGATCAACGATCCGGGCCTGGGCGACAAGGGGCTGACGCCCGAGGCGTTCCTGTCGCAGGTCACCGCGGCCTTCCTCGCCCGCACCGGATCGCCCGCGGTCTCGGAGGATCTGCCGCCCTTCCAGCGCGCGCTGGCCGAGGCGCAGCTGGAGGCAATGGGCCAGACCATCGCCGAGGCGCAGCCGCTGATCAACATGGAGGGCGTGGGGTTCAAGGGCTTCATCCCCGCGGTCTTCGCCCGGCTGGCCAACGAGCGCTTCGGCGAGCTGGCGGACGGCCGGGCCGCGGTCAAGATCACCGCCCCGCCCGAACTGGTCCGCAACCGCAAGGCGCGGCCAGACGACTGGGAACGCGCGGTGATCGAGGACCGCTTCCTGTCGGCGGGCTGGACCCGGGGCGAGGCCTATGCCGAGGAGACCGGCCCCGGGTTCCGCATGCTGATCCCGGAATACTATTCGGAGTCGTGCCTTGCCTGCCATGGCAGCCCGGCCGGCGAGACCGATGTCACCGGCTTCCCCAAGGAGGGCAAGGCGGCAGGCGATCTCGGCGGCGCCATCTCGATCACGCTCAGGCCATGACGCGTCCGGGCTGGATCACCGCGCACCGCATCCCCTGGCGGATCGGCACGCTCTCGGCCGTCCTTCTGGGCGCGCTGGCGGTCTCCACGCTGGTGGTGGCCTGGGAATTCTCGGCCAACCAGCGGCGCATCGCCGAGGCAACGGAGCGGTTCCACCAGCTCCAGGTCGCCGCCGAGGCGGAACGCGCCTTCGCCGACATGCGCTACTGGCTGACCGAGCTGTCCGTCAGCCTGCTGACCCTGTCGGAACGCCGCGCCGAGGCGGCGCGCGGGTCGCTCGGCGAGGGGCTGGACCGGCTGGCGGAATTCGCGCCGGACAGGGCCGCACAGATCGGCGCGGCGGTGGCGCGCTACCACGACATCTCCATGGCGGCGGTCGAGGCCTATACCGGCGACAACCGCATCGTCGGCAACGCCCGCATGGCCGAGGCGCGGCTGCAGAGCGCCGAGGTTGAGGAGGTCTTCTCCGGCATGGTCGGGCAGCTCGCCGCCGATGCCGATGCCGCCAACATCGCCGCCGCCGCCGCCTCGCAGGCGGCACGGCGGCGCGCGGTGATCGCCTGCCTCGCGATCATGGCGGCGGGCACGCTGCTGACCCTGCGGGTGCTGCGCCAGATCCTGCAGCCGCTGTCGCGCATCGACCGCGCCATGGCGGAACTGCAGGAGGGACGCGCCCCCTCGGACCTTCCCCCCGAGGGACCGGACGAGTTCGGGCGGCTGTCGCGGACCCTGCGCGACCTGCACGAGACCCAGGCCGCGCGGCGGCGGCTGGAGGCCGAGGCCGCGCGGCAGCGGCGCACCGTGGTCACGGCGGTGGAGACCATCCCCGACGGCTTCGCGCTCTACGATGCCGATGACCGGCTGGTGCTGAGGAACCGTCGCCTGTCAGAGATGTTTCCCGCGACGGCCGCGCTGCCGGAGGGACACAGCTATGCCGATTTCCTCGACGCCCAGATCGGCGCGGGCACGGCGGCGGCAGGCGGTCGCGATCCGGCGGAATGGCGCACCGACCGGCTGAAGCTCCATGCCCGCCCCGAAGGCTCGCGCGAAGAGGTGCCCTATGCCGGCGGCTGGCTGATGCTGGCGCAGCGGCGCACGCCCGACGGCGGCACGGTCTGCGTCTATTCCGACATCACCGAGCTGCGTGCCCGCGAGGCCGAGGCCCGTGCCGCCAACCAGTCGAAGAGCCGCTTCCTCGCCTCGATGAGCCACGAGCTGCGCACGCCGCTGAACGCCATCATCGGCTATTCCGAGATGCTGATCGAGGATGCCGGGGAAACCGGCGACCTGTCGGCAGTGCCGGATCTGGAGCGGATCATGGGCTCGGGCCGGCACCTTCTGGCGCTGATCAACGACATTCTCGACCTTTCCAAGATCGAGGCCGGGAAGATGGAACTGCATCTCGAGGAGGTCGACCTGGCCGCGCTCTGCCGCGATGTCGAGGCAACCGTCGCGCCCCTGGTGGCGAAGAACGGCAACCGGCTGCGGCTGGAGCTGCCCGCAGCGCCCGGCACGATGGCGGCGGACCGCACCAAGCTGCGCCAGATCCTGTTCAACCTGCTGTCGAACGCCGCGAAATTCACCGAGGACGGCGAAATCGCCATGGCGCTGGACCGACCCGGCGGCGCCGTGCGCTTCACCGTGCGCGACCAGGGGATCGGGCTGAGCGGCGCGCAGATGGCGAAGCTGTTCCAGCCCTTCGCCCAGGCCGATGCCTCCACCTCGGCGCGCTACGGCGGCACCGGGCTGGGCCTGTCGCTGGTGCGCAGCTTCGCGCAGATGATGGGCGGCGAGGTCACGGTCGAAAGCGCGCCGGGGCAAGGCGCGACCTTCGCCGTCACCCTGCCCGCATCCGGCGCGGAAGAGGAGCGGGCGGACGGGCTGGGCGTGCTGGTCATCGACGACGATCCGGCGGCGCTGGCGACGCTGGCGGCACAGGTCCGAGCCGAGGGCTACCGGGTGATGCAGGCCGCCGATCCCGAGACCGGGCTGGAGCTGGCCCGCGCGCATCTGCCCGACGTGATCCTGCTCGACGTGATCATGCCGCGCCGCGACGGCTGGTCGGTGCTGCGCGAGCTGAAGGCCGATCCGCGGCTCTGCGAGATCCCGGTGATCCTGGTCACTGTGGTGGCCGACCGAGAGATGGGGCTGGCTTTCGGCGCGGTCGACCACATGGTCAAGCCGGTCGATGCCGGGCTGCTGCTCGACCGGATCGCCCGGCTGGCCGGGGACCGCTCTCAGGGCGTGCTGGTGGTTGATGACGACCCGGCGACCCGCGCGCTCTTCCGCCGCCTGCTGGTCCGCGAGGGCTGGGAGGTGCGCGAGGCCGCCGACGGGGCGCGCGCCCTGGCGCTGATCGCCGAGCGGCCGCCGGGACTGGTCATCCTCGACCTGATGATGCCGGATATCGACGGATTCGAGGTGCTCAGGCGGCTGCGCGACGGCGAAAGCGGCCGCGACATCCCGGTGATCGTCGCCACATCGAAGGACCTCTCGCGGCGGGAAATCGGCTGGCTGGGCGACCATGCCCGAGAGGTGGTCCGCAAGGGCGCGGACGGGCGCGCCGAACTGCTGGCCGCGCTGCGCCGGCTCGCCGCGGCAGGGCCGCAGGAACGGAAGGACAGGCTGCCATGACAACCGTGCTGATCGTCGAGGACAACGAGCTGAATCTCGACATGCTGTCGCGCCGGCTGGCGCGGAAGGGCTTCGAGGTGATCCCGGCCATGGACGGCGAGGCCGGGCTGGAAACCTGCCGCCGCGCGCTGCCGGACATCGTGCTGATGGACATGAGCCTGCCCCGGCTCGACGGCTGGAGCGCGACGCGCGCGCTGAAGGCCGATCCGGCCACCGCCGCGATCCCGGTCATCGCCCTGACCGCCCATGCGATGGAGGCCGACCGGCAGAAGGCGCTGGCGGCCGGCTGCGACGCCTTCGCGACCAAGCCGGTGGAGCTGCCCGCGCTGCTGGCAGAGATGGCGCGTCTCCTGGAGAGGCCGGACAGATGAGCGCGGTCGAGGGAATCCGCGAAAAGGCCTTCGTCATCCGCGTGGCGCAGCGCCTTGCCGGTCCGGCCGAGGCGATCGCGGGCTTCCAGGAGATCATCGTCGAGGAGCTGCGCGCGGCCGGTCCGGCGGAAGCCTTGGAGGACGCTCTGAAGGTGCAGGAAGCGGCGCGCATGCTGCTGCTGCAGGTCTCGGCGCTGACCGGCGGCGGCAGCCCGCCCGACCGGGCGCGGCTGCGCCATGACCTGCGCACGCCAGTCAACGCGGTGCTCGGCTATTCCGAGCTGATCCTCGAGGAGCATGCCGGTACCCTGCCCGCTGCGGTGCTGGCCGACATCCGCACGGTGATCGGCGAATGCGCACTGCTGGTCGGCCAGATCGACCGGGTCACCGGGGACGCGGCCGAGATCGAGACCGCCGCCATCGACGCCCTGGCCGCGGTGTCGCTGGAACGCACGCTGACACGGTCGCGGCGGCGCAGGGAAGAACTGGCCGGCCATGTGCTGGTGATCGATGACACCCAGCAGACCCGCGAGCTGCTGCGCCGCCAGCTGATGCGCCAGGGCCACGAGGTGACGGCGGCGGCCAGCGCGGCGGAGGCGCTGGAGATCCTCGAGCGCGGCGGCATCGAGCTGGCGCTGGTTGACATCCTGATGCCCGACATGAACGGGATCGAGCTGCTGACGCGGCTGCGCGCGCAGGACCGCTGGCAGCAGCTTCCGGTCATCATGGTCTCGGGCCTGACGGATCTGCGCGCGGTGACGCGCTGCATCGAGGCGGGTGCCGAGGACTACCTGGAGAAGCCGGTCGATGCGGTTCTGCTGCGCAGCCGGGTGCAGGCGGCACTGCAGAAGGCGCGCTGGCAGCAGAAGGAACACGACTACATCGCCCAGGTGGAATACGAGCGCGACCGGGCGGATGCGCTCTTGCACGCGATGCTGCCCGCGCCGGTGATCCGGCGGCTGCGCGCGGGCGAGGAGGTGATCGCCGACCGCTTCGACGCAGCCACCATCGTCTTCGCCGACATCGTCGATTTCACCCCGCTGACCAGGCGCATTCCGGCCGAGGAGCTGGTCGGACGGCTGGCCGAGCTGTTCCTGGCATTCGACGGCATCGCCGAGCGCCACGGGATCGAGAAGATCAAGACCATCGGCGACGCCTACATGGCGGCCTGCGGGGTGCCCGAGCCTGCCGAAGACCATGCCGCCCGCGCCTTCGATTTCGCCCGGGACCTGATCGCCGCCACGCGGGACGGCAGCGGCGGGCTGGACATCCGCGTCGGGCTGCATGCCGGGCCGGTCGTGGCCGGGCTGATCGGGCGGGTGCGCTTCCTCTACGATGTCTGGGGCGAGACGGTGAACCTGGCCAGCCGGCTGGAATCGACCGGGGTGCCGGGGCATATCCACCTGACCGGGGAGGCGGCGGCGCATCTGCGCGCCGACCAACGCCGCGGCTGGGAGGCCCGCGGCGCCGAGCTCAAGGGCATCGGCTGGACCGAGACCTTCCTCGCGCGCTGATCCGGCCGCTTTCCGGCGGGCCGCCGCGCGGAAAATGGAAAACGCAGCCTTTACCATTTCCGCATGTTTCTGCCGACGTTTCCCGCATCGGTCGTCTGCATTTCCGCGGCGGTCCGGTTTTCAAAGCGACCCGCACGGAAAAACGGTCCGCGGCCGCGCCGCCGGCATGAAACGGGCCAGATCCTGCCGCGATCTGCGGGAAAGAAGGCTGTTCCATGGCCTTTCCGGGATGCGGGAATCGGGAATTCCGGCGAAAATGGGGCAGCATTTCGGCAGGGTAAAAATGCCCGAACGGACCGCCCCCCGGAAAACGGGGAAAATCCTTTCGCTGCGGAACTTTGAAAATTGGAAATACCATCCCGTTGGTTAAATGCGGGCGCTTTTCTACCTTGCCCGCAAGCCACCGGAACCAGGTTTCCGGACCGGCCTGAAAATCCGGGCGGTCCGGGCCAACGAGTGGAGTTTCCTGTCATGTGCGATATCTGCAGCTCGGTCCGCGTCGTATCCGATGATTGCAGCTACGAGGGTCTCGCAGCGGCCGATTACGCGGGGACCGGCGGCAGCGCCACCATTTCGGCTTCGCTTCCGAGCTACACGCCCGAGCAGATCGCGGATTACCTCGAAAGCGGCTACTGGCAGTACAACGGCACCTCCGACCACCATTTCGACGTGGCGGCCGGCGGAACGCTGATGGTGAAGATCTCCGGGCTGAGTTCCAAGTACAAGACCTTCGCCCGCGACGCGCTGAAGGCCTGGAGCGAGGTCTCGGGCATCAAGTTCGTCGAGACCACGACCAGCAGCGCCGCGCAGATCATCATGGATGACGCGGTCGCCGGCAGCGCCTATGCCTCGGGCAGCTGGGACGGCAACGGCATCGTCAGCCAGATGAGCATCAATATCGGCGCCGACTGGGACGACATCTGCGGCGACGCCTATACCTACCAGACCTTCCTGCACGAGATCGGCCATTCGCTGGGCCTGGGCCATGCCGGGCGCTACAACGGCTCCGCGCAGCTTTCCGACCGCGTCTTCGCCAATGACAGCTGGCAGGCGACGGTCATGTCGTATTTCGACCAGAACCAGAACCCGGATGTCGATGCGGACGTGTCCTACACCTCGACGCTGATGGCCGCGGACATCATCGCGATCCGCAACATCTACGGCGCCAATGTCACGGTCAATTCCGGGAACTCCGTCTACGGCGCGAATACCAACGTCACCGGCACGCTGTCGCAGCTCTCGGCCAAGCTGGCCTCGGGCTGGGCGGCGACGATCTACGACACGGACGGCGAGGACACGCTGGATTTCAGCGATCTCGCCGCGGGCAGCCGCATCAACATCCTGCGCGGCGGCGTCTCCGACATCGGCGGGCGCACCGGCAACCTGATCATCGACACCTTCTCCGACATCGAGAACGTCACCACCGGCAGCGGCAGCGACACCGTCACCGGCAACGCGCTGGACAACACGATCCGCGCGGGCGCGGGCAACGACCTGATCGACGGCGGCGCGGGCAACGACACGCTGATCGGCGGCGCGGGCGACGACACGATCGACGGCGGCGCGGGCGACGATTCCATCTGGCTCGACCTGACTTCGGGCGCGACCGGCAACGACCGGGTGCTGGGCTTCGCCCTCGGCGACCTCGTCGAGGCCTTCACCGGCACCTACGACCCGGCCTCCTGCTATGCCGGCCACCGCCAGGTCGGCGCCGACCTGTTCCTCGATTTCCTGACCACCAGCGGCCAGGCGGCCTCCGTCTGCCTCGTGGATACCAGCTGGAACGCCGATGCGCTGAGCTTCGCCGCCGACCGCGTCATCTATGCCGGCACGGCCGCGCCCGCGCCAGCTCCCGCTCCGGAAGAACCGGCCGATCCCGGCACCGATCCGGCGCCCGCCCCCGACTCCGTCTCGGGCATCGAGATCACCGGCACCGAACAGGACGACACGCTTTCGGGCACCATCGGCGACGACACGCTGACCGGCGGGGCCGGAAACGACATCCTGATCGGCAACGGCGGCAATGACGTCTACCGCTTCGACCTGCCCGGCATCACCGGCGGCGGCGGCTCGGCCGCGCTGCCCCAGAGCGGCAACTTCTTCGGCAATCCCGCGGACGCCTACCTTAATTTCAATCTCGGCACCGGCTACGATCCGCTGGACCGGATCTACGGCATTGCCGACGGCCAGACCCAGCAGGCGGTCAATGTCGGCTCCACCGCGTCGACCATCCTGATCGACGACCGCATCTCCGAGCTGAAGATCTCGGGCACCCTGACCTCGCTGACGGACCTGTCCGAGGGCAGCTTCCACGCCCAGACCCTGGGCGAGAACATCAAGGACAAGCTCGGCATCCACCTGGCGGCCTATGCCGACCTGGCCTCTGCCGAGTCCGACAAGGGCCTGACGCTGGCGCTGCTCGACGGTCAGGGCGCCCTGTCCTTGGAGATGAAGGTGCTGCTATCCATCGCGGCGGGCGGCGGCGCGGCAGGCAGTGCGGCGGACTACGGCCTGCGCCTCGGCAGCTACGACATGACCGGCGACGGCATGCTCGAACTTCTTGTCGACGGCCGCGGCCAGACCGACATCCTGCGCTTCGAGGGCGACATCGCCAAGCTCGCCTTCGACCATGTCGCCATCGCCAACACCGCCGCCGACACCACCTTCGCCGACTACCAGGCCGAGATCGACCGGATCGGCGGGCTGATCCAGAACTTCCACGCCGCGACCCTGTCGGACGCGTTCCGCAACACCGTCGACGTGGCGCGCGACTACTTCTCGATGAGCGTGCTGGATGCCGGGCGCTCCTACGAGATCGACGAGACCGTCAAGTGGTTCCGCATCGGCGGCACGCTCTACGACGCCACCGACACGACCTCCGAAACCGCCTTCGTCAATCTCGGCGCCCGCGCGGCGATCGAGGCGGGCTACGGGCTGCATGTGGCGGCGATGACCGTGCCGGGCGACACCACCGCCAGCGCGCGCGAGCTGATGATCTACGACACGGCCGGCAACCTGACCGCCGAGTTCAAGGCGCTGCTGACGATCGCGGATGCCGGCGGCGCGGTGGACAGCGGCACCGACCTGAACCTGCGGCTGGGCGACTGGTCCGCCGGCGACGCGGCGCTCGAGGTCTATATCGACGGCACCCTGGCCACCGACCGGGTGACCCTGACCGGGGACCTCGCCGCCGCCGCTCTGGCCTATCTGGGCTCGGCCGCGAACGATCTCGACGCGCTCTTCCCCGAAGCCGTGACGCCGGGCGCCACGATCCTTTCGGGCGCCGCGCTGAAATACAAGAACTACGACCTGGGGTCCGGCTACGACCCGACGCTGCGCTACTACGATGCGCTGCGGCCGCAGCAGACGCTGAGCCTGTCGAACCAGGCAACCACCGTGGTGGTCGATGACAGCGTCAACAAGATCCGCCTGACAGGCCGGCTGACCAACACCAACGATGCCGAGGGCTTCGCCTCCAAGTCGCTGGCCGAGAATATCGCCGAGGGCTACGGCATCCATGTCGCCGCCATGGCCGACCTGGAGAACGGCGCCCGCGACAAGACGCAGGCGATCCGCATCCACGAGGCAGACGGCAGCCTGAGCGACGAGATGAAGGCGCTGCTGTCGATCGCCTCCCGCGGCGGCGAGATCGGCTCGGAGACCGATATCGGCCTGCGCATCGGCGACAGCGATCCCGCGGCGGGCTGGATGGAGATCCTGGTCGACGGCGTGAACCAGACCGACGTGATCCGGCTCGAAGGAACGGTGGCGCAGGAAGCGGCCGACTACCTGGCGGGCGACACCGCTTCCGTTCTGGCGGACCTGCAGGCGGAATACGACGCGCTGGCCGAGAAGTTCCAGGGCTTCATCCCCTCGACGCTCTACGACCCGTTCCGCTTCCGCCACGTGATCACGCGCGACAAGTTCGCCTTCGCGCTGACCGATGCCGCGCGGACCTATGTCTTCGACGAGACCGTGGACACGATCAATGTCCGCGGCCGGCTGACCGACATCCGCGACACGTCGGAGGGCGGCTTCGCAAGCCAGAGCCTGCAGCAGAACATCGAGGACGGCTGGGGCATCCACGCCGTGGCCGCGCTGCTGGCGCCGGTGGAAAGCAACCGCGAGAACACCGAGATCGACATCTGGGACGATTCGGGCAACCTGAGCCTCGAGATGAAGGGCCTTCTGGCCGTTGCCTCCGAGGGCGGACTGGACGGCACCTGGAACGATTACGGCCTGCGGCTGGAGATCCCGTCGGACGAGCCGGGCGTGCTGCTGGTCTATGTCGACGGGACGCGCTCCACCGACGTCTTCAAGCTGACCGGGGCGCTCGGCACGGCGGCCCTGGATTTCGTCAATTCCGCCGCCTGCTCGATCGAGGCCGTTCTGGGCTACACGCCCTCCGACGAGCCCGCCGGCGGCGCGGGCAGCGCCGATCCGACCCCATCGAACCTGCTGGGCGCGGCCGACGGGTCGGGCGTGACCGAGCTGGAGATGGGCTTCGGACGGGACGAAATCCGCGGCTTCGACCTGGGCGACCGGATCGAGGTTGCGACCGCGGAGGGCGACGCGACCCCGCTGGAGATCATTCTCTACGGCCGCGACACGATCCTGAAATTCGGCACCGCACGGAATAGCGAGATCACCATCAAGGGCTATTCGCTGGACCCATCCGAGATCTCATGGGACGGCACGACCTGCGTCATCACCGGGACCCAGGCCGCGAACACCGCATCGGCGGCCGCAAAGCCGCTGCAATCGGGCACGGCGGATGCGGATGTCTTCGACTTCGCGGCAGGCGAAGCGGGCTTCGGCCGCCAGCACCTGAACCATCTCGGGGCGGGCGATTCCATCGAGGTGGACGGCAGCGCGGCCGATTTCCTCGGGCTGCGCGTGGCGGACGGCAATTCGATCCTGCGCTTCGCCGATGCCGATGGCGGCTGGAAGAGCGAAGTCGTGCTCTGGCACACCGAGATCGCGGCGGACCAGCTGAGCTGGGACGGCGATCACCTGACCGTGCTGGTCTGACGGGACCCGAGCGGGGGAGGGAGCGCGGCGCAGCGATGTTGCGCTTTCCCGCCTGCGGGCGCCTCTCAGCCGCGCAGCCCGTCCAGCGCGATATCGAGCGCCGTGCGGAACCGTCGGCAGCGCTCGTCCAGGCATTGCTGCGTTCCCGGGTCCATCAGCTGAACCACAAGGTTCTGATGGATCATGTCGAGCAGGATCGACGAGACCAGCGCGGTATCCGCCGGGCGGATCTCGCCGCGCAGAATCGCGCGGTCCAGCTCCGCCCGGACGATTCCCATCGCCCGCTGGCGCAGCTTGCGCATGAATTCGCGGGCCATCTCGGGCCGGGCCGGCGCCTCGGCGATGATGCAGCGGAAGATTTCCAGCGGCAGCGCCGTCGGGCATTCCTCGCGCGGCTCGAGGATCAGCGTCAGCCGCTCGGCCAGCGGCAGGCCCTCCGCCTCCGCGGGCAGGTCGCGGATGAACTGGCAGCCGACCTTGTCGAAATAGGCGGTGAACAGCGCGCCGCGGTCCTCGAAGATCTCGTAGAGCGTGCGCTTCGACATGCCGGCGCGCCGCGCGACTTCCGCCATGGTCAGGCTGCCCGCGCCGCCTTCCTCGTAGACCAGGTCGAGCGCGTCGAGCACCAGAGCGCGCCGCGCCGCCTGCCCCAGGGCGGCCGGCCTGCCGCGGCGGCGCATCTTGCCGCAAACCTCGGTAACCACAGCAATTCCTCCTTCAGCCACTCTGATCACGTCATCGTGATCCGAAACCCGGTCGCTTCCTCTGCCGCGCCGGGCTTGCCAAGCGGGGGATTCCGCATTTATGAAACCCCTGAGTTTCGTAATTCAAGACCAGGGGCCGCGCAAGGTTCCCGCACGCGGAGTGCCAGACATGTGTTCCACCCGAATTTCCCGTCCCCTCCCGGCCCTTGCGCTCGCTTTCTGCGCGCTGGCCCTGCCCGCCGCGGCGCAGCAGGGCGGCGGACAGCGCCCGCCGAGCCCGGTCACCGTCGTCACGCTGGACCCGCAGCAGATCACGCTGACCTCCACCCTGCCCGGCCGCGTCGTCGCCTCCGGCATCGCCGAGGTGCGCCCGCAGGTGGCGGGAATCATCACCGAGCGCCATTTCAAGGAAGGCAGCCATGTCGAGCAGGGCGACCTGCTCTATTCGATCGACCCGGCGACCTACGAGGCGGCGGTGAAGCAGGCCAAGGCCTCGGTCGCGGCGGCGGAAGCGTCGCTGGCCGCCACGCAGCGCGACGAGAAGCGGGTGTCCGAACTGCTCGACCGCCGCGTCGGCACGCAGCAGGCCGTGGATGACGCCCGCACCGAGCGCGAGCAGGCCGAGGCGCAGCTTCTTGTGTCGCAGGCGCAGCTGGCCTCCGCGCAGATCGAGCTGGACCGTACCTCGATCCATGCCCGCCTTTCCGGCGAGATCGGCCGGTCGGACGTGTCCGAGGGCGCGCTGGTGACCACCGGCCAGACCACCGCGCTGGCGGTGATCCGCAACATCGACACGGTCTATGTCGACGTGACCCAATCGGCTGCCGACGTGCTGCGCTGGCGCCGCCGCGGCGATGCCACGCAGCCGGGGGTCGAGGACCAGACGGTGCAGCTGCGCCTCGCCGACGGCACGGTCTACGAGCAGACCGGCACGCTGACCGCCGCCGAACCGCATGTCGACGAGCAGACCGGCGTTGTCGTGCTGCGCCTGACCTTCGACAATCCCGCCAAGCTGCTGCTGCCGGGCATGTATGTCCAGGTGGAGATGCCGACCGCGACCGTCAACGACGTCTATCTCGTGCCGCAGGAAGGCGTGACCCGCGACCGCCGCGGCAACCCGATGGCGATGGTGGTCAATTCCGAGAACGTGGTCGAGACGCGCCAGCTGGACATCATCCAGGACCGCGGCAACAGCTGGATCGTCGACAGCGGGCTGAACCCGGGCGACAAGGTGATCGTTGCCGGCCTGCAGAAGACCGCCCCCGGCGCCACCGTCGCCCCCCAGGAGCGCGAGGCCCCGGCCGACGCCTCCGGTGCCGCATCGGAATGAGCCGTCCCCACGGCCCGTTCTGATCCCCAGTTTCCCGGAGTACCTCCATGGCCCGCTTCTTCATCGACCGACCGATCTTTGCCTGGGTGATCTCGATCATCATCATGGGCATCGGCCTCCTGTCGATCTTCTCCCTCCCGGTCTCGCAATACCCGCAGATCGCGCCGCCCTCGGTGCAGATCCGCGCCACCTATCCCGGCGCCTCGGCCGAGACCGTCGCCAATACCGTCACCCAGGTCATCGAACAGCAGATGACCGGGCTCGACGGGATGCGCTACATGTCCTCGAGCTCTACCTCGGCGGGCTCGGCGCAGATCACCCTGACCTTCGAGACCGGCACCGATCCGGACATCGCCCAGGTCCAGGTCCAGAACAAGCTCAGCCAGGCCAGCTCGCTCCTGCCCGAGGCGGTGCAGCGCCAGGGCGTGACCGTGCAGAAAAGCTCGGCGGGCTTCCTGATGGTCGTGGGCCTCGTCTCCCCCGACGGCACGTTCCAGCAGGCCGACCTTTCGGACTACCTGGTGTCGAACCTCGTCGACGATCTCAGCCGGGTCGAGGGCGTGGGCAACGTGCAGGTCTTCGGCGGGCAATATGCGATGCGCATATGGCTCGACCCGGCCAAGCTCGCCGCCTACGAGCTGACCCCCTCGGACGTGGTTGCGGCTGTTTCGGAAGAAAACGCGCAGATTTCGGCGGGCGCCTTCGGCACCCGGCCGGCCCCCGACGGGCAGATGCTGAACGCCACGATCACGGCGCAGTCGCTGTTGTCGACGCCCGAGGATTTCCGCCAGATCGTGCTGCGCGCCGAAACCGACGGCGGGCTCGTGCTGCTCGATGACGTCGCGAAGGTGGAAATCGGCGCCGAGAACTACTCCACCATCGCCCATTACAACCGCGGTCCGTCCTCGGGCATGGCGATCAGCCTGGCGCCCGGCGCCAACGCGCTCGACACCGCGACGCGGGTGAAGGAACGCGTGGCGGAATTCGCCCGGTTCTTCCCGGAGGGCATGGAATACGTCATCCCCTTCGACACCACGCCCTTCGTCGAGATCTCGATCCACGAGGTGGTCAAGACGCTGATCGAGGCCATCGTGCTGGTGTTCTTCGTGATGCTGCTGTTCCTGCAGAACCTGCGGGCGACGATCATCCCCACCCTCGCAGTTCCGGTCGTTCTGCTCGGCACCTTCGGGATCATGGCCGCGCTCGGCTTCTCGATCAACACGCTGACCATGCTTGCCATGGTTCTGGCGATCGGCCTGCTGGTCGACGACGCCATCGTGGTGGTGGAGAACGTCGAGCGGATCATGCACGAGGAGGGCCTCGGCCCGGTCGAGGCCACGCGCAAGTCGATGGACCAGATCACCGGCGCGCTGATCGGCATCGCCATGGTGCTGTCGGCCGTGTTCGTGCCGATGGCCTTCTTCGGCGGCTCCACCGGCGTGATCTACCAGCAGTTCTCGGTCACCATCGTCTCGGCCATGGCGCTGTCGGTGCTGGTCGCGCTGACCCTGACGCCCGCGCTCTGCGCGACGATCCTGAAGAACACGCCGCACAAGAAGAAAGGCTTCTTCGGCCTCTTCAACCGCGGCTTCGACAAGGTGAACAACGGCTATGGCGGCTTCGTCGGCTACCTGGTCAAGCGTCCGCTGCGCGTCGGCCTCCTCTACCTGCTGATCGGCGCGGGCGTGGTGACGCTGTTCCAGCGCACGCCGACCGGCTTCCTGCCCGACGAGGACCAGGGCATCCTCTTCACCCTGATCCAGGCGCCGTCGGGCGCCACCGCCGAGCGCACCGAAGCGGTCGTGCGCCAGGTCGAGAACTACTTCCTCGACCAGGAATCCGAGAACGTCCAGGCAATGTTCGGCGTCACCGGCTTCTCCTTCGCAGGCCAGGGCCAGAACATGGGCCTCGCCTTCGTGCGGCTGAAGGACTGGGAGGAACGCACCCGTCCCGACCAGAGCGCCCAGGCCATCGCGGGCCGCGCCTTCCCGGCCTTCATGGGCATCCAGGACGCCATGGTCTTCCCGATCGTGCCGCCCTCGGTGATCGAGCTCGGCAACGTCTCGGGCTTCGACTTCTACCTGCAGGCGCGCGGCGGCCAGACGCACGAGCAGCTGCTGGAAGCCCGCAACCAGCTTCTCGGCATGGCTGCGCAGAGCCCGCTGATCGGCTCCGCCCGGCCCTCGGGGCTGGAGGATGCAGCGCAGTACAAGCTCGACATCGACTGGCGCAAGGCCGGCGCGATGGGGGTTTCGGCCTCCGACGTCGGCAACCTGCTGAACGTCGCATGGGCGGGCAGCTACGTGAACGACTTCATCGACAACGGCCGGATCAAGAAGGTCTATGTCCAGGGCGAGGCCGGATCCCGCGCAACGCCGTCGGACATCGAGCAATGGCGCGTGCGCAACGACTCCGGCGGGCTGGTGCCGTTCTCGAACTTTTCCGAAGGCATCTGGACCTACGGCCCGCAGGGCGTCGTGCGCTACAACGGCGTGCCCTCGATGCAGATCCAGGGCTCGCCCGCGCCGGGCGTGACCACCGGCGAAGCGATGGCGGAGATGGAGCGGCTCGTCTCGCAGCTGCCCGAGGGCTACAACCTGGCCTGGACCGGCCTGTCGCTGGAGGAAGTCGAATCCGGCAACCAGGCGCCGATGCTCTACGCTCTGTCGCTGGCTGCGGTGTTCCTGTCGCTCGCCGCGCTCTACGAAAGCTGGTCGATCCCCTTCGCGGTGATGCTGGCCATGCCGATCGGCGTGCTGGGCGCGCTGGCCGGGGCCTGGGTCGGCGGGTTCGAGAACGGCGTGTTCTTCCAGGTGGGCCTGCTGACCGTGATCGGCCTGACCGGCAAGAACGCGATCATGATCGTGGAATTCGCCCGCGACCGCTACACGGCCGGCGAGCCGCTGCTGGAGGCGGTGCGCGAGGCCTCGAAGCAGCGCTTCCGCCCGATCATCATGACCTCGATGGCCTTCTCGCTCGGCGTGCTTCCGCTGGTCCTGTCGACCGGCGCGGGCTCCGGCGGGCGGACGGCAATCGGCTCGGGCGTGCTCGGCGGCACGATCTCGGCGACCGTGCTGGGCGTGCTCTTCGTGCCGGTCTTCTTCGTGGTCGTGGCGCGTCTGACCCGTCGCCGGAATCCCGCCGCCGCGGCCCCGGCCGGACAGGCCTGATCCGCCGGCGGACCGGCTGCAAGGCGCAAGGGCAGGACCTCCGGGTCCTGCCCTTTTCCGTTGCCGCAGAGCCGACGACGCGACGATCCGGGCGCTTTCGGTCGGCGGCGGCTTGTGGCCCTATGCCCGCAGAACGGGGCGGCAGATCCGCCCGCGCAGGGGACAAGATGGCAGAAGCGATTTTCCATATCGGCATGGGCAAGACCGGGACCTCTTCGATCCAGGCAGCCCTGCTCGGCAATTCCGCGGCATTGGAGGCCGCCCGGACGCGCTACATGGGCATGTGGATGGAACATCTCGACCCTGCTTTCGGCGGCTTCGCGGGCTTCCTCAAGTTCCGCGACCAGCCGCAGGAGAATTTCGCGCCGCAAGCCGAACGGCTCGCGCGGATGATGGAGGAGGCCGGGCGGGACGGCGGGCCGCAGCGCTTCATCTTCTCCAACGAGGCCTATCTGCCGCTGCTCGGCACGTTCCGCCCGTTCTTCGCCGCGCTGGCGGAGCTGGTCGATCTCAGGATCGTCGCCTATGCCCGCCCCGCGGGCAGCTGGCTGCCTTCGGCCTGCGCGCAATGGGCGCTCCTGCACAAGACCAATGCCGGGCCGATCGAGACGCTCGGGGAGGCCGGCACGCGGCTGATGGTGCAGTACGAGCCGATCCCCCAGTGGCATGACATGTTCGGCGACCGGATGGTCCTCCGCCTCTTCCACCAGGGCATCGACATCCTGGAGGATTTCAGCACGGTGATCGGCGTGCCGCTGGGGTCGGACGGGTTCCAGCGCCAGGCAAGGCTGCCGATCTCCGACCAGATCCTGCGCGCGGCGATCAACAACCAGATGCAGCCGCCCTGCCTGCCGGACCTGGCCGAGCGCGTGTACCTGCCGCAGCCCCGCGGCGGCCTGACCGGATCGGTCTCGGGCAAGTTCCGCCACCTCTTCGACAACAGCCAGCTGCGCCCGGTGATCGACGCGCATGCGCCGATGCTGCGCGAGATCGAGGCCAAGACCGGGATTGACCTGATCTCGGAACCGATTGCCCCGACCCCGGCCTACGATGCCGGGCTGGTAGCCGACGAGCTGATCGGCAGCCTGCTCGACATCACGGCCCGCCAGGCGCTGCAGCTGCGCCGGTCGGAGAAGCGGATCGGCGAACTGGAAACGCGGCTGGAGGCGCTGGAGAAGCGCCTGTCCGGAGGCTAGCGGTCCCGCCTGCGGACCGGGCGGGCAGACTGCCTCTGCGCGGCGCGCGGCGCCGGACAGGTCAGGCGCCGGCGGAAGACATGCATTTCCGGGCAGACAATGGCGACCTGCACGCCTCCGGCTGTCGGCGCGTGACCGGTCGGCTGACGGCCACGGCAGCCGGGATCCGACCCTGCGCTTGCGGAACCGCCCGCCTCCCCGCCCAACCAGCTGGGGACCATGCAACCGGTCCGGCGCCATGCCGGCCGGGACCGGCATCGGGAATGCCAGCGCGGCTGTGCAAGCCCGGCCGCCTCTGACATGAGCCGCGGGCCGCTCCCGATCTCGGGCGCCGCCGCGGAAACGCCAGGCAGCCGGGTTCCCGCTTTCCGGCGCCCTTCCCTGCGGTCCCTCGCGGACCGCAACTGCCGGTCCGCGCCCGCGGGTCGTGTCCCGGCCGGCTAGCGGGCCGCCTCCAGCCGGTCGGCGATCAGGCCAAGCGGATGGCGAAGCACGCGCCCGGCCTGCCGGACGGCCTGGCAGCGGCAGGAAAACCCGGTCGCCGCCGCATCCTCCGCCCCGGCCAGCGGCGCGGCCCAGGACATGTCGAACAGCCGCTCCGACACCTCGCGGTGGCGCGCCTTGTGGCCGAACATCCCGGCCATGCCGCAGCAGCCCGTCGCCGGGGTTTCCGCAGCGATACCCACGGCCGCAAGGACCGCAGCCCAGTCCTTCCGCGCCGCAGGAGCCCCGGTTGCCTCGGTGCAATGGGCGAAAACCGTGGCGCTGCCCCCCGCGGCCTGCGGGAACGCCCTTCCGCCCGCCGCTTCGGCCGCCAGGAATTCCTGCGGCAGCATCACCTCCGGCAGCTTGCGCCCGGCCTTGGCGTAATCCTGCCGCAGCGCCATGACGAAGGCAGGGTCCAGCCCGATCATCGGCGCGCCGGTCTCCGCCCCCGCCTCCAGCGCCGCCTGCAGCCGGTCCGCCATCTTCGCGAAGCCCGCCCGGTCGCCCAGATCGCCCGCCAGCTTGCCCGCAGGCAGCATGTCGACGAAGCGCGGCCGGTAGCCGAGCGCCGCCAGACCGCGCCGCACGTCCTCCTGCGCCGCGCCGTCATAGAGCGCCGAGAACCAGTCCATCCAGACCAGAACCGTGCCCTCGGACAGGGCCCCCTGTCCCAGCTCCGCCACGCTGATCCGCGCCTCGGCAGGCAGCGGCCCGGCCAGTTCGGCGGGCAGGTCGGTCATCCCCATGGCCTTGCCCGCCAGCCCCGAAACCAGCGGCCAGACCGGCCGCAGCAGCGGAGCGGCGCGGATCATCCACGGGCTGAACCGCTCGCCCATCAGCGCCAGCCGGTCGGCGAGCGGGCGGGCATGGCGGGAATGGTAGTCCTCCAGGAAGGCCGCGCGCATCGCCGGGATGTCCACTTGCACCGGGCAGGTCGAGGCGCACGCCTTGCAGCCGAGGCAAGTGTCGAGCACGCCTAGGATCTCGGCCTCGTCCACCGTCTGCGTGCCCGTCCGCCGGTCCTCGTGCCACGCCCTGAGCGCATCGGCCCGGCCCTTCGGCGAATGGCGCAGGTCGCCGGTCGCCTTGAAGGACGGGCACATCGGCGTCGCGGCGGCATAGCTGAGGCACTGCGCGTTGCCGTTGCAGCGGAAGGCCTTCTCCAGCGGGTCGCCCTCGGGCGCGTTGAAGGGGCGGAACGGCGTGGTCGCGATCCCCATCACCGGCGCGCCGTTCGACACAAGCTTGCCCGGGTTGAACCGCCCCGCGGGATCGAAGGCGGCCTTCACGCCCTGCAGCGCGCGATAGGCCTCGGCGCCGATCCAGCCTTCCAGATAGGCACCGCGCACGCCCTTGCCGTGCTCGCCCCAGAAGATGCCGCCATGCCGGTTCACCAGCGCGAAAATCTCGTCCGAGACGGCCTGCAGCCGCGCCCGGTCGGCCCCGCTGTCGATATCCAAGGCGGGGCGGATATGCAGGCAGCCGACATCGACATGGCCGTAGATGCCGAAGCCGAGCCCATGGCTGCGCAGGATGCCGAGGAAGCCATCGAGGAAGTCGGGCAGCTCCTCGGGCGGCACGACGCAATCCTCGACGAAGGCGACCGGGCGGGCGCGGCCCTCGACCTTGCCCAGGAGCCCGACGCCGGCGGAACGGATCGCCCAGAGCTCGCGGATCTCCTCGGGGTCCCCGGCGACATGGACAGCGCGGATGCCCGGCAGGCCGGCCAGCCGGTCGCGGCAGGCGGCCAGCCGCGCGGCCAGGTCCTGCGGATCGTCGCCGTTGAACTCCACGAAAGTGTACGCCGGGGCGGTGCCCGCAGCGGGGCGCAGCGCCTCCGGCAGGCGGCCGAGCAGACCGGCATCGCCCGCCAGCTGCGCCACGCGCTCGTCCATCACCTCGATCGCGGTCGGGTCGTCGGCCAGCAGCGGCACCCCCGCCGCCAGCGAGTCGCGGAAACTTGCGAAGGCGGCAACGACCAGCCGCTTCTCCTTCGCCAAGGGGCGCAGCTTCAGCCGGAGCCGGGTGATCGGCCCCAGCGTGCCCTCGGAGCCGGGGAAGAGCCGCCACCACTCGAAGCCGCCCTCTTCGGGACAGGCACGTTCCAGATCATAGCCGGTGAAGCGCCGGTTCAGCCGTGGCGTGGCGGCAATGAAGGCGTCGCGGCCCGCGCGTGCCGCCGTCTCGGCTGCGTCCAGCATCGGCCGCGCCCAATCCGGGGCGGGCGCGAGGCTGGACACCAGCCCCTGACCGCGGGCAATCTCCACGCCGATGAGGTTGTCCGACGTCTTGCCGTAGACGCGCGACCCCTTGCCCGAGGCATCGGTCGAGACCATGCCGCCGACCACGCAGCGGGTCGAGGTGGAGGTCTCGGGCGCGAAGAACACGCCATGGGGCCTGAGCTGCGCGTTGAGGTCGTCGAGCACGATGCCCGGCTCGACATCCGCCCACTGCCCCTCCGGATCGACCGCGATCAGCCGGTGCATGTGGCGCCGCATGTCGAGGATCACGCCGCGGTTCAGGCTCTGCCCGTTGGTGCCGGTGCCGCCGCCGCGCGCGGTCAGCGGGATCGCGTCGAAGGGCGGCGTCTCCAGCACGGTCATCGCCGCCACCACGTCGGCGGCATCCATCGGCGCGAGGATCAGGTCGGGCAGGATGCGGTAGACCGAGTTGTCCGTCGACATGGCCGCGCGCAGGGCGCTGTCGCGCTCGATCTGCCCGCGGAACCCGGCATCCTCCAGCGCGGCGGGCAGGCGGGACAGGCTCTGGCGGAAAGCGGGGTCTTGGGCGGTCACGTGGGGCACTCCTTCGGGTCGGGCGCATATTGACCGCTCGGGCAAGTTCTTTGAAATGGAAAGTTATGAAGACAGATTCGGAAAACACGAATTTCAGCCTGCGCCAGCTGCGCGCCGTCCATGCAGTCTGGACCGAGGGCAGCTTCGCCCGCGCCGCCGACCGGCTGGGCGTGGTGCCTTCGGCGCTGTCCGAAACCGTCCGCCAGCTGGAGGAACTGGCCGGAGGGCCGCTCTTCGACCGCCGCAGCCGCCCGCCGGAGCCGACGCCGCTGGGGCTGGGCTTCCTCGAGGAGACCCGCCCGCTGCTCGCCGCGCTCGACGGCGCGGTCCGGCACATGCGCGCGCGCGCCCGCGGGCTGGAGGGACGCCTGCGGATCGGCGCGGCGCCTTCGGCGATCTCGCCGCTGGTTGCCCCGGCGCTGGCCGCCTTCCGCCGCCTGCATCCGGGCATCGCGGTCACGCTGCATGACGACATCGCCGAGACGCTGGCGCGGATGGTCGCCGAAGGCGGGCTCGACCTCGCGATCGCCGGGCGCGCGCGCAGTTCCCCCGAGCTGGAGCAGCGCGAGATCGGCGGCGATCCCTTCGTGCTGACCTGCCATGCCGACCACCCTTTCGCCGCTGCCGGCGCCCCTGTCGCCGTGGACCGGATCGACCCGGCCGAGCTGATCCATCTCAGCGCCGATACCGGCACGGCGCGGCTGCTGGCCGAATGCGCCGCCCTGCCCGGGCCGCTGAAATCCGGGCCGCTGCAGACCCATTCTACCATCGCCCAGCTCTGTCTCGTGCGCGCAGGCGCGGGCATCGCCATCCTGCCGCGGAATGCCGCCGAGCTGTTCGGCGATCCCGCGATCCGCCTCCTGCCGCTGGCCGGCCTGGCGCTGGACCGGCGGCTCTGCCTGATCCTGCCCAAGCGCCGCCTGCCCGCGCCGCCGGTCGAGGCCTTCCTCGCCGAACTCTCCCGGCGCGGCCTGAACGTCACCGGCTGAGTTCTGCGCACCGCCCCCGAGGTTGGGCAAAACCTACCCGTTTGAACAGGCGACGGCCGAAGGAAAAGCCCCGCGGCGCTTCCCGGAGCGGGCGCCCGGACCCAGTGCGGGCATGGGCAGCTGGCCTGCGAGCGCCAATGCCCGCGATCTCGGAAGGCCGAGGCGGACAAGGCGTTCGGAGCTCCGGCTTCGACCGGGCCGCGAGGCCACCTTTCCCGGGCCGAGACGAGGCCGCCCGCATCGTCCGCTGGCCCATTTCCGCGCGCCTGCGGCGCAACCCTTCTGTCCGGTGCCACGGTCAAAGCGCGCCGGACGGCAGCGCAGGCCATCATCCGCAGCTTGGCGCCCAGTCCGGCGCGGGGAGAGCCGGCGGACCGATCTTCTGCCCATCCCGCCGCAGCTGCCCAACCGGCCGACTTGCACGCGAACAGTGTCGGCGCGGGCGGATGCGCGCCTCCGGACCATCGGCATCTCGGGCAACCGCTGCCGGACCTCGCGGAGGCTTCGGCCGATGAACCGCAAGAACGCCCGGTGCCAGGCGCCGGAAACATCCGGCAGCCCCGCGCAGGTCCGGCACCGGCACACGTCCCGCGCCTCCGCCCCGGCAAACGGCCGCCGACGCAGGCGCCGCCACGGCATGCATGCGCTCCGCTGCCATTGCCGGGGCGGCGGGACAGGGCGTTCCGGAACATCGCGTGGCAAAGCTTCCCGTTGCCATCCCTGTGTCGCGGGTTTCCGGCAATCCGGGCCTTCCGGACAGCCGCTCAGCCCGGTCCTGGCGAGGATCCCGGGACCGGTCCGCATGCTGCCGCAGCGTTCTGTTCCGGCCCGGCGGCGATTGTCTCCCGCGGGCCAGGCATCGCCGCAACCGCGATGGCCGGACGGCCCCGCGCCGATGCGCCAGCCGCGCCCGCCCTGCCGCGCCGTGCCGCAGGGCCTGCACCCGCGCGGACCTCGACCGGCTGCGGCGCCGCTGCTAGATCCGTCGGGCGGGCCACGGTGGCGCCCGGAGGATAGCCGATGACAGCGATGCCTGCGCCGCCGCCGCGCCGCGCGATCCGCCTTGCCTTTCTCGGCGGCATCTGCGCGCATCTGCTGACCATCGGCATCGCGCGCTTCGCCTACACGCCGCTGCTGCCCGCGATGCAGGCGGAGGCCGGGCTGACCCAGCAGGGCGCGGGGCTGCTCGGCGCGCTGATCTATGCGGGCTATCTTTCGGCCGTGCTGCTGCTGGCCGGACTGCGCGATCCCCGGCTGCGGCTCGGCGTGTTCCGGGCCTGCCTGGTCCTCGCCGTCCTCAGCACCGCGATGATGGGCCTGACCGCGCATCCCTGGCTCTGGGCCATCTCGCGCTATCTCGGCGGGCTGAGCGGGGCGGGCGGCATGCTGCTGGCGGCCGAGTTCATCCTCGGCTGGCTCTGCCGCAACGGCGCGCGGCCCGACCTGGGCCCGCATTTCATGGGACTGGGCCTCGGCATCTGCCTCAGCGGGCTTGTGGTACTGCTGCTCGGCGGCAGCCTCGGCTGGGCCGGGCAATGGGGCGTCTTCGCCGTGCTCGCGGCCGTGCTGCTGCCCGCCGCCTGGATGCTGACGCCGGTGCCGGAACCGATGGCGCCTGCCGCGGCCGGGACGCATGCCCCCAGCCCCGCCCCCGGCGCGAGGCGCTGGTTCTGGCTCTTCGGCGCGGGCTATCTCGCGGCCGGCTGGGGCTATGCGGTCGGCGCCACGTTCTGCGTCGACATCCTCGCGGCGGGCGGCCATGGCGGCGGCACGGCTGCGGCAGCCTGGATCGTGCTCGGCCTCGCCAATGCGGCAGGTGCCATGGCCGGCTCGGTCGTCTCGCGCTGGTACGGGCTGATGCCGGTGCTGTTCGGCGCCATGGCGCTGCAGGCGCTGTCGCTGGCCGGGCTGGCCGCTGGGGGCGGGATCGTCTTCGCCTATCTCTCGGCCATCGTCTTCGGCGCCGCCTTCGTCGTGGTCGTGGCGCTGTCGCTGCTGCTCGCCGGGCTGCGCATGCCGGGCGCCTCCGGGCAGGCGATGGCGCGGATGACCCTGCTCTACGGCACCGGCCAGATCCTCGGACCCCTGGCCACGGCAGAGCTGGCGGGGCGGAGCGGCGGCTATGCGCTGCCGCTCCTCGTGTCGGCGGGCCTCACTGCGCTCGGCCTCGCCGCGATGGCGGCGGCGGGCGGGCGGCAGGACCCGGGCTGAGCGTGGCTCAGCCCTCGATCAGTGCCGCGGTGACGATCACCTCGACCTTCAGCACGTCGCGGGCAAGCTTCGCTTCGCCGCAGGCCCGCGCCGGAGCATGGCCCTCGGGCACCCAGGCATCCCAGACCGCGTTCATCTCGTCGAAATCCTTCATGTCGGCGAGCCAGACGATGGCCTGGAGGATGTGCTCGCGGCTGGAACCTGCTTCCTTCAGCAGGGCATCGACCCGCGACAGGCAGTCCTCGGTCTGCGCGGTCACGGTCTCGCCCGCGCCGACCTGGCCGCACAGATAGACCGTGCCGTTGTGCTTGACGATCTTGCTCATCCGAGCGCCGGTATGGTGACGTTCGATCATCGGAGAGGTCCTTTCCCGTTCCATGGTTCCGGCCCGCAGATAGCAGCCCTCCCGCCCGGCCGGTAGTGCGGCGATGGCGCGGGCCGGCTGGCGATGATGCCGGAAGATGCCGCAGGTCCAGAGCTGTGCGAGCGGCCCGGCACCTCCATCGCTTTGCCTGCAGGCGCTGCTGCGCGGGCGGATGGATGCCGAGGCGGCGATGGCCCGGGCGGCCTTCTGCGGGAGGCAGCTGGACATCCTCGATCATCGTCGCTTGCCGCGGCCCGGATCGGGTCGTGGTCCGCGTATCCCGCCTCGGGACATGCCGGGCCTGGCCGGAGCGCAATGCCATCCGGCCCCCGTCCCTCAGGCAGTACCCGCCGAGATCTGGGGAGCTTGCGCCATGACCCTAGGGTAGATCGACGAAGGTATCTTGGGATCCTTGGGCCGCCCCGTCGCCGCGGACGCGGAGCGTGACGCGGCAAGCGCGCCCGTTCGCGTGCCAAGGCGAGGGAGTGCCCGAGCCCGCCAGTCCGGCCTTCGCCGTGACCCCTGGCGACAGCAAGCCTCCGCGGGGTGAAGGATAGCCCGGCCCGGAACACCGCAGGGGCCGGGAAAGGCGGCGGGCCCTGCCCGTTCCCCGGACGACCGTGTCGGCGGACCCGTGGCCGAGGAGACCGGCAGGCTGCCTGCGGCCCGGGCCATGCAGTCCGGCATCAATCCTGCCACCGCCCCCGGAAGAACCAGGCTGCCGGGGCAGGATCGTGCCACACCAGCTTCGGGACGCCGTCAGATATGGAAGGACACGCCCTCGTCCGCAAAGCCGCCGCCGAGCGCGAAGACCGTGCCGTCCGCGCGCCAGCAGGCCGCGCCGGTCATCACGCCCTCGGGCCCGAAGCCGATCGCGTTCATGCCGCCGCCGATATGCGGGACGATCCTGACATCGTGGCCCTTGGCGCGCAGCGCCTCGGCGTGGTGCTGGTAGGCCGGTTCCAGCTCGACATGCGCGCCCTCGGTCCAGATCCGCGGCGCCTCGACCGCCTGCTGCACGCTCATGCCGTGCTCGATCAGGTTCAGGATCGCCTGCATCGCCGAGGGGAAGATCCGCAGCGCGCCGGGCAGGCCAAGCGCGAAGCGCGGCTTGCCGTCCTTCAGCACGATCATCGGCGCCATCGAGGTCGGCACCCGCTTGCCCGGCGCGATCGACAGCGCCTTCCCGGGGTGCGGATCGAAATTGTACATGTAGTTGTTCGGGATGATCCCGGTCTCCGGCACCATGAAGCGCGCGCCGAAGAGCCCGTTGATCGTGTGCGTCGCCGACACGATCATGCCGTCGCCATCGGCCACGGTGATATGGGTGGTGTTGTTGCTTTCGTAGCCCGGCGGCACCTCGCCCGTCCCGCCAGCCCCGCGCATCCGCGCGCGGCAGGCCTCGCCATAGGCCTTGGAGACGAGCTTTTCCACCGGGATGTCGACGAAATCGGGGTCGCCCGAGGCCGCGCGGCGGTCCTCGAAGCCGATCCGGATCGCCTCGGCCACCAGATGCAGCCGCTCCGCGGAATCGAAGCCCATCGCCGCCAGGTCGTAGCCTTCGAGGATGTTCAGCATCTGCGCGACATGCACGCCCGAGGAGGCGGGCGGCGGCGGGCCGACGATGTCATGGCCACGGTAGCTGCCGAAGATCGCGTCGCGCTCGCGCGCCTCGTAGCCCGACAGATCCGCCATCGAGACCAGGCCCTCCGAGGCCCCGTCCTGCGCCAGCCGGTCGGTCAGCGCCTGCCCCAGCGCACCGCCATGCAGCGCCTCCGCCCCCTCGCGCGCGATCAGCCGCAGGCTTTCTGCATAGTCGCCCTGCACGATCCGGTCGCCCGCCTTCGCGGGCGTGCCGCCGGGCAGGAAGATCGCCGAGATCACCGGGTCGCGGATCATGTCGGCGGCGTGGCGCTCGATGTTCGAGCTCAGGTAGTGCGTCGCGCGGAAGCCCTCGGCGGCCCAGCGGATCGCCGGGGCGATGACATCGGCGAAGGGCAGCGCGCCATGGGCGGCATGCATGGCACACCAGCCGCGCAGGTTGCCGGGCACCGCCACAGAAGCCGGGCCCACCAGGTTGCGTCGGCCGTCGGTCTCCATGTAGTCGGGCAGATTGTCGGAGACCGGGCGGAACTGGTCGGCCCGCGCCGCCGCGGGCGCCTGCGAGAGGCAGTCATAGACGGTGTGCCGCCCGTCGGGCAGGCGCAGATGCGCGACGCCCCCGCCCGCGATGCCGACCATCATCGGTTCCACCACGGTGAGCGCCAGAAGCGCCGCGACCGCGGCATCGACCGCGTTCCCGCCGAGCGCCAGCATCTCCTGGCCAGCTGCGGAACCCAGCGGATGGTTGGTCACGACGACGCCGCGCGCCGCGGAGGCAGGCATCTTGCGGCAGGCGAAAGGCAGCGGGAGGGGGGCGGAGGTCATCTGGATCGTCTTCTTCTTCCGGCGGTCACCGGCACCCGCACCTGCCCCTCGCGGACAGGACCGGGAGTCCGGCCATGCATTGCCACATGAAAATGTGGTTTCGGGCAAATTAGCCGCGACCCCGGCAGAGGTCACGGAAAAATCTGACGCAGCCAGCAGCCTGCCGCCAGATGCGCTTCCGGCTGCCCGGATTCCCGGCATGGACGTGGCAAACCCGCCTGCAACCATGCCCGGATCGGGGTTATGGATGAATTTTCAGGCAATCTATATGACCGATCGCTCAGTTTTTCGCCTACCGGGCGTGCATAACCCGCGAATCTTGACCTCACGGCTGCTTTGCCATGGACAGGCATCACATAAATGACCGATCAGTCACTCATGATTGCACGTTCGGTCAAAACTGCACGACAGACGCAGCCGCCGATGCAGCCGCCACCAGACGCCCCGGCACGGTCCGGGCCCAAGAGGAGACATCAGATGGCCCTTGCAGCCAAACTTGCCAAGCTCGCCGCCGGCGCCGCCCTCGGTGCCATGCTGGCCCTGCCCGCCGCCGCGCGCGACATCAAGATCGGCCATTTCGGCACGCCCGGCACGCCCTTCGACGACGGCGTCGAGTACTTCATCTCGAAGGTGGACGAACTGTCCGGCGGCCGCATGACCGTCAAGAACTTCCCCTCGGGCCAGCTCGGCAACGAGGCGCAGCAGATCGGCGCGCTGCAGGGCGGGCTGCAGGAGATGCTGATCACCTCCTCCACGAACCTGATCAAGTACAACGAGCTGTTCCAGGTCATCGACCTGCCCTTCGCCTTCGCCGACGACGCCGCCACCGACAAGGTTCTGCTGGGCGACCTGGGCAAGGAAATGCTGGCCGGGCTCGACGGCTCGGGCATGCACGGGCTGATGTACATGGACAACGGCTTCCGCGACCTGTCGAACTCCAAGCACCCGATCGAGAGCCTCGCGGACTTCAAGGGCCTGACCTTCCGCGTCATCGGCGCCCCGGTCTTCATCGACACCTTCTCGGCGCTCGGCGCGAACCCGGTGCCGATGCCCTTCCCCGAGGTCTACACCGCGCTGGAAACCGGCACCGTCGACGGCCAGGACAACCCGCTGCTGACCGTGCGCGACATGAACTTCTACGAAGTGCAGGACTACCTGACCACCTCGAAGCACGCATATTCGACCCTGGTCATGCTGGTCAGCCAGCCCTGGTGGAACAGCCTGTCCGACGAGGACAAGGGTATCCTGCAGGAAGCCGCCGACCGCACCGCCGTGGAAAACCGCAAGGTGATGCGCGCCGCCGTGGCCGATGCCAAGGCCTTCCTCGCAGACGAGGCCGGGCTGCAGATCTCGGAATTCTCGCCCGAGGCGCTGGAGGAGATCCGTGCAGCCGTCGCGCCGGTCACCGAGAAGCTGCTGACCGACAAGACCCGCCCGCTCTACGAGAAGATGCAGGCCGTCCTCGCCGAGTGATCCGACAAACGGGACCGGCCGCCCCGCCGGTCCCGCCTTTCCAGGGAGCCCCCCGATGCCCGTGCTGCGCCTCGCCGAGAAATGCCTCGAAGCGCTCGTCGCCCTCCTGCTCTTCGTTCTGGTGGCGATGGTCTTCACCAATGTCATGCTGCGCTTCTTCCTCAATTCCGGCATCGTCGTGACCGAGGAACTGTCGCGCATCGCGCTGAGCATCCTGATCTTTTCCGGTGCCGTCCTCGCGCTGATCCAGCAGCGCCACATCGCCATGACGCTGGTCGTCGACCGCCTGCCCGAAGTGCTGCGCAAGGCGCTGGTCCTGCTGACCGGCGCGGTCATGCTCTACGGCAACTGGCTGCTGGCCAAGGGCGCGTGGATGCAGGCCAAGCTGAACTTCTCGGCGTCCTATCCGATCTCCGGCCTGCCCTCGGCGACGATCTATGTCGTGGCGACGCTGGCAGGCGCCGCGCTGGCCGCCGTGGTGGCGGTGCGGATGGCGCTGATCCTCTCGGGCCGGATGCCCTCCGCCCGCTTCTTCCAGGCGGCTTCGGCCGATATCGCGGAGTGACCGCCCCGTGACCTTCGTCATCTTCCTTTCCGTCCTGATCCTCGGCATCGTCGCGGGCCTGCCCATCGCCTGGGCGCTGATCGCCTGCGGCATCGCGCTGATGCTGCATCTGGACTATTTCAACGCCCAGATCGTCGCCCAGAACATGATCCTGGGCACCGACAACTTCATCCTGCTGGCGATCCCATTCTTCATCCTCGCGGGCGAGCTGATGAACCGCGGCGGGCTGTCGCGGCGGATCATCGAGGTCGCGATGTCGGCCTTCGGCCATGTCAACGGCGGGCTGGGCTACGTTGCCATCGCCGCCTCGCTGGTGATGGCCTCGCTCTCGGGCTCGGCAATCGCCGACAGCGCCGCGCTGGCCGCGATCCTGATCCCGATGATGAAGCTCGGCAACTATCCCGAGGGGCCCTCGGGCGGGCTGCTGGCCGCGGGCGGCGTGATCGCCCCGGTCATCCCGCCCTCGATCGCGCTCGTGGTCTTCGGCGCCATCGCCAACATCTCGATCAGCGGGCTCTTCATGGCCGCCATCGTGCCGGGCGCGCTGATGGCGCTGTCGCTGGTGCTGGCCTGGCGCTACGTCTCGCGCGGCGGCGGATTCGCCACGCTGGAGAAGAAGAGCCGCGCCGAGACCCTGCGCGCGCTCTGGCTGGCGATCCCGGCGCTGGTCCTGCCCGTCGTCGTCATCGGCGGGCTGCGCGCGGGCGTCTTCACCCCCACCGAGGCCGCGGTGATGGCCGCTGTCTATGCCGCCGCCGTCGGCGCCTTCGTCTACCGCGAGCTGACCGCGAAGGCCTTCTACGAGGCGCTGGTCGAGGCGGGCAAGACTTCCGCCGTGGTAATGTTCCTCGTCGGCACCTCGATGGTCTCGGCCTGGCTGATCACCATCGCCAACCTGCCCGACCAGGTGATCGCGTTCCTGTCGCCCTTCCTCGGCGCGCCGCGGCTGCTGGTCGGCATGGTCGTGCTGCTGACGCTGCTTCTGGGCATGGTGCTCGACTTCACGCCGCTCAGCCTGATCCTGATGCCGATCGTCATCCCGCTGGCCAAGGCGGCTGGCATCGACCTGACCTATTTCGGCGTGGTCTTCACCATTGCCGGGGCGCTCGGGATGCTGACCCCGCCGGTCGGCAACGTGCTGAACGTGGTGGCGGGCGTGGGCCAGGTGCGGCTCGACCGGATCATGACCGGCGTGCTGCCCTTCCTCTTCGCCGAGATTGCCGTTCTGGTGCTGCTGGTGCTCTTCCCCGGCATCGTGACCGTGCCGCTCGGCCTGCTGCGCTGATCCCTCCAAGGCGCAGCAAGAAGGCCGCCATTCCCGCGAATGGCGGCCTTTTCCGTTCGGGGGAAGGCTGTCAGCCGCGCCAGCCGCGCGCCCGCGCGACCGCGCCGCCGAAACGCGCCAGCCGTCCCGTCCGGTCGCAGTCCCGCGGCACGATCACGGCGCGCGGCGGAGCGGCAGGCAGCGCCGCCCCGATGCCGACCGCGGCCAGCTGCGCGGCGCCGAAGGCGGTGAGCTCCTCGGTCGCGGGCAGGACGATCTCGGCCCCGGTGACATCGGCAAGGAAGCGGCACAGATAGTCCGAGCGCGTCAGCCCGCCATCGACGGAGATCCGCTTGACCGGCTTGTCACCGGCCATCCGCGCCGCGATCTCGGCGGCGCGCAAGGCGATGCCTTCGACCAGCGCCTGCGCCATGTCGGCCCGGGTCGTCGCTCCGGTCATGCCGATGAAAAGCCCTGCCGCGGACCCGTCCCAATGCGGGGCGGCCAGCCCGGCGAGCGCGGGGACGAAGGCTAGATCCCGGTCGATGGCAGCAGGCGCATCGAAGCCCGACAGTGCCTCCGGCCCGTCGACGAGCCCGATCCGCATCGCCCATTCCACCGCCGCGCCGGCGGCATGCACGCCGCCTTCCAGAGCATAGGTCGTGTCGCCGCCAATCTGCCAGGCGACGGTCGGCAGCAGCCCCGACTCCGTCTCGGCTTGCGGCAAACCATCGGCCAGTGCCAGCGCGAAAGCGCCTGTGCCGAAGGTGATCTTGGCATCGCCCGTTGCGCGGCAGCCATGGCCGTAGAGCGCCGCCTGCTGGTCGACAACCGCCGCGGTCACGGGCATCCCGTTGATCGCGCCGAAATCGGCAACTGTGGGACGGATCGGCGGCAGACATTCGATTGGCACGCCAAACAGCGCGCAAAGCTCCGGGTCCCATTGCCCGGTCGCCAGCGACATCAGCGAGGTCCGCGACGCCGTGGTGATGTCGGTCGACGCCTCTCCGGTGAGGTTCTGCAGGAAATACGCATCCGTCGTGCCGAGCCGCAGCCGCCCCGCCCGATGCGCCGCCTGCACCGGCGCTGAAGTTTCCAGAAGCCAGCCAAGCTTCGAGGCGGAGAAATACGGATCGAGCGGCAGCCCGGCGCGGGCGCGCACGAAGGCTTCGCGCTGCGCCATCTCCGCCAGCCGCGCCTCGGTCCGCCGGTCCTGCCAGACGATGACCGGCGACAGCGCCTCGCCGGTCACCGCGTCCCAGGCCAGGCAGCTTTCGCCCTGGTTCGACAGCGCGATGGCATCGACCGGCCCGGCCGCATCGAGCACCGCGCGGAGATTGGCCAGCAGCTCGGCCGGATCATGCTCCACCCGGTCGGCCGCGGGGAAATGCTGCTCATGGCGGACCGCGCGGACGATCTCCGCCCTGCCGCCGTCATCCGCCACCAGCCCGCGGGTCGAGGTCGTGCCCTGGTCGAGCGCAAGGATCCGCATGGCTCAGCCCTCCCGGTCCAGCCGGACGACGAGCTGGCCCGGCAGCACGTCCAGCGCCGGCACGTCGAGGCGCAGGGACGCTTCGGGCGCGGCAGACACGCTGGCCGCGGCGAGTTCGCGGCCCGACGGCTCGGCCAGCACCAGCCGCCCCTTTGCAGCCCCTTCGGCGCGCAGGTTCAGCGTGACCGGACCCTCGCCCGCCACGAGGCGCTGCGGCACGGCATAGCGGAGCCCCGGCCCCAGCGTCAGCGGCACCGGCGCGGCCGCCGGCGCCTCCCCGGCCAGATCGGCGGCGATGCGGCCGGCGATGCGGCGGCCCTCGGCCCAGCAGTAGCCGGCGGTTTCCACCGGATGCAGCACGTTCCCGGCCACGAAGACGCAGGGGTCCGAGCTGCGGAAGGCGCCGTCGATCTCGGGGCCCAGAGTTCCGGCATCCAGCGCCAGCCCGCTGGCGCGCGCCAGCGCCGCCTCGGGCGTGAAGCGCCCCGAGAAGATCACGCCGTCGCAATCGATCCGCCGTTCCGCGCCGGAGGCCTCGCGGAGGCGCAGCCCGGTGACGCGGGTCTTGCCCTCGATCGCGACGATCTCGGCCCCCGTGACCAGCGGCACCCCGAACATGCGGTTGGCCAAGGCGTAGAAGCGCGGCCCCTGCACCCGGCCGCGGCTTTCCACCATGGCGGCGGGGCGGATTCCGTGGCGGCGGCAGCTGAGGACCGCCGAATAGGCGACCATCTCGCTGCCGACGATCACCGGGCGCGAGAACGGCGAGCGGCCTTCTTCGTAGAGGAAGGATTGCAGCGCGGCGGTGTTCATCACGCCGACCGGACGCAGCCCCGGCACCAGGGCCGCGGCGCGGGTGGTCTCGCGGTTGCCGGTGGCCAGCAGGATGCGTTTCGCCGCCAGGGTCTCCGCCCCATCCGTCGTGGCCAGCTCCAGCACGCCGCCGGGCCGGATCGCGGTGACGGTGCAGCGGGTGCGGATTTCGACACCGGCAGCCAGCGCCGTGCCGACGAGGCGCCGCGCATAGGCCGGGCCGGTCAGCACGCGGCGGAATTCGCGCATGCCGAAGGGCGGGTGGCCGCAATGGCGGGGAATGCCCCCGGCCACGCCGAAGCGCTCCAGCACCACGACCCGCCCGACGCCGAGGCGGCGCAGCTCGGTCGCGGCAGCCAGGCCCGACGGCCCGCCGCCGATGACGGCGACATCCAAGTCCATCGCGCTCATGCCTTGTCCTCCGGAACGATCGGCGCGCGCAGGCGGCCCTCGCTCAAGGTTGCAATCCGGGCGAGGCAGTTGAAGCCCTGGCAGCGGCCCATGGCACAGCGCGTGCGGCGGCGCAGACCGCCGAAATCGCCGGGCGGCAGCGGACTGTCCAAGGCCGCGCGGATCTCGCGGCCGGTGACCATCTCGCAATGGCAGACGATGCCGTCATGGCCCGGGGCCTGCCAGTCGCGCGGCAGATGCTCGGCCAGGTTCGGCATGACCGGCACCGGCGGATCGGCGGGCGGCACCGCCGCCCCGTCCCAGAGCGCGAAGACATGGCGCGCAATGCCGAGCGCCGCGGTCAGCCCGGTCGAGCGGATGCCTCCGGCGCAGTAATAGCCCATCTCCGGCACGGCATGGACGCGGTAGTCCTTCTGTTCGGTCGCGGGACGCAGCCCGGCATAGACGGCGGCAACAGGCATGCCGGCCAGCGCCGGGACCAGCTCGGCCGCCTTGGCGACCAGCGCCTCCAGCTCCGGGCGGGTCACGTCGGGGCGGTCGCGGTCCTCCTGCTCTTCCGCGGTCGGTCCGACCAGCAGGTTGCCGAAGACGGTGCGGGTCAGCACGACGCCCTTGGTGCGGTCGTTCGGCACCGGCAGAAGGATCGTCCGCAGCAGCGCGCCCGAGGCCTTGTCGAAGACCACGAACTGGCCCTTTCGCGGGCGGATCTCGAAACGCGACGCGCCGAGCAGCAGCGCCTCGATCCGGTCGCCCTGGTTGCCGGCGCAATTGACCACGCTGCGGGCCGTCACCGTTTCGCCTCCGGCCTCCAGCCGCCAGGTGCCGCCCGCGCGCTCCGCGGAGGTGACCGGCGCGCCGAACAGGAAGCGCGCGCCCAGCATCTTCGCCTGGGTCGCATAGGCCAGAGGCGCCGACCAAGGGTCAATCAGGTATTCGCGCGGCACCAGCAGCGCGGCGCGGATGCCCGGCGCGATCTGCGGCTCGCGCGCCAGGACGGCCTCCCGCCCGATGATTTCCGCGTCCGCCACGCCGTTGCCATGGGCCTGGGCCAGCAGGTCGGGCAGCCGCGCCTCTTCCTCGTCCGTCCAGGCCGCGACCATGGCGCCGGTTTCCAGCACCGGCAGGTTCATCGCCGCGCGGATCTGCATGTATTCGTCATAGGCCGCCTGCATGCAGCCGAGCTCGAGCGAGCCCGGCGGCGCGTCGAAGCCGGTATGCAGGATCGCGCTGTTCGCCTTCGAGGCGCCCGACAGGATGTCGGTCCCCGCCTCGATCACGGCCACCTTGGCGCCTTCCAGCGCAAATCTCCGCGCCATCGCGCAGCCGACCACGCCGGCCCCGATGATCGCCACATCCACGTCTGCCTCAGCCAAGAGCGGCCTCCGTCATCTTTCCGCGCCTCCACGAACGGGAGGCTGATTAAGTTGACTCGTGCACTTTTTTGACCGTTTCCACAATATTGCGGCAAGGCCCGCCGCCGAATTCACGGCCTCTGCCCGCCGGATGCGTCAAATTTCATCGCTCGCGGCCGGATTCAGACCTCTGCCACGACGATTTCAACCCCGGCGGCACGGAGTTCCGCGGCCAGCTCGGCAGGCGGCTCGCGGTCGGTGACCAGCCGGTGGATGGCGGAAAGCGGCGCGACCTCGAAGACCGCGGCGCGGCCCAGCTTGCCGTGATCGGCCAGCACGGTCACCGTCTCGGCCCGCGCCACCATGGCGCGCGCCATCTCGGTCTCGCGCAGGTCGTAATCCATGATTTCCGAACCGGTCAGCCCGCCGATGGTCAGCACGGCATGCTGCGCCTTGAAGCGCGAAAGCTGCTCGATGGCCAGCGCGCCGAGGGTTTCGCGGCCCTCCGCGGCCATTTCCCCGCCCAGCAGGTAGAGCCGGTGATGCGCCTCGGCGCGGGCGAGGATGCCCGCAACCTCGGTGGAATTGGTGATCACGGTCAGGCCGCGGCGCCGGGCCAGCGCGCGGGCGAAGGCGATGGTGGTGGAGCCGGTATCGACGAAAAGGACGGCGCCTTCCTCGAACAGCTCGGCCGCGCAGCGTCCGATCGCGGCCTTTTCCGCGGATTGCGCCGCCATGCGCGCGTCGAAGCTGCCTTCGACCGGCGCGCCCTCGGGCACCAGCGCAGCCCGCCGCGCGCCGCCATGGATCTTGCGGACCTGCCCGCAGGCGTCGAGCTCGTTCAAGTCGCGCCGGATGGTCTCGCGCGAGGTATCGAAGCGTTCGGCAAGATCGACGACCTGGACCTCGCCCTGCTCCTCGACGAGCTGCAGGATCATGTCGCGGCGGGCAGATGGCTTCATGGTCGTCCTTCCGGTTCGGGGCGCGGGCGGGCCGTTTCTGACGATATGGTCAGCCAGGCCGCCCGTTTCCACAAATGCCGGAAATTCCTCCGTCCCGCAATCGCCTTGCCCGCGTCACAGCGGCCAGAAGAGCGGGATCAGCAGGATCGTCGCCGCCCCGACGATGATGTTCATCGGCAGGCCGACCCGCAGGAAGTCGGAAAAGCGGTAGCCCCCGGCATTGTAGACCAGCGTGTTGGTCTGGTAGCCGATCGGCGTGGCGAAGCTGGCGGAGGCGGCGAACATCACCGCGATCAGGAAGGGCCGCGGATCGACGCCGAGCCGCGCGGCCAGCCCGGCCGAGATCGGCACCATCAGCACGGCGACCGCATTGTTGGTCACCAGCTCGGTCAGGATCGAGGTCGCGATGTAGACCAGCGCCAGCGCGATCAGCGGATTGCCCGCCGACAGGAACGGCGCCAGCCAGTCGACGATCATCGCCACCGCGCCGCTGCGGTCCAGCGCGGCGCCGATCACCAGCATGGAGACGATCAGCAGCAGGAGCCGCCCGTCGACCGCGCCCATGCCCTCCTCGCCGTCGACGCAGCCGGTGGCCAGCACCGCCGCCGCGCCAACCAGCGCCAGCGACAGGATCGGCGCGACATCGAACGCCGCGAGCCCGACCACGGCCAGCAGCACCGCGATGGCAATCGGCGCCTTTCCGCGGCGGAATCCGCGCGCGGCGGTCTCGGACAGCAGGACCAGCCGCTGGTCCTCGGCCAGCCGCTCCAGGTCCGAGGGGGCGCCTTCGACCAGCAGCGTGTCGCCGGGCACCAGCCGCGTTTCCTCGAGTCCGCCGACCGCGCCGCCATGGCGGTGCAGCGCCAGCGGATAGACCCCGAAGCGGCGGCGCCAGTGCATCGTGCCGAGGCTGCGGCCCGCCGCCTTGGCACCGGGCACCACGAGCAGTTCCATGACACGGGTGCGCCGCACCGGGCCGGAGGTCAGGCCGGGCAGGTCCGCCCCCTTCGCGGCGCCCTCGCGGAAGCCCATCAGCTCGGTCTCGCGGGTCTTCACGACCACCGTGTCGCCCGGCTCCAGCCGCACGGCGCCGAGGTCGCGGCGCAGCGAGACATCGGCGCGGATCACGTCGATCACCCGGCTGCCGCCGCGCTTCAGCGCCGCGATCTCCAGCGGCGCGCTGCCCAGCAGCGGAGAGCCTTCGGGGATCGTCAGGTTGACCAGCCAGGACCGGCCCTGGCGGCGGTCGAGCGCGGCGGCCATGGTCTGGCGCTCCGGCAGCAGCCGAGGGGCGGCAACGGCGAGGAAGAGCGCGCCGATCGCGGCGACGCAGAGGCCGAGCGGCGCGACCTCGAACAGGCCGAAGGGCGCGAGCTGCAGGTCGCGCGCCATGCCGTCGACCAGCAGGTTCGTCGAGGTGCCTATCATCGAGACCGTGCCGCCGAGGATCACCATGAAGGACAGCGGCATCAACAGGCGCGAGGGCGTGCTGCCCACCTGCCGCGCCAGCGCCGCGGCGACCGGGATCAGCACCATGACCACGGGGGTGTTGTTGACCAGCGCTGAGGACGCCGCCGCGGCGAAGAAGAAGAGCAGCACGGCCAGGCGCGGGCGGCTGCCCGAGAGGCGGCCGAGCCCGGCGGTCAGCGCCTCGAGCGCACCGGTGCGGACCAGCGCGGCGCTGAGGACGAACATCGCGCCGATCGTGGCGGGGGCCGGGTTGGCGATGGCGGCGAGCACCTGCTCGGGCCCGACAAGGCCGAGGGCCAGCGCGGCCGCCGCGCCGGTGAAGGCGACGATGTCGGCGGGCCAGCGCTCGGACAGGAAGGTGGCGAAGACGCAGGCGATCAGCGCAAGCGCCAGATAGGGGGCAAGGAAACCGGGGTCGATAAACATGGAAAGGCCGTTGAGGGAGGGACGGGAAACCCGGCTGCGGCGCCGCCGGGGCGCGGACCGGGGTCTCTGGAATGGCTGGGTCTGAAAAGTCCTTCGGGCGGAATGGCCGAGACCCGATTATAGAGAGGCGCGGAGACCCCGGCAATCGGCCGCTGCGGCCCCGCCCCGGCGGCGGCGCGAAACCGGCGGATATCGGGCGGCGGCGCGGCCTTCCCGGCGTCCGGTGCCGCGAAAACGGGCAATTCCGGCGGGCCCCGCCCCTGCGCGGGCCCCGCGGAACCGTTCGAACGCAAACGTCACAAAACGGATAACGGCACGACGCAAAACTGTCATGGCGGCCCGCTAGGACCCGCCGGAACAGCAAACGGGGGCAGCCATCCCCCGGCATTCCGAGGGACAGACATGATCCGCAAGGCCACGGTTTCCGCGATCGCCCTGATCGCCACGCTCGCATCCGCCACGGCAGACGACGCCACCCAGATCCAGTGGTGGCACGGCATGGGCGGCAAGAACCAGGAGGTCATCAACGAGATCTCCAAGCGCTTCAACGCAGCCCAGTCCGCCTGCGCGCTGACCCCGGTCTCCAAGGGCACCTACGAAGAGGCCCTGGCCTCCGGCATCGCCGCCTTCCGCTCGGGCGAGCAGCCGAACATCCTGCAGGTCTTCGACGCAGGCGCAGCGACCATCATGAACGCCCCGGGCGCCACCATCCCGGCCGAGGACCTGATCAAGAACGCAGGCTACGACTTCGACCGCGAGGCCTTCATCAACGGCGTGCGCTACTTCTACGCCGATGCGGACGGCAAGTTCGTCGGCATGCCGTTCAATTCCTCGGCGCCGATCATGTACACCAACACGGAAGCCTTCGAGAAGGCCGGCGTCGCGCCGCCGGAGACCTGGGAAGAGTTCGAGGAGATCGCGCCGAAGCTGAAGGAGGCGGGCTACATCCCGATGACCGCCTCGCAGCTGACCTGGATGTTCTTCGAGAACTTCTTCTCGCGCAACAACATCCAGATGGCGACGAACGGCAACGGCTACGACTCGGTCGAGGGCACCGAGATCAACGCCACCGACCCGAACCTCGTCATGATGTTCGAGAAGCTGAAGGAATGGCATGACGAGGGCCTGTTCGGCTTCTACGGCGCGGGCTGGTCGGACAACCAGGCGCCCTTCGAGCAGAACAAGGTCGCGATGTGGATCGGCTCCTCCGGCTCCTTCGGCGGGCTGCAGCAGACCGCGGAAATGCCGTTCTCGGCGACCTTCCTGCCCTATTGGGACGGGATCGAGGGCGCAGGCACCAACAGCTTCATCGGCGGCGCCGCGCTCTACGCGATGGCGGGGCATGACGAGGCGCAGGACAAGTGCACCGCCGACTTCTTCCAGTTCCTGACCTCGCCGGACGTACAGGTCTTCTGGCACGAGGAAACCGGCTATGTCCCGATCACCAACGCCGCCTACGAGCAGGCCAAGGCCGAGGGCTGGTACGAACAGAAGCCGGTCGCCGAGGTTGGCATCCAGCAGCTGAGCCTGCCGGGCGGCGAGTGGTCGAAGGGCTACCGCCTGGGCTTCTACCCGCAGATCCGCTCGGTCGAGGAACGCGAATTCAACCGCATCTTCTCGGGCGAGACCTCCGTCCAAGACGCTTTCGAGACGATCAAGGAAGAAGGCGACGCCCTGCTGGCGCGCTTCGCCAAGACTTCGGGCTGACGCCTGCCTGATCTGGGACCGGGGCTGCCGCGAGGCCGGCCCCGGTCCTTTCCGTTCCGCAAGACCGCATGCATCCGGGAAGACCGACTTGGCCGAGATCTCCGACACCTCCGTTATCGGCGGCCGCTTCCGCCGCAAGCCCCGCGCCGCAGCCGCCCCGGCGGAGCCCGCCAAGCGCGTGCAGTTCGACCGTCCGCTGCTGCCCTGGGTCTTCCTCGCGCCGCAGCTGCTGGTCGTTGCGATCTTCTTCTACTGGCCCTCGGTGCAGGCGGTGACCTCGTCCTTCTATATCGAGGATCCGTTCGGCTTCGGCGCCACCTTCGTCGGGCTGGAGAACTATGCCGACGCGCTGACCAGCTCCGAATACCACCGCGTGGCGCGCTTCACCGCGATCTTCACCGTGGCAGTCACGGCGCTGTCGCTGGGGCTGGGGCTGCTGCTCGCGGTCAAGGCCGATGCGGTGATCCGCGGCGCGTCGAGCTACAAGACGCTCCTGATCGCGGTCTATGCCATCGCGCCGCCGGTTGCCGGCCTGATCGGCATGATGTTCTTCGACATGCATATCGGCCCCTTCGTGACCGCGGCTTCCTGGGTCGGCTGGGACATGCAGGTCGGGATCGACTATTTCGACACCGCCTTCGCGATGATCGCCGTCGCGGTGTGGAAGCAGATCCCCTACAACTTCATCTTCTTCCTCTCGGGGCTGCAATCCGTGCCCGTGCCGGTGCGCGAGGCCGCGGTGATCGACTGCCGCAGCGGCTGGCGTCGGTTCCGCACGGTGACGCTGCCGCTGCTCGCGCCGACCGCGTTCTTCCTCTTGATCATCAACATCACCTACGCGCTCTTCGACACGTTCGGGATCATCGACGTGATGCTGAAGGACAAGCCCGCGAACAACCCGGTCACGCTGGTCTACAAGGTCTACAACGACGGCTTCCGCGGCAACGACATCGGCGGATCGTCGGCGCAGTCGGTGATCCTCATGGCCGTAGTCTTCGCGCTGACCCTCGTGCAGTTCCGCTTTCTCGAGAAGCGCATCCATTACAGCTGAGGCAGTCCGATGCACCGCACCCGCCCTCTCGACCATGCGATCCTGATCCTCGGCGCGCTCTTCCTGATGCTGCCGGTGATCATCGCCTTCACCACCTCCACCCACACCGCCGCCGAGATCCATTCCGGCGGGCTGACCCTGGTCCCCGGCAACAATTTCGCCGAAACATACGGCACGGTGCTGACCCAGAAGGGCGGCTTCACCGGGCAGGTCACCGGCGCGCGGATGCTGATGAACTCGATGATCCTCGGGCTGGGCTTTGCCTTGGGCAAGATCGCCTTCTCGATGCTCGCCGCCTATGGCCTCGTCTATTTCCGCTCGCGCTATGCGACCCTGCTCTTCTGGATCATCTTCACCACGCTGCTGCTGCCCCTGGAGGTCCGCATCGTGCCGTCCTTCCAGGTGATGGCCGATCTGGGGCTGATCAACACCTATCCCGGGCTGATCGTGCCGCTTCTGGCCTCGGCCACCGGCACGTTCTATTTCCGCCAGTTCTTCAAGTCGGTGCCAGATGAACTGCTGGAAGCCGCGCGGATCGACGGTGCAGGCCCGGTGAAGTTCTTCTTCGACATCCTCGTGCCGCTGTCGCGCACCATGATCGCGGCGATGTTCATCATCATGTTCGTCTATGGCTGGAACCAGTATCTCTGGCCGATGCTGATGACCACGGACGAGGGCATGTTCACCCTGATGCGCGGCATCAAGTCGATCCTGCAGGTCTGGGTCGGCAGCCAGATCCCCGAATACAACCAGGCCTTCGCCCTCGCGGTGCTGGCGATGGTGCCCCCGGTGGCAGTCGTCGTCATCTTCCAGCGCTGGTTCATCAAGGGCCTGACCGAGAGCGACAAGTAAGGAGCCGTCCCATGGGATCCATTTCCATCCAGCAGGTCGGCAAGACCTATCCCGGCGCCGGGAGCGCGTCGGTCGAAGGCGTCGACATCGAGATCGCAGAGGGCGAATTCCTGGTCCTGGTCGGCCCCTCGGGCTGCGGGAAATCCACGCTCTTGCGGATGATCGCCGGGCTCGAGACCATCACCGAAGGCACGATCTCGATCGGCGGGCGCGTCGTCAACGACGTCGACCCGGCGGACCGCGACATCGCCATGGTGTTCCAGAACTACGCGCTCTATCCCCACATGAGCGTGCGCGACAACCTCGCCTACGGGCTGAAGAACCGCCGCGTGCCGAAGCCCGAGATCGCCTCCCGCGTCGAAGAGGCCGCGCGGATGCTGGAGCTGGGCCGCTTCCTCGACCGCAAGCCCCGCGCCCTGTCCGGAGGCCAGCGCCAGCGCGTCGCCATGGGCCGCGCCATCGTGCGCGAACCGGCGGTGTTCCTCTTCGACGAGCCGCTGTCGAACCTCGACGCCAAGCTGCGCGTGCAGATGCGCGGCGAGATCAAGCAGCTCCAGGACCGGCTGGGCACCACCTCGGTCTACGTCACCCATGACCAGCTGGAGGCGATGACGCTGGCCCACCGGCTGGTCGTGCTCAACGGCGGCAAGGTGGAGCAGATCGGCAAGCCGCTGGAGCTGTACCACCGCCCGGCCTCGGCCTTCGTCGCTGGCTTCATCGGTTCGCCGGCGATGAACCTCCTGGATGCGGATTGCCGCGGCGGCCAAGTCCGGCTGGGCAATGCCCAGCTCTGGCTGCCCGGTGCGCCGGACGGTCCCGCGATCCTCGGCATCCGCCCCGAAAGCCTCGCCCCTGCCCTGCCCAGCAGCCCGGGCGCGGTGGCGATGCGCATCCTCTATGTCGAGGAACTGGGCGCCCAGCGGCTGGTCCATGGCGAAGTGGACGGCCAGCGGCTGACCGCCGCCCTGCCGTCGTCGGCAGAACTGGGGACCGAGCTCTGGCTCTTCCCCGATCCCGGCGCGCTACATCTCTTTGACATCGCTTCCGGAAAGCGGATGGAGACTCAGCAGCCCGCTCCTGCCGGAAGCTACGCCCCGGCCTTCTGACCCCGCCTGTCCGGCCTCCTACATTGGTCGGACAGGACATTTGTCGGACTTCCCTTCCGGCCCCCAAAAATGTGTGCTCCGTTCCGAGGCAAGCGTCGGCACAAGCGCCGGGATCACCCCCGACCGCCGTAGCGCAGTACCGCCGGATGGAGCGGCAGGGGACAGGGTCCCCACCACGAGTTTCATCCCAGAGACAGACCGGGATCGGCCGCGGCGCCGTTCCCGGAGGCATGCCGGAAAGGCTCCGGCGGATTTGAAGCAGGCGGCAGACGCCGCCCAGGATTTGACCTTAGGGAGGACAGACATGAACGAGATGACCCAGATCGACGCGAGCCGCACCTCGCCGTTCAAGACCCGCTACGACAACTTCATCGGCGGCAAGTTCACCGCGCCGGTGAGCGGCGAGTACTTCGACAACATCACGCCGATCACCGGCGAGGTCGTCTGCCAGGTCGCGCGTTCCGGCGCCGCCGATATCGAGCTGGCGCTCGATGCCGCGCATGCCGCCAAGGATGCCTGGGGACACACCTCGGTTGCCGAGCGCGCCAACCTGCTGCTGAAGATCGCCGACCGGCTGGAAGAGAACCTCGACCTGCTGGCCCGCGCCGAGACCTGGGACAACGGCAAGCCGATCCGCGAAACCACCGCCGCCGACATCCCGCTCTCGGTCGACCACTTCCGCTATTTCGCGGGCGTTCTGCGCGGCCAGGAAGGCTCGATGTCGGAAATCGACGCCGATACCGTTGCCTACCACTTCCACGAGCCGCTGGGCGTCGTCGGCCAGATCATCCCGTGGAACTTCTCCATCCTGATGGCCGCCTGGAAGCTGGCGCCCGCGCTGGCCGCCGGCAACTGCATCGTGATGAAGCCCGCCGAGCAGACCCCGGCGGCGATAATGGTGCTGATCGAGTGCATCGCCGACCTGCTGCCGCCGGGCGTGCTGAACATCGTCAACGGCATGGGCGCCGAGGTCGGCGCGCCGCTGGCCAGCTCGCCGCGCATCGCCAAGATCGCCTTCACCGGCTCCACCGCCACCGGCCGCAAGATCATGCAGGCCGCGACCGAGAACCTGATCCCGGTCACGCTGGAACTGGGCGGCAAGTCGCCGAACATCTTCTTCTCGGACGTGATGGCCGAGGATGACGCCTTCCTCGACAAGGCGGTCGAGGGCTTCGTGCTCTTCGCCTTCAACCAGGGCGAGGTCTGCACCTGCCCATCGCGTGCCCTCATCCAGGAGGACATCTACGAGGAGTTCATCAAGCGCGCCATCGCCCGCGTCGAGGCCATCGTCCGCGGCGACCCGCGCGACATGGCGACCATGGTCGGCGCCCAGGCCTCGCAGGAACAGCAGGACAAGATCCTGTCCTACCTGACCATCGGCGTCGAGGAAGGCGCGGAAGTCCTGACCGGCGGCAAGGCAGCCAAGGTGCCGGGGCTGGAGAACGGCTTCTACATCGAGCCGACGATCCTGAAGGGCCACAACAAGATGCGCGTCTTCCAGGAGGAGATCTTCGGGCCGGTCGTGTCCGTGACCACCTTCAAGGACGAGGAAGAGGCGCTCGCCATCGCCAATGACACGATGTACGGCCTCGGCGCCGGCGTCTGGACCCGCGATGCGAACCGCTGCTACCGCTTCGGCCGCAAGGTGCAGGCCGGCCGCGTCTGGGTGAACAATTACCACGCCTACCCGGCCCATGCAGCCTTCGGCGGCTACAAGCAGTCGGGCATCGGCCGCGAGAACCACAAGATGATGCTGGACCACTACCAGCAGACCAAGAACATCCTGATGAGCTACAACCCCAACAAGCTCGGCTTCTTCTGAACCTCCCTTCGAAAGTTCGAGCTTGCCTGCGGCGGTCCCATCAGGGGCCGCCGTTTTTCGGCTGGGTCATCGGTGTCTTCGGAGGGGTGCGGCAGAGAGCCTAGCGCTTGGCGGGCTCGATCTTCACCACGTTGGAAAGGTTTTCGTAGGGAGCATTCTTCACGGCCTGGTCGATATCGACCGGGCGCGGCTGCGGGCGGTGGCGGACCATCGCGGCGTAGCCCATGCAGGTGGCAAGCGCGCTGATCCCGATGATCGAGCCGCCGACCAGGACTTCGCTAGAAAGTGCTTCGAACATGCGCAGTCTCCCTGTACTCCCGCAATATAACCCGCCGGGCCGTTAATTTCCAGTTCCCGGCCCCGCGGCCCCGGCGGAGGCGACGAGCGTCTCCAGGTTGGCCAGCCTTGCGCAATCGCTGCGCAGGGCGACGCAATCGGCGGTGATCCGCGACCGGAACCTTGTCGTCGCCCAGCTTGCGGCGGCCCCTGCCGCAACGGCGGCAGCCGCCATGCCGCCGCCCAGCGTGCCGGTCGCGAGGAAGCCCATCGCCGCCAGGAGCGAGCCGCCGCCCAGGCGCTGCGCCCAGACGCCCTGGCTGCGGTCGTCGCCCTCGCGGCTGTCGAGCTGCCGCGCGATCTCGGCCTGGCGGTCGCGGATCAGATCCAGCACCACCGGCGGCAGATCCGGGTCCTGCGAGCTCTTCACCAGGGAATAGAGCTGGAACCGCTCCTCGGGCCGCACCGCGATCTCGTCGATCAGCCCGTCGATGACCCGCCGGTCATAGGCGCGCCGGCTGGGCACGGCCATGGCATGGGCCATCAGCGCCGCCGCCCGCGTCCTGTGATGCACCCGCTCGCCGGTCACCGCTGCCTCTCCTGCCTGACACTCCCCAGGCTAGGGCAAGGGCACGCGCCTGCCCAGAGGACGGGGCGCCTCAGCCGCCGATCGCCAGCACCGCGTGATAGGCGAGGAAGCTCGCCGCGTAGGCCAGCGCGAACATGTAGCCGGTGGCGATCCACATCCAACGGGCGGAGCCGGTCTCGCGGCGGATCACGGCGAGGGTCGACAGGCATTGCGGCGCGAAGATGTACCAGACGATCAGCGAGACGCCGGTCGCGAGGCTCCAGTGCCGGGCCAGCGCCAGGGCCAGGGCCCCGTCGCCGCCGCCCTGGATCGCGTAGACGGTGGACAGCCCGGCCACCGCGACCTCGCGCGCCGCCATGCCCGGCACCAGCGCGACGCAGATTTCCCAGGTGAAGCCGATCGGCGACAGGATCGGCGACAGCAGATGGCCGATCATCGCCGCGAAGCTGTAGTTGATCGCAGGGCCCTCGGCCCCCGCCGGCGCGAAGGGGAAGGTGGACAGCACCCAGATCACCAGGCTGGCAGTGAAGATGATTGTGCCCGCCCGGCGCAGGAAGGCCTGGCCCCGCTGCCACAGGCCCAGCACCACGCCGCGCAATTGCGGCAGCTTGTAGTCGGGCAGGTCCAGCATCAGGGGCGCTGCGATCTCGTGGCGGCGGAACATCATCCGGCCGGCGAAGGCGACGGCCAGCGCCGCGACGATCCCGGCGGCATAGAGGCCGAACATGACCAGCCCCTGCAGCCCGATGCCGAAACCGATGGTCCTTGCCGGAACGAAGGCGCCGATCAGCAGGACATAGACCGGGATCCGCGCCGAGCAGGTCATCAGCGGCGCGATCAGGATGGTGGTCAGCCGGTCCTTGCGGTCGTCGATCACCCGGGCCGACATGATGCCGGGGATGGCGCAGGCGAAGCTGGACAGCAGCGGGATGAAGGCGCGGCCATGAAGGCCCGCCACCCCCATGATCCGGTCCATCAGGAAGGCCGCGCGGGCCATGTAGCCCAGGTCTTCCAGGATCAGGATGAAGGCGAAGAGGATCAGGATCTGCGGCAGGAAGACGATGACGCTGCCGACCCCGGCAATCGCGCCGTCGACCACCAGCCCCTGGATCAGCCCGTCGGGCAGGATCGCGGCGGCGGCAACGGCCACGCCATCGACCGCGGCGGCCAGCGCGTCCATAAGCGGCGTCGCCCCGGCGAAGACCGCCTGGAACATCAGGAACATGATCGCCAGCAGGATCACCGGCCCGGCGACGGGATGCATCACCACCGCGTCGACCCGCTCGGTCGCGCTGCGGCGGCGCTCGGGCACTGTCACCGCATGGGCGATCATCCGGTCCGCCTCGCGCAGCAGAGCGCGCAGGTCGGCGGCCGAGGGCTCGCTCCAGCCCATCTCGCCGCGCGCGGGCAGGCCGCTGCCGATCATCGCGTCGAGCTGCGTCCAGAGCGCCTCCATCCCCGCCTTGCGCACCGCGGTGGAGGCGACGACCGGCAGGCCGAGATCGCGCGACAGCAGGCCGAGGTCGATCTCGATGCCGCGGTGGCGGGCGATGTCGATCATGTTGACCACGACGAGCAGCGGCAGGCCGATCCGGCCCAGCTCCTGCGCCAGCCGCAGGCCCGGGCGCAGATGGGTGGCATCGATCACCACCATCATCAGGTCGATTTCGCCCGCGTCCCTGCGGACCCCGAGGATGATGTCGCGCGTCACCATCTCGTCGGGGCTGCGCGCGCGCAGGCTGTGGGTGCCGGGCAGGTCGACGATCGCCAGCCGCTCGCCGCCCGGGGTGGCCGCCATGCCGATCTTGCGCTCCACCGTGACGCCGGAATAGTTGCCGACCCGCTGGTTGGCCCCGGTCATCGCGTTGAACAGCGAGGTCTTGCCGCAATTGGGCGCACCGATCAGGGCGATGCGGGTCTCCCGCTCGCCGGTTGCTGCCGCAACATCCTTCATCATGTCACTCCGTCAGGATCGCCATCGCGTCGCGGCGGCGCAGCGCCACGGTCGAGCCGCCGACCCGGACCGCGATCGGGTCCCGGCCGAACGGGCCCTCGTGGATCACGGAGACCTCGACGCCCTCGATGAAGCCCATCTCGATCAGCCGGCGCTCCATCTCCTCGGGGGCGAGGCGGCCGCTGCCGGGCAGCGGCAGCAGGCAGACCACCCTCCCGCGGAACCCCTTGCCTGCCTCGCCGAGCGAGACCGTGCGGTCGATGGCATCCAGCTGTCTCAGTTCCATGGCAGGTCCTTTCGGGGCGCGGCTAGTAACTGATAGATTCAGTCGGATTAGCTTGGCAACCTTGTTCCAGATCAAATTCCCGGGATGCCAGCCGTCACGGAACCGTCATGTGCCCGGGTTTTGTGCGCATGGATGCCCGGAAGAACCGCAACATGGCCTGCGCAGGACCGGAGGTCCCGGAAAGCGCGCGACTCGCCCGCCGGGATACGGCACGGCCCCGTGCTCACGGCGCCGCGATCCGGACTTGCTGCCGCGGAGGGTAGGATGCTAGTAATATATCACTGGCATTTCAGAAGAACCGCAAGAACGGGCCGGAGCGCGGGACGAGGCGGACACAGAGGGGAGACGGCAGATGGACGGAACCGGCAGCGCGCGCGCAGGCAGCAAGCGCAGGACGGACGGAAAGCCGTCCGGGCGTCCCGCCAGGGCTCCCTCCCTGACCGAGCAGGTCTACCAGCGGCTCAAGTCCGAGATCCTGTCCTGCCGGCTGGAGCCGGGCCAGGAAATCTCCGAGGCCGAGCTGGCCGAACGGTTCGAAGTCTCCAAGACCCCGGTGCGCGAGGCGCTGGCCGCGCTGCGCCAGGAAAGGCTCGTCCAGACCTTCCCGCGCCGCGGCTACCAGATCGCGCCGATCACCTTCGGCGACATGAACGAGCTGTTCGACCTGCGCACCATCCTGGAAGCCGGGGCCGGCGAGCTCGCCTGCGAGCAGATCACGGAAGACGAGCTGGCCCAGCTGCGCGAACTGGCCGTAGTCGCCTACGAGAAGGACGAGGTGCCGACGATAGAGGCCTTCATCGCCGCCAACCGCGAATTCCACCTCGCCATCGCGCGGGCCTCGCGCAACGAGCGGCTTCTGGGCGTGCTGACCCGGCAGATCGCCGAGCTGGAGCGGTTCTTCTATCTCGGCGCGCAGCTGCGCGACGTGAACAGCGAGACCAACACCGACCACGTGGAGATCGTCGACGCGCTGGCCGCCCGCGACCGGGCCAAGGTGCGCGAGCTGATGATCCGCCACAACGACGTCACGCGGCAGGGCCTGTTCCAGGCGCTCGCCACCTCGCGGCAGTTCGGCAGCATCCGCCTCTGACCGCCGCCGCGGGACAGCTGCCGCCGCCGGCGCAGGCCTGTCCCGCCCCCCGCCGCATATGGCAATCCCGCAGGCATGTTTTCCCGCAGCCGCCCGCATTTTGCGCGGAGGAAGAACTTTATCCGGATTGACGAACTGAAATATCAGTCGCAACATCAGAATAGTAAGACAGATATTTCACGGTGCGCAAAATGTCCCTCGCCCTCCGGAACACCCTCATCGTCCATGGCCCCGCAGGCAGCGCGCCCCCGGTGCTGGCAGAGGCGCTCCGGGCCGCGCAGGCCGAGGCGATGCCGCACCTGCCGCCGCTGGACCTGCTGCCGAAAGGGGATGATCCGGGCGTCGATTCAATGCATTGGATGCGGGCCCGGAGCGGCGACGCCAGCCTGGTCTCGACCTGCACCCCGGTCTTCATCCAGGCGCCGCTGCTGCGCGGCATGTCCCTGACCCATCGCGACCTGACGCCGATCGCCCGGCTCGTGGCCGACCGCTTCTTCGTAGTCGCGCGCAGCGACTCGCCCTGGGCGACGGCGGCGGGCTTCCTCGATCACATCGCGAAGACCACGACCCGCACCGGCGGCTATTTCCTCGGCGGCATCAACCACCTGCTGGCGCTCTCCATCGCCGACGGCACCGGCGCGGATGTCGAGTTCATCGTCACCGAAAGCGAGCCCGCCGTCTGGAACGCGCTGATCGAGGGCCGCATCGACTGGGGCGTCGGTGTCGCCGCCGAGATCCTGCCGCATGTCGAGGCAGGCACCATGACAGTCATCGCCGCGCTGGACGGAACCCGCCGCCCCGCCTTCCCCGACGTGCCGACGCTGGGCGAGGCCGGGCTGCCGGTCAGCTTCCAGCTCTGGCGCGGGATCATGGCGCCCGGCGGACTGTCCGAAGAGGCCCAGGCCGATTGGCACGCGCATTTCGAGCGGCTCCGCGACAGCGACGCCTGGCGCGGCTACCTCGCCCGCAACGGCCAGGAGGACGCCTGGCTGGCCGGCGCGGCCTTCCGCGATTTCCTCGAGGCCGAATGGGACTGGTACGGGAAGCATCTGGGCCTCGCGGGCCTGCTTCCCGAACCCGCCTGATCCGGCCGCAGGCAAGCCACGAGCAGGCAATCCGCCAGACGGGCCCAAGCCCGCATTCCCGCCAACAGGAGAACCCCAAATGCTGAAGACTGGTCTCGCGACCTCGACGCTCGCGCTGATGCTCGCCGCCGCCCCCGCCATCGCCCAGGATGGCGCCGCCAAGGCCTTCGAGGAGGCAATCGGCGCGCCGCAGCCGGTGAAGAACTATCCCACCCCCTGGCCGCTGAAGAACCTCATCAAGGACGGCGTGCTGACCGTCGGCACCACCGGCGCCTCCCCGCCCCGCACCTTCGTCGACCCGGCCACCTCCGAGCTGACCGGGTCCTATGTCGAGCTGTTCGAGAAGCTCGCCGCCGATCTGGGCCTGAAGATCGAGTTCGTCCAGCTCGAATGGGCGGGCATCCTGCCGGGCCTTGCGGCGGGCCGCTTCGACCTCGCCTGCGACGGTGCGTCGTGGAATCCCGACCGGCTGGGATCGGACCAGTTCCTGATGACCTCGCCCACCGGGCTGAACGCCACCGTCGGCATCACCACCAAGGATAGCGGCGTGACCTCCTTCGAGGATGTCGGCGACGCGGTTGTGGGCGGCGTGCGCGGCGAAATCTATTTCGAGGGCGCCAAGAAGGCGCTGCCCGAGGCCGAGACCACCGAATTCCCCGGCCTGCAGGAAAGCCTGATGGGGCTGATGAACGGCCAGGCGGGCGTGATCGTGATGAACCTGTCGAACGCCCTGAACACGCTGGAGGAATCGCCAGTGAAGGATCAGCTCGCCATGGTCGGCCCGGCGCTGGAGGTCTTCCCGCAGAGCCTCTGCGTCAACCCCAACGAGCCCGACCTGCTGGTCGCGGTCAACACGATGCTCGGCAACTACCGCGCAGACGGCACGCTGTCGGAGCTGATCGGCAAGTACGCGACCTCCACTGCCGAAGTCGACCTGCTGAACCGCATCGGGTACTGACCCGATTGTCCCTGGATTTCAGCTCCATTCCCACGGTGGTCCCGGCGCTCCTGAAAGGGGCGGCGGTGACGCTGGAACTGACGCTGGCAGTGCTGGTGCTGGCCACGCCGGGCGGGGTTCTGGTCGCGCTCCTGCGCGGCGCCCCCTCTCCCGCGCTGCGCGGCGCGGTGATGGGGGCGAGCTGGATCTTCCGGGGCATCCCCCCGCTCCTGCTGCTGTTCTTCGCCTTCTTCGGCCTGCCGCTGATGGGGCTGACCCTGCCGCCGCTGCCGGCCGCGATCCTGGCGATGACGGTCTACATGTCCTTCTATTTCGGCGAGGTCTTCGCCTCCGGCCTGGCCTCGGTGCCGAAGGGCCAGTGGCAGGCGGCCGCCGCGCTCGGCCTGCCCAGGCACCGGGTGCTGCTGCGCATCATCCTGCCCCAGACCATTCCCGCGGCGCTGCCGCCCTACATTTCCCACGCCACCGAGATCCTCAAGGGCACCGCGCTGGCCGCGGCCGTGGCGGTGCCCGAACTGACCTCGGCGGCCAAGAAGGTCTTCGTCGTCACCTTCCGCCCGATGGAGGTGCTCATCGTCGCGGCCGCGATCTATGCGGTGCTCGATGCCGGGCTCCTGATCCTGCAGATGCTGGGCGAGCGCTGGTCGGCCCGGCGCCGGGCGCGGAGCTGACATGCCCGCCTGGTCCGTCATCGCCCCCTACTGGCCGAACCTCCTCTCCGGCTTCTGGATCACGGTCCAGCTCTCGTTCTGGACGCTGCTGCTGGCGACGCCCATCGCGCTCGCCATCGCGCTGGCCCGCGAGACCGGCCCCCGCTGGGCGGCGCTCCCCCTCGCCATCCTGGTCAATGCGGTGCGGCTCCTGCCGGCGCTGATCGTGCTCTATTTCGTCTTCTACGGCATGCCGCAATTCGGCATCCGGCTGAAGCCCTTCGCGGCGGCCAGCATCGGCCTCGTCGCCATGGGCGCCGCCTATATGAGCGAGGACATGCGCGGCGCCATCGCCGCCGTGCCGAAGGGCCAGCTCTCGGCTGCGGCGGCGCTCGGACTGCCGCGCACCCACGCCATCCGCCGCATCCTGCTGCCGCAGGCGCTGCCCCTGATGATCCCGCCCTACATGACCCGCGCCATCATCATGGTGAAGGGCACCTCGCTGGCCTCCATGGTCTCGGTCGCCGACCTGACCGCCGAGGCGACGCGGGCCTCCTCGATCACCTACCAGCCCTATGTCTTCCTGCTGATCGCCGGGGGGTTCTACCTCGCGCTCAACGGCATCCTCGCCCTGATCCAGGCTCTGGCGGAACGGCATCTGCGGCTCAGCCGACGGACTGCCGCCGCATGACTGCCCCCATCGTTTCCGTGAAATCCGTGACCCGCCGCTATGGCAGCTTCATGGCGCTTGACGACGTGTCGCTCGACGTGATGCCCGGCGAGGTGGTCGCGATCATCGGCGCCTCGGGCTCGGGCAAGTCGACGCTCCTGCGCACCATCAACCATCTCGACCCGCCGGACGAGGGCCAGGTCTGGATCGACGGCCGGCTGATGGGCGTCGCCGAGGGCGCGCGCGGACCCCGCCGCCTGTCCGAACGCGACCTGCGCCGCCAGCGCTCCGAGGTCGGCATGGTGTTCCAGCATTTCCACCTCTTCCCGCATTTCACCGTGCTGCAGAACCTGATCGAGGCGCCAATGGCGGTGCGCGGGCTCTCGCGTCCCGCCGCCACGGAGCGCGCCGAAGGGCTCCTGGCCGAGGTCGGGCTCGAGGGCCGCGGCGGTGCCTTTCCGGCCGAGCTTTCCGGCGGCCAGCAGCAGCGCGTCGCCATCGCCCGCGCGCTCGCCATGCAGCCCAAGGTCATGCTCTTCGACGAGCCGACCTCGGCGCTCGACCCCGAACTGGTGGGCGAGGTGCTGCGCGTCATGAAACGCCTCGCCGAGGGCGGCATGACCATGCTGGTCGTCACCCATGAAATGGATTTCGCCGAGGAGGCCGCCGACCGCGTGGTGTTCTTCGACAAGGGCCGCATCGTCGAGACCGGCCCGCCGGCCCAGCTCCTGCGCAGCCCCTCCGAGCCCCGCACGCAGGCCTTCCTGCAACGACTGCTGAGAAAAGACCGATGACCGACATGCTGACCCCGCCTGAACGCCAAGTCCTGGACGCGCTCTTCGACCGGATCTTCCCGCCCGGCGAGGGCACCCCCGGCGCAGTGGAGATCGGGGCGGCGGAGTATGTCGCGGCGGCGCTGGCCGGTCCCTATGCCGGGCATCTGGCCCTCTACCGCCAGACGCTGGCCGCGCTCGGCGCGGCGGGCTTCGGCACGGCGGAGGCAGAGGCGCAGGACCGCCTGGTGGCCGCGCTGGAGGATGGCACCCTGCCCGGCCTGCCGCATCCGGCCGGGCATTCCGCCTTCGACCTGATCTGGCGTCACCTGCGCGAGGGTCTGTTCTGCGACCCGGCCCATGGCGGCAACCGCGACATGGCGGGCTGGCGGCTGATCGGCTTTCCCGGGGCGCAGAACGGCTATGAGGAGGCCGAGCAGACCGTCGGCCGCAAGGTGGCGCGCGATCCCCAGCCGATGGCGTCCCTGTCGCAGGATGCGCGGCTGGCCGAGGTTCCGCAGACCCGGCCGGCCGGCGCGCCGATCGACGGCGCCGATGCGGTGATCGTCGGCGGCGGCTTCGTCGGCAGCTTCATGGCGCTGAAGCTGGTGCGCGCAGGCAAGCGCGTGGTGATGCTGGAGGCGGGCTCCCCCCGCCATGGCCGCGAACACGCGATGGACGAGTTGTCCGCCACCGCCTTCCGCAACCTGGGCGGGGCCGAGAAATTCAATGCCGAGGTGCCGACCTGGCGGCTCAACCCGGAGAGCCCCGCCCGCCCCGCGAGCATGAGCCAGGGGCTGGAGACCCGGCTCGGCGGCAATTCCGTCGCCTGGGGCGCGGTGGCGATGCGCTTCTACGAGGATGATTTCGAGATCCATTCGAAGACGGTCGCGAAATACGGGGCGGAGCGTCTGCCCGAGGGCCATGCGGTCGCCGACTGGCCGATGAGCTACCGCGATCTGGAGCCCTTCTATGACGAGGCCGAGGAGTGGCTGGGCGTCTCGGGCCATGCCGGCGGGCCGCGCGATGGCGGGCGCAGCCGCGGCAACCCGTTCGAGGCGCCGCGCGCCAAGCCCTACGAGATGCCCGCCCTGCGCCGCTCGGGCCTTGGCGCGCGTTTCGCCGGGGCCGCCGAAACGCTCGGCTATCACCCGTTCGCGCTGCCCGCCGCGATCCTGACGGCGCCCTACAAGGGCCGCCATGCCTGCACCTATTGCAGCTTCTGCTCGCGCTTCGGCTGCCATGTCGATGCCAAGGCCTCGGCGCAGAACACCGTGCTGCCCGAAGCGCTGGCCTCCGGGCTTCTGACCATCGTCACCGGCGCGCGCGTCACCGAGATCGTCACCGAAGGCGGCCGCGCCACGGGCGCGCGCTACCGCACGACGGACGGCGCCGAGCATGTCCAGTCCGGGCGCCAGATCATCGTCGCGACCTACGCCTTCGAGAACACGCGGCTGCTGCTGCTGTCGCGCGACGCGGACCACCCCGACGGGCTCGGCAACAACCAGGGCCAGGTCGGGCGCTACTACATGACCCGCCAGCAGCCCTCGGTCTATGCGGTCTTCGACGGCGAGCCGGTCAACCGCTTCATCGGCCCGACCGCGCAGGCTCAGGCCATTGCCGATCTCAGCTGCGACCACTTCGACCATGCGGACAAGGATTTCATCCGCGGCGGGCGGATCGCGGTCTTCAACCAGTACCTGCCGATCGAGGCGTCGGGCGTGCTGCCCCCGGACGTGCCGCGCTGGGGCGCCGCCTGGCGGGACTTCTTCGTGAAGAACTACAACTCGATCTCGATGCTGTTCCTCGATCCCGAGATCCTGCCGAGCCAGAACAACCGGCTCGATCTCGACGACACGGTGACCGACGATCTCGGCCGCCCGGTGGTGCGCATCACTTTCGATATCGGCGGCAACGAGAAGAAGATGATCCCCTGGCTGCAGGATCGCGCCGAGGAAATCGCCCGCGGCATGGGCGCGACCCGGACCTGGCGGCGCCCGGCGCTGACCGGGCCGATCTCCACCCACGACACGGGGGGCACGCGGATGGGCCATGATCCGGCGACATCGGTCACAGACGGCTTCGGCCGCGTCCATGACACGCCCGGCCTGACCGTGGTCGGCGGGTCGAGCTTCGTCTCGCTGCCGCCCGTGAACCCGGCGCTGACCATTCTGGCGCTGTCGCTCAGAGCCGCCGGGGCCGTGATCGCCGATCTGGCCGAAACCCGCCTGGAGGAAACCGCATGAGCCCCGATGTCATCGTCCTGGGCGCCGGCGTCACTGGCGGCGCCATCGCCTGGCATCTGGCGAGATCCGGGGCAAAGGTCGCGCTCGTCGATGCCGCAGGTCCGGCCGCAGCACCCTCGGCAAGCTGGGCCAGCGCCGGCGGGCTGCGCAGCCAGGGCCGCCACGCCGCCGACCAGCCGCTGACCCTGATGGCCGCCGCGCGCTGGCCCTTGCTCGGGGCCGAGCTCGGGGCCGATCTGGAGGAAAGCTTCGGCGGACACCTGCATCTGGCCGAGACCGAGGCGGAGATCCCCGTGATCGAGGCGCGCATTGCCGCCGATCTGGCCGGCGGGCTTGCCATCGAGCGGGTGGAGCCGGCCCGGATCCGCGAGATTGCCCCCGAGATCACGGCCCGCGCGCTGCTCGGCGCCTATACGCAAGGCGACGGGCAGGCGCATCCGGGCCGTGTGGCCCGCGCCTTTGCCGCCGCCGCGGCACGCGAGGGCGCGGCGCTGCGTTTCGGCCAGGCGGCCAGGCTGCTGCCCGGGGCGGACGGCGTTGCCGGGGTCGCCTTTGCCGATGGCAGCGCGCTGAAGGCGGGCACGACCGTCGTGGCAGCCGGGGCCTGGACGGAGGCGCTGCTGGCGCCCTTCGGCCTCGACCTGCCGATCCGGGCGCGCGGGCTGCAGATGCTGCTGTCGGATATCGCGCCGCGGGATCTGCTGGCCCCGACCGTCACCGCCGTCGGGCGCAACCTGTCGCTGAAGCAGCTCCGCTCGGGCGCCTTCATGATGGGCGGGCGCTGGTTCGCGCGGCCGACCGGGCGCGGGCTGGAGACGCTGCCGCTCGACGCCCATGCCGCGAAGCAATGGGCCGGGGCGGCCGCCATCCTGCCGCGTCTCGCCCGCCACCGGCTCGTGCATCAATGGGCCGGGACCGAGGCGCAGTCGATCGACGGCAATCCCTTCATCGGACGGTCGCTGCCCGGGCTCTACCTCGCCTGCGGCTTCTCGAACCACGGCTTCCAGATCTGCCCGGCGGTGGGCGAGCTCGTCGCCCGCGACCTGGCCACCGGGTCCGAGCCGCTGCTGGCGCCCTTCGCGACGGACCGCATCGCGCCTGACGCCGCAAGGCTGGCGGCCTTCCGCGCCGAGCCGATCCTCGAGGTCGCCTGAGCCATGACCGCCTTTCCGCGCCTGATGGAGCCGATCCGGCTCGGCCGCTGCGAGATCGCCAACCGCATCGTGCTGACCGGCCACGGCACCGGCATGCCGAAGGACGGCACGCCGAACGACCAGATGATCGCCTATTACGAGGAGCGCGCGAAAGGCGGCACCGGGCTCATCATGCTGGGCTCGCAGCAGGTCCACCCGTCCTCGCCGGGGATCACCGGGCTCCTGTGCAACTATGACGACCGGATCATTCCCGGGCTCGCGCGGCTGGCGCGCGCGGTGCAGCGCCATGGCACGAAGGTCTTCGGCTATCTGTCGCATATGGGCTTTGCCACCTCCGCCCGCCCTGTGCCGCTCTGGTCGGCCTCAGCGGGCTACGAGGAGAAATACGGCGAGGTCGCACATGAGATGACCGCGGCCGAGATCGCGATGATCGTGGCGGCCCATGCCGATGCGGCGGCGCGCTGCATCGAGGCGGGGCTCGACGGGATCGAGGTGCATTGCGGCCACGGGCTTCTGGTGCAGCAGTTCCTGTCGCCGCTCTCCAACCACCGCAGCGACGGCTATGGCGGCAGCCGGGAGAACCGGGCGCGCTTTGCCATGGAGATCCTCGCCGCGGTGCGCGCCCGCATCGGTCCGGACGTGCCGCTGGGCATCCGCTGTTCCGGCGACGAGCTGGTGCCGGGCGGGCTCGGTGCCGGGGAAATGGCGGAGATCGTGCCGATGCTGGTGGCGGCGGGCCGGCTCGATTTCGTCGATGTCTCCGCCGGAACCGATGGCAATCTGGTGTCGAACATGCTCCACGAGCCGCCGATGGGCCTGCCGCCGGGGCCGTTCCGCCCGGTCGCCCGCACCATCCGGGAGCGCATCGGCGTGCCGGTGATCCATGGCACCCGCATCCATACCGCCGAGTTTGCCGAAGAGATGCTGGAAGCGGGCGACGCCGACATGGCCGGGATGGCGCGCGCGCTGATTGCCGATCCGCATCTGCCGCGCAAGGCCCGCGAGGGCACGCCGGAGCGCATCACCCCCTGCATCGCCTGCGAGCAGGCCTGTTTCGGGCGGCTCTACCGCGGACGGGCGATCAGCTGCCTCGGCAATCCGGTCACCGGGCGCGAGACCGAGCTGGCAGCGCCCGCATCCGTCCTGGCCCCGCAGAAGGTCCTGGTGATCGGCGGCGGCCCGGCCGGGATGGAGGCCGCGCTTGCCGCGGCGCGGCGCGGCCATCGCGTCACGCTCGCCGAGGCGACGGAGCGGCTGGGCGGCCGGCTCGACCTTGCCCGCCGCCCCGTCGGGCGCAGCGAATGGGCGCGGCTCATCGGGTTCAAGGCGGCCGAGCTCGCGCGGGCCGGCGTGACCGTGCGCACCGGCGTGGCGGCGGACCGCGCGCTGATTGCGGCGCTGGCGCCCGGCCGGGCGATCCTGGCCACCGGCGCCGTGCCGCGTCCCTTCCTGCTGCCCGGGGCTCCGCCCGGGACGATCCTGACGCTCGACGAGGCCGTTCTCGACTGGTCCGAAGGCGGCAGCCGGATCGGCCGGCGCGTGCTGGTCCATGACGGGATGAACCGTGCCCCGGCGCTGGCCCTGGCGCTCAGCCTCGCGCAGTCGGGCCATGAGGTGACGCTCTCGACCGCGGCCTTCCATGCCGGGCAGAACCTCGAAATCCAGAACCTCACCTATTTCCAGCGCGAATGCCTGCGGGCCGGGGTGCGGTTCCTGGCCACGGTCGTGCCGCTGCGCGTCGAGGACGGGGCGGTCGTCTTCCACAACGTGATGACCCGGACCGAGACGGAGCGGCTGGCCGCCGACAGCCTCGTCGCTGCCCTGCCCGGCCTGCCGCGGAACGGGCTTGCCGCCGATCTGGAGGCGCTCGGCATTCCCTACGAGGTGATCGGAGACGCCTATGCGCCGCGCGATGCCGAAGCGGCGATCCTCGAGGGGCTCGAAGCGGGGCTCCGGGCATGACCGGCCGGGATGGCGCCGCAGCGGCGCAAGCCGCAGCCGCTGCGCGCATCGCAGGCGGTCAGCCTTCCGGCCGCGCCGCGGAGGCGCCAGGGACCCGATCGCCGCGAAAGATGGCGCGGAGCGCCCCTGCCGCAAGGCCCGCACCCGTCGCTCCGCAGCGCGGCCGGCTCCCCGGGGCCGGCACCGGATTGCGGCGGCTGCCCGCCGCACGGCGCCCCGGAGCGGCCCAGTCGCACCGCCCCCTGCCGGTCCGGGCCGCAGGCGCAGTGCGGCGCAGCGCGGAGAGACCTGCATGACCGGCAATGGATCGCTCTGGGAACGGCTGGCGCCGCCCGCCCCGTACTGCCCGCCGCTTGAGGGGAGCGCCAGAACCGACTTGGCCGTGATCGGCGGCGGATTTCTCGGGCTCTCGGCAGCGCTGCATGCGGCGGAGGCTGGCATGGATGTGGTGCTGCTGGAGGCCGAAGGCCCCGGTTTCGGTGCGTCGGGGCGCAATACCGGCTTCGTCGTGCCCTCGCTTAAATCCGCGCTCGGTCCGGCAGAGGCCGAAGCCCTTCTCGGGCAGCCCCATGCCGCGCGCCTGCTGCGGCTGGTGGCCGGCTCCGGCGATGCGGTTTTCGGGCTGATCGAGCGGCACGGGCTGGAGGTCGCCCGCGCGCGGAACGGCTGGCTCCAGCCCGGGCACAGCACGGCCGCGGAGGCGATGCTGAAAGGCCGGCTGCCCGCGCTGCTGGAAGCCGGGGTCGATGCCGAATTCCTGTCCCGCGGCGAGATGCTGGCCCTGGCCGGGCTGCCGTCGCTGCATGGCGGGCTGCGCGTCGCCTCGGGCGGGCAGATCAACCCGCTGGCCTATGCCCGCGGGCTGGCCCGCGCCGCGCTGGCCGCCGGGGTGCGGATCCATGCCGGAAGCCGCGCATCGGGCCTGCAGGAGACCGCCACGGGCTGGCGCGTGGCCACGGCGGCGGGCGAAGTCGCCGCGCGGCAGGCGCTGCTGGCGACGAACGCGATGGTCGGCCCGCTCTGCCCGCCGATGCGCGACGGGATCGTGCCGGTGCGGGTGTACCAGGTGGCGACCCAGCCGCTGCCGGATGAGTTCCGCCGCCGCATCCTGCCCGCCATGGCCCCGGTCGCCGATACCCGCCGCCATACTTTCGCCCTGCGCTGGACCGAGGACGGACGGCTGGTCACCGGCGGCATGGCCGTGCCCGGCCCCGGCCGCGACGCCCGCGCAGCCAGGGGCTTCCTCGCGCGCCTGCGCGCCTTCGTGCCCGGCCTGCCTGAGCTGCGCGCGGACGCGGTCTGGACCGGCACCATTGCCGCCACGATGGACGCGCTGCCGCGCATGGTCCGGCTCGGCCCCGGGCTCTTCGGCGCGATCGGCTGCAACGGCCGGGGCGTGGCGCTGTCCACCGCGCTCGGCCGCGAAACTGCCGCGCTTCTCGCGGGACGCACCGCCGCGCAGGACTTCGTCCTGCCGGTCACCGCCCCCCGCCCCGTTCCCATGGCCCGGCTCTCCGGCCTCGGCCCGCATCTCTGGCTGCCCTGGAGCGGCCTGCGGGACCGGCTGGAGGCGCAGGGCTGACCCCGGCAAGACAGGAGAAACACGATGAGCGACGATCAGATCCGGTGGTCCCGGCAGGAAGACGTGGAGCTGACCTGGGTCCACAAGGACAAGGAGTTCAGCCACAGGCTGATCACCAACAAGCTGCATGGCAGCCCGATGTCCTTCCACATCACCACCTACATGCCGCATTTCGACGTCATGGTCGAAGGCGACGGCAAGCATGAGGTGATCCTCTACTGCCTGCATGGCTGGTCGACGCAGATCGTGGAATCGACCGGCATCACGCATCATTTCAAGCAGGGCGACGCGGTCTTCCTGCCCAAGGACTACCGCTACCGCCACGTCATCGGCGAGGCCGGGCTGGTGATCGCGGTCTGCGCCACCCCCTCGAAGGAAGCGGGCGACATGTGAGCGGCTCCGCTTGCAAGTCCCCAACGGAGAACAGGACCGAGGCATGACCGACGCCACCCCCCGCCATTTCGCCCCGCGCGCCCTGATCTGGGCCGAGCTCACCCGCGCCGAACTGGCCGAAGCCGCCACCAACGGCGCGCTGGTGCTGATCCCGACCGGATCGATCGAGCAGCATTCCGACCACCTTCCGGTCGAGACCGATGCGATGCTGGCCGCCGCCGTCGCCGAGCTGGCCGCCGCACGGATGCAGGACACGCCTGTCGTGGTCGCGCCGGCGGTAAGTTTCGGCTTCACGCCGCATCACCTGAGCTGGCCCGGCACGATCAGCCTCAGGCTGGAAACCTACATGGCGATGCTGACCGACATCGCGCGCTCCATCATCGACGCGGGCTTCCCGCGCGCGATCTTCGTCAACGGCCATGGCGGCAATTCGGCGCCGCTGCGCGCGCTGGTCGGGCAGCTGACCACGGACGGCTATCCGGTGGGCATGGTGGACTACACCGCGCCCTCGGATCCCGCGTTCCGCGCCTTCATGAAGGGCGGGCTGCCGCGCCAGGGCCATGCCTGCGAGCACGAGACCGCGATGCTGATGGATCTGGCCGGCGCCGAGACCGCCGGGCTGATCGAGGGGAAGATCGCCGGCCTGCCTGCCCGCCTGATCCAGCCCTGGATCGCGCCGGGGCATCCGGACGACCCGATCACCGATTACGGCGCGAGCTGGGCGGCGATCTTCCATGCCGATGATTGCGGCTACTGGGGCGATCCGGGCGTCTCGACACGGGAAACCGGTGCGGAGCTGACCGAAGTGACGGTGGCCAAGCTTGCGGAATTCCTGGAACGTTTCGCCCGCACCCCGCTGCGGGTGGGCGTGGCGCGGGACCGCCATGCGCCGGGCATAGCGGCCCCCGTCGTCGCGCCGAAGGCCGCCAAATGAGCCGCCGACGCGCGCAATGCATGCCGCCGCCGGCCCCCTGAGAACCGGCGGCGGCAAGATCCGGGCGCCCGCGGGACGCCCGGACCGGAAGATCAGTTCAGCAGCGCGCTGGCGAGGCCGACGACGGCAAGCACCTTCAGCGTGTTGCTGTCGACCCGCACGACCTGGTCGTTCATCACCCGGTACTCCTGGCCCTTCGGCGGCGCCTGCAGATGGCCATGTGCCGGGGGCTGCACCGGCCGGCCGGCCCGCGCGCTGTCGCCGACATGGGGGGCGCCGTGCGGCTGGCCCTTGGGCGGGGTCTGCGCCATCTGGCGGCCCGGCTGGCCCTGCGCCTGCTGGCCCGGGCCATGGGCCGGACCTCCGTGCTGCGGACCGCCCTGCTGCGGACCTCCGGGACCCCTGGGCTGGCCCTGGGCCCGCTGGTCCTGGCCTTTGCCCGGACCGCCATGCTGGGGCCCGCCCTGCTGCGGGCCGCCAGGGCCCCTGGACTGGCCCTGCGCCTGCTGGCCATGGCCCTGGGCCGGGCCGCCCTGTCCCGGCTTCTGGCCGGAGGGACCGCCCTGCTGCTGGACGCAGGCCTGCTGGCCGGGCTTGCAGGACGGCTGGCCGCCGCCCTGGGACTGGGCGAAAGCCGCGGGAGAGAACGCCAGCGTCAGGACCGCGGCGGCGGCGGCGAAAGTTGCGGAACGGGCCATGTCTTGGCTCCTTCGGTCATGGGGGATCGGGACGGGAGCGGCCCCGCCGGAGCGGCGGGACCGGGCAGGCCTACTGCGCCGCCGGGGGCTGGGCCGGGCGCTGGCCGTCGGGGCGCGGCCCGCCCTTGCCGGGCATGTCCGGGCGCTGGCCGTCATGCGGGGCGCCATGGGGCGGCATCTCCGCCATCGCGAGCTTGGCAAGCTGGTCATCCGTCAGCGCGGATTTCAGCCCCTCGACCGCCTGTTTCAGCGTTTCCGCCGCCTGCGCCCTGGCGATCGCGCGGTCGGCCATCATCTCGGCCATCAGCGGCCGCGGCGCCGGCGCCTGGGCGCCTTCGGGTGCACCCTCGGCATGCGGCGGGGCATCCGCCCCCGGCGCGGCGCCGGGCTTCGGCCCCGGTCCGCCCATCGGACCGGGATGCCCGGTCTCGAAGAAGTCCAGCAGCGCCACTGTATAGGCGCGCCAGGCCGGTTCCTGCCCTGGCGTGACGCCGATCAGCGTCTCCAGCGTCGACAGCCGCTCGGCCACGGCCATTTCCGGGTTGCCCTTCGGCGGGATGCGGTGGTCGTGCATCTGCGCCTGGCCGGCCGGAGCGCGCGGAGACTCCGCCAGTGCCGGGATCGCGGCGCTGCCCACCAGGGCGGCTGCCAGAAGACTGCTCATGACGGTTCGTTTCATCGCACCTTTCCTTTCCTCGGTGTGGTGACAGGAGCAGAGATAGGCTGCCTCCTTGTCCGGGCTTGGTCCGGCGCGTGACGAAAGGTTTCCGGCCGGCGGAGATTTGCAAACGAACGTTTCCAGCGCCGCCCCGGCAAGCTTGCGCAACAAATCCGTTTCCCGCCGAGAGCTTGCAGCCGCTATGGTCCGGCGCAGGACATTGGACACAGAGACATGAACAGCGCGCCCGACATTCTCATCGTCGACGACGACCCCGAAATCCGCAGCCTGCTGGGGCGCTACCTGGCCGGGCAGGGATTCCGCGTGCAGACCGCCGCCAACCGGCGCGACTGCCAGGCGCGGATCGCCCAGTCGCTGCCCGACCTGGTGGTGCTGGACGTGATGCTGCCCGACGGCTCGGGACTGGAGATCTGCCGCGAGCTGCGCGCCCGCCTGCCGGACCTGCCGGTCATCATGCTGACCGCGCTGAAGGAGGATGTCGACCGGATCATCGGGCTGGAGCTCGGCGCCGACGACTACCTCGGCAAGCCGTTCAACCCGCGCGAGCTGGTGGCCCGGATCAAGGCGGTGCTGCGCCGCGCCGCGCAGGAGCCGCCCGCGCCCGAGACCGCGGGGATGCGGCGGTACCGCATCGCCGGGATGGACATCGACATCGAGCGCCGCAGCGTCACCGCCGGGGACGGCCGCGACATCGAGCTGACCGGCGCCGAGTTCGACCTCCTGCGGGTCTTCCTCGAACGTCCCGGACGGCTGCTGTCCCGCGACCAGCTGCTCGACCTGACCCAGGGACGCGAACGCGACCCGATGGACCGCTCGATCGACGTGCTGATGAGCCGGCTGCGGCGCAAGCTGGGCGAGGGCCGCGAGGAGGCTCTGTTCAAGACGGTCCGCAACGGCGGCTACCAGCTGGTGGTACCGGTCGAGGCGCAGGCGGCGACGCGATGAAGATGACCTCGCTCAGCGCCCGGATCGCCGCGCTGATGATCGTGGCGATCGTGACCGTGGCGGGACTGGCAACGCTGGCGGCCAGCCGCGCGCTGGTGCCGCCGCCGCCGCAGGCGACGATCGAGCCGATTGCCCGCCAGATCCAGATCCTCGCGCGCCTGGCCGAGACCGATCCGGCGGCGCTGCGCCGCGCGGGCGGCCGGCTGCAGGCAGCCCCGGCCGCGGGCGTGCCCGATCCGCATTCCACCCGCTTCCTCAACCGCGCGCTGGAGAAGACCGGCCCGCACCGCGAGGTCCAGGTCAGCCATGGCAGCGACCTGCCGGCCAAGACCGCCTCGGTGCGGCTTGCCGGCGGCAGCTGGCTGGTCTCCGGCATCCCGGACATGTCCCCGCCCGAGAGCGGCTGGCAGATCTTCGCCATCTGGATCGCGGTGATCCTCGGCGGCTCGGCGGTGGTCGCGCTCTATGCCGCCCAGCGGCTGGTGCGGCCGCTGCGCCTGCTGGAAACCGCGGCCGGCCGGATCGGCGCGGATGCGACGCTCTCGCCGGTGCCCGAAACCGGCCCCGCCGAGGTGCGCGCCACCGCCCGCGCGCTCAACCGGCTGTCCGAACGGCTCTCGGCCGCGATGGAAAGCCGGATGCGGCTGGTGGCGGCGGCGGGACACGACCTGCGCACGCCGATGACGCGGATGCGGCTGAGGGCGGAATTCATCGAGGACGATGCCGAGCGCGCAAAGTGGCTGGCCGATCTCGAGGAACTCGACCTGATCGCCGACAGCGCCATCCGGCTGGTGCGCGAGGAAGTCAGCCGCGACGGCACCGAACCGCTGCGGCTCGACCGGCTTCTGGCCGAGATGGCCGCCGAACTGGCCGAGCTGGGCCATCCGGTGCAACTGGGCACGACCGTTCCGGCGACGGTGACGGCCGGTCCGCTGGCGCTGAAGCGCGCGCTGCGCAACCTGGTGCTGAACGCGGCGACCCATGGCGGCGGTGCCGAAGTTGCACTGGCCTGCGCGGACGGCCACGCCGTGGTAACGATCCGCGACGCCGGGCCGGGCCTGCCGCCTGACATGCTGGGCAGGGTATTCGAGCCGTTCTTCCGCGTCGATCCCGCGCGGCGCAAGACGCTGCCCGGCGCGGGGCTCGGCCTGGCAATCGCCCGCGAGATCCTGGAACGCTTCGGCGGCACCATCGAGATCGCCAATCTCGAGCCCAGGGGGCTCTGCCAGACGGTGACGCTGCGAACCGACCCGGCGCAGCGCTAGCGCCGGAGGTCCCTCATTCCGGGACGGGCCGGAAGCGGAGCCGACACCGTCGGGCATGCTCGCCGCTTTCTGGGACGCCCCGGAAAATGAAAATCACGCCCGTCTTCTGGTCTGCGCCCTGAAAATCGGTCCTGCCTGAAGTAGGCTTTCGAGCCAGATGGAGGATTGGAACATGGGACAGTGAACCGCCCGGGGTCTGCCGGAGGCCGGTTTGCGATAGTTGCGCGGCCATGTCTTCGGGTTCCAGAGCTGCGTGGAAATTTGTCCCGGCTTCCGCAGGCGGGATGCTCCCGATCGGCTCGAACAGGCGGCGGTTGCTGAACCAATCCACCCATTCAAGCGTCGCGCATTCTACAGCCTCGAAGTTGCGCCACGGGCCACTGTGGTGGATGACCTCGGCCTTGTGGAGACCGTTGATCGTCTCCGCCAAAGCGTTCTGCCCCTTTGCTTGAATTCATGGCTGTCCCCCACGCTGCCAACCGAGGGCCCGATGCCCGCTTCCGCCAGCCGCTCCGTGCGCTTGATGGACAGGTGCTGGGAGCCGCGGCCGCTGTGATGGGCCGGCGCCCTCCCCTTTGCCGGACGGCGATCGCGGACCGCCTGCTCCGGGGCATAGGGGACGGCTGCCCGCCGCGGCGCCATCGGTCCGGGCCCGATGGCGGGCGGCCGCGCAGGCGCCCCCCTTCCGGGTCGCCGCGCAGGCGAAGCCGCCCACCTGTCACCCGGCAGGCGATTGCACGCAGTCGTCGAGAGGGCAGAGCATGTTCGGAGCAGGCGCCCGGAACTGCCGGTTCACCTTGTCCGAAGGGCATGCAGCCTTCTTGTCCGGCACCGTCGTTCCGTGCGGCTTGCCGCGGAGCGAGCCGCTATCCGCCATTGATCCGAGGAATTGCCAGCGGAAGCGCCACCGGTCCGAGCCCGATGGGCGACGGCGAGGGAGCGTCTTCGCAAGGCCGTCTCGGACCTGACGCCCGAGACGCTGATCCTGAAGGAGTGAGCGCGGTCGCACCACGGGTCCAAGCGGCCGCGCGACCGCACCGGGAGCGAAGGGCGTCCCGGAACCGGTCCGGCGGACCGGCTCAGCGCCGAGCGGGGGGAGCCCCCGAGTCCCGCTCGCTGCCGCGGCTGCATCGGCTCCGTCCGGCAGACGTTCAGAGGCGGGCCATGGAGGCGCCACCGGTCCGGGCCCGATGGAGGGCGGACGCCGTGCCTGCCGCAGTCTCGGCCAGCAACGGTCCACGCAGCTCAAAGTGCCGCGCGGGCGGGCCGGCGAGGATGCCTTGACCGCGGACATCATCGCTCCGACCAGCCAAGCCGCTGCGGATGTCGCCGCATTGCAGCCATGCTCCGCGGGGCCGGGCGGGCAGCGAACGCGAAGCGCGTGGAACGGCGGGCCTGAATTGCGCCGCTGCGGGCGGGCCAGGCGGCCGGGTTGAATTCGCCCTCCGCGGGCTTCCAGAGGAAGAATGCCCATGCCCGGACGCCACCGAGGCCGCAGCACCGGATTCAAGCGCCAGGTCGCCGCCGGGTTTCGGGGCGGCGGAACGCTCCGCGCGCTCGGCCGCCGCCGCGGCCTGCCGCGCAGCCTGATCCGGGTCCGGATGGAAAGGCGGGGAACCGGCGCGCTCGACGGGGAGCGCGGCCCTGTCCGCCATTGGCCCGGGAACAATGGCCGGGCGCGGCAGCCGGGCCGGTGGCCGGATGCGGAGCCCGGATCGTTGCGCCGGAGCGGCTTGCCGGGCGCCAGGCTCCCGGGACCGGGTTTCCGGAAAAGGGCTCAACGCTCC
>NZ_JAATVU010000060.1 GCF_013184745.1 Mangrovicoccus sp. HB161399
TTACCGCACGCCCGAGCAGACACGGATCGACATGGCCGCCGCGATGGAAGCATAGTGAATATCGCCCCAGTCCGGGATCCGGGGGCAAGGTCAAAGGGCTACTTCACGGCGACCGCGAACGGCACGCTCACGCTCGCGTGTCTTGCCAAACTTGCCCGTCACGGAGAGTTTCCGCCTTTCCAGCGTTCTGCAAGCGGAGCGTCATGATTTTTGCCGTCGGCGCATTCTGCGTTTCCTCGACCCGGAGCCCGGCACCGCAGCCGACGGAAAAGATGAACCGATCGCGCTCATGCCGGTCCCGGCGCGTGCTGCCCTCTTCTGCCTCTGCAATGCTTCTGGCGAGGGTGTCCTCGGCCTTGCGCAGATCGGACGCGGTGAGCGTGCGCGGGCGTGTGGGAACGGCGCCTCCCCGCACCTCGGCAAGGGCAGAACCGGTGGGTGCGAGCCACTTTTCCGAGTTGCTGCCCGTGCCGGAAAATTGCCCTTCTGGCGCTCCGCCACGGCGATGGCTGCGCTTGCGGAGGGCGCGGGGTCCCAAGGCGCCGAGAAACCAGTCCTTGTTGGCTGACCATTCATGCGCTCCGCAGGCACGGTAGATCCTGGCGGCGATTGTCTTTGGCACGCGCTCTACCCAGCGATGGTTCCGTGCGTGACGTGCCAGCCCGGCTCCGAGCTTCGGACGCTAGCCTTGCGGCAGCCCGTCAAGAGCGTCCCGGACGGCTGCCCGGAGGCTCGGCAGCAGCTCCTTCCCGAACCAGGGGTTGGCCTTGAGCCAGGCGTTGTTGCGCCAGGACGGGTGCGGCAGGACGAAGGTGCCGGGCGCATGGGCGCGCCATCCCCGGACGATCTCGGTCAGGGGACCTTTCAGCCCGAGATGGCGCCGGATCGCGTAGCTGCCGACGATCAGGCGCAGCGGCACCTCGCCGATCTCCGCCAGCGCGCGGGCATGCCAGGTCTGCCAGCAGAGCGGCGGCGGCGGCAGGTCCGACCCCTTCGCCGAATAGCCCGGGAAGCAGAACGCCGTGGGCAACACGCTGACCAGCGAACGGTCGTAGAACGTCTCGGCGCCGATCCCCATCCAGTCGCGCAACCGGTTGCCGGAGCGGTCGAAGAACGGGCGGCCGACCTTGTGGACGCGCAGCCCCGGCGCCTGGCCCGCCACCAGGATGCGCGTGCCGGGCCGGAACCACGGCACCGGTCGGGGCGCGTGGCGCGTGGCGGTGGCGGCGAAGCGCCCGGCGCAGAGGCGGCAGGCGGCGATTTCTCCGGCAAGGCTGTCATCGGGGCGCTCGGACATGGCGCAGGTGATAGCGCGGCGCCGCCGCGGGCAAAAGTCCCGGCGAACTGGACATGCCGCCGCTCCTGCGCGAGACTGCAGCGCATGTCCCATTGGCCGCTCACCAAAAACGACATCGCCCGTCCCGCCTATCGCAGTCTCGCCCAGGGCATAGCCGCGGCCATCGAGTCCGGCCGCCTGCGCCCCGGCGACCGCCTGCCGCCACACCGCAACATGGCCTGGCGCCTCGGGGTCTCGGTCCAGACCGTCAGCCGGGCCTACGAGGAACTGATCCGCGCCGACCTGGTCTCGGGCGAGGTCGGGCGCGGCAGCTTCGTCAAGCCGGCCTCCACCGCCGCCGAGGCGATGCCGTGGCACCAGCCGGGCAGGGGGCGCGAGCCGATCGACCTGTCGCTGATGACGCCGGTGCGGCTGGCGCAGGCGGAGGAAGCCTGGAGCGCCTCGCTGGCGCGGCTGGCCTGCGACATGCCCGAAGCGGCGATGCAGTCCTTCCATCCCGGCGACGCCGCGGCGCGCCATGGCGAGACCGCGGCCTCCTGGCTGGCGCGCTGCGGGCTCGACCTGCCGCCGCGGCGCATCCTGATGACCAACGGCGTCACCCCGGCGATGTTCGCCGCTCTGATGGCGGTGGCGGGGCCGGGCGACGTGATCGCGGCGGATGCCGCCACCTGCCACAGCCTGATGCCTGCCGCGCGGCACCTGCACCTGCGGCTGGCGGGCATTCCCGCCGACGGCGGCGGCATGCTGCCCGAGGCGCTGGCAGAGGCGGCCGAGGCGGCGGCGGGACAGATGAAGGCGGTGTTCCTGCTGCCCTCGGGGGCGGGGCCAGAGGCGCGGATCCTGTCGAGGGCGCGGCGCGAGGCGCTGGCCGAGACGGCGAGGCGCGCGGATCTCTGGGTGATCGAGAGCGATCCGACCGGCCCGCTGGTCCCGCAGAGGCCGCTGCCGGTGGCCCGCTTCGCGCCGGAGCGCAGCTTCTACCTCACCGGGCTCACCAAGTGCCTGTCGCCGGGACTTCGGCTGGGCTTTCTCGTCATGCCCGAAGGGATGGCGGATTGCACAGCGGGCAGGCACCTGTCGGTCGGCTGGATGGCGACGCCGCTGATCGCCGAGATCGCCGCCGACTGGATCGGCAGCGGCCTTGCCGAGACGCTGCTGTCGCTGCAGCGCGCCGAGCTGGCAGAGCGCAACAGGATCGCCGCGGATTTCCTCGGGCCGGCCGCGCAGGGCCACGATCACGGGCTCCACCGCTGGCTTGCCCTGCCGGAGGGAACCGCCGAGGAGGCCTTTCTCGACCTTGCCCTGCAGCAGGATGTCGCGCTCACGCCGGGGGCGGCTTTCCGCGCGGGCGAGACCGGACCGGCGGCGCGGATCTGCCTGGGCGGAACCTCGCGGGCGGCGCTCATGGAGGGGCTTTCGCGGCTCCGGCCGCTGCTGCGCGACTGGCGCATTTCGGCGGAAAGATCCGCCTGAAACGCCGGTTTGGCCGGATTGTCATGGTTCAATGTTCGGATTGACATGAGATTGGCCTGCTTTGAGGCTTGGGGCAGTCACGGCGGCAGAGGGGCCGCCGCACCAGGAAAGGTGAATTCCAAATCGGTTTGGCGCCGGTTTTGCACCAGACAAGGGGAATGACAGATGACCCGCAGAACGATTTTCGCCGCCAGCGCGCTTGCCCTGATGATCGGAGCCGGGGCGGCTTCCGCCGATACGTGGCGCTACGCATTCGAAGAAGCGATGGACGAGGTCCAGGGCAAGTTCGCCCAGAAGTTCAAGGAGGAGGTGGAGGCCAATTCCGACCACGAGATCCAGCTCTTTCCGTTCGGCACGCTGGGCGAGTCCGCCGACATCATGGAGCAGGCCCAGTCCGGCATCCTGCAATTCGTCGACCAGTCGCCGGGCTTCACCGGGGCGCTGATCCCCGAGGCCCAGGTGTTCTTCGTGCCCTACCTGCTGCCGTCGAACGAAGAGCAGCTGGTCAGCTTCTTCCGCAATTCGAAGGCGATCCACGAGCTCTTCCCGCCGCTCTATGCCGAGCAGGGTCTTGAGCTGCTGACCATGTTCCCGGAAGGCGAGGTCATGATGACCACGACCGAGCCGGTGACCGGTCCGGCCGATCTGGACGAGGTGAAGTTCCGGGTGATGACCAACCCGCTGCTCGTGGAAAGCTACAAGGCTTTCGGCGCCACGCCGACGCCGCTGCCCTGGGGCGAGGTCTACGGCGCGCTGCAGACCGGCATCATCCAGGGCCAGGAGAACCCGGCCTTCTTCATCGAGTCGACCAAGATGTACGAGGTGACCGACTACATCACGCGGGCTGGGCACAACAACTTCACCACCGCGGTGATGGCCAACAAGGAGTTCTTCGACGACCTCTCCGAAGAGGACCAGACCGTCGTCAAGAACGCCATGTCGGCGGCCTTCGACTACATCATCGACTACCAGGACGGGCTGACCGAGGAGTCGCTGGAGAAGATCAAGGAGGCCAAGCCCTCCATGACGATCACCACGCTTTCCGAGGAGGAGCGCGCGCCGTTCAAGGCCACGGCCGACGCGGTCGAGGCCGAGTTCCTCAAGATCGGCGGCGACGATGCCCAGGCCATCCTCGACCAGATGAAGGCGGATCTCGCGGCGGCCGGCGACAGCTGACCTCCCGCGCATGTCCGGGCCGCGCGGAGCGGCCCGGTTCCCAGAGACTGCCTCCCCAGCCAAGCAAGGACTGCTGCCATGAATGCAGATGACCCGCGTTTGCGCGCGGCCGATCCGGACGTCATCGCCGACGCGCAGGTGCCGGGGGTCGACGACGACATCGACGACTCGGCCTATGTTTCCGGCCTTCCCGGCGTTCTCGGCACGATCGACGTCGCCATCGCGAAGATCGAGGCAGTGCTGCTCGCCGCGGGCGTGCTGCTGATGGCGCTCAATACCGTTGCCAATGTCGTCGGGCGCTACCTGCTCGGCGAGAGCCTGTTCTTCTCCGAGGAGCTGAACCAGGCGCTGATCATCCTGATCACCTTCGCGGGCATTTCCTATGCCGCGCGCCATGGCCGCCATATCCGCATGTCGGCGATCTTCGACGCGCTGGCCCCGCCGCTGCGCAAGCCGCTGATGGTGGCGATCGCGGTGATCACCGCGGCGGCGATGTTCCTGCTCTGCTGGTACTCGGTGGACTACGTGACCACCCAGGCCTCGCGCGGGCGGCTGCTGCCGGCGCTGCAGATCCCCGTGTGGTACATCATCGTCTGGGCGCCGCTCGGCTTCTTCCTGACCGGGCTGCAATACGCGCTGACGGCCATCAAGAACGTGATCCACGCGGATATCTGGCTCTCCACCTCGACGATGGAAGGCTATGACAATGACGGCGAAGAGGAGGTCTGAGCCATGAGCCTTGCCATCTTCGGCACGATGATCGTGCTGCTCCTCCTCGGCTTCCCGATGATGATCCCGCTGATCGCCGGATCGCTGATCGGCTTCGTCTCGCTGTTCGGCGGGCTCGGCCAGCTCGACACGATGGTGCAGCAGATCCTGGCGGGCATCCGCCCGGCCAGCCTGATCGCCGTGCCGATGTTCATCTTTGCCGCCGACATCATGACCCGCGGCCAGTCGGCGAACCGGCTGATCGACCTCGTCATGGCCTTCGTCGGCCACCTGAAGGGCGGGCTCGCGGTCTCTACGGCCACCGCCTGCACCCTGTTCGGCGCGGTTTCCGGCTCCACCCAGGCGACGGTGGTCGCGGTCGGCGGCCCGCTGCGGCCGCGCATGCTGAAGGCCGGGTACAAGGACAATTTCGTGCTGGCGCTGATCGTCAACGCCTCCGACATCGCCTTCCTGATCCCGCCCTCGATCGGCATGATCATCTACGGCGTGGTGTCGGGCACCTCGATTTCCGAGCTCTTCATCGCGGGCATCGGGCCGGGGCTGCTGATCCTGATGCTGTTCTCGTTCTACTCGTACCTCTACGCCCGCCGCCATGACGTTCCGACCGAACCCAAGGCGACCTGGGCCGAGCGCGGCCAGGCCATCCGCCGCGCGCTCTGGCCGCTGGGCTTCCCGGTGATCATCGTCGGCGGCATCTACGGCGGCATCTTCTCGCCCACCGAGGCGGCGGCGGCCTGCGTGCTCTACGCGCTGATCCTGGAGATGGGCGTGTTCCGCGAGATGACCGTCAAGCAGCTCTATGCCACGGCGAAATCGACCGGGCTGATCACCGCCGTCGTCTTCATCCTCGTCGGCGCCGGCGCGGCATTCTCCTACGTGATCAGCTTCGCCCAGATCCCGCAGCAGGTGCTGGCCGGCATAGGCATCGACCAGATGGGGCCCTACGCGATCCTCTTCACCATCTCGGTCGCCTTCTTCGTCGGCTGCATGTTCGTCGATCCGATTGTGGTGATCCTGATCCTGGTGCCGATCTTCGCGCCGGTGGTGAAATCCGCGGGGCTGGACCCGGTGCTGGTGGGCACGATCATCACCCTGCAGGTCGCCATCGGCAGCGCCACGCCGCCCTTCGGCTGCGATATCTTCACCGCCATCGCGGTGTTCCGGCGGCCCTATGCGGAGGTCGTCAAGGGGACGCCGCCCTTCATCCTGATGCTGCTCGGCGTGGCCGTGCTGCTGATCTTCTTCCCGCAGATCGCGCTCTTCCTGCGCGACGTGGCATTCGGCAAGTGAGGAAGTCCAGATGTTCGACCGCATCCTGATCGCCTATGACGGCTCCAAGGGCGCCTGGGAGGCGCTGGAGACCGCCTGCGGGCTGGCGAAGCTCTCGGGTGCCGACCTGGTGATCCTGACCGTCTACCGCCATCACGCGATGCTCGAGGCGTCGCTGTCGATGGTGCGCGGCAGCATCGAGCCGGGCGGAAATCTCGACGAGATGATGCGCCAGACCGCCCGGGAAGCGGCCGAGGAGGCCAAGTCCCATGCCGCCGGAGTGCTGGGGGCGGAGAAGGTGCAGGCCTTCATCCGCAACGGTCCCTACGCCCGCAGCATCGATGCCTTCGCCCGCGAGAAGGACTGCGACCTGATCGTGGTCGGCTCGCGCGGGCTGGGCTCGACCGAGGGCTACATGTTGGGCTCGGTGAGCCACAAGGTCACCAGCCTGGCGGATGTCCCGGTCCTCGTGGCCTGAGGTCCGCCGATGTACGGAAGCGACCCTGTCCGCCGCTTCGGGCTGGTGGCGCTGGCGACCGACCTGACGATCGAGGCCGACGCGGCGCGGCTGATGCCCGCGGGCACGCAGCTGCATGTCGCGCGCATCGCCTTCGACAACCCGACCACGCCGGAGAGCCTCAGGCAGACTGGCCCGCGGCTTGCCGGGGCGGCGGATCTGATCGTGCCGGGCGTGCCGCTGGAGGCGCTGATCTTCGGCTGCACTTCTGCCGCCGCCGTTCTCGGCCCGGAGGTCGAGGCGGCGATCGGCGGGCGGGCCCCCGTGGTCACCCCGCTCAGCGGCGCGCGGCGGGCCTATGCCGGGCTCGGGATCACCCGGATCGCGCTGATGACGCCCTATCTGCCTGAGACGGCGCGGCTGGTCGCGGACTGGTTCGGGGCGGAGGGGCTGGAAGTCGTGTCCGAACTGTCGCTGGGGCACGAGGACGACCGGGAGATGGCGCTCCTGCCGCGCGAAGAGGTGATTTCGGCGGCGCTGCGGGCCGACCACCCGGAGGCGGAGGCGCTGTTCCTGTCCTGCACGGCCTTGCCCGCGCTGCCGGTGATCGGCGAGATAGAGGAGCGCATCGGCAAGCCGGTGATCAGTTCGAACCAGGCCGCCTTCTGGGCGGCGCTCGACATTGCGGGCATCCCGGCGACGGGGCCGGGATCGCTCTATCGCCTGAGGGAGAATTGGCGGTCATGGTGACGCTGGAGGACATCCGCGCCGCGCAGGCGCGCATCCGCGGCATGGTGCGGGAGACGCCGATGCGCGCCTCGGCCGGCCTGTCGGAGGCCGCGGGCGGGCCGGTCTGGCTGAAATGCGAGCACGAGCAGGAAACCGGCGCCTTCAAGCTGCGCGGCGCCTCAAACGCGGCGGCGCAGCTGGGGCAGGCGGCGGGCGTGACCACGGCCTCGACCGGCAATCACGGCCGGGCGCTCGCGCATGCGGCCAGGCAGCTGGGCATCCCGGCGATCATCTGCGTCTCGCGCCTGGTGCCGAAGAACAAGATCGCCGCGATCGAGGCGCTGGGGGCCGAGGCGCGCGTCACCGGCGCCAGCCAGGACGAGGCCTTCGAGGAGGCGCGGCGGCTGGAGCGCGAGGAAGGCTTCGCGCTTATCCCGCCCTTCGACCATCCGGACGTGGTGGCCGGGCAGGGCACGCTGGGCCTGGAAATCCTCGGCCAGCTTCCCGAAGCGGCGGCCATCGCGATTCCGCTTTCGGGCGGCGGGCTGCTGGCGGGGGTGGCCCTGGCGGCAAAGGCGCTGAAACCCGACATCCGCATCATCGGCATCTCGATGGAGCGCGGCGCCGCCATGGCGGCAAGCCTTGCCGCCGGGCATCCGGTCGAGGTCGAGGAGCTGGAGACGCTGGCCGACAGCCTCGGCGGCGGCATCGGGCTGGAGAACCGCCTGACCTTCGTCCTCTGCCGCGACCTGATGGACGAACTGATCCTGCTGACCGAGGACGAGATCGCCGAAGGCATCCGCTTCCTCGCGGCGGAGGAAGGCGAGACCGTCGAGGGCGCGGCAGCGGTCGGCGCGGCGGCGGTGCTGGCGGGCAAGCTGCGCGCCGAGCTGGGACCGCTGGTCCTGCTGCTCTCGGGGCGCAACATCGATCCGGGATTGCACCGCGCCGTCATGGAGGGCGAAAGATGAGCGATATCCGCATCCTGCACGAAACTGACTTGCGTGCGCGCATCGCGCTCGACACCGGGGCCATCGACGTGGTGGAGCGCGCCTTCGCCCGGCTGGCGGAGGGCGGCGTGGAAATGCCGCCCGTGATGTCGATGCACATGCCCGACGTGAACGGCGAGGTGGACGTGAAGACCGCCTATGTGCCGGGGCTGCCGGGCTTCGCGGTCAAGATCTCCCCCGGCTTCTTCGACAATCCGGCCAAGGGCCTGCCCTCGACTTCGGGGCTGATGGTGGTGCTGTCCACCGAAACCGGGCGGGTGAGGGCGGTGCTTCTCGACAACGGCTATCTCACCGACGTGCGCACGGCGGCGGCGGGCGGCGTGGCGGCGCGGCATCTGGCGCGCGGGGACGCCGCCAGGGCCGCGATCTTCGGTGCCGGCCTGCAGGCGCGGATGCAGCTTCGTGCGCTCTGTCTCGTCCGTCCGATCGCCGAGGCGGTGATCTGGGCGCGCGACCCGGCCAAGTCCGGCAGGCTCGCTGCAGAGCTGAGCGGCAATGACCTTGCCGTGCGCGCCACGGCGGATCCGGCCGAGGCGGCGGGCTTTGCCGACGTCATCGTCACGACGACGCCCGCGACCGAGCCGATCCTGATGGCGGACTGGCTGCGCCCGGGCCAGCATGTCACCGCCATGGGAAGCGACCAGGCCGGGAAGGGCGAGCTCGATCCCGCTTGCCTTGCCCGCGCGGACCTCTACGTTGCCGACAGGCTGGCCCAGACCCGGAAGATGGGCGAGCTGCGCGCCGCGCTGGCGGCCGGAACCATCGCCGATGACGGCAGCCTGCCGGAACTCGGCGAGGTCATCACCGGCCGCCGTCCCGGCCGGACGGCGCCGGAGCAGATCACGATCGCGGATCTGACCGGCACCGGCGTGCAGGACACCGCGATCGCCACAAGGGCGCTTGCCGCCTTCGACCAGGAATGAACCGATGAACAAGCTGCAGAGAACTCCGGAACGCTACACGACCGAGGAATACGAGGCGCGTCTGGTGAAGATCCGCGCGCAGATGGAGAAGGACGGCTTCGACATGCTGATCCTCTCCGACCCGTCCAACATGGCCTGGGTCGCGGGCTATGGCGGCTGGTCCTTCTACGTGCATCAATGCGTGGTCGTCGGCCCCGACGGCCCGCCCGTCTGGTTCGGCCGCGGCCAGGATGCGCAGGGCGCCTACCGCACGGTCTGGATGCAGCGCGACCACGTGATCGGCTATCCCGACCATTACGTGCAGTCGACCGAACGCCACCCGATGGAATACCTCTGCGCCAAGCTCAAGGACAAGGGCTGGGACAAGGGCCATATCGGCGTGGAGATGGACAACTACTGGTATTCGGCGCGGGCGCATGAGCGGCTGGCCAGCGGGCTGCCGGATGCCACGTTCAAGGACGCGACCGGGTTCATCAACTGGCAGCGTTCGGTGAAGTCCGAGAAGGAGCTCGACTACATGCGTTCCGCCGCGCGGCTTGTCGAGCGGATGCACCGCCGCATCGCCGAGAAGGTGGAGGTCGGCATCCGCAAATGCGACCTGGTGGCGGAAATCTACGATGCGGGCCTGCGCTACGACGACTGGGAGGGCCATGGCGGCGACTATCCGGCAATCGTGCCGCTGCTGCCCTCGGGCCCGGACGCGGCGGCGCCGCACCTGACCTGGGACGACCTGCCGATGAAGCCCGACGAGGGGACCTTCTTCGAGATCGCCGGCTGCTACCAGCGCTACCACGTGCCGCTGTCGCGGACGATCTACCTGGGCACGCCGCCGGGCCACATCCTCGATGCCGAGCAGGCCGTGCTGGAAGGCATGGAGGCCGGGCTCGAAGCGGCCAAGCCGGGAAACCTCTGCGAGGACATCGCCAAGGGGTTCTTCGCGGCGCTGGAGCGCCACGGGATCGAGAAGGACAGCCGCTGCGGCTATTCGATCGGCCTGAGCTATCCCCCCGACTGGGGCGAGCGCACGATGTCGCTGCGCCGCGGCGACAAGACCGTGCTGCAGCCCGGCATGACCTTCCATTTCATGACCGGTCTCTGGATGGAGAACTGGGGCTACGAGACCACCGAGTCGATCGCCATCACCGAGCACGAGCCCGAGATCTTCTGCAACATCCCCCGGAAGATGCTGATCAAGGACTGACGGATCCGGGGGCGGCGCTCAGCCGTCCCCGCCCGACAGCGGCACCAGCGGAATCTGGCGGATCCCGAGATTGGCCGGGATGCCGCCATGGATCAGGTTGCCCGAGAAGGAGAAGTTCACGGTGTCCGCCACCGGAGCGGTCCCGGCAGTGCGGCGGAAGGTCAGGATGACCGACAGCGTGTCCCCGGGCCCGGCAGCATAGCCGCAATTGCGCGGATTTCCGGCGCCGGAGCAATCGGCAAGCCCTCCGGCATCCTCCAGCGAATAGATCGCGCCGGATCCGGCCATTCCGCGGAACGTTTCCGGATCGATGCCCAGGTACTGCCGTCCGTAGAACTGCGACAGGCCCAGCGTGACGAAGGCGAGATCTCCGGCGTGGTAGGCTTCGTGCACCACGGCACGGTAGGCGCGCTGGGATTGCACGCCGGGCCCTGTTCCGCCTTCGGCGGTCAGCAGCGGCGCGACGAAATCGGCGAGGCAGCCCTGGTAGATGCGGAACGCTTCCAGACGCTCGTCCTCGCCGAGCGTCTGTTCGAAAACCCCGCCGATCTCGCTCTCGGCCCTTGCGCCGCCGAGATCGGCAGAGGCACCGAGCCTGCGCCGGAAGATGCTGACGAAGGCGTTGACCTCTGCCTGCGCTTCGACGGACTTCCGCGAGACCTGCCCGCCGGAACAGATAAAGAGCGCGCCGCGGAGGTCGTCGACGCTGGGCAGCTGCTGCGCGGCGAGGGCGGCAGGCGTCAGGATGGCGGCAAGGGCGGCGGGGCTTCCCCGGACCATGGCAGTTCTCCTCGGCTTTTGCCGAGGCTTGCCGGCGGGGACATGGCGGTCAACGGGCCTGGCGGGCCGATTGCGGGGCAAGGCCGGTTTTCCCGGCCTCCCCGGCGCGCGGCGGCCGTTCAGAACTCGACTTCGAGTTCCACCATCTCGTCGGGCTCGGCCTTGGCGGCCTCTTCCCATTCCTTCATGGGCGCCCAGGCGAAGATCGTGTCGCAATAGGCCTGCAGCTTCGGCTCCAATTCCACCGCATAGGTGCGGAAGCGGGTGCAGACCGGGGCGAACATCGCATCCGCCACCGAGGGCGCCGCGCCGAAGAGGAACGGGCCGCCATAGGCGTCGAGGCACTCGCTCCAGATTTCCTTGACATGGGCGATGTCGGGGCGGGCGCCGGAGAACACCTTGAACTTGGCGTGGCGCGCCTTGATGTTCATCGGCAGTGCCGAGCGCAGGTTGAAGAAGCCCGAATGCATCTCGCCGGAGATCGCCCGGCAATGCGCGCGCGCCTTGCGGTCGGCAGGGAACATGCCGGCATCGGGGAAGGTGTCGTGCAGGTAGTTCGCGATCGCGAGCGTGTCCCAGACCTCGACGCCGTCATGCGCCAGCCGCGGCACGCGCACCGTGGGGGAAAGCAGCAGCAGTTCCTGCCGCGTGTCGGGATCGTCGATCGAGACCGGCTTCTCCTCGAAATCGAGTCCCGCCAGCTTGCACAGGAGCCAGCCGCGCAGCGACCAGGACGAGTAATTCTTGGAAGAAATGGTCAAAGTTGCCTGAGCCATGGCCGGGTTCCCCGCGTTTCATGCCGCACTGCAAATAATACTGTCGCAGCGCAGCGAAACATGCACTAACTTTTTTCTGGCAAACATGCTGCGACAAGGCAGGGGGCAGGCAAGATGCTGTACATGGGTTACCAGTTCCAGGACGACGTGATTGCACCTGTCCGGATGATGGCACGCAACATGCGCCTCGGCGGCACGCCCTGGGGGCAGATGCTGAACGGAGCGGCGCAGTATTTCGACGCGTCCATGGAGATGGTCTCGCGCTTCCATCTCAGCCATTCGCGGCCGGATTTCGGCATCCACAAGGTGAAGGTCGGCAATTTCGATGCCACCGTGACCGAGGAGGTCGCGCTGTCGCTGCCCTTCGGCCAGATGCTGCATTTCCGGAAGGACATCGAGACGCCGCAGCCGCCCGTGCTGGTCGTGGCGCCGCTCTCGGGCCATTTCGCCACCCTGCTGCGCGGCACCGTCGAGGTGCTGCTGCGCGACCATGACGTCTACATCACCGACTGGGCCAATGCCCGCGACGTGCCGCTGTCGGCGGGAAGCTTCGGGGTGGAAGACTATGTCGAATACCTCATCAAGTTCCTCGAACATATCGGCCCCGGCTCCAACATCCTCGCGGTGTGCCAGCCCTGCGTCCAGGCGCTGGCCGCGGTGGCGGTCATGTCAGAGGACAACAATCCGGCGACCCCCGTTTCCATGACGCTGATGGCCGGGCCGATCGACGTGCGCGAGAGCCCGACCATGGTCAACGACCTGGCGAACGAGAAGCCGATGGACTGGTTCGAGACCAACGTCATCGCGCGCGTGCCCTCGCGCTATCCGGGGGCGGGGCGCAAGGTCTATCCTGGCTTCGTCCAGCTCTATTCCTTCATGGCGATGAACATGGAGCGCCACCAGGACCAGCACAAGAAGCTGTTCGGGCACCTGTCCAAGGGCGAGTTCCGCGAGGCGCAGAAGATCAAGGATTTCTACGACGAGTATTTCGCCGTGCTCGACCTGAGCGCGGAATTCTACCTCGAGACGATCGAGCGGATCTTCCAGAAGGCGGAGCTGGCCACCGGCGAATTCACCTACAGGGGCCGCAAGGTGAAGCCCTCCGCGATCCGGCGCACGGCGCTGCTGACCGTGGAAGGCGGGCGCGACGACATCTGCGCGCTCGGCCAGACCACGGCGGCGCACGAGCTGTGCTCCTCGCTGCGCCCGCATCTGAAGCGGCACCACCTGCAGGCCAATGTCGGCCATTACGGCGTGTTCAACGGCCGCCGCTGGGAGAACGAGATCTACCCGCAGGTGAAGAACCTGATCCTCGCGATGGAGTGATCCGGCCGGATCCGTGCCGGGGATGTCAGGCCGGCGCGGCCTGCCGGCGCGCCGCTTCGGCCATCTGGCGGTCGTAGACATGCCACAGGTACAGCCGCACCAATTTTTCCGTGGCACCGGGGAAGCGCCCGGCCAGGCCATGGCCCGCCAGCAGCCCGTCGAGCCCGGCAAGGTCGATTGCCGAAAGATCCGCCATGTAGGCCTCGAGCTCGTCCCGCGACGGCGGCGCGTCCTGCTCTCCGCTGCCGAAGGCGAAGCCGAAATGCCCGGCCACGTAGTCCACCTCGCTGGCATCGGCGAGCGCGCCCAGCCAATGCGCCGGGATCGGCGCCGAGGGATAGGTGGCGGCCAGCTCGCGGGCGAATTCCTGCCGCGCCTGCATCAGCACCTTGTCCCCGCCCGAGAGCGGCATGACCTTGTTGAAATGGTAGAGCAGCTTGGTCGCGGTCTCGCCGAGGCTCTCGTTCAGGCTGGTGCGGACCAGCCGTCCGGCATCGAGCCCGAGCAGGGCGGCGAAATCCTCCACCACGTCGCCGCCCACCAGCCGGTCGCGGGAAAACTCCCGGACATCCAGCGCGGTGACGCGCGGATCGCGGCGGAAGGCCTCGACCCGGAGCTTGTAGAGCGGGCTGCAATGCAGCGGCAATTGCGAGATTCCCCCGGTGATGCGCTGCTGGAAGGCAGAGCCGGCATAGCCCGCGGGCGAGCGCAGGTAGCAGATCACGCGGATCTTCGGCACGCGCGCAGCCAGGAACTCGATCAGTGCAACCTTGTCGGGCGGCGCGAGGATGCTGATGTCCTCGCCGGAGATCAGCAGCCGCCGCCGGTCCTTCCGGGCGAGCTGGGCGTCGAGCATGGCGAGATAGGCGGTCCGGCGCTCCTCGATCTGGGCCGGGCCGAAGCCGAAGTTGCGCCAGAAATGGTACTGCAGGCGGCCCGAGGAGAAAGCGGTGTAGAGCGGTGCGGAATGGTTGGGGAACTGGAGCTGGGCATGCACCGTCTCGCCGTCGTCATAGCCCGCGACGGCGGACTGGATCGAGGTCGTCCCGGTCTTGTGCATCCCGATATGCAGCAGGACTTCGTCCATGGCGGGCCCTTTTCCGGAAGTCTCTCGGCTGCCGCGGTGGCGCGGCAATCCCCGTTCCATCCTAGCGGCGCATGCCGCGGGGCAGAAGCCGTCAATTGGGGGAAAATTGCCGCTGCCTTGGCGGCGGCCGCCGACCCGCGGCGGTGCGGATCTGGCCGATTGCGGGGGCGGCACAGGGCATTGGCGCGCGCCGACAGGGGGCGGCAGAGAAGATGGCGAGGGCATGGACGGAGGCCGGGCTATTCTCCCGGCATCGCCGGCTCCGGCGGTTGTCTCCGGCGGCTTTTCTGCCCTCGCGGGCGAGCCGCTTGATCGGTGCGTTGTCGGCTGGCGCCCGCTTGACCTTCCTGTCGCGCGGCCGTTGCGGCCGGACAAGGGCCGCGCACCGGGCGCCGTTCCCTGCCGAGAACCACGGATGGGCGCCGGATGCCGCTCCCATGGCACGGAAGGCTCCATGCGTGCCCAGGTCGGGCAGCGCATTGCGCCTCCGCTGCATTTCCAGGACCTCGACCTGAGGGCTGCCGCCGGTCCGGTCCGTGCGTGACGGCAACGCGCTGCTGATCCAGCGCATGCCCCGTCAGGTGCCTCTTCCCAGGACGCGCGTCATTTCCTGCCGATCCGGCGATGCATCTTCGGCGCAGAGAACTCCGGCTCGGCTTCAAGCCTTCCTGCCCGTCCCCGGAACGGTCAGCGGGCCGTGGCAGCGTTTCCACTGTGCCGCGCCGAAGCGGATGCAACTGCCGCTTCGGCGCGTCGCCGATCTTGCCAGAGGGAGCATCAGCGGGCTCGGGTCCGGGCCGTCCGGCGTCCCCGGCAGCAAGACCGGCAGATCGATGCGGGCGTGGTCGGCGGCGGAGAAGGCGCGCCGTTCCGGCCCGGGACGGGAACGGCGCAGACAGGCAAGGGGGGGCGCCGGTCCGCGCGATCGCCTCGCCACGGGCATTTCCGGGAGCCGTTCGAGCGTTGCACCGTCTGCGGGGACGGGGATAGTCCTAGCATGGAACTGCCCCAATCCGTTTATCGGCGATCGGGGGGTGTCCCCGGCGAGAGGCGTGCCGATGTCCAGATCGCGCAAGGGGGGGGGGATGTTCGGCGGCGCGAGGTTCAAAACGCGTGCCGCCGATGCCGGGATGTTGCCGCCTCGGCGGGGCAGCGAGTGCATCGATGGATCCGATGCCGGTCCCCGGCGTCCGGGGAGCCGGAGACGGGGCGCTGCAGCAAGTGCGGCGAGGCTGGATGGGCGCGTTCCCCCGAGATTGCGAAGTTGAAGCGCGTGAGCAGGAATGCCGCACGGATCCCGCCCTTGGGCATCTGCGGGAAATGCACCTCCATCGAGGAGAGGCCGGCCAATGGAGGGAAGTTCCCCATAGGCCCGGAAGCCGCTGCCCGGTTGCCCGTGCAATGCTGCGGGGGGATTTGGCAGAGTGCGGCGAAGCCAAGCGCGCATTCCGTGGCGGAGCTCTGCGGCGCCATCCTCGATTGCGTTGCCGATCCGAGGCATGGCTGCGCCGTCCGTCAGGGAAGGCGCGGAAAAAATGCATCTGGCGTGCCGCGGGCGGCAGGGCCGGGAGCGCCGCGGCGTCCGGCCCCTCAGCCGGTGCGGAAGTCATCGCCGAACGGATCCCGCCGAAATCGGCAGGGGCGGCCCGGAAGCCGCCCCATGGGTCATTCCAGTTCGACCAGAAGGTCCTTGGCGTCGATCTGCGCGCCGGGCGTGACGTGGACCGCCTTCACCTTGCCCGCGGTCTCGGCATAGAGGCCGGTCTCCATCTTCATCGCCTCGATCACCGCGATCAGGTCGCCTTCCTTCACCTCCTGGCCAGGGCTGACGGATACCTGCGAGGCGATGCCGGGCATCGGTGCGCCGATATGCTTCGGGTTGCCGGTCTCGGCCTTCGGCCGCGCCGCCGAGGAGGCCTTGGCCTTGCGGTCGGGCACGCGGATCGTCCGCGGCTGGCCGTTCAGCTCGAAGAACACCCGCACGTCGCCGTCATCCTGGGTCTCGCCCACGGTCTGCAGCCGGATTTCCAGCGTCTTGCCCGGGTCGATCTCGACCGAGACCTCCTCGGCCGGCTCCATGCCGTAGAAGAAGGTGCGCGTCGGCAGCGTCCGGACCGGGCCGTACATGTCGTGGCGCGTCATGTAGTCGGCGAAGACCTTGGGATACATCAGCGAGCCGTTCAGATCCTCGCCGTCGATCTCCACGCCGAACTGCTTGGCCAGCTTGGCGCGCTCGGCCTCCAGGTCGACCGGGGCGAGGTGCTTGCCGGGACGCTCGGTATTGGGTTTCTCGCCCTTCAGCACCTTGGCGACGATGCCCTCCGGGAAGCCGCCCGGAGGCTGGCCCAGGTTGCCCTTCATCATGTCGATGACCGAGTCGGGGAAGGCGACGTCCTTCTTCGGATCCTCGACCTCCGCGCGGCTGAGACCTTGGCTGACCATCATCAGCGCCATGTCGCCCACGACCTTCGACGACGGGGTCACCTTCACGATGTCGCCGAACATCTGGTTCACTTCGGCATACATGTGCGCAACCTCGTGCCAGCGCTCCTCCAGCCCCAGCGAGCGTGCCTGCGCCTTGAGATTGGTGAACTGTCCGCCGGGCATCTCGTGCAGGTAGACCTCGGAGGCGGGCGCCGCGAGGCCGGACTCGAATGCGGCGTATTGCGCGCGCACGGTTTCCCAGTAATCCGACAGCTCGCGGATCTTGCCGATGTCGAGCAGCGTGTCCCGCTCGGTGTGGCGCAGCGCCTCGACGATCGAGCCGAGGCAGGGCTGCGAGGTGCCGCCCGAGAAGGCGTCCATCGCCGCGTCGACCGCATCCACACCGGCCTGCGCCGCGGCGAGGATGGTCGCGCCTGCGACGCCCGAGGTGTCATGGGTGTGGAAATGGATCGGCAGCCCGACCTCTTCCTTCAGCGCCTTGATCAGCATGCCCGCCTGCGTGGGCTTCAGCAGGCCTGCCATGTCCTTCAGGCCCAGCACATGCGCGCCGGCGTCCTTCAGTTCCTTGCCCATGGCGACATAGTAGGCGAGGTCGTATTTCGACCGCGCCGGATCCAGCAGGTCGCCGGTATAGCAGATCGTGCCCTCGCAGACCTTGTTCGCCTCGACCACCGCATCCATCGCGACGCGCATGTTCTCGACCCAGTTCAGGCTGTCGAAGACCCGGAACACGTCGACGCCCGAGGCGGCGGCTTGGCTGACGAAGCTCTCGACCACGTTGTCGGGATAGTTGGTGTAGCCGACGCCGTTGGAGGCGCGCAGCAGCATCTGCGTCATCACGTTCGGCATCTTTGCGCGCAGGTCGCGCAGCCGCTGCCAGGGGCATTCCTGCAGGAAGCGGTAGGCCACGTCGAAGGTCGCGCCGCCCCAGCATTCCACCGAGAACAGCCCCGGCAGGTTCGCCGCATAGGCCGGCGCCACGCGGATCATGTCGATCGAGCGCATCCGCGTCGCCAGCAGCGACTGGTGCCCGTCGCGCATCGTCGTGTCGGTCAGCAGGAGCCGGGTCTGCGCCGCCATCCAGTCGGCCACGGCCTGCGGGCCCTCGGAGTCCAGCAGGTTACGCGTGCCCTCCGGCGCGGTGCCCGGTTCGACCTGCGGCGCGCGCGGCTCCTTCGCCAAGGCGGGCTTCACCCGGCCGGCGGTCTCGGGATGGCCGTTGACGGTGATGTCGGCGATATAGGTCAGCACCTTGGTCGCCCGGTCGCGCCGCGTCTTGAAGTCGAAGAGCTCGGGCGTCGTGTCGATGAACTTGGTCGAGTACTCGTTGTTGAGGAAGACCGGGTGCTTCAGCAGGTTGATGACGAAGTCGATGTTGGTGCTGACGCCGCGGATCCGGAATTCGCGCAGAGCGCGGTCCATCCGCTTGATCGCGGCTTCGGGCGTCTGCGCCTTGGCGGTGACCTTGACCAGCAGCGAGTCGTAGTAGCGGGTGATGACCCCGCCGGCATAGGCGGTGCCGCCGTCGAGCCGGATGCCCATGCCGGTCGCGGACCGGTAGGCGGTCAGGCGGCCGTAATCGGGGATGAAGTTGTTCTGCGGATCCTCGGTGGTGATCCGGGTCTGCAGCGCGTGGCCGGTCAGCTTGATGTCGTACTGGCTGGCCTTGCCGGTCGCCTCCATCAGCGACTTGCCCTCGGCGATCTTGATCTGCGCCTGGACGATGTCGATGCCGGTGACTTCCTCGGTGACGGTGTGCTCCACCTGGACCCGCGGGTTCACTTCGATGAAGTAGAACTTGCCGGTCTCCATATCCATCAGGAATTCGACCGTGCCCGCGCATTCATAGTTCACATGGGCGCAGATTTTCCGGCCGAGCTCGCAGATTTCCTCGCGCTGCGCTTCCGACAGGTAGGGGGCGGGCGCGCGCTCGACCACCTTCTGGTTGCGGCGCTGCACCGAGCAGTCGCGTTCGTAGAGGTGGTAGATGTTGCCCATCTTGTCGCCGAGGATCTGGACCTCGACATGGCGGGCGCGGGTGATCATCTTTTCCAGGTAGCCCTCGCCGTTGCCGAAGGCGGCTTCGGCCTCGCGGCGGCCTTCGGCGACCTTGTCCTTCAGCTCGGACGGATCGTTGATCGGGCGCATGCCGCGTCCGCCGCCGCCCCAGGAGGCCTTCAGCATCAGAGGATAGCCGATCTCGGCAGCCTCTTCGGCGATCGCCTCGAAATCATCGCCCAGCACTTCGGTTGCCGGGATGACCGGCACGCCCGCGGCAACGGCGACCTTGCGGGCCGAGGCCTTGTCGCCGAGCGCCCGCATCGTCTCGGCCTTCGGGCCGATGAAGGTGATGCCCGCGGCGTCGCAGGCCTCGACGAATTCCGGGTTCTCCGAGAGCAGGCCGTAGCCCGGATGGATCGCGTCCGCTCCGCAGGCCTTGGCCACGCGGATGATCTCCGGAATCGAGAGATAGGCGGCGACCGGGCCGAGCCCTTCGCCGATCCGGTAGGCCTCGTCCGCCTTGAAGCGGTGGAGCGAGAGCTTGTCTTCCTCGGCATAGACCGCGACAGTCTTCTTGCCGAGCTCGTTGGCCGCCCGCATGACCCGGATCGCAATCTCGCCGCGGTTTGCGACGAGAATCTTCGAGAACTCCGCCATGGTCACATATCCTTACCAATATCGACGTCTGCGCCTGACTTAGCGGCTGCAGTATCGGCTGGCAAACATTTGTGCGCGCTCGGCGTCAAAGTGTTACAGATATTGCGCCAAGAATCTGGCGTCGCGAGTGCCAAATGCTTGTTTTTCGGCCTTCAAGCGCAAGTTCACCTGTGAAAGCCACCAAGCGGGCCAGCGGCTCATCGCGGCCATCCGGAGCGGGACCCGGGCCGGAATGGCGACTTGCGGGGCGGAGCGGCTGCAGGCGATTCCCGGCATGGGAGCGGAGCCGGCCTGCCGCGGATGCTGCCGTGCCGTTCAGATCCGCATGGCTGCCGGCGCCTCGTCGCGGCCGTCTTCCAGGAGCGCGCGGATCCGCTGGATCATCAGGCTCGGCATCCCGGCCTGGTGCCAGTCGCTGTCGGGGCTGCTGTCCTCCACCGGCAGGGCGTCGCGCGACAGGGCCCGGGTCTGGCCGGACATGCGGTCGATGCCGTGGCGCATCATCAGCCCGAGCCGGTGCATGTTGTCCAGCATCGCCTGGTGCGCGGGATCGCCCGTCAGGCGGCGCAGCAGGTCCAATCCCTCGACCACCGAAGCGGCCTGCATCGAGACCGAAACCAGCTGGTAGGCGAACTCCCCGAAGATGACGCGCTGCGACGCAGACAGGTCAGGCTCGGTCAGCGGATGGAGGAAGCCGGTGATCCGTTCGTGCCCGGTCGCGGAGAAGGACGGCTGCAGCAGTGCGGCCCAGTGCTGCCGCCGGCCATGGAATAGCGCGTGCTCGGTGAAGGCGAGGGGGCGGACGCGCGCGATGCAGCGGTCCTGCCGGGCCTCCATGCGGGCGGCGGGGCCGGGATCTAGGATGTCGCCCGCCGAGGCACCGGCGAGTTCGGCCATGTGAAGCCCGGTGAGGCGCTGATGCGCGGGATTGGCATAGGCATAGCGGAACACCGGATCCCCGGGCTCCCGCTCCATCAGGATCACGGCGATGTCCAGGCTGTCATAGACTGCGAATATCCCGTCCGGCTTGGCTGGTTCCGGCATGTGTCCCCTCCTGCGCTGCCGCAGGGGCAGGGTGGGCCGTCACGGTTTCCGGAAGCTTAATCAAATATGGCTCTTGGGTGCATTTTTACCCGCCTGCAGATTTCTCGGGAATTTTCGGGAACGTATCGGGAACACGCCTTCTCTCCCGGGGCGGGCCGCGCTATAAGGCCGGGCATGAACGATTTCGATGACAGCGAAGCCTTCGAGGCGGCCGCAATGCCGCTGTCGCGCCGCGCCATGGCCGCGCGGCCGATGCCCTATCTGGACGGGCTGAACCCCGCGCAGCGCAAGGCGGTCGAGACGCTCGACGGTCCGGTGCTGATGCTGGCCGGCGCGGGCACCGGCAAGACCCGCGCGCTGACGGCGCGGATCGCGCATTTGCTGAGCACCGGTACGGCGAAGCCGAACGAAGTGCTGGCGGTGACCTTCACCAACAAGGCCGCGCGCGAGATGAAGGAGCGGGTGGGCAGCCTGCTCGGCCACGCGGTCGAGGGCATGCCCTGGCTCGGCACCTTCCACGCGATCTGCGTCAAGCTGCTTCGCCGACATGCCGAGCTGGCCGGGCTGAAGTCGAACTTCACCATCCTCGACACCGATGACCAGATCCGTTTGCTGAAGCAGGTCATCCTCGCCGCCAATATCGACGAGAAGCGCTGGCCCGCCCGCGCGCTGTCGGGCGTGATCGACAACTGGAAGAACCGTGCCTGGCGGCCCGACGCGGTCCCTGCCGCCGAGGCCAATGCCTTCAACGATCGCGGGATCGAGCTCTATGCCGCCTACCAGCAGCGGCTGCTCGACCTGAACGCCTGCGACTTCGGCGACCTGCTGCTGCATGTCGTGACGATCTTCCAGAAGAACCCCGACGTGCTGGAGCAGTACCAGCGCTGGTTCCGCTACATCCTGGTCGACGAGTACCAGGATACCAACGTCGCCCAGTACATGTGGCTCAGGCTGCTCGCCGCCGGGCACCGCAACATATGCTGCGTCGGCGACGACGACCAGTCGATCTACGGCTGGCGGGGTGCCGAGGTCGGTAACATCCTGCGCTTCGAAAAGGACTTCCCCGGGGCAGAGGTGATCCGGCTGGAGCAGAACTACCGCTCCACCGCGCATATCCTCGCCGCCGCCTCGGGCGTCATCAAGGGCAACCAGGGACGGCTGGGCAAGACGCTCTGGACCGAGGCCGAGGGCGGCGAGAAGGTCCGGCTGATCGGCCATTGGGACGGCGAGGAAGAGGCGCGCTGGATCGGCGAGGAGATCGAGGCGATGCAGCAGGGCACGCGGGGCATGCGGCCCTACGGGCTCGACGACTGCGCGATCCTCGTCCGCGCCTCGCACCAGATGCGCGCCTTCGAGGACCGGTTCCTGACCATCGGGCTGCCCTACCGGGTGATCGGCGGGCCGCGCTTCTACGAGCGGCTCGAGATCCGCGATGCCATGGCCTATTTCCGCATGGTGACCTCGCCCGAGGACGACCTTGCCTTCGAGCGCATCGTCAACACGCCCAAGCGCGGGCTCGGCGACAAGGCGCAGCAGAAGATCCAGCTGGCGGCGCGGGCCAACGGCGTGCCGCTGAAGGAAGGCGCGCGGCTGCTGGTCGAGGCGAAGGAAATCGGCGGCAAGGGCGGGGCGAAGCTGCGCGAGCTGGTCGAGTCGCTCGACCGATGGGCGCTGATGCTGCGCGAGCCCGGCGCGAACCATGTCGAGATCGCCCAGGTGATCCTCGACGAGTCGGGCTACACGGCGATGTGGCAGAACGACAAGACCCCCGAGGCGCCGGGGCGGCTGGAGAACCTCAAGGAACTGGTGAAGGCGCTGGAGAGCTTCGAGAACCTGCAGGGATTCCTCGAGCACGTGGCGCTGGTCATGGACAACGACTCCGGCAATGCCGGGCCGCAGGTCTCGATCATGACGCTGCACGCGGCCAAGGGCCTGGAATTTCCGGCGGTGTTCCTGCCCGGCTGGGAGGACGGGCTGTTCCCGTCGCAGCGGTCGATGGACGAATCCGGCATCACCGGGCTCGAGGAGGAGCGCCGCCTCGCCTATGTCGGCATCACCCGCGCCGAGGAGGTCTGCACGATCTCCTTCGCGGGCAACCGCCGGGTCTACGGCCAGTGGCAGTCGCAGCTGCCCTCGCGCTTCGTCGACGAACTGCCCGAGGAGCATGTCGAGGTGCTGACTCCGCCCGGCCTCTATGGCGGGCAGGGGGCGCCCTCGCCGCGCTCCACGCTCGACGACCGGGCGTCCAGCGCCGATGTCTACAATTCCCCCGGCTGGAAGCGGCTGCAGGAGGCCAAGTCCCGGCCGCGCCCGATGCACCAGCCGAAGGAATCCCTGACAAGCGTGATCGACCTGAGCGCGGTGTCGAGCTTCACGCTGGGCGACCGCGTCTTCCACCAGAAATTCGGCTACGGTGCCGTGGCGGGCATCGAGGGCGACAAGCTGGAGGTCGCCTTCGAGCGCGCCGGTACCAAGCATGTCGTCGCGCGCTTCCTGAAGCCCGCGGCCGAGGCCGGGGACGATCCGCCTTTCTGATTCACCTGCCGCGGCGTCGTTTCGGCCTAGAATGCAGGTGCGGCATTTTGTAAGCATGGTCCTGCAGGCGGGCTGAGGGGCCCGGCATGGTGAATTGCCTGTCGGATGCGTAAATGAATATACTTATAGTCGAGGACGATCCGAATTTGAGGGCGCTCTGGGCGGATGCCTTCCGCCGCGAGCTTCACGAGGTGCGCGAGGCGGGCACGGCCCAGGCGGCGCGCAAGGCCCTGATCGCCGGCGGTTTCGACCTTGTCCTTCTCGACCTCTATCTCGGCTGCGTGCCGGGGCAGTCTGTCGCCTCGCTGGCCACCTATGCAAATCCCGGCTGCAAGATGGTGCTGGTGGCAGGTGCCGCGGGGCCTTCCCCGGTGCGGCTGATGGGACTTTCGCCGGCCGTGGTCTCGGTGCTGCGCAAGCCGGTGGACATCGAGCACATCGTGGCTGTCTGCAACCATATCGGCCTGGCGCTGGTTCCCGGCGCGGTTGGAAGCGGCCCGACCGCCGCCCGGTGACGCGGCCCGTCCGTGAGCTTCCGTGAGTCCGCGTGAGCGGTCGGGGAAAGCTTTCCGGGTCGGAATTTCCGTGCGGGCAAAAAAAAGCGGCGACACCAGGGAGGAGGAGGGTGCCGCCGCGAAAACAGAAAGCCCAGGGAGGAGGAGGGGCTTCCTGATCCGAATTCTGCCGGAAGCTCCGGCCGGTGCCGGGGGCGCTGGCCCGTGTCGCTTCCTGTATCTCTAATCTAGCGTTTTTCTGCACCTGCACAATAGGGAAGTTTTCAATTCTGCCATGCAGCAAGTGCAAGAGCGGGAAAATATCGTTTTATATTTGTATATTGATCGATGCACCGATTGAAATCATGGGGCTTTGATCGGGATTGTGAATGCTGCAAGTGCAAAATGAATGCAGTGTGTACGACCAAGGTCGCGGATGGCCCTTCCGCTCTGGCGACCCTTCTGGCGGTCCGTGACGGGCATCCGCTGGGAATTCATGGAACCTACTTGGTCCGGCCCGGATTCCGGGGATTTCGATGGTTTCAGCCAGATTTTCCTGGCCCCGCGATGCTGCCTGACCCAAGAATCCCCTTGCATTCCCCTGCCGGTTCCACGGGGACCGGATTTTTTATCCTCCTTTGACGTAAATTCCTCTTGAGTTCCTTGAAGTACCATAGTATCCCTTTCCCTAACGGAGACAGAACAAAATAAAGCAGGCTCATACAGGCAAGCATATCTCCGGTAAGAAGTCTTCGCGCGGGCGTGTCCCCCAGATTTGACCGCGCAGAAGGCCGACCAAGAGGCACAGGTGGCGGATCAGGCTGTGGCAGCGGCCCGGTCCGCCACTTTCATTGAGGTGGACCGCCAGGGGATTAGATCGTGCTCTGCACCTTCCGGGGCGAATTCGGGCAGAAGATAGACGCGAAGGGACGCGTCTCGATTCCCGCGCAGATCCGCAAGGTGCTCGATGCAGGCGACCCGGACCGCGAGTCCGGCGACGATCCCAACCTCATCATCGTCTTCGGCGACACCACCAGCAAGTGCATCTTCGGATACAGCCAGCAGGCCATGCAGGATGTCGAGGCCAAGATCCACGCGATGAAGGCCGGTCCGCGCAAGAAGCTGCTCTCCAAGGTCTTCCTGACGCGCAGCTGGGAAACCCGCGTCGATTCCACCGGGCGCATCGTGCTGCCCAAGGCCCTGCGCGACCGGCTGGAGCTGGGCGAGAGCGGCGACCTGACCTTTGCCGGGACCGGCGAGCGGTTCGAGATATGGAACAGCGTGACCTACGAAGCCGAAAACGACATCGAGCTTGACGACATCGAGGGCTTCGAAGAGGGCATGGACATGGCCGAACTTCTCGACATGGACCTCTGACGATGGCCGAAGCTCCCCATGTTCCGGTCCTGATCGGCAAGATCATCGAGGCCGTCTCTCCCGTTTCCGGGCGCTGGCTCGACGGCACGCTCGGGGCAGGGGGCTACACCCGTGCGCTGCTCGATGCCGGGGCGGACCATGTGATCGGCGTCGACCGCGATCCGCTGGCGCTGGAGCTCGCAGCCGAATGGGGCAAGCCCTATGGCGGCCGGCTGAGCCTGTTCCACGGCACCTTTTCCACGCTCGACCAGGCAACGGACGAGCCGCTCGACGGCATAACGCTGGATCTGGGCGTCAGCTCGATGCAGCTCGACCTCGCGGAGCGCGGTTTCTCCTTCATGCGCGACGGCCCGCTCGACATGCGGATGAGCCAGGACGGGGTGTCTGCCGCGGATCTGGTCAACCGTGCCTCCGAAGAGGTGCTGGCCGACATTCTCTATCACTACGGCGAGGAGCGCGCGTCGCGCCGGATCGCCCGCGCGATCGGGCAGGCGCGCAAGGATGCCGCCATCGAGACCACCGCGCAGCTGGTGAAGATCGTGGAATCCTGCCTGCCGCGGCCGAAGCCCGGCCAGAGCCATCCGGCCACCCGCAGCTTCCAGGCGCTGCGCATCGCGGTGAACGACGAATTCGGCCAGCTCGCCGAGGGGCTCGAAGCCGCCGAGCGGGCGCTGGCGCCGGGCGGCTGGTTGGCCGTCGTCACCTTCCATTCGATGGAGGACCGCGTGGTCAAGCGGTTCTTCCAGGCGCGCTCGGCGCGCTCGGGCGGCGGCGGCAGCCGCCATGCCCCGGCGCAGCAGACGCATGAGGCGATCCTCAAGCCGTCGCCGAACCGGGCCATCGCGCCCGATCAGGAGGAGATCGACCGCAATCCCCGCGCGCGCTCGGCCAAGCTGCGGCTCGCGCGGCGCACGGAGGCCGAAATCTGGCCGCTCGACCGCGCCCAGCTCGGCCTGCCGCCCCGCATCCTGCCCGAGGATTTCACATGAAGACGCTGATCGGTTTCCTGCTCGGACTGGCCGTGCTCGGCCTCGGCTTCTGGGCCTACCAGGAAAACTACCGCACCCGCGACGCGATGGACCAGGTCCGCACCACCCAGCGCCAGATCATGCACCTGCGCGACGAGCTGACCATGCTGCGCGCCGAATGGGCCTGGCTGAACCGGCCCGAACGGCTGCGGATGCTGGTCGATGCCAATGCCGAGACGCTGCAGCTCGCCGACATGGCGCCCGACCGCTTCGGCGTGCTCGACCAGGTGGCCTATCCGACCCGGCCCTACCTGTCCTCGATGCCGGCCGAGGAGGCCGCGCCCGGCGTGCAGGAGCACCAGCCATGACCGATCTGCCCGAGGACGAGCATCCCCGCCGCCCGCTGCGCCCGCTGGCGCCGGTGCTGCGCGCCCGCGACCGCGGCGAGAATCCCGACCTGATCGAGCGCGCGAACCGCATCCGCCGCCACGACACGATCCGCGAGAAGCTCAAGGCCCGCGCCGAGAGCCGCCTGATCGTGCTGGGGCTGTTCTTCCTTGCGGTTTTCGGCACGGTGGGGCTGCGCATGGGGCAGCTCGCCACCTCGGTGCCGGAAGAGCCGAAGATGTCGCTCTTCGGTTCGACCATCACCAGCGCGCGGGCCGACATCGTCGACCGCAAGGGCCGGGTGCTGGCGACCAACCTGCATACCCAGGCGCTCTATGCCCATCCGCAGGACATGATCGACATTCCCTATGCGGTCGACCAACTGGTCGAGATCTTCCCGGACATGGATCACGACCGCCTGCTGGCGCGGCTGACCCAGCAGGGGCGCAAGTTCGTCTGGCTGCGCCGGACGCTGTCGCCCGAGGAAGTCCAGGCGGTGCATGACATCGGCGATCCGGGGCTCCTGTTCGCCACGCGCGACATGCGGCTCTATCCCAACGGCCATCTCGCCGCGCACGTGCTGGGCGGGGCGAGCTTCGGCGACGAGGGCGTGCGCGCGGCCGAGGTGATCGGCGTGGCCGGGATCGAGAAGGCGATGGACGACCGGCTGCGCGATCCGGCGCAGGTCGGCGATCCGCTGCAGCTGTCGATCGACATGACGATCCAGGCGGCGGCGCGAAAGGTGCTGCAGGGCGGCATCGACCTCTACGAGGCGAAGGGCGGCAGCTCGATCATCATGGACATCCATACCGGCGAGATCCTCTCGCTGGTTTCGCTGCCCGATTTCGACCCGAACCGGCGGCCGCGGCCGCTGCTGAAGGGCGATCCGTCGGAAAGCCCGCTGTTCAACCGCGCGGTTCTGGGCGTCTACGAGCTGGGCTCGGTCTTCAAGATCTTCGCCGTCGCCAACGCGCTCGAGCTGGGGCTGGTGACGCCGGACACCCGCATCGATACCGAGAGCCCGCTGGTCTACGGCCGCTTCAAGATCGGCGATTTCCACAATTACGGCCCGACCAAGACCGTGCGCGAGGTGATCGAGGTTTCCTCCAACGTCGGCACGGCCCATATCGCGCAGATGATCGGCCCCACGCGGCAGAAGGAATTCCTCGGCAAGCTCGGCTTCTTCGAGCCGACCCCGGTGGAGCTGGTCGAGGCCCCCACCGGACGGCCGCTGCTGCCGAAGGTCTGGGGCGATCTGGCGGGGATGACGATCTCCTTCGGCCACGGCATGTCCTCGAGCCCGATGCACCTGGCCGCGGCCTATGCCTCGCTGCTGAACGGCGGCACCAAGGTCACGCCGACGCTGCTGAAGCACAACGGCATCGTGCCCCAGGGCGAGCGCGTGGTCAGCGAGCAGACCTCGCGCCAGGCGCGCGAGATGCTGCGCCTCGTGGTGACCGACGGCACCGCCTCGATGGGCGACGTGCCGGGCTACTACGTGGCGGGCAAGACCGGCACGGCCGACAAGCCCAAGCCCGGCGGCGGCTACTACAAGGACCGCAACATGGTCACCTTCGCCTCGATCTTCCCCTATTACGATCCGCAATACGTGGTCATCACCACCCTCGACGAGGCCTCGGTCTTCGCGGCGGGGATGGAACGGCGCACCGCCGGCTGGACGGTCGTGCCGGTTGCCGCCGAACTTATCCGCCGCGTCGCTCCGCTTCTGGACATGCGCCCCGCGATTGAAGAGCCTGCGCCAAGTGGGATACGAGAAGCCCGCAACAGCAATTGAGGGGCCGCCATGACCGCCAACACCGCCCAGGTTAAGTCACTGGCAGAACTGGGCCTGCACGCCAAGGGCGGACAGGAGGCGCGAATCACGGGCATCGCGCTGGACAGCCGCAAGGCGGGCGAGGGCAATCTTTTCGCCGCCCTGCCGGGGTCGAAGATCCACGGCGCGGAGTTCGCGGCGACCGCGATTGCCCAGGGGGCGGCCGCGATCCTCACCGATCCGGCGGGCGCGCGCATCGCCGCGCCGGCGTTGGCCGGATCGGGCGTTGCTCTGATCGTCACCGAGGACCCGCGCGAGGCGCTCTCCGCCGCGGCAGCGCTGTGGTTCGGCGCCCAGCCCGAAACGGCGGTGGCGGTCACCGGCACCAACGGCAAGACCTCGGTCGCGACCTTCACGCGCCAGATCTGGGAAAATCTCGGCCGCAGCGCGGTCAACCTGGGGACGACGGGCATCGAGGGCGCCTATGCCGCGCCGCTGCACCACACCACGCCCGACGCGCTGACGCTGCACCGCCACCTGGCCGCGATGGCCGCGGAGGGCGTCACCCACCTGGCGATGGAGGCCTCGTCGCACGGGCTCGACCAGCGGCGGCTCGACGGCGTCAGCCTGGCGGCGGGCGGCTTCACCAATTTCACCCAGGACCACCTGGACTACCACCACACGTTCGAGGCCTATTTCGAGGCCAAGGCCGGGCTGTTCGGCCGCCTCTTGGGCGATGACGGCGTAGCGGTGGTCAATCTCGACGATCCCCGCGGGCTGGACATGGCGGAGCTTGCCGAGAGCCGCGGCCAGGAGGTGATCGGCATCGGCCATTCCGAGGCGGCCGAGCTGCGCATCACCGGCCAGCGCTACGACGCGACCGGGCAGGACCTGCGCTTCAACTGGCAGGGGCAGCCCTACCAGACCCGGCTGAACCTGATCGGCGGCTTCCAGGCCTCGAACGTGCTCTGCGCCGCCGGGCTGGCAATCGCCGCGGGCGAGGAGCCGGGCGAAGTCTTCGAGGTGCTGCCGCGCCTGCGCACCGTGCGCGGCCGGATGCAGCACGTCGCGACCCGCGGAAACGGCGGCACGGTCTTCGTAGATTACGCCCATACCCCCGATGCGGTGGCGACCGCGCTGAAGGCGCTGCGCCCGCATGTGCTGGGCAATCTCGTCGTCGTGCTGGGCGCGGGCGGCGACCGCGACACCACCAAGCGCGAACTGATGGGCGAGGCGGCGGCGCGCCATGCCGACACGGTGATCGTCACCGACGACAATCCGCGCAGCGAGGAACCCGCGGTGATCCGCGCCATGGTGATGAGGGGCTGCCCCGATGCCCTGAACATCGGCGACCGCGCCGAGGCGATCCTGCGCGGCGTCGATGCGATCGGGCCGGGCGATGCGCTGCTGATCGCGGGCAAGGGACACGAGACCGGGCAGACCGTGGGCGACACGGTCTATCCGTTCGACGATGCGGAGCAGGCAAGCGTTGCCGTGGCCGCGCTGGAAGGAAAGCTGCCGTGACACCGATCTGGACGCATGACGAGGCCGCCGCGGCCACCGGCGGCACCGCAACCCGTGCTTTCTCGGTCGCGGGCCTGTCGATCGACACCCGCTCGATCCGCCCCGGCGAGATGTTCGTCGCCCTGAAGGACCAGCGCGACGGCCATGATTTCGTGGCGCAGGCGCTGGAGAAGGGCGCGGCCGCCGCGCTGGTGTCCCGCCGCCCCGAGGGCGTGTCCGAGGATGCGCCGCTGCTTGTCGTGCCCGACGTGCTGCCCGCGCTGGAGGCGCTGGCCAAGGCCGCGCGGGCGCGGACGCGGGCGAAGGTCATCGGCGTGACCGGCTCTGTCGGCAAGACCTCGACCAAGGAGATGCTGCGCCATGTCCTGTCGCGGCAGGGCACGGTGCATGCCGCCGAGAAGAGCTTCAACAACCATTGGGGCGTGCCGCTGACGCTGGCGCGGATGCCGCGCGACGCGGATTTCGCGGTGATCGAGATCGGGATGAACCATCCCGGCGAGATCGGCCCGCTGGCCACTCTGGCCGATCTGGACATCGCGGTGATCACCACCGTCGCCGCGGTCCATCTGGAGGCCTTCGACAGCGTCGAGGGCATCGCCCGCGAGAAGGCGGCGATCTTCACCGGGCTGCGCCTGGGCGGAACGGCGGTGATCAATGCCGATCTCGAGACCACGGCGCTGCTGCAGAAGGTGGCGATCGAGGCCGGTGCCGTTCCGGTGCTGTTCGGCCATGAGGGCACCCGCGCGCGGCTGGCCGAGACGCTGCTTTCCGGCGGCGGCACCGACATCGCCGCCGAACTCGACGGCATCCGCTACGAGATGCACCTGTCGATGCCCGGCCGCCATTTCGCGATGAATGCCGTTGCGGTGCTTGCCGTGGCGCAGGCGCTGGGGCTCGACGTGGCGCGGGCCGCCGCCGACATGGCGGGCTGGGTGCCGCCGGCCGGGCGCGGCACCTCTGAAACCGTGATGCTGGAGCAGGGGCCGGTGACGCTTCTGGACGATGCCTACAACGCCAACCCGACCTCGGTCGGCGCCGCCTTCGAGGTGCTGGCCGCGACCTCGCCCGGGCCGGGGGGGCGCCGCATCGCGGTGCTGGGCGACATGCTGGAGCTGGGACCGCAGGAAGCCGCGATCCATGCCGCGCTGGCCGCGCATCCGGCGATCTCGGCCATCGATGGCGTGGTCTGCGTCGGCCCCCGCATGGCGGTGCTCGACGCCTCCCTTCCCGAAGCGAAACGCCTTGCCGCATTTGCCGGCGCCGCCGAGGCGGCCGCCGCGCTGCCCGCGCTCCTGCGGGCCGGCGACGTGGTGATGGTCAAGGGATCGCTCGGATCGAAAGTCTCTCAGGCCGTCTCCGCCCTCCGCGAGGCGGCCAAGCAAGGAACCTGACGGAAATGCTCTACTGGCTGACGGCGCTCTCGGATGGCGGCGATGTCTTCAACCTCTTCCGCTACATCACCTTCCGCGCGGGCATGGCCTTCGCCACGGCGCTGATCTTCGGCTTCCTGTTCGGGCGCCCGCTGATCAACCTTCTGCGCCGCACGCAGGGCAAGGGCCAGCCGATCCGCACCGACGGGCCCGAGACGCATTTCTCCAAGGCGGGCACGCCGACCATGGGCGGCGTGCTGATCCTCGGCGCGCTGATGGTCTCGACCCTCCTGTGGGCACGTCTCGACAATCCCTTCGTCTGGATGTGCCTGATGGTGACCGCGGGCTTCGGCCTGATCGGCTTCGCCGACGACTATGCCAAGGTGTCCAAGCAGAACGTCTCGGGCGTCTCGGGCAAGGTGCGGCTGGGGCTTGGCTTCCTCGTCGCCGCCGTGGCCTCGGGCTGGATGATGCATGTCCATCCGCCGGAGCTGACCGGCAACCTGGCCTTCCCGATCTTCAAGACGCTGCTGCTGCATCTGGGCTGGTTCTACATCCCGTTCTCCATGCTGGTGATCGTGGGCTCGGCCAATGCGGTGAACCTGACCGACGGGCTGGACGGGCTGGCGGTGATGCCGGTGATGATCGCTGCTGCCGCGCTGGGGATCATCGCCTATGTCGTCGGCCGCGCCGACTTCTCCACCTATCTCGACGTGCATTACGTCGACGGCACCGGCGAGCTGCTGATCTTCTGCGCCGCGCTGATCGGCGGCGGCCTCGGCTTCCTGTGGTACAACGCGCCGCCCGCGGCTGTCTTCATGGGTGATACCGGGTCGCTGGCGCTCGGCGGCGCGCTCGGCGCCATCGCGGTGGCCACCAAGCACGAGATCGTGCTGGGCATCGTCGGCGGGCTCTTCGTGGTCGAGGCGCTCTCGGTGATCATCCAGGTCGGCTATTTCAAGCGCACCGGCAAGCGGGTCTTCCTGATGGCGCCGATCCACCACCATTTCGAGAAGAAGGGCTGGCAGGAGCCGCAGATCGTGATCCGCTTCTGGATCATCTCGCTGATCCTGGCGCTGATCGGCCTGGCGACGCTGAAGGTGCGCTGAAGCCGCGATGCGCGCTCCGGTCACGCCGATCAATCCGCGGCACAAGCGGCTGGACGAGGCGGCCGGGGCATTGTCGCGCTCGGGCTTCCTCGCGGCGGCGACCGGATCGCTGGCAGCGGCCGCCTGGAAGCTGTCGCTGATCGCAGGGCCGGTGCACCATCTGTGGGTGCTCTTCGCGCTGTCTGCGCTGCTTTTCCTCGGCTGCGCCTTCATGCTGTTCTCGCTGGGCACCGTCTGGCTGGTCACCGCGATCTTCCCGGAGGTCGATATCGGCGTCCGGCACGGGCGCAGCCTCAGCCAGAGGCTGACGGTCGCGGCCTTCATCATCCTGGTCATGCCCTTCGAGATTGTGCTGATCTTCGCCGGCGCGACCGGCGCGGGTCTCGTGATCGACACCGTTGCCCGGCTGTGAGGGGGCCCTCCCCCTGCCGGAGAGAGAGACTGCGAGGACATCCCATGGCTGCAATCCAACATCGCCGGACCGCACCGCGCGGCGCCGTGCCCGTTTCCGGCAAGGGAGCCTGACATGGGCGCCTTCTTCCGTTCCTCCTTCTGGGAAGCTGCCGAACTGTTCCTGGCGGTGATCGCCGGCCCGGCGCTGGTGCTGCACGCTGTCTGGTTCCGCGAGCGCATCACGCTGGTCGAGGGGGTGGCGCTCCTGTGCTTCCTCGGGCTCGGCGTGCGGGCGCTGGAAGGCCGCCGCGCCTGGGTGCGCGGCGTCTGGGCGGTGCTCTGCGTGGCCGCCATTGCCGGCGCCACCGTGCAATGGGGCCGGGTCACCCGCGAACTGCCCTGGCTCAGGGATGCCGTCACCGCCTCGATCGGCTGGTGACAGCCCGCCGCGAGGCCGAACCGAACTGCAATGGAGAAGATGCCATGCGCCCCTGCGAGATGCTCGCCGAAACCTGCCGCGCCGATTGGGATGCGGCCACCGACCATGACTTCTGCCGCGCGCTGGCCGCCGGTACCCTGCCGCGGGACAGGATGGCCTGGTATCTCGGCCAGGACTACCTGTTCGTCGGCGAATTCGTCCGCCTCCTCGCCTCCGCCGTCGCCCATGCGCCGAGCCTGGCCGACGGCCTGCCCGCCGCGCGCTTCCTCGGCCTGATCGCGGGGCCGGAGAACGACTATTTCCAGCGCAGCTTCGAGGGGCTGGGGATGACGGCCGCCGAGCGCGCGCCCGAGCCTGCCGCCCCGGCGGCGGGCTTCCTGGCGCTGATGGCGCGGGCGCGGCAATCGGGGCGCTACGAGCGGATGATCGCGGTGCTGCTGGTGGCGGAATGGAGCTATCTCAGCTGGGGCGAGCGCCATGCGGGCTATGATCCGGCACTGCCCTTCTGGTTCGCCGAATGGATCGACCTGCATAGCGGCGAGGGGTTCGCCTCGGTGGTGGCCTATCTGAAGGACCAGCTCGACAAGGCCTGGCCGGGTCTGGATGCGCAGGCGCAGGAGGAGGCCGCGGCCATGTTCCGCGAGGCGGTGGCGCTCGAGCGCGCCTTCTTCGATGCCGCCTGGGCGGAAGGCATGGCCGCGGCCTGACCTGCGGCGCCAGGCCAGCGGCAAGGCCGGTTTGGCGGCAAGTCGCGTCCGGACGGTGCAATGCGCCGGGCGCGTTTTGGGGCAGCCGCAATCCGGCGTCGACCTGGGCCGGCCCAGCTCCGGGACGGAAGCTGCCAGCAGGTCCGGTGGCCATTCGCTCCGAGGTGACTTCTAGGACCGCCATGCCGCGGCCCGGCTCTGCGGCGCGTTCTAGCGTCAGGACACATTGATTTCCTTGGTGCATCGTGACTCTGGACCTCCTCTGGAGGTGCGTGATGAAAGATTTGTTCTGGCTGACTGAGTGAGGCGGATCAGCATTCGATGCGGGGGGAAATGTCCTCCGAACCAGATGGAGCGCATCCGTCCGTTTGTCGTGCAAACAGTTCCCCGGATTGTCTGCTGCCCCCTCCCGGAAGTCGCACGGACGGCCACGCGCAGATTGCCGGAGGGTGCTCAGCGGAATTAACTTCGTCAACCGCAACGGCTTGCGCTGGCGCGATGCGCCCGTCGAGCATGGCCCGCGCATTCGAATGGGACTGTGGCGCCAGTGGCGCCGCGAAGGCCCCGGAAACGCTCGGCAGCCGTTGGCTCCGCTGGAGCCGGATGGGTGCCTTCGACCGGATCATGGACGGCCTGGCCTCCGGCGTCCGGGACGCGCGGACCGTCATGATCGATGCGATCTTGCTCAAGGCGCACCAGACGGCGTCCAGCCTCCGGGTGAGTGCGGCGGAACAGAAAGCGATCCGGGGGATCGTTTCCCCGGGAGCGGGCAGCATGAACTCGAAGCTGCATGCCGTCGCCAGCCATCTGGGACGTCCGATCAGCTACCGCCTGGCGGCGGGCCACCGTCAAGGAACGTTGCTGTGCAATGTCCTGCCGGGCAGCCGGTGGGCGACTGCAGGGGAGCGGCGATCCTGCTGGCGTCGCTGCCGGAGGCCGAGTGGCTGACTGCGGACCGTGGCTGGCGAGCCATGCCGCGCCGTCGCCCATCGGGCTCGAACCGATGGCGCCACGACGGGCAACTCCGAGCCGCATGGCGAACGCGGACTTGACCTGCAGTGCCTTGAAAGCATTGGACATGAAGGTCTGCATCCCATCCAGACGGTGCCGCACGGCTGCGATCCCGCATGACAAGAGGCGGTACAAGCGCCGTCACCGGATCGAAATCATGTCCGGCCGCCTCAAGGGCTGGCGGCGCGTTGCCGCCAGATGCGACCGGTGCCCGATTGCTTTCCTGTCGGCGATAGCCTTGGCCGCGACCATCATCTTTTGCCCATGAGATGCCGTAACGGGCCGGACGCTGCACCGCTGTTGCCTCTTGCCGGACACCGCGGCTGAGGCTTTCCGGCATTCGACAGGTGCCGGAACCTCTTGCACAGCCGGGTCTGCGCTTTCCAGCCGATGTCCCTGATCTCCTGGGGCAGGTGCGCCGAACGCTTCAGGAAAGGTTGCCCTTCCCTGGATGGGTGGCGATACGATCAGCCCGCTTCCACCGGCATGGTCCGCGCCAGGGCGTTTCCGGTCCTGGTCAGGCGCCTCCGCCGCGTCGTGCTGCCGCTGGAGCTTTCGCCCGGCACAAGTCCGAGCCAGGCCATGAGCTGGCGTGGATTTCCAAAGCGGGCGATATCGCCGATCTCGGCCACCACGGTGGCGGCGACAGTTGCGCTGACGCCCCGCAGCGCCCGCAAGGCATCGACGACAGGGGCGAACCGCCAAGTCGAGATTGCCTCTTCGATCGCCTTGTCCAAGGTGGCCACACGGGTTTCGGCCTGATCGACAGGGCGCTTCATTTCCTCGAATGCCAGCTGCTGGTGCGGGAAACGGAAGCGGCGCAGCTCGGCCAGCCGACGTCTATGACGCTTCGTCCAGCAGCTGCCGTTCTGGTATGGCAGCCCATGGCGCCGCGAGAACCGCCGTCTCAGGGAAGAGGTGAGGCGATGCGGATAGGTGAGCAGGCGGACGCCACCGGTCCGAAACCGATGGGCGGCGGCGCGACCTGA
>NZ_JAATVU010000061.1 GCF_013184745.1 Mangrovicoccus sp. HB161399
CGAGGCGATTGCTCCGGTCGCACGCCGAAACCCCGCCAAGCTTCCGCAAGCTTGTCATGCCAAGGCGTCCAAGACAGGGAGTCGTGTAGTCTGGGGGCTGCCCATGAAACGCAGCTACCATGCTGGATTCACGAGATGAATCCCCGCAGGGATTTGCGCAACAGAGCCCATTTGGGGCAACAAGGATCCAGCGAAGGTCGAGCCTCATCACGTGTATGAGCTGCATCAGGCCAATGCTGCGCGGTGGCGCCAAGCCAATTACTTGGTTCAAGTCATGATCGTGTTGATGAACCATGCCCGTTTGATCGGTTTTCTGCGGAAGGAGCACGGCAACCCGGCTAAGGGCATCCCGCTTTTCAAACAGCAAAGTGAGGGCTGGGAGCCTTGGCCCGATGATATCCGTGCTGAATTCGAGGCAATTGCGACGCCGCGCGCTCGACTAGTATACGAACTATGCATTGGTACCGGTCAGCGCATCGGTGATGTGCTTAGCATTCGGTGGAGCCACCTACAGAAAGGGGCCTATGACTTCACCCAGGGTAAAACCGACAAAGAGTTGTGGATTCCACTGACAGACCGCCTCAAGGCACACTTGGCCACCGTTGAGAAAAAAGGGCTAACAGTCGTGACCGACACATCTGGTCGGCCGGTAAGCTATCGGACCGTGGCCGAGGAGATGCGCAAGGTCAAAGGCAAAATGGAGCACCCTGAGGCGTCGAAGTACGTTACGCATGGGCTGCGCAAGAACGCTACCATCGAGCTCTATCGTGCAGGCTGCGACGACGAGATGGTCAAAGCGGTCACCGGGCACTCAGGTGTCGAGATGCTGAAAAAATACGGTGGGAAGGTACGTCAGCGTGAGTTGGCGACGCGGGCGCAAGAAGCCAGAAACAAGATGGAACAGAACAGGTCCGGAACGTGAAAGTTTCAACGGCTGTTTCAATTTTCAAGAAGGAGACAAGCAGGGTGACGCAAGTGCTTGAAAATATTGGAGGCGAGTACCGGAATCGAACCGGTGTACACGGATTTGCAATCCGCTGCGTCACCACTCCGCCAACTCGCCTAGAGCCTTGAAAGGCCGTGGTGTCCGGCGCTTCTACACGTGGCACCGAAACAGCGCAAGAGCGATATTTCTCCCCGGAGCGCCTTTCAGAATGCCGTCCGGACGCCCCGCGGCGATGCCGCATCCGGCGCGTGTCCACGGCTCGTTTCCGCATGCCGGCAATGGCCGCCGGAAGCGGAGAACCGGACATGCTGCTCCCGGCCGGCGGGACCCGGCACACCAGCTGGCGGCAACGGTTCCGGTTCCCCGGAGCTCCGATTCCGCGGATGCGTGGATGGCGACGAGAACGGCAGCCTGCGGCTGACAAACATGGCCCCAATCCCGCGCATGCGGGATCGGCGGTTCACGGCAAGCGCATGCAGGCCGGGCCGGGCAACGGTTCCCGTCATGCGGCGCGGTGCGAGATTTCCTCCCAGGCGCGGTTGATCGCGATCAGCCGCTTCTCGGCCAGCTTCACGCCCTCTTCCGGCACGCCGCGGGCGATCATCCGGTCGGGGTGGTTCTCGCGCACGAGACGGCGCCAGGCCGCGCGGATCTCGGGGATCGGCGCCTCGGGATCGACATCGAGAACGTCATAGGGGTCGGGAGCGGCATCCTGGACGAAGCGCGCACGCATGGCGCGGAACTCGCGCGGACCCAGTCCGAAGATCTCGGCGACGCGCGCCAGGAATTCCGCCTCTTCGGGGTGGTAGCTGCCGTCGGCCACCGCGATGTAGAAGAGCCCCTCCATCAGGTCGCGCAGCACCGGGGCGCCCTCGCCGAACATGGCGCGGATGCGGCGGGCGTATTCCTCGAACCCGGCCACGTCCTGCCGCGCCAGGTTGAACACACGCGCCGCATTCTCCTCCTCGCCCTGCGGGATCAGGAAGACCTGCCGGAAGGCGCGGACCTCGTCGCGGGTGACCTGGCCGTCCGCCTTGGCCATCTTGGCGCCGAGCGCGATCACGGCGATGGTGAAGGCCACCGAGCGCTCAGGCGGGGTGCGCAGGCGGTCGAACAGCCGCGCCAGAGGCTCGCCGGAGGCGAGCGCGGACAGGGCTTGGGCGATGCGGGACCAGATCGACATGGCGCCGGTTATCCCGGAACTGCAATGCGATGCAATGTGACCAAGCGTGATTGTCGCCGTCCTGACGCGGCTTTGTATTTCGTTTCAGATCGGGGAATGCCTATATCTGGAACATGAAGACCCGCATCCGCCCCCTGCTCGCCGCCCTCGCCCTCGCAATCTCCGCCACGGCCGCCGCTGCCGACGGACTGTTCCAGGAGGGGCCGGCCGAGCTTTCGGACTTCCTCTGGCTGAAGCGGCCGGTCGTGGTCTTCGCCGACACGCCGGAAGATCCCCGCTTCGTGCTGCAGATGGACATGCTGCGCGCCCGCCCCGATCCGCTGGCAGAACGCGACGTGGTGGTGCTGACCGATACCGATCCCGGCACGACGAGCGCGCTGCGCAAAGCGCTGCGGCCGCGGGGGTTCTCGGTCGTGCTGATCGGCAAGGACGGGCGGGTCGAGCTGAGGAAGCCCGCACCCTGGGACGTGCGCGAGCTGACCCGGGTGATCGACAAGCTTCCGCTGCGCCAGCAGGAGATCCGCGACGCCAGGAAGGACGGCGCAGGCTAGGCCGCGCCGGGCGGGCCCGGAACGCGGGACAGGTTCCCGGCAGGAAAGAGGCCGCAGCATGGGACGGCGATGGCCGCCGCCGGGTTCCGGTGCGGCTGATGCCGAGCGGAACCCGGCATGGCGGCGCTGCACGGCGGGCTGGCCCGGTCTGCTTCGGGGGACTGCCCGAGGACGGCCGGGAAGATCCCGTGGTTCGCCCGCAGGCGAGAAAAGCTGCCCCTCGCCCTTTCCGCGGCGACGGCCATCCCCCGGTCAGTCATGTGCCACACGGGCTTTGGCGCTTAGGCCGACATTTTCCTCAGGACGGGGGCGGCACGGCTGCGGAGGTGGCTGGGAGGCAGGCAACATCCCGGCGGACTGCCTGCGGCAGCGGCGACGGCCACGCGGCCGGAGGCGGCATCGGCCGCGATTTGCCCCGGCAGGCAGCAATGACTCCGATGCCCGCGCACCCACGCTTCGCCTGCGCCCCGACCGGAACGCATCAGGCCCGGCAGTCCGGGAAACCGGCTGCCGGATCAGGTCCGCACCTGCGCCCGCATTGGCCCCGGCATCGGGCGGTCCTTTCCGCTGCGCCGGAGACAGCTCCCCCGCAGCTCCAGCCAGCTGCGTCGCGATCATCCTCCGAACCGAAGGCGGCCCGACCGGACATGCCGGGCGGACGCGCTTCCGGACGGAAGCCGCCGCGCCGGGCGGGTCAGTAGCCCAGCACGTCGTCCGACACGAGGCCAGCCAGCGCCCCGACCGACGCGCCGAGCAGCGGAGAGACGCCGACCGGCACCGCCAGGAGGAACCCTGCGCCGCCGCCGACGGCGGTGCGCTCCATGTCTGTCATCGACGCGCATCCGCCGAGGAAAAGGACCGCGCCGCAAAGGGCGGCGGGGAGAAGTCGTGCCATGCTGCTGCCTCCGGTTGTTATCATTCATGGCCGTTTTGCCGCCATGGCTGTTGCCGAGTGCCGGACCGGGTGCAAGCCCGAATGTTCCGGGACCGCGGATCCGGCGGTCCTCCGCGTCAATCGGCTGTGGCCCTGCCCGTTTTCCTTCCCAGCGCATTGGTTTAGGCTGCCCGCGCGCAAGAAGGGAAACCGCATGATCCGACGCCTCGCCGGGCGGCTGCTGGGGCGCAGCGCCCCGCTTCTTCCGGACCCGGACAGTCCGCTGGTCGCGATCGGAGACGTGCATGGCTGCCATGGCCAGCTTTGCGAGTTGCTCGAGCGGACCGCCGGCTGGATGGAGGACCGGACGCAGCTGGTCTTCCTTGGCGACCTGGTGGACCGCGGCCCGCACAGCGCCGCCGTCCTCGACCTGGCCATGGAAATCACCGCCCTGCGGCCCGGCCGATCCGAGGCGCTGATGGGCAACCACGAGCGGATGATGCTGGACTTCCTGGCGGGCAAGGAACGGTCGGACCGCTGGCTGGCCCATGGCGGCGCGGACACGCTGGCGAGCTTCGGGCTCGCGGTGCCGCCGGCGGAGGAGCTGGCCGAACCCGGCACTGTCGAGGCGCTGGCCGCTGCCGCGCGCGAGGCGGTGGGCGGCGCGCGGATCGAATGGCTGTCGTCGCGGCCGCTCTTCGTCCAGAACGGCGACGTGATCGCAGTCCATGCCGCATGGTCGGCGCGGCGGTCCGCAGAGCGGCAGGATCCGGAGCTGCTGATCTGGGGGCACCCGGACTTCTACCGCCACAAGCGCCGGGAACCGCCCTGGATCGTGCATGGCCATGTCGTCACCCGCCCCGCCCGCGCCGAGGGTACGCGTATCGCCGTGGATAGCGGCGCCTATCTCGGCGGCGGCCTCACGGCGGTGCGGCTGGCCCCCGGCGCGCCGCCGGAATTCCGCTGCGCGGGCGGTCCGGACCAGGACCTGCCGGCACCCCGCTGATCCGCGGAAGCAGGTCCCGCGGCCGCTCCGCCCCCTGGGGAACGGTTCCGCCGCCCTGCCCCGGGTCGGGGCGGGCACCCGGCCCGCACGTCCCGCCCGAAGCTCCCATCCACCGGGCGCACGATCTGCGCAGCTTGCGGTCGCCAGCCTCGCTGCGTGCCCGGCGGCACTCCGCTTGAGCCGCTGCGCCCGCCCTGGCGGATGGCCCGCTCGCCCATTGCCCGGACACAAGCCGCACCGGCACTTGCAGGCGCGGCCATGCAACGCCCCTGCCGCAACGTCCCGCGCACCCCAGCGGCGCGGCGGGCGGCAGGGCCTGGCCGCTCCAAGCCTGCGCCCTTGTCGCCGCCAACGGAATTCCGCAGTGTCGCGCCAGTCCGAGTCCCGGCGACACTCCACGAGGTTCCAAGATGCCCGCTTCCGATTTCACCCCCGTTTCGGCCTTCGAGCTGCCGCGCTTCGCCGGGGTTCCGGCCTTCATGCGCCTGCCGCATCTCGGCCTCGCGGATCCGCGTCTCGGAGAGGTCGATATCGGCATCGTCGGCGTGCCCTGGGACGGCGGCACCACCAACCGCGCGGGCGCCCGGCACGGGCCGCGGGCGCTGCGCGACGCCTCGACCATGATCCGCGCCCAGCACGGCGTCACCGGGCTGCGCCCGTTCGAGGCGGTGAACTGCGCCGATCTGGGCGACGTGCCGCCGAACCCGACGAACCTGCAGGACAGCATGGCGCGGATCACGACCTTCTACGAAACCGTGCTGTCGCATGGCATCCGGCCGCTGACGGCGGGGGGCGACCACCTCAGCTCGCTGCCGATCCTGCGCGCCGTGGCCAAGGACGGCCCGCTGGGCTTCATCCAGTTCGACAGCCATACCGACCTGAACGACAGCTATTTCGGCGGCGAGAAATTCACCCATGGCACGCCCTTCCGCCGCGCGGTGGAAGAGAGCCTGATCGATCCCAAGCGCATGATCCAGATCGGCATCCGCGGCACGGCCGGGGATTTCGAGGACCGCGACTTCGCAAGGGCGGTGGGGATCCGGATCGTCACGGTGGAGGAACTCTTCGCCCGCGGCATACCGGACGTGATGGCCGAGGCGCGCGAGATCCTCGGACAGGAACCGGCCTATCTGAGCTATGACATCGACTTCGTCGATCCCGCCTTCGCGCCGGGCACGGGCACGCCGGAAGTGGGCGGACCGACCAGCTTCCAGGCGCTGCAGGTGGTGCGGGAACTCGCGGGGGTGACGCTGGCGGCGGCCGACCTGGTCGAAGTCTCCCCGCCCTTCGACGCGGGCAATGCCACGGCCTGGCTCGGGGCCTCGCTGCTCTTCGAGATCCTCTGCGTGATGGCCGCGGGCTGAGCCCGGCCTGCGCACGCGGCGCCCCGCAAGGGCGCCGCCCGGGTCAGGTCATTCCTGCGGTGCGGCGGGCGCGGCGGCCGGATCCAGCATGTAGTCGGACAGCTTCTTGTAGCTTTCGGCCGCCATGAAGCCGCGGAAATCGAAGCGCTCGTGGTCGGGCTCGATGCCCAGGACCTCGGAGAACTCGGTCAGGAACTCGGCCTTGTGGCGCTCGGCCTTCTCGTAGGAGATCAGGATCGAGGGGCAGTTGCGCAGCGAAATCAGGTTCAGGTTCTTCTGCTGGCGCAGCAGGCACTGCTGCACGGCCTGGATCTGGCCGATCGGATGCCAGCGGTTCCAGCCGCGGCCGTTCGAGACCGGATCGCGGAACACGCAGACCAGATGCGGATTGCGGATGCGGTCCCAGACATGGTCGAGATAGTCGGCTGCATGCGGGAACTTCCAGCCCCAGACCTGGTGCTTCTGATTGTTGGCCTCGATCGAGTCGCGCATGTCCTGGACCGAGGGACCGTTGAACTGGAAGCTCTCCTGGTTGTCCTCGTTGATGTTCTCGCCCATGAAAATGCCGAGCGCGCGCATCACTCCGCCGATCATCGTGGTCCCGCCCCGCATGTCGCCGAAGACGATATAGGTCCGCGGACCCTCGGTGCGGGGAGTGCCTTTGACAATGATTGCCGAGGTTCTGCTCATGCTGCTTCATTCCTCTTGCCGCCCTGCATCGCAGCGAGGGCCATAGCGATATGTTGGTCCATGGTCGGCAGCTCGGGCGGGGACTGCCAGAACTCCTCGAGCAGGCGCGGGTTCGCCACGATCTTTCCGAGCCTTGCAACAAAATCCGCCTGACTTCCAGACCGGAAAACGAAATCGGGCTGGCCGCCCCAGAACATGCCCAGCCCCACCGTGGAGGACAGCAGCGAGGGCGTGCCGAGGCACAGCAGCTCGTAGGCGACCTGGTTGTAGGTCTCCCGCCAGATCGACGGCACGATGTTCAGGTCGATGTCCGACGCGATCTTCGCCAGGTCCCTGCGCTCGTAGCCCTGCACCACGCGGACATCGGCGAAGCGCTCGGTCAGCGGCGCGAGCTTGAGCATGTCATGCTCGCCCAGCCGGGCGTAGATCACCAGCTCGGCCTTCTCCTTCAGCACCGGCAGGTCGGCCTTCATCAGCGCCTCGGTGATGAAGGGCAGCCCCTTCGACGGGATGCCGTAGCCGATGAAGGACAGCCTCAGCCGGTCGTGCTTCGGCTTCGCCGCGGCGCGCTTGCGCATCTGGGCGGGCGTGGCGTGCAGATCCATCCCCAAGGGCGTGACATGCACCTTGTGCGGCAGCATCCCCAGCCCGGTGATCGTGTCCGCGACCAGCTGCGAGACGCACATGTGGCTGTCGAAGCGCTTCAGCAGCGCCAGGTTCAGCTCGCGCCAGGCGCGGTACTCGCCGCCCTTGCGCGCCACCGCACCCAGCGAACGCCCTTCGGGCCCGGGCCCCGCCGCCGAGATGTCCACCGACTGGAAGCCGCGGCCGCGCACCGGCGCGCCCTCGTTCTTCGAGAAGGCGCCCCGCACCGAGCGGCGCAGATCCTTCAGGAAATAGCCGCAGGCCTGCGCGACCTTGTAGGAACCGATCCCCGCGCCGAACAGGAAGTTGCCCAGCGGACGCCCCGAGAGCCGCGCGAATTCCAGCGAGGAGCCGAAGCGCTGCGGCACGATCAGCTGCTCGCGCGAGTGGAACCCGCCGATGCAGCCCTGGCATTTCAGCCCGCCCTCGTAATCGGTGCAGTCGAAACGGTTCTGGTAGAGCAGCTCGATCTGCGGGCAGAGCGGCATGTAGTTGTGCCACATGTAGTGGAACCGGGTCTGCGGGAACTGCTCCTTCAGCGCCAGCACTTCCGAGGAGATGCCCTCCATCGAGTGCAGCACCACGTCGTCGAACGGTCCCTGCGCGGTCAGCACCTCGGCGAAGGCCCTGGCGATCTCCGGGTCGGAGCGCCACAGGCCGATATCGTAGAACATGTCATGCGCCGGGGCCTTCACCGGCGAGTTGAGGATGCGGAAGCTCCTCACCCCGCGGTCTTCCAGGATGTTCGGGGTCGGCTCGTAGCGCGTCGTGCGGTTCGTGTAGGTATAGTGGTGCCCCGCGCTCAGCACGGCGAATTCGTAGCGCGGATCGCCCGCCAGCTTGTCGAGCAGGTTGCGCAGGTAGACCGAAACGCCGCCGCCGCGGAATTCCGGATCGTCGAACTGCGCCCAGTTGTAATGCAGGATGCGGCGCGCTCTGCTCATGGCTTCCAGTCCTCGAACTCGGTCCGCGTGCGCGCGAAGTACCAGGCCAGCGCGTGGTTCAGCGGCCCCATGCGGCTGCGCGACAGGCTGCCCTGTATCCAGTGGTCGTTCATCATCAGGTAATCAATCTTGGCCCGGAAATTGTTCGGCCAGAAATGCAGCGCGATCTCCTGCGCCTTGACGCTGGCCATGCCCCGCTCATGCGCGAGGCTGTTGATCGCGGCCACTTCCGAGCGCTTCGGATAGGCGATCAGATCGACCAGCCGGCCCTGCACCAGGCGGCGCAGCTCCTCCGCCGTGCCTTCCTTGCGCAGCAGGTCGGCGGCGAATTGCGCGCAGCGCCCGACCAGCGCATGGCGCAGCCCCTCGATCCGCGCCCGCTCGGCCACGGAGAAGGACGGGTCGCGGAACTCGGCGCGCACGCGGCTGCCCTCTCGGACGAAGCCGTCGAGCTTGCCCAGCGAGGGATCGAGGAAGAACGGTTCCAGCCAGGCATAGTTCAGGCAGGTCAGCGCCAGGTCGGTGCGGCGGTGGTCGAGAATGCGGCCCGGCCCCATGGTGACCGACGGATGCATCCGCTGCACGTTGCCGACATAGAAGCGGTTGGTGGCGAAGAACTCGAAGCCGATCTCGTCGGGCACCGGCAGGCCGAGGCGCTCGCGCTTCTCCAGCGCGGGCGACAGCTGCTTTCCCCAGGTGCCCGAATAGCCGATATCGACCAGCACCGGGTTGCGCGCGGAAAACAGCCCCTCCTGCTCGAGATAGTCCAGCGTCATCGAGGTCTTGCGGTGGACCGCGGACTGCACCAGCCGCCGGAAATCGTCCCAGTCCCAGTAGAGGCTGCGGAAGGCGTCAATCGCCATGCCGTCGCCCAGCCAGTCGACATGGGACCGGGTGGAGTCGGCGAGCGCGTGGAACTCCCCGTCGGAAATGCCGAAGATCGCGCGGAACCGCGCGAAGCTGAAGCCGACCTCCGACAGGTACTCGGTGGTGACATAGAGATAGTCGGCATCCTCGGGCGAGAATCCCAACAGCGCCCCGGTCGCCCGGCTGGTCGCCAGCGTGCGGAACTGCGCCTCCACCGGATAGAGCTCGGGCGCCGCTGCCACCATCGCCTCGGCAATCTCGCGGAAGATCGTGCCGTCGCGGGTCAGGAAGAAGATGTGCGAGGACCGCTTCTTCAGCGCGCGGGTCAGCACGTCATGCACGAACAGCGCCGCCGCCGGGGCGATCACCTGGCCGACCACCGCATCGAGCGAGGCCAGCGGCCCGCGCGCGGCCAGTCCGAAATCGCGGCGCAGCTCGTCGGCGCGCACCGTGCCCGGCCGCGGCAGGGCGTGCAGGCCGGAGGCGCGGCGCACCTCGTTCTCCTGGTCGTGGTTGTAGTAGTGCACCGAGCGCAGGCCGCGCTCGCGCGGGCGGACGCAGTCGTTGTTCCAGTTGTCGCCGACATGCAGGATCCGCTTCCGCGGCACGCCGCAGCGCTTGGCCACGACCTCGAACAGCTCGCCCGAGTTCTTGGTGATGCCGAATTCCGAGGACACGATCAGGTCGTCGACGAAGTCGCCCAGCCCGTGCGCGTCCAGCACCTTCTGCAGCGAGACGGCGGGAAGGTACATGTCGGAGACGACGATCGTCTTGCGGCCGAGCAGCTTCAGGTTGCGCAGCACCGCCCGCGCCTCGTGGTTCGGCACCAGGTTGCGCAGCTCGATCCCGGTTTCCAGCTCGACCAGCCGCCGGGCGACGCGCGCGCGCTCCGCCGCATCGCTTTCGAACGGCCGCAGCGCCCGCGCGAAGATATCCTCCAGCCGCGGCTCGTCGCCCTTGCCCTGCGCCTGCATCGTCCGCTTCAGCTGGAAGGAGCCGTAGCCGCGCGCCGCGAAGAGCGCCCGGAACACCTCGTCCTGCGGCGCGTCCACCAGCTGGCTGCCCAGCTGGGCGGTCTTGGCGAAGACCTGCTCCATGCACAGGTGCTCGCGGAAGAACAGCGTGTCGAAGAAATCGAAGCTGACGACATCGACATCGGCGAAGCCTTCCAGCTCGTGCAGCGAGAAAATGTTGTTGTCGTCCCTGCCCAGCGACCCCGGCAGCCCGGAAATGACGGCCTCGGCCCGCCGGTCGAACATGGCTTTCTCGACCCAGCGGATCAGTCGGGAATCGGTCATTATCGTCGTCACGCAATCATGTATTCAGGTCGAAGCTTTGTTCGCGACGGCCATCAAACATCGAATGGACGGGGGTTTCAACGCGCCCCGGAGCCACCGGGGCGCGACATGGAGACCCGTTGCGGCACCCCGCTACCGCGCTGCGGCATGCCCCTGCGCCGCGCAATCCGCACCCAAGGGCACGCAGCGGCGCGGAAAAGCATCATCCGGCGCGCAGTTTTCCTTGAACGCTGCGGAATTCCGTAGGAAAAAGAACGCAGCGGCAACGGCGCCGCGAATCCCCCCGATGTCCGGGCCCCATGGCAAAGCTGCCTGACATGCTGCGTTCTGCGCGGCAGTCGGCGGCTTTTTTCGTTTTTCAAGGATGCGACATGAAGAACTTCCCGATGTTCCTGCGCATGGACGGGCGCCGCGTGGTGATCTGCGGTTCCGGCGCCGAAGCGGCCCGCAAGGCACGGCTGATCCTCAAGACCGAGGCCGAGATCGTGATCCTCGGCCGAGATCTGGACCCGGAACTGGCGGGCCTGGCGGCAAGCGGCCGCGCTGTCCAGCACGAGGAGCTGCGCCCCGACACGTTCGAGGGCGCGGTGCTGGCCTTCGTCGCCACCGGCTGCGAGGCAACCGACGCGGCGCTGAAGGCCGGAGCCCGCAAGGCCGGCGCCGTGGTCAACGTCATCGACCGTCCCGAGATGTGCGACGCCTTCACGCCCTCCATCGTCGACCGCGATCCGGTGGTGGTGGCGATCGGCACCGAGGGCACCGCGCCGGTGCTGGGCCGGGCGATCCGCTCGGAGGTGGAGCAGATGCTGTCGCCGCGCGTGGGCGGCTTCGCGGCGCTGGCGGGACGACTGCGCGACGCCGTTGCCGAGCGGGTGCCGCATCACGGCCGCCGCGCCTTCTGGCAGTGGGCCTTCTGGGGCGCGCCGTTCCAGGCGCATGAGGCGGGCCGCGAAAGCGCGGCCGCGGACATGCTGAAGGCCGCGCTGGAGACCGGAGAACTCCCTGAGTCCGAAGGACATATCTCGCTGGTCGGCGCGGGTCCCGGCGCGCGCGACCTGCTGACCCTGCGCGCCGTGCGCCGCCTGCAGGAGGCCGATGTCATTTTCTACGACCGGCTGGTCGACCCGGAGGTCCTCGAACTGGCCCGCCGCGATGCAGACCGCATCTATGTCGGCAAGGAGGTCGGACAGCATGCCTGGCCGCAGCAGAAGATCGACCGGGTGATCGTCGCGGAGGCTCTGAAGGGCCGCCGCGTGGTGCGGCTGAAATCCGGCGATCCGTCGATCTTCGGCCGCGCCTCCGAGGAAATCGCCGCCGCGCGCGCCGCCGGAATCGAGGTGGAGATCGTTCCGGGCATCACGGCCGCCTCCGCCGCCGCGGCCTCGATCATGGTGCCGCTGACCGAGCGCGGCGAGACCGACAGCTTCGCCGTGACCACCGGCGTCTGCCGCCCGGGCGACGCCAATCCCGACCGCAGCCTCCTGGCCCGGCCCGGCACGTCGCTGGCCATCTACATGGGGGTCGAGAAGGCCGCCGAGATCCAGGCGGACCTGATTGCCGCGGGCGCGCCCGCCGCCTGCCCGGTCGACATCGTGTCCAATGCCAGCACTGCGCGCGAACGCCATGCCGCCGCCACGCTCGGCACGCTGGCCGAGACCATCCGGCGCGAAAAGCTGCCGAGCCCCGCGATCCTGTTCCTGCGCCATCCGAAATCGCTGGCGGCGGCAGACGCACAGGCAATCCGCGCCGCCTGAGCGGCGCGGAACCGACCGGCGGCACAGCCGCGCAACAGGGAGACCGGCGGCATGCGCCTGTCGAAATTCACAGATTACGCGGTCCGCATCTGCCTCTACCTGGCGGCGCACCAGGACCGGATCGTGCCCATCGCCGAAATGGCGCGGGCGCACGACCTGTCGAAGAACAACCTGATGAAGGTCGCGCAGCAGCTGATCGAGGGCGGTTTCCTCGAGAGCCTGCGCGGCCGGGCGGGCGGTGTCCGGCTGGCGCGGCCCGCCTCCGGCATCCGGCTGGGACAGGTCGTGCGCCACATGGAGGGCGACTGCACCATCGTCGATTGCGGCGGCTGCCTGCTGACCGGCTCCTGCGGCCTGCTGGAGCCCTTCGCCGAGGCGCAGCTGTCCTTCTACCGCTCTCTGGACAGGCTCAGCCTTGCCGACGCGCTGCTCATGCACCCGCGCACCCTGGGCGTGCTGCAGCGCGCCGCCGCGAACGATTCGGCCACGACCGGATGACGATTCGCAATTTTCGTGCCGAAAGCCCCGCCGCAGCCCTGCGCCGGGGCTTTTTTCTTGGCCGCATTCACCAATTCGTGAATCCTTCATCATAAAACCGATGGAAAAAACGACAAACGGGGCCGTTTCTGCACAGCAGAATGTCAGCTCCTGAGATCGGGCGCAGCGCGGCGAAAACATTCGCAGCCTGCGCCACTTTTTTCTGGAACGGGCCGCAGGGAATCGGTAATCAAGGGTTCAGCGGAGGTCACGGCCTCCGGTTCGGACCGCAAGGGCGCGGTCCTCTCCGAACAGTCGGCCCCTATGGGGCCCATGCAGCAACGGCGCTGCGTACTCAAGACTACCGATCATATCGGAAGGTTTCTGGGAACGCGTGCGGGCGCTGCCATCTCGCATTCCCTCTCGAGTCAACGCAGCGTCGCCTTGCGTCGCGCCAGCTGAACACGGAAGCGAGCGGAAATGTCCAAGAAGAACCTCGTCATCATCGGCAACGGCATGGCCCCCGGCCGGATGCTCGAAACCCTGTTCCGGATCGCCCCGGACGCCTACGACGTCACCATTTTCAACGCCGAGCCCAGGGTGAACTACGACCGCATCATGCTGTCGCCGGTGCTCTCGGGCGAGAAGTCCTACGAGGACATCATCATCCACGGCGACGACTGGTACGCGCAGAACGGCGTCACGCTGCACCGCGGCCAGAAGGTCGCGCAGATCGACCGCAATGCCAAGACCGTCACCTCCGAGGGCGGCGTGACCGCCTCCTATGACAAGCTCGTGGTCGCCACCGGCTCCACCCCGTTCATCATCCCCGTCCCCGGCCACCAGCTCCCGGGCGTGCTGGCCTACCGCGATCTCGACGATGTCGAGGGCATGCTGGCAGCCTCCGCCAAGGGCGGCCGCGCCATCGTCATCGGCGGCGGCCTGCTGGGCCTCGAAGCGGCAGCGGGCCTGAAGGCGCGCGGCATGGAAGTGACCGTCATCCACCTGATGCCGACCCTGATGGAGCGCCAGCTCGATCCGGCAGCGGGCTACCTGCTTCAGAAGGAACTGGAATCGCGCGGCATCGAGGTCCGCTGCGGCGCCAACACCAAGGCGATCCTGGGCACCGACAAGGTCGAGGGGCTGGAGCTGGAAGACGGCACGGTGATCGACGCCTCGCTCGTCGTCATGGCCGTCGGCATCCGCCCGAACACCGCGCTGGCCAAAGAGGCGGGCCTGGAAGTCGGCCGTGGCATCGTCTGCTCGGCGGACATGCGCACCTCGGACCCGGACATCTTCTCGGTCGGCGAATGCGTCGAGGTCGAGGGCCGCGTCTACGGCCTGGTCGCCCCGCTCTACACCATGGCGGGCGTCGCGGCAGAGCACCTGGCAGCCGCCAATGACTGCGAGGCCGCCTTCGGCCATGCCGAGACCCCGACCAAGCTGAAGGTCACCGGCATCAACCTCTATTCCGTCGGCGACTTCTCCGAAGGCGCGGACCGCGAGGATGTCGTCCTGCGCAACGCCGCCAACGGCACCTACAAGCGCGTGATTCTCAAGGACAACCGCGTCATCGGCGCCGTGCTCTACGGCGATGTCGCCGACGGCATGTGGTACAACGAGCTGCTGAAATCCGGCGAGTGCGTGGAAGAGATCCGCGACACGCTGATCTTCGGCCAGGCCTACCAGGGCGGCGGCGCGGCGGCGGACCCGCTGGCAGCGGTTGCCAACCTGTCGGACGACGCGGAGATCTGCGGCTGCAACGGCATCTGCAAGGGCACGATCGTGAACGCGATCACCGAAAAGGGCCTGACCAGCCTCGGCGAGGTCCGCGCGCACACCAAGGCCTCCGCCTCCTGCGGCACCTGCTCGGGGCTGGTGGAGTCGGTCATCGCCCTGACCCTCGGAGACAGCTTCGAGAAGAAGGCCGAGGGCATGTGCGGCTGCACCGAGCTGGGCCATGGCGAGGTCCGCCGCCTGATCAAGGCGAAGGAACTGAAGTCGATCCCCGCCGTCATGCAGGAGCTGGAGTGGAAGACGCCGGAAGGCTGCGCCAAGTGCCGCCCCGCGCTGAACTACTACCTCGTTGCCGACTGGCCGGGCGAATATGCCGATGACCAGCAGAGCCGCTTCATCAACGAGCGGGTGCACGCGAACATCCAGAAGGACGGCACCTATTCGGTGGTTCCGCGGATGTTCGGCGGCGTCACCACCTCGTCGGAGCTGCGCGCCATCGCCGATATCGTCGACCGCTACGAGATCCCTTCGGTGAAGGTCACCGGCGGCCAGCGCATCGACCTGCTGGGCGTGAAGAAAGAGGACCTGATCCCGGTCTGGAAGGACCTGAACGATGCCGGCATGATCTCGGGCGCCGCCTATGCCAAGGGCCTGCGCACGGTGAAGACCTGCGTAGGCAAGGAGTGGTGCCGCTTCGGCACGCAGGATTCCACCGGGCTCGGCATCAAGCTGGAGCAATACCTCTGGGGCGCATGGTCGCCGGCGAAGCTGAAGCTGGCCGTCACCGGCTGCCCGCGCAACTGCGCCGAGGCGACCTGCAAGGATATCGGCGTGATCTGCGTCGATAGCGGCTACCAGATCGTCTATGGCGGCGCGGCCGGCCTGCATATCCAGGGCACGACCGAACTGGGATCGGTGAAGACCGAGGAAGAGGTGATCGAGGTGGTGGGCGCGCTGACCCAGTACTACCGCGAAACCGGCTACTACCTCGAGCGGATCTACAAATGGGCCGACCGCATCGGCTACGACCATATCCGCGAGACGGTCTTCGACGATATCGAGGCCCGCAAGGCCCATGCCGAGCGCTTCGCCTTCTCGCAGCAATTCGCGCAGATCGACCCCTGGGCCGAGCGCGTCGCAGGCGCCGAAGCCCATGAATTCACCCCGATGGCAGATCTCAAGCTGGAGGCAGCCGAATGAAGGACCTTGGAACCGCTTTCGACTGGCGCCTGATCGGCACCATCGACGAGATCCCGCGCCAGGGCGCGCGCTGCGTGAAGAACGGCGATATGACCATCGCCGTGTTCCGCACCGGGGATGACCGCATCTTCGCAATCGAAGACCGCTGCCCGCACAAGGCCGGGCCGCTTTCCCAGGGGATCGTGCATGGCGGCTGCGTCACCTGCCCGCTCCACAACTGGGTGATCTCGCTCGAAACCGGCGCCGCACAGGGCGCCGACGAGGGCGCGACGCAAACCTTCCCCATCCGTCTCGACGGTCGGGACATCTACCTCTCCACCACCACTGGCGCCTGATCTCAGGCCCCCATTCTAGAAGGACTGCACGCATGTCGTACGTGATGCCGAAGGAATTCGCGGCCAAGATGGTCGATGCCGGCGAATCCAAGATTTTCATGTCCACCAAGGACACCCTGATCCGCGCCTACATGGCCGGTGCCATCCTGGCGCTCGCCGCCGCCTTCGCGGTGACCATCGCGGTCAATACCGGCAACTTCCTCGTTGCCTCGCTGCTCTTCCCGGTGGGCTTCTGCATGCTCTACCTGATGGGCTTCGACCTGCTGACCGGCGTCTTCACCCTGGCGCCGCTCGCCGTCATCGCCAAGCGCCCGGGCTGCACCTGGAAGGGCGTCCTGCGCAACTGGGGCCTCGTGTTCTGCGGCAACTTCGCCGGCGCCATGACCACCGCCATCCTGATGGCCATCGTCTTCACCATGGGCTTCTCGACCGAGCCGAACGCGGTCGGCCAGAAGATCGGCCAGATCGGCGAAGCCCGGACCCTCGGCTATGCGGCTGCCGGCGGCGCAGGCCTGCTGACCGTCTTCGTCCGCGCCGTGCTGTGCAACTGGATGGTCTCCACCGGCGTCGTCGCCGCGATGATGTCGACCTCGACCTCGGGCAAGATCATGGCAATGTGGATGCCGATCCTGGTCTTCTTCTACCTGGGCTTCGAGCACTCCATCGTGAACATGTTCCTGTTCCCCTCGGGCATCATGCTGGGCGGCCAGTTCACCTGGGCGGACTACTTCATCTACAACGAGATCCCGGTCGTTCTGGGCAACCTCGTCGGCGGCCTGACCTTCGTGGGCGGCATGATCTACGCCACCCACTTCAAGGAATCCCCGAAGCGCAACGCAGCGGCACAGGCCAACGCAGACGTCCGCATCGCGGCAGAATAATCGAGCAGAAGACAGGGCCCCGCCTCGCGCGGGGCCCTTTTCGACGTTTCCGGAGCCACCGATGCCGAAAGACACCCAGATGCCGACCGCCCTGGCCGCAACCATCGGGCAGTTCTCCGCGGCGGGCGCGAAGCCGGAAAACCAGGATTTCCACGGGGCCGCCGTTCCCGTCGGCTCCGCCCTGCTGCTGAAGGGCATCGCCGTCGCCATCGCCGACGGGATCTCCACCAGCGCCGTCAGCCGCGAAGCCGCCGAGACCGCCGTGGCCGCGCTGATGACCGACTATTACGCAACCCCCGATGCCTGGACGGCGGAGACTGCCGGCCGCCGGGTGATCGCCGCGACGAATTCCTGGCTCTGCGGTCGGAACCGCGGGCTTGCGGACCTGAACGAAGGCCATGTCTGCACGCTCTCGGCGCTGATCCTGAAGGGCCGCGAGGCGCATCTCTTCCATGCCGGCGACACCCGCATCTCGCGCGTTGCCGGCCTGAGCCTGGAGCCGCTGACCGAGGACCACCGCGCGCGGCATGGCGGCGGCGACTATCTGGGCCGCGCGCTCGGCGTGGAGGAAGACCTGCCGATCGACTACCGCCGCGTGGCGCTCTCGCCCGGCGACATCTTCGTGCTGACCACCGACGGCGTGCACGAGCACCTGCCGCCCGGCACCATCGCCCGCATCGCCTCCGGCACGGAGCCCGGGGCCGCCGCCCGCGCCCTCGTCGAGGCGGCGCTGGAGCGCGGCTCGGCCGACAACCTGACCGCCCAGGTGGTGCGCATCGACAGCCTGCCCGAGGGCGGCGCGGATCTGGCGCGCGACATGGCGCAGCTCCCGGTCCCGCCGCTGCCCGCGCCCGGAGACATGCTCGACGGGTTCCGCATCATCCGCCAGCTCCATGCCAGCGCGCGCAGCCACGTCTTCCTGGCCGAAGCCCCGGACGGCACGAGGCGGGCGCTGAAAATCCCGGCGGGCGACACCGCCGCGGACGAGGGCTACATCCGCCGCTTCGTGCTGGAGGAATGGATCGCGCGCCGGGTTTCCTCGCCGCATGTCGTCAGGGCCGCCGCGGCGCCGGAACGCCGGTCGGGCCTCTACGTGGTCACCGAGCTGGTCGAGGGCGTCACCCTGCGCCAGTGGATGACCGACAATCCGGACCCGGACCTGGAGACCGTGCGCAACATCGCCGCGCAGATCGGGCTGGGCCTGCGCGCGCTGCACCGCCGCGAGATGATCCACCAGGACCTGCGGCCGGAGAACGTGATGATCGACCGCGACGGCACCGCCAAGATCATCGACCTCGGCTCCGTCGCCGTGGCCGGCGTCGAAGAGGCCGTTCCCGGCGTGCTGGGCGAGATGCCGGGCACCTTCCAGTACACCGCTCCGGAGTACTTCTCCGGCGACGTGGTCAGCTGGCGGTCCGACCAGTACGCGCTCGGCGCGATCGCCTATGAAATGCTCACCGGCCGCCTGCCCTACGGCGCGCAGGTCGCGAAGATCCGCTCGCGCACCGACCAGCGGCGGCTGGCCTATGCGCCCGCCCGCGACGATGACAGCATCGTGCCCGGCTGGGTCGATCTGGCCCTGAAGAAGGCCTGCCATCCCGACCCGCTGCGCCGCTACGATGCGCTGAGCGAATTCGCCGCCGACCTGCGCCGCCCCTGCCGCGAATGGCAGACCCGCCGCCACGTGCCGCTGATGGAGCGCAATCCCGCGCGCTTCTGGCAGGGCGTCTCGGGATTGCTGGCGCTGGCCCTGGCGGTGTCGCTGGCGACCCGCACCTGAACCGGATTCCAAGACCATCAACAGGAGGACGATCCATGAAAGACCTGGCCACCGACGAGCTCTTCACCAAGGAAGACGCCACCGCCGCCATCATCCTGGCCAAGAAGAAGGCCGGGCTGAAATGGGAGGAAATCGCGGAGAAGATCGGCATGAACCCGGTCTGGACCCATTCCGCCTGCATGGGGATGAACGCCTTCCCGCAGGAGAAGGCCGAGGCCATCGTGGCGCTGCTGGGCCTGCCGGCCGACGCCGTCGACGCGCTGACCGAGAGCCCCACCAAGGTCTGGGAACAGACCGTCCCGACCGATCCCTGCATCTACCGCTTCTACGAGATCGTCGGCGTCTACGGGCCCACGCTGAAGGCGCTGATCCACGAGGAATTCGGCGACGGCATCATGTCGGCGATCGACTTCGACATGTCGGTCACCCGCGTGCCGAACCCGAAGGGCGACCGCGTCAAGGTCGAGATGTCGGGCAAGTACCTGTCCTACAACGCCTGGTAGTCACCGCGCGCCATGCGCCAGCTTCGCCGCCTCCGGCAGGCGGCGCAGCGCCATCATCGCCCAGGCCCCGACCACGGGGCCGGGCACCAGGATCAGGAAGGCCCATTGCCAGCCGCCCATAACATCGGCCATCACCGGCACGATGCGTATGGCCAGAAGCGTCAGGCCGAAGCCGATCCCCATCTGCAGCGTCAGCGCCGTGCCGATCAGCCTGGGATCCGCCAGTTCGGTGACCGCCGCCGAGAATTGCGCGCTGTCGCCGATCACGCTCATCCCCCAGATCACCGCGACAACCAGCAGGAGCCAGCCCGGCCCGTCGAAGGCGAAGCCGATCAGCAAGGCACAGGCACCCGACACGGCCATCATGCCTGCCGTGGTCAGGCAGCGCCCGATCCGGTCCGACAGCCAGCCGCCCAGAAGGCAGCCGATCACGCCGGACCCGACCACGGTGAAGGCGAGCAGCGACGGGGTGCCCGCCGGGAAGGGATCCAGCCCCGCCCCCGCCGCGGCGGTGCCGAAGGCGAGGATCCAGGCCCACATCGCGTAGAGCTCCCACATATGCCCGAAATAGCCAAGGTTCGCGAGGAAGACCGGCCGGTCGCGCAGCACGCGCAAGGCTTGATGCGGGTCGAAGGTGGCGCGGCCGAAGGGGAACGGACCCTCATGGACCAGCAGAGCGAAGATCGCGGCGCTGCCCAGCGTCAGCGCGGAGGTAGCCGTCACGACGGCCTGCCAGGCCACGCCGTCGGTCAGGCTGCGGATCAGATGCGGCATGGACGAGCCGAAGGTCAGCGCGCCGATCAGCGCGCCGAGCGCCAGTCCCCGCCCGGTGCGGAACCAGGTCGCCATCAGCTTGACCGCGGGCGGATAGACCCCGGCCAGAGCGATGCCGGTGACGGCGCGGGCGAGGATCGCCATGAGCGGCGTGGGCGCGGCCAGCAGCGACAGGTTGGCGGCGGCGGCCAGGAGCGCGGCCAGCGTCATCAGCCGCTGCATCCGCATGATGTCGGGCAGGTTCACCAGCGAGGAGCCGAGCGCGCCGATCACGAAGCCGCCCTGCACCGCATTGGTCAGCCAGGCTGCCTGTCCGGGGCTCAGCTGCCAGTCGGCAATCAGCTCGGGCAGGATCGCGGTGGCCGAGAACCAGGTCGTCATCACCCCGACCACCCCCGCGCAGATCAGCCCCAGCATCCGCCAGCGCCCTGATTCGACGGGCTCCTTCGCCGCTGCATCGCTCATCGCCTGCCCTCCCAAGCTTTGCCTCGGGGGCATCGTCACGGCACGGAGCCACCGCCGCAAGCCCGACCATCCTCCCAGCCGGTCACGTCGGGAACAGCGGCCGAAACATTCCGGACCCGCCAGCAGGAAAAGCAGAAAGGGCCGCCCTTCTGGGCGACCCTTCCGAGAGTTTGGAGGCAGGCCGGTCAAGACCTGTCGGTCAACTGCGATCCGCAACCTTGCGGGGATTGCCCCTAGGTGCGGCCCTCCGCAGCTGTTCCGGCCTCTTTCTCCAGGATCTCTCTCGACACTGGATCACCTCCTTTCATCTGTTTCAACCTAGGTTCAGGCTGCCACGAAGGAGGTTAATCGCAAATTAAAATCCGACCTCGGAGGGTCACTCAGGCGTGATGTGCGTAACGAGCAGTCAAAGCGCGGAACGGAATCAACGCGACGAGCGCCAGCGAAAGTTTCACCATCCAATCCGCTGCGGCAAGGGAAATCCACAGCGGCACCGCCGGACCGGCGCCGAGAAGGGGAATCGCCTCGTTTGCCCAGGACACGTCGTTGGCAGGCTCGAGGAAGGCGAATCCGCCGGCGAAGGCCACGGAGAAGAAAATCGCGGTATCGAGGCTCGATCCGATCAGCGTCGACGCCAGCGGCGCGCGCCACCAGGCGCCGTCGCGCATCCGGTCGAAGACCGCGACATCCATCAGCTGGGCGGCAAGGAAGGCAAGGCCCGATCCCAGCGCCACGCGGAAGGTGACCAGCGGACCGAACTCGCCCTGGATCTGGGAGCCGACCAGCGAGCAGAGGATGCCGACCGCGAAGCCCGCCCAGACGATGCGCCGCGCGTCGCGGGGCCCGTGGATGCGGTTCGTCAGGTCGGTGACGAGGAAGGCGAAGGGATAGGTGAAGGCACCCCAAGTCAGCCAGTTCCCGAAGAGATGCTGGACCAGGATGTTCGAGGCGACGACGATCGCCGCCATGGCAAGGATGCCGGGCAGAAGGCGTGACATGGGCATGATCCGTTTTGGCAAGGTCGCGGAGACTTGGTCCCGGACCGGGACGCGACCGGATAGTCCCTCCGGCCCTGCATTGCAAGGGCCGAAGTGCCAGAATGCCGCAGGTCAGGCCAGCAGCGCCTCGATGTCTGCCGGACCGACGGGACGGATACCCGACGGGTTCAGCGCCTTGATCGAATAGTAGCCGCGGGTGATGTGGTCCATATTGACCGTCTCGCGCACGCCGGGAAGCTCCAGCACGCGGCGGGTATAGGCCTTGAGCCGCGGATAGTCGGAGATGCGGCGGCGGTTGGTCTTGAACAGCCCGTGATAGGCCGCGTCGAAGCGGATCAGCGTGACAAACAGCCGGATGTCGGCCTCGGTGAACCGCTCGCCGAACAGCCAGTCGCCCGTGAGCCGCTCCTCCAGCGTGTCGAGCATTTCGAAGACCCCCGCTACGGCCTCGTCATAGGCCTCCTGGCTGGAGGCGAAGCCCGCCTTGTAGACGCCGTTGTTCAGCGTGTCGTAGACCTGCGCGTTCAGCGCGTCGATCTCCAGGCCCAGATCCTCCGGGTAGAGCCGGACGCCCGACGGCACGAGGCCTTCGAAGGCAGTGTCGAACATCCGCACGATATCGGCGCTCTCGTTGCTGACCATCGTATCCGTCTTGGTGTCCCACAGCACCGGCACGGTGGCGCGGCCGGTGTAGTGCGGATCGGCGCGGGTGTAGAGCTGGTGCAGGTGGTGGTAGCCGAAGAGCGGGTCCTCGTCCGCGCCGTCATAGCCGCCGAAGGCCCAGCCCTCCCCGGTGAGCGTGGGGTTGACCACGGTCACCTCGATCAGGCTGTCCAGCCCCTTCAGCTTGCGGGCGATCAGCGTGCGCGACGCCCAGGGGCAGATCAGCGCGACATAGAGCCGGTAGCGGCCCGCTTCGGCCTTGAAGCCGCCCGTCCCGGTCGGGCCGGCCGACCCGTCCGGGGTGATCCAGTTGCGGAAGGACGAGACCTGGCGCACGAAGCGGCCCTTGCCGTCAGCCTTCTGCACGGGGTGCCAGTCCTTGGTCCATTTTCCGTCGACGAGCATGGCTCAGGCCTCCTTCGGCGTGATGTCGAATTCGGTGCCCCAGGGGTCGTGGAGCACGGTTGCGGCGCGGCCGGTACCGTCGAGGATCTCGACCGCGGCCAGGCCGGTGGCGGGGAACTGGCGGACCGGCGCGTTGCGGCTGTTCCAGATGTTCCCGGCCAGGTGGTGATGGTACCCGCCCGAGCCGAAGAACAGCGCGCCCGGATACTTGCTGGTGACGTCGAAGCCGAGCTCGCCGGAGATGAACTCCTGCGCCTGCGGCAGCGCGCCGGCCTGCAGATGGACATGGCCGACGACCGTGCCTTCGGGCGCGCCCTGCCAGGGGGAGGCGGCGGCGGCCAGGCTCTCCAGGTCGAGCGGGTCGGTGCTCATGTGGACCAGCCCGCCCTTCACGTCCCATTCGGACCGCGGCCGGTCGACATAGATCTCGATGCCGTTGCCCTCGGGATCGGCAAGATAGAGCGCCTCGCTGACCAGGTGGTCGGACACGCCGTGCAGCCCGATCCGGGTCTCGGCGGCGTAGCGCAGCCAGGCGCCGAGGTCGGCGCGTTCCGGCAGCAGGAAGGCGGTGTGGAACAGCCCGGCCTCGCGGCGGGTGGATTTGCGCGCGGCCCTGTCGAGGCGCAGCTCGACAAGGGGGCGGCCGCCCGCGCCGTAGCGCGCGCTTTCGCCGTCGCTGCCCAGGCGTTCGAGGCCGATGACGTGTTCGTAGAAAGCGCCGGTCTTGCCCAGGTCATGGACCGTCAGGGCGACGCGGCCGATTTCGAGAGGTGCCGATGAAGTGGCCATGTCTTGTCTCCTTGCGGGGCGCCGTCCTGCGGCGCTGCGTTGTTCCGTTGAGGGGAAGATGCCCCTTGCCGCGCTCGAATGAAATCGCGAAGGTGTTGTATCTCTATCCACGCAGTGTTCCGAAAGGCATGCCATGGATCTGATCGACGGGCTGAAGGCCTTCGTAGCCACCGCGCAGAGCGGCTCCTTCACCGCCGCCGCGGACCGGCTGGGCATGTCGAACCGGCTCACTTCGAAATACGTGGCCGAGCTGGAGACCCGGCTGGGCGTGCGGCTGCTGCAGCGCACGACCCGCAAGGTCGGGATCACGCCTGCGGGCGAACGGCTGCTGGCGCGGGCGCCGGCGCTTCTCGACGAGCTCGACGCGCTGATCGGCGAGGTGACCGAGGACACCCGCGGCTTCTCCGGGGTGATCCGGGTCTCGGCGCCGGTGACCTTCGGCGAGATCTTCGTGCGCGACCTGCTGGGCCGGTTCTGCACCGAGCATCCGGACCTGGTGGTCGATCTCAGGCTCGACGACGCCCATGTCGACCTGGCCTCGGACGGGATCGACCTGGCCTTCCGGATCGGCCAGCCGGACGTGGCCGCGCTGACCGCGAGACGGCTCGGCCAGATCGGCAGCAGGCTGGTGGCTGCGCCCGCCTACCTGGACAGCCACGGCATGCCGACCCATCCGCGCGACCTGGCGGCGCATCGCTGCATCGTCGACACCAACCGCCGCGCGCCCGACCGCTGGGTGCTGCGCGGCGCCGATGGCGAACATGCCATCCATGTCGCCGGGCATATCTTCGCCAACAGCGCGCGGGTGGTGCGCGACCTCGCCGTCTCCGGCCACGGCATCGCCTTTCTGCCGGATTTCGTCCTGCCCGGAACGCTGGACGCCGGCGAGCTCGTGCCGCTGCTCGACGGCTACGAGGGCGAGGAAATCCCGGTCAGCGCAGTCTGGCTGGAGGGCCGCAGCCTGCCCCGCAAGGTCCGCGCGCTGGTCGAATTCGCCCGGCAGGACTTCGCGCAGCTCCTGCGCCGCCGGGAACCGGCCGCACCGCCGGCGTGACCGCGGCGGCGCCGGACCATCGGTCCGGCCGATGGGGCGATGCCGCGCAGGGCATGGCGCGACCGGTTCCGCTGACGGCAAAGGCCCTTCGACGGCAGGCGCAGACGCCGTGTCGCTGCCCCTCCTTGGGCTCTGGGCTTCGGTAACGGGTCTCCGTCCATCAAGCGATTTCGCTCGAGAGATCCAATCCCGCTGGCGGGGTGCTTTGGTCAGTCACTTCGATTGCCACGCCGCGGCTCGTGTTCAAGGTCCTTCGGGAACGTGCTTCGGTCCGTCGCCAGCCTGCGGGCCATCGACAAGATGCTGGTTCGATGCAGTTCCGGTGTGTCCATCTCATAGGCGTGCTCAGCGAGGCAGGCGGCACAGGTCGGGTCAGGCGGTGGCTTCCATCCCGAAACTCGTGCCATCGGCCCGCATACGGTGCAGCACGACAGCCATGCGTCGGGCCAGAGCCACCATTGCGCGCTTCCGCCCGCGACGTTCGGCAACATGGGCGGCCCACGTCCGAAGCGTGTTGCCTCGACCTCTATTCAGCATGACCGTTGCGGCCTCGCAGAGGACCCGTCGGGGATTCACGTCTCCAGCCTTCGTCATGCTGTCCCGAGACATCACGCTCGCCGGACTGGCTGCGCGAGGGTGTCAGGCCGCCCCAGGGACCGACATTCTTCGATGAGTGGAAGCGCGTGGGGTCGTCGACGGCTGAGCTATAGGTGAGTGCCACGACCGCACCCACTCCGGGCATGGCCATCAGACGCAGGCAGACAGGGTCTTCGGAGGCCATCCGCCAGACGCTCTTCTCCAGTCTGGCGAGCTCCAGGCGCAGAGCCACGCGCACGCGCAGCATGGGTTCCGCAGCGGCGTCGAGCACCGTGTTGCCTGCCACCAATTCCCGGATCCGCGCTTCGAACCTGCCGCGCGAGATGGCACCAACCTTCAGGCCGAAGTTCCGCAGGAGGCCTCACACCGGCATCTCCAGGGCAATCATGTTGTTCTGAATGGATTTCCGAGCTGCAAGGATTGCACGTACCTCCTGGGCCGAGACCGCCTTGCAGTGGACCGGTCGGAACCAGCCGAGATGCAACAGGCGCGCGATCCCAGCAGTTGCAGAGCGTCTTGTGGGGTCCGTACTCGGAAGGAGCGTCCCGCCACCTCAACCCATTGCGATTGGAGAAGACGATGCCGCTCGGAATGCGGCGGCCACCGACCCGGGGATTGCCGTGCGGCTTCGGAGAGCAGGGCTCGAGACGCGCCATCTGTGCATCGCTCAACCAAAAAAGATCTGACATGCCTACCGCTCGTTTTCGAACACTGAATCACGGAAGCCCAACCAAATCAATGGGTCCCGAGCCTAGTTGGAAGACCGGACGGGAGCACTTGCGGGCCCACATGCGGCGCCGGGGCGACCATCGCGAGCGAAGCCGGGGCGTGTTGTATGCTTGCGCAACGCCCTGTTGCCGCAAGGCCGAATTGCGCCAAGCCCCTTGGGAGGAGCAGGCTGGACAGCTCGCGCGCCGCCATGACCGGCAGCTCCGGGCAAACTCCCATCTGTCGCGCAACGCACCCCAGGCGGTCCTCCGGCCAATCCCCGCGGAAGGCCGCCGGACGGGGCGCCATGCCTAACGGCCTGCGCCAGCCTAGCCTGGGGCCGGGTGGGGCTCGCCGCATGTGCGGCTGCACCTGACAGAGATCGGTCCGGATATCTGGGGTCCGGCCGGGCCCTTCGTCCGCAACCCGGGCGTCACGCCCGAAATGCATGCTTGATGCGCCGCATCCCCGGCTGCCCAGCAACCGGAGCATGGCATCCCGGCAGCGCAACTAGCCGCCTGCCTGCCCGCGTGCCCTGGCGAGGCAACAAGCCTTGCCACGCGGAATTCTGCGGTCCCGGACCGGTCAGGACGCGCGGCGCAGGGCCGAGGGCAGCGGCGCGTAGCTGCCGCCGCGGCCGAGCTGGGTGAGATAGACCGTGCTCGTCCCGGCATTCTCGCCGGGACCGAAGCGAAGCCGGAACCCGCCGATGTCGATCTCGGTGCGCTGGCCGAAAACGGTTGCGAGGAAGCCCTCCCGCGACGGCTCCGGCCCCGCGCGCTCCAGCATCTCGCAGAGCACGCGGCCGGTCAGATAGCCTTCGAGCACCGCGAAATCCAGCTTGGTGCCGCGCGCGGTCCGCTCCAGCGCAGCCGTGCATTGCTGGACCAGCAGGCTCGACCGGTCCGACGGGCTGGGCACGACCTGGCTGACCACCACGCCCTCACCGGAATCGCCCGCCTGGCGGGCGAATTCCGCGGCCCCGACGAAGGAGATCGTCGCCAGATGCGGGGAAATTCCCGCCCCGCGCAGACCCTTGACGAATTTTGCCGTCGGCCCGGCGGTTCCGGCCATGAAGACCAGCTTCGGGGCCGCCTCCGCGATCAGGCCGACCGCCTCCGAGACGTCGCCGCTGACGCGGTCATAGGGGGCGAGATGCCGGATCGCGCAGCCGCGCGCGGCCAGCGGCTTCTTCAGAGCCTCGCTGACGGCCAGCCCGTAGGCATCGGCCTGGAAGAACAGCGCGCAGTCGTCCAGCCCGCCGAGAGACTCGAAATGGCGCACCAGCGCCTCGGCCTCGTCACCATAGGAGGCGCGGATGTTGACGACATGGCCGCGTTCGCGCGTGCGCAGGAAACCCGTGCCGGTGACCGGCCCGACGAAGGGCACGCGGCCGCCGCGGGCGATCCGTTCGCTGAGCTTGGAGGTGGGCGTGCCGACCGCGCCGACCAGGCCAAAGATATTGCCGCTGCGCACCAGCGTGCGGACGTTTTCCAGCGCCTTGTCGGGATCGTAGCCGTCATCGACCGCCTCCAGCACCGGGTTGCGGCCATGGATGCCGCCCGCCGCCGCCGCCTCGGCAAATGCGGCCTCGATTCCGATGCGGGTGCCCGTCCCGAGAGAGGCCACCGCCCCGGAGAAGGGCGCGGACTGGCCGAAGATCACCGACTCGGCACTGACGCCAGGTTCGGCCGAGATGTAGCGGGCGAATTCCTCGGTCTGGCGGCTGAGCCGTCCGGCCTCGTCCTGGATGGCGCGGATCCGCGCTTCCGCCTGCGAGAGCTGGCGGCCCGAAGCCTCGGCGCGCTCGGTGATCTCCTTGGTCGCCTCGACCTGGCGGTTGATCGCCTCGATCGTGTCGGAGGTCGTGGCCGAAACGCTTTCGTTCGCGGTCTTGATGGCGCGCACCGCCTCGGTCATGTTGTTGGCCGCGCCCTGCATGCCCTCGGCCGTCTCCTTGATCCGCTGCGCCGCCTCCGAGGTGCGGGTCGACAGCGTCTTGACCTCCTGCGCCACCACCGAGAAGCCGCGGCCGAAATCGCCCGCGCGCGCCGCCTCGATGCTGGCGTTCAGCGCCAGCAGGTTGGTCTGGAAGGAAATCGAATCGATCAGCCCGACCACCTCGACGATCTCGCGCGCGGCGGCCTGCACCTCGGCAGTGATCTCGATCGCGGCGTCGGCGCGGGTGGCGGCGTATTTCACGCTCTCGCTGGAGGAGGCGGCCTGCTCGATCACGGTCTGGATCGCGTTGCGGATGCCCTCGGTCTTCCGGACCATCTCGTTGACCGAGGCCACCGCGGATTCGGTCGCCTGCGTGCCCTCGTGGCCGCGGGCGATCAGGTCGGTCACGACCTTGCCGACCGTGCCGCTGAAATTGCGGGAGATCTCGCGCATCTGGTTGCGCCGCTTGATTTCGAACTCGCCCTCGCCGACGGTCTGGACCTCGTTCTGGCGCGACAGCTTCACATGGGCGGCGCGCAGCTGCTCCACCAGAAGCGCCAGGGGATGGAGCAGCGAGCTTTCCGGCGGCAGCGGCAGCGGCTGCGCCGACTCCTCGATCAGCAGCTTCCTCAACCCGTCCGCCAGCCCGGCCATCTCGTCGGCCAGACGCTGCGGGCACTGTCCCTGATCCAACATTCCCTGCCTCTCCTCCGCGCAGGACGAGTCCCGCCTGCCTGCCGGTTCTGGCACCGATCCGTTAACGATCGATTTTCAGGATGAGGTTGCGGCGGCTTCCGGCGGTCCCGCAGCTCGGGACGGCCGGCTGGTACGGGCGGCGGGACTCGAACCCGCACGGCTTGCGCCTGGAGATTTTAAGTCTCCTGTGTCTACCATTCCACCACGCCCGCGGAGTGCCGGATGCTTACCGGCCCTGTCCGGAGAGGACAATCCGTCTTGGTTAACAGGCGGTAAAAAGCCGCCTCACGGCGTGAGATTGATGCAGGTGGTGGAGCCTGTGGCATAGAGCTTGCCGTCCTCGACTCCGCGGATCTCGGCGGTGGAGACGCCGGTGCGGCGGCCGACATGGGACACGGTGCCGATCGCCACGACCTGCATGCCCAGCGGGATGGCGCGGGTGATGTTGACCTTGAATTCCAGCGTCGGCGCCGAGAACCCCTCGCCCAGGCAGGACACGATGGCGAAGCCCAGCGCCGTATCCAGCACCACGCCGTACCAGCCGCCCTGCACCGCGCCGAACGGGTTCAGGTGGTCCTCGGTCGGACGGGCCAACACCTCGACGCGGCCCTTTTCGACGGCCGAGACCCGGCCGTTGATCAGCCCGCGGATCGGCGCTTCTGGCAGGCGGCCGTCGACGGTCGCCTGCAGGAACTCGAGGCCGGTCATCCCGGCCCGCTCTTCGGCACTGACGGTGCCGTATCGCATCGCTCTTTCGGTCATGAGATCTGACCTAGCAGGGAAAGCGGCACATGGCGACTGCCGCGCCGTCCCTGCGGCATCCCGGCCTCAGGCGACGTCTTCCAGCGTCGCCTTGGGATGCACGCCCAGCGCCGCGCAGATGTCGCGGCTGAGCGTCGGCTTGTTCAGGGTGTAGAAATGCAGGTCCTCGACGCCTTCGGCCATCAGCTCGCGGCAGAGCTTGATGCAGAGCTCCTTGGACAGCTCCTCCTCGCGGCCCTCTTCGCCGGCCTTCGTGAAGGCCTCGTCGAGCCACGCGGGCACCGGCGTGCCGCAGCGCTCCGCGAATTTCCGGACGCCCTTCCAGTTCTCGATCGGCAGGATGCCGGGGATGACCGTTCCCTCGATCCCTTCGGCACGGCAGCGGTCGCGGAAGCGGAAGAAGGTGTCGGCCTCGAAGAAGAACTGGGTGATCGCCGAATCGGCCCCGGCGGCGAACTTCTTCGCCAGCCAGCGGACATCGGCCATCGTGTCGCCCTTGGCCTCGGGATGCGGGTCGGGATAGGCGCCGACGCGCAAGGTGAACTTGCCGGTGTCCTTCAGCGCCGAGATCAGCTCGCAGCTGTCGCGGAAGCCCTCGGGATGGGGGTCGAACCGGTCGGCGCCCTTCGGGGGATCGCCGCGCAGCGCGACCAGCTCGGTCACGCCCGCCTCGGCATAGGACTCCGCGATTTCAAGCGTTTCGGCGCGGCTGGCATCGACGCAGGTCAGATGCGCGGCGACGTTCAGCCCGTAATTCTTGCCGATGGTCGTGACCGCCTCGTGGGTCAGCTTGCGGGTGGTCCCGCCGGCCCCGTAGGTCACGGAGACAAAGGACGGCTTCAGCGGCGCCAGGACGCGCACGGTGTCCCACAGCCGGAACGATGCCTCCAGCGAGCGGGGCGGGAAGAATTCGAACGACACGCGCGGCGCGGACATGGACATCTCTCCTATTCGGGTTCCGCGGCATATAGCCCTCGACAGCACTGTGAAGCAAATTCATAATGCTAAAGTTCAACATGAGCCGCGTTTGAATTGGCGACGAGATGCACCTGGAATTCCGGCACCTGAAAACCATCAAGGCCATCCATGACGCAGGCGGGCTGGCGCGCGCGGCGGATGTGCTGAACATAACCCAGTCGGCCCTGTCGCACCAGATCAAGGGGCTGGAGGAGCAGGCGGGCGTGGAGCTCTTCGTGCGCCGCTCGCGGCCCTTGAAGCTTTCGGCGGCCGGCCATCGGCTGCTCAGGCTGGCGGAGAAGATCCTGCCCGAGGTCGCCGCGGCCGAGGAGGATTTCCGCTCTCTGCGCTCCGGGAAATCCGGGCGGCTGCATATCGCCATCGAATGCCATGCCTGCTTCGAATGGCTGTTCCCGGTGCTGGAGGAATTCCGCAAGGCGTGGCCCGATGTCGATGTCGACATCCGTCCGGGGCTGAGCTTCGGCGCCCTGCCCGCGCTGCAGAAGGAGGAGGTCGATCTGGTGGTCTCCTCCGATCCCGAAAGCCTCGCCGGGGTCAGCTTCGAGCCGCTCTTCGATTACAACCCGGTCTTCGTGGCGTCCTCGCACCACCCGCTGGCGGCGAAGCCCTATGTCGAGGCCGCGGATTTCCGCGACGAGCTGCTGATCACCTATCCGGTGGAACGCTCGCGGCTAGACGTGTTCTCGCAGCTGCTGATCCCCGCCGGTGTCGAGCCGCGCGCGGTGCGGCAGGTGGAGCTGACCGCGGTCATCCTGCTGCTGGTCGCCTCAAACCGCGGGGTCGCGGTGCTGCCCGACTGGGTGGTGCGCGAGGTGCGCTACAATTCCGATTACGTGACCCGGCCGCTGACCCGGGACGGCATCACCCGGCATCTCTATGCCGCCATCCGCAGCGACGAGGCGGAGAAACCCTATATCGCCGACATTCTGCGGCTGGCCCGCACGGTGGCGCCGCGGCTGCGGGGCGAGGCAGGTCCCGTCGCCTGAGACCTGCCCCGCCGCTTGTCAGGCCGCGGCCACCGACTTGCGGTCCCAGGCGAATTTCGCGAAGGGCGCGTCGACCGGCGTCTGCGCGACATGGTTGACGTAGTTGCTCATCACCTTCTGCGCGATGCCGAGGATCACCTCCAGCACGTGCTTCCGGCTGTAGCCCGCCGCGAAGAAGGCCTGCATCTCGTCATCGCTGACGACGCCGCGGCCGCGCACCATGGCGAGGGTGAAGCCGCGCAGCGCCTCCAGCTTGGCATCGGGCAGCGGGGACTCGGTCCTGAGCGCCTCGATCACCTCCGGATCGACCCCCATGCGATGGGCGATGCCGGTATGGGCCGGGACACAGTAGTGGCAGGCATGCTCGACATTGATCGCCAGCCAGACGGTGTTCAGTTCGTCGGGGGTGAAGCTGGTCTCCTGGAAGCGGACATGCGCCAGCTGGTAGACCTCCAGCAGCTGCGGGCTTTCCGCCATCGTGGCGGTCAGGTTCGGCAGCATGCCGAACATGGCAATGGCGTTCTCGACGAGCGGCTTCGATGCCTCGGGCGCGGTTTCCAGCGTGTGACGGATAAAATCGGCCATCGGGGCCTCCTTTGGGCAAAACGGCCGGAACAGCCCGGCCTCGCGGGCAAGCTGGACTCTTTTGAGCATTCGCTCAAATTACGATTGAGTGAATGCTCAAACTTGCCGTCGTGCAGCGGGACGCCTAAATGACGGATCATGACACGTGCCGCCCCATATGACCGCGACAAGACCCTCGACCGGGCCATGCAGCTCTTCTGGAGCAAGGGCTACCATGCGACCTCGCTGAAGGATCTCGAGGCTGCGCTCGACATGCGCCCGGGCAGCATCTACGCCGCCTTCAAGAGCAAGGACACGCTGTTCCGGCTGGCGCTGGAACGCTACCACGCGCGGATGGCGGAGGTGTTCGAGGAGAAGCTGGCGGAGACGGAGTCGCCCCTGCAGGCGCTGGCGGACTGGCTGCGGCTGCATGTCGAGCGGCGGCTCCGCGATCCGGCGCCGCCGGCCTGCATGCTGGCCAAGACCTCGCTGGAGCTGGCCGACGTGCCGGGCGAGGCCGGGGCCGAGGCGCGCGCTTATCTGCGCCGGGTCGGAGAGCGCTTTGCCGAGGTCTTCGCCCTCGCCCGCGCCCGCGGCGAGCTGCCCGACAGCGCGGACCCCGAACGGCTGGCCCGTCTGCTGCAGGCCAAGATCATGGGGCTGACCGTCTTCCTGCAGCGCGAGACCGATCCGGAGGTGCTGCTCATGCTGGCCGACGACATGGCGCGCGAGGTGCTGGCGCTCGGCCATGCCGGGACCGGCGCCCCGGCAGAGCACGCACGCCAAGGCTGAGAACGCGGTCCCGGGCGCAAGGCGCGTCACAGAATTCCCCGGCGGCCGGACAGACCATCCACGAGGCCAGGCCGCTCATTCCGACGATCAGGGACAAGACGCTCCTGGGTTCCCCTTGCCGGGGCGCATCTTCCTCCTGCTGGCTTGCCGCACGCGCATGGTCCGGCGGCGGCTGCTGTTCCGGGCCTCCGACTACCTCGAATACCTCGTCACCTTCCTGATGCAACACGAAGCCGACACCGAAGCAGCCAACCCGCTGCTGGCGCATCGCCGGGTTCAAGACCGGGTCAAGGCCCTGGCGGACAGAATGGTCATCCTGCGCAACCTGCCCTTGGCGACGGCAATGGAGGTGAAGGCGGACGCGCCCGAGATCGCGCGGGCGGCCGGGAACGACTTCTACCTGCTCAGCCGCGTTGCCCATGAACGCGAGCTCATGAAGATGCGCGGCGCTTCGCGGCAGGGCGGAAGCGAGGCAGACGACCCGGTCTGGCTCTCCGAGGACCTCGGGACGCCCTGGGACTTGTTTCTGCCTCCTGCAGCCCTGGACAGCATTTCCGGACCCGTCCCGGATGCGCTGCGCACGACCTCGGCCGGCCCGAAGCCGGAGCCCGGCGAAGCGGCGCATGCCGGACGCTCCCCTGACGACGCGACAAGGGCCTTTGCCGCCGCCGCGCTGCGCTATGTCTCCTGGCTATGACCTGCTCCCTGGCGGTCCCTCCTTCATAACGAGAGTCTGCAGGTTGGATTTGGGTATTCGGGTTCTCCGTCTGGCGCAAGCGCGCCGGGCGCGGAGCCCTCAAATTGCCCAAGCGCTCGGCGCGCTTGCTGCGGTGTCCGATTGTCCAAGGACGAGTGCGGTCTGACCGTGTTGCAATCGTAGCGCCACAGGGCCAGCTTCCTGCGCGCGTCATCCAAGCTGTCGAAGATCTCCTCGTTCAAGAGTTCGTCTCGCAGGCTGCCGTTGAAGCTTTCGATGAACGCGTTCTGCTGCGGTTTTCCCGGATCGATGCAATGCCAGGGCACGCTATTCTCGTCGGCCCATTTCAGGATGGCCCGGCTGGTGAACTCGGTCCCGTTATCACTGACAACGCATCCAGGTTTGCCATAGACCCGGATCAGGGCGCTGAGTTCCCGGGCGACCCGCGCACGGTCGTGTCTCGGAAGTGGTGGAAATTGGATGGCGGCGTAATCTCCGGGTGAACTGAAACCCACCCATCCGGCGGCTGCAACCGCCAGGGAGATCACGCCATGACCGAGAATAACGACGCTGCGAGCTTTGCGCTACCGGCAGACGAGCCCGGGTTCGACCCGATCGAGGATCGTCTGAGGGCAACTGTCCGCGCCACCATCGAGGCGATGTTCGAAGAAGAACTCGAAGCCTTCATCGGACGCTGCCGCTATGGCCGCGGCGACGGTGCGCAGAAAGGATACCGCCACGGGCACCGCGAGCGGCAGCTCACGGGCACCTTTGGCACCGAGACGGTGCGCGTTCCTCGTGCCCGGATCGAAGACGAAACCGGCAAGGTCACCGAGTGGCGGTCCAAGGCGCTGCCGCGCTACAGGCGGCTCACGAAGAAGGCCGAGGCGCTGATCGCGGCGGTGTATCTGGCGGGGACCAATACGCGGCGGGTGAAGCGGGCGCTGTTCGGCCTGTTCGAAGGGGCCGCCAGCAAGGAATGAGCGCCTGCGCGCCACCGGTCCGAGCGCAGGCGCGAATGGCAGCCGGGCCTGGCGGAAGGTGAAGGTCGATTGGGACGCCTGGTGTGCCCGCAGCCTGGCCGGGGAGGATATCGTCCGGGTTCGGCATCTCTCTCGGACGGATCGCGTTCGGTGCCTCACTTCTGGACGGCACCGTGGTCAAGACCAGGCTGGACCGCAAGGCCACGAACATCGCAGGCCGCTGGCCGAGATCGGGGTGCGCCGCGACGGGCAGAAGGTTCTGTTATCCATCAAGAACATGGGAGGCGAAAGCAACGCGGCCTGGAGCCAATTTCTCTTCGATCTCGATGCGCGCGGCCTGCGACGGCCCGAATTCGTGATCGTCGACGGCGCGCCCGGGCTCGAAGCCGCCCTGGTTGCGCTCTGGGGCGAGGACCGGCCGATCCAGCGCTGCACGGTCCACAAGCACCGCAACCTTCTTGGCCACGCGCCCAAACGCATGCATGACGAACTCGCCGAGGACTACCGCGACATGATCTATGCCGGCACGGCAGCGGGGATCGAGCTCAGGCGGAAGATGTTGCCTCGCGCAAATGGCGCCTCAAGCGCCGCGCGGCCGCCGGCAGCCTGGAA
>NZ_JAATVU010000062.1 GCF_013184745.1 Mangrovicoccus sp. HB161399
CGCCCGGCTCGGGCCGCCCCGGACGGCCGGGCCGCTGCGCAACCGGCGCGGTCCTCGGACCTGTGGCGGAACACGCCTCGCATCCGTCAGCGCATGCCCGTGCCGGGCGGCGTCCGGCAGAGCCGCGCCTGCGGACCGGCTGGCCGGGGCATGCGTGGCGCTGGAGCGCTTCCCGCCCCTGAAACCGGCTTCGGCATTGCGGCTGCGGCCGGCGGGGCGGGCCATCGGACGGGTTCCGGACCGGGCTGCGGGGCAGTGTCCTGTGCGGGGGGACCGCCGGGACTGCCGTCCTCCTTCGGCCGGACGCGCTTCATCGAGGCCCGGGCCTCCGCCAATGTGCCGTCGAGCGCGAAGCGGCCGTCCGGCAGCAGCGGCGCGGCCTCGCGATGCGCGGGAATGGCCGCCATCACCTTGCGCGGCCTGTCCGTGGCCAGCGGCCGGTCTCCGGCCCGGGGCGCCGCCCGTTCAAGGCCGAATTGATCCCCCCGGATCACTTCCGGGACGCCCTTCGCCCAACACGGGGCCACCGATGCCGAGCCCGGCGAACCGGCGGACCGGCAGGTCGCGGTCCAGCTGCGCCATCAGCTGCCGCCCGGAGCGGACGGAGCAGAGAATCTGGAGCAGGCTGCCCCGGATCGGCCGCTCGGGGGCGATCGGGGCGCGGCCACAACCGCCGTGGAGCGCCGCGAATCCGCCGTCGCGGCCGGCGGGCGCGTTCGCCATGGGCTTCGGACCGACGGCGGCTCCATGGCCCGCTTCGCCGCCTGCCGGTTTGTCCGCAGCGGATGCCGCGCCCGGATGCGCGCCTCCGGATCGGCAGGGCTGGACGGCGATCCGCTCGTCTCGTCCGCACCGCGCATGCCTGTCTCCGCCGCTGCTCCGCAGCGGGCGACCCATGTTCTGCAGCCGGCGTCGGGCCCCGGCTAGGCTCAGGAGCCTGTTAGGCCAGACGGAACGGACACGGTTGACCGTTGCCCGGCATGTCGGCCACGGACAGCCGCCCTGGCGGCTTCTGGGTGTGGAGCATGATCCCGGTCCTGCAGCGGCAGGGGCCATGGCCGGCGGGTCGAGGGCGGGCCGGATCAGCCAGGGTCGTATATGTAGCCGACGCCGCGCACGGTGCGGATCACCACCGGCTTCGACGGGTTCACCTCGATCTTCTTCCTCAGTCGCGAGATGCGGATGTCGATCGAGCGGTCGAACGGATCCCAGGCGCGGTCATGGGCGCCCTCGAGAATCTGGTCGCGGTTCAGCACCCTGCCGCGGTTGCGCGCGAAGAGCTTCAGCAGGTTGAACTCCATGGAGGTCAAGGGCATTTCCTCCCCGTCCTCGCTTGTCAGCCGCGCCGCGTCGAGATCGAGCCAGGCCTTGCCGAAGCGGAAGCGCGTGCGCTCCGGCGCTGCCTCGGCCGCGGCGGGCACGGTGCGGCGGCGCAGCACCGCCTTGATCCGCGAGGCCAGCTCGCGCAGGTCGACGGGCTTCGCCAGGTAGTCGTCCGCGCCCATCTCGAGCCCCACCACGCGGTCCACGGTTTCCCCGGCGGCGGTCAGCATGATCACCATCGGCGCCTCGGGGCCCTGCAGGCTGCGCAGCACCGACAGCCCGTCCTCGCCCGGCATGTTGATGTCGAGCAGGATCAGGTCGGGCCGCGAGGCCGCCAATGCCGCGCGCAGGCTGCCGGCGTCGCAGGCCATGCTGGTGCGGAAGCCGCGCTTGCCGAGGTATTCCGCCAGCATCTCGCGAAGGTCCGTCTCGTCGTCGCAGATCAGCACATGGTCGCTCATGTCGCCTGTCCCCCCTTCTCCAGCATGGCGCGGGCCAGCCGCCGCAGTTCGCCCGGCGCGACCGGCTTCTCCAGGCAGGGCCGTCCCGCCCCGTCGAGGAAGCCGCGCGCCTGCGGGCTCATCGTGTCGCCGGTGACGAAGCCGGTGCGCCGCGCCATTTCCGGGCGGTCGCGCAGCAGCCGTTCATAGAGCCCGCGCCCGTCCAGCCCCGGCATGTTCAGATCCGACAGGATCAGCGCGAAGCCGCCCGCCAGCGCCGCCGCGAGCCCGTCCTCGCCCGATCCTGCCACCGTCACCTCGAAGCCGTCGCGCGCAAGGATTTCGCGGATCAGGTCGGCCACGTCCTCCTCGTCGTCGATCACCAGGATGCGGCCGCGCGCGGCCTGCGCGGGTTCCGCGGCCTGCGCCCCGGCGGTCTCCGTGTCGCGCGTCACCGGCAGATGCACGCGGATCTCGGCACCCGGGCCTTCGCGCGGCTCTGCCGCGATGCGGCCGGCATGGGCGGTGACGATCCGGTGGCAGAGCGCCAGGCCCAGCCCGGTGCCGGACCCCGCGGGCTTGGTGGTGAAGAGCGGGTCGAAGACGCGGCTGCGCAGGGCGTCCGGGATGCCCGGTCCGTCATCGGCCACGCTCAGGACGACCGTTTCGCCGTCCGGCCCCGGCGCCAGCGACAGCCGGATCCGCCCGCCGGTGCCGCTGTCGCGGATCGCCTGGTCGGCATTGGCGACAAGGTTGATGATCACCTGCGCCAGCTGGTGGGCGTCGCCGCGCACCATCGGCAGTTCCGCGGCAATATCCGTGTCCACCTCCGCACCGATCCCCTCGGCGCTGCCGGCCAGCGCGTCGAGCGCGGTCTCGGCAGTCTCGGCCAGATCCACCGGCACGAATTGCGCGGGCTGCTGGCGCGCCATGGCGAGGAAGCTCTTCACGATCCGCGTGCAGCGCTCGGCCGCGTCGCTGATCTTGCCGACCCTTCGCAGCGCCTCGTCGCCGATCTCTTCCTCGCGCAGCATCAGCGCATGGCCGACCACGACCGACAGAGGATTGTTCAGCTCGTGCGCCACCCCGGCCAGCAGCTCGCCGAGCGCGGACATCTTCTCGGCCTGGAAGATCTGCTCGCGCTGGCCCGCGAGCCTGCGGCGCAGCTCCACCTCGCGCGAGACGTCGACCGTGGTGGAGACGATCACCTCCTCGCCGCGGTACTGGATCAGGCGCGCCGAGACCTGGCAGGGAAAGCGCGTGCCGTCGGCGCGGATGCCGGTGACGGCCATGCCGTCGACCCGGCCCTCGGGCAGCAGCGCGGTCACGAAATCGGCGCGCTCTCCGCGCGACGCGAAATGCGCATGCGTGCGCTTGGCTGTGCCCAGCAGCTCGGTCGCGGCGGGCGTGCGGTAGATGATCTCGCCGTTGCCGACCCGCGACATGATGATGTTGGCCGGGCAGGATTCCAGCACCTTGCGGACCAGCTGGTCGGCGGCGCGCTCGTTTTCCTCGTAGGCGCGCCGTTCCGTGATGTCGGTCTGCACGAGCACCAGCCCGCCTGCCGCCGTGGCGCGCAGCGCGATCTCGAAGGCGCGCTCGCCCGCCTCGAATTCCAGCGGCGCCGCCATCCGCTCGCCCTCGGCCAGCCGCGCCTCGGCAAAGCCGAGGCTGCGCCCGGTCTCGGGCGGCAGCCCGCCGCGCAGCACCCATTCGCGCAGCAGGATGTCCCAGCTCAGCCCCGGCGACAGCATGCCCGCGATGGCCGGATTCATCTCGAGGAACCCGGCATTGGCCTGGCGCAGCGCGCCGCCGCCGTCGAAGACCGCCAGCCCCTCGGTCAGGGCGTCCATCAGCTCGGCCAGCATGTCTGGACGCGCGGCTTCGCCCGGAGGCGGCGGCGGGACCGGGCGGGCCGGCATGCTCAGCCGTCCTGTGCCGCGCCGAGTTCGGCGGCAATGGCGAAGGCGGGTTCGGCTTCGCCGTCGGACAGCTCGGCCATGCCCGCCTCGGATACTGCGAAGCCGGGGCCGAGCGCCCGTGCGAGGACGGCATTTCCGACGATCTTCATCGGACGCGCGTGATAGCGCAGCCGGCTGGCATGGATCACCGCCGGGCCGAAGACGTCGTAGATGTATTTCTGCACGCCGACGACCGACCCGACGACCGAGCCGGAAGCGATGCCCACCCGGCAGGTCCAGCGGATCGGGTGCGAATTGTTCCGCTGCTCCAGGTAGCGCAGGAAGCGCACGGCGGCATCGGCGGCGCAGCGGGCATGGTCCTCCGCCGGGTCGGGCAGGCCCGCCACCGCGATGTAGAGATCGCCCACCGCGCGGATGCGGGCGCAGTCGAACTGCTCGCCGATCCGGTCGAAGGCGGTGTAGATGTCGTTCAGCTCGCTGACGATCACCGCCGGGTCATGCGCGGCGACCATGTCGGCGAAGCCGAGGAAGTCGATGCAGACGACCGAGACCGGATCGTAGAGCCGCGGGGTGACGACGCCGAAGGTCCTGTATTCCTCGTAGACGGTGCGCGGCATCATGTTGAGCAGGAGCTTCTCGACCTGCTCCTTCTCGCGCTTGATCTCGCGGGTGTTGCGCTCGACCATCATCGAATAGGAGTCGATCATCGACTCCAGCTCCTTGATCCGGCTGATGTTCTGGCAGACCAGAACGGCCACGGCCTCCTCGCCGTCGAGCGCTCGGTTGAAGGCGAGCGCCACGGTCATGGTGCGGCGGCGCAGACGGAAGGTCGTCTCGGTCGCGTAGCTGCCCTCGCCGTCGAGCCCGGCGCGCAGCGCGGCGGCGTCGAAGCCTGCGAACCGGTCCAGCAGCTCGCCGCCGATCTCGATGTCGCCGAACCATTCGCGGAACGTGTCGTTGGAAAACCGCAGCCGGAAGCTGTCCAGGTCGAGCAGCGCCACGCCGACGCCGATGGCCCGCAGCAGCTGTTCGTTGATCGCCGCGATGCTCACGGCGCCTTCTCCACCAGCGGACGGCGGGCCGCGAAGGCGCCGGTGATGGCCTCGATATCCTCCGCCGCGACGCCGTGATCGGACAGCGTGGCGCGCAGGATTTCCTCCAGCCGGTCGAAATGCAGCGGCTCGATGGCAAGATGGGCGTGCATCTTGGCGATCTGGTCGTCGGTATAGGAGGCCGGGCCGCCCATCAGCGCCGAGACGAACTTGGTCTGGTGATCGACGATCCGCGCCATGTCGATCTCGTCGAAGAACGGACCGACATCGTCGTCGTCCAGCAGCCGGTCGTAGAGATCCAGCACGATCTTGCTGACGGTGGAAAAGCCCCCGTAGCGTTCGAACAGCGTTTTTTCCATGGCGCCCTCCCTCCGGCCCCCGCGGGCCGCCCGCTCCAAGCGGAAAACTTCGGAACAGGTGTCGAGCATGGCGGATACCGGTCCTTCCGGGCAAGGATTTCCTGACTTCATGCCGATAGGACCGTCCTGCCGTTTCAGTCCGGTGTCGCGGCGGGCAGGGCTTCGTTTCGATTGTTTCAGCGGGCCGTCCCGGTCCGAATCAAGCGAAACGCTCGCGCGGCCCCGGCGGCATCGGAGCGAAACATGGCTGCGGCAGTCTGGAGGCGTTGCCAACCATGCCGGGAGCAGGCCGATGAAGGACCTCAACGAACTCCATGACGCGCTGGTCGCGCGCCGCCGGGCGCGCCGCCTGCGGATGCGCAGGCTTGCCGAGCTGCCGCCGCGGCTGTGGCGCGATGCCGGGCTGCCGGGCCATGGCACCGGGCCGGGACGTCGGCAGATGCCGGAGATTGCCGCGCTCCGCCTGCCGCCGGTCTGAGTGCGGGCCGCGTCAGCCCGCGGCGGCCTCTGGCGCGGGCGCACGGCGCGCGCCCATCTTCTCCAGCGTGGCCGGATCCACCAGCCGGGTGATCAAGGGATGCAGCTTGAGTTCGCCTTCCTTGGCCACCTTGCGGAAATTGGCGATGACCGTGGCCGCGGTCGCCTGGTCCGGTGCCACAATGTCGAGCAGCCAGTTGATCCTGCCGCTTGTCCAGTCGGCGGGCTTCAGCCGCACCGGGAAGACCCCGCTGGCGATCTGCTCGCGGATCGAGGCGTCGACCTCCTCCGACACGCTGGCCCAGATCGCGAAGCCCGCCATGTCCTGTCCGGGCGCGGGTTCCGCCCCCGCATAGGCGACCGCGATGCGGTCCTGCAGCATCGGGTCGAGCACGAGGTGCTGCAGGTCGCCCAGCATCTGCGCCCGGTAGCGCGGCTGCATCATCATCGCCATCACCACCTTGCCGAAATTCTCGCGCAGCGCCGCGCGCAGCCCCGAGATCTGCCGCGCCACCTCCGGGTCCAGTCCCGCCGCCGCGCCTGGGGCGCCGTCCTGCCGTGCCGTGTCATCCATGTCCCGGTCTCCCGATCTGCGCGCGATGCGGCCGCCCGCATGCGCATTCTCCCCTCCGGCCGGGGCCGGAACCCGGCCCAAGGAGAGGCGCCGCGGCCGGATCTGTCAAGCACCGGGGCCCCGCCGCCGCGCGCGCGGGCCGCCTGCAGCCGCGGCCGGCATGGAATACCCTGCTTTGCGCGCCAGCCGGAAGACTTGGCGGAAACGGAATGTTGCCGCAGGGTGAATCGCTAGTTAAGACTTGAATACGAAGATTGGAAGAACGCCATTTCCGGCCTGTGGGGGGCAGGACGCGTCATGGCGGCGGACGTGTTCCGCCGCAGTCCGTGCCGTTTCCTCCTGCGCCCGCGGCATGCCCGGTGCATGGCCCGCAGGGAAGGACATTCGGCCATGGCGCTCAGCAGGGAGCTCTATCTCGCGATCCTGTCGCTGGATGTCTACAACCGGGACTACGACAACGTCGCAAAGCTCGAAGACAGCGACCGGATCGGCGAGGCGGGCATTCTCGGCCTGGGCGGCATCGACCCCGACGGCAGCCTCTACGCCGCCTGGCAGGACGAGGGCTTCTACGCCATCGCCTACGATACCAGCGGGATCGCCGGGATCGGCGAGGACCTGATCTTCTCCTTCCGCGGCACCAACCCCAATTTCTACAATTCCGGCACCGGCAGCATCCCGATCCTGCTGGATGCCTGGAACGGCTGGACCGGGGCGCTGGGACTGTCGGGCACCGACAGCGGGCAGATGGTGCTGGCGCTGGATTTCTACGGCGACATCCTTGCTGCCGAGGGCACCGATCCGGCGCTGACCGGCACGACGGGCCATTCGCTGGGCGGCGGGCTCGGCGGCTTCGCGGCCAGCGTGTACGGCATGGAGGCGGTGATCTTCGACCACATGCCCTATGAATCCGCCGCGGACGATCTCTACCAGCTGGCGCTGGACGACCAGGCGGTGCGCGACCGGTTCTTCCTTGGCACGCTGCCGCCCGCGGCCGATGCCTCCGGCGTCGATGCGCTGGCCACCACGGGCGAGTTCCTGTCGGCGGTGCGGCTGGCGCTCGGCAGCCCCTACGCCACGATCGACAGCCTCGGCGGCTTCCGCGATCCGCTGGTGCTGCATTCCATGGCGCTGCTGACTTCGCTGATCTGGGCGCGCGACAACAGCCGGACGGACTGGATCCCCGTCGGACCGGAGCTCTGGGACGCGTTCTTCGATGCCGAGATCGCCGCCACCATCCCCGGCATCGGTGCCACGGTCGGCGACCTGGGGTCCGAGGCGCAGTCGATGCAGTCGGCCATCGCCTATTCGGCGCTGGATGCCGGGGTGCGGCCCTTCGGGGACACCGCGATCTGGTCGATGTTCGGCGATGCGGGGGAACTCGGCACGGTGATGGCCGGGGAACCGGCGGATGTCTATTCCGACCTGCTCAGCTTCGAGCTGACGCTCGGCCTGCTCGGGCCGGGCCTGACCTGGAAGACCGTGACCGAAACGCTTGCGGATTTCGCGGTGCAGTATGCCGGGGCGCTGGCCATCGGGCAGGTGCAGGAGAACGACGTCGCGAAGCAGGGCGTGCTGGCGCTGAATCCCGACGAGACGATCCTGACCTTCGACGGTTCCGAGATGCTGTGGAAGGACCAGCTCGGCCTCGATGCGCGGCTGGATCCGATCAACATCGGCAATTTCCGCGACGCGGTCTTCGCCCAGTCGGACGAAAGCTGGCTGGACACGCTGCTGCGCTGGACCGGCATCTCCAGCCTCGAGGATCTGGCACGGATCGGCTGGCAGGCGGGCTCGGCGGACATCTTCGACCGCTTCCACCTGCGCACCCGCAACGACGCCACCTATTTCCTGCTGCCCGAACGGCCCTTCGGCCCGGCGGAGGGCGGGGTCGACGTCTTCATCGGCAATGCCGAGAGCGAGACCGTGATCGGCACCACCGGCGACGACCTGCTCATGGGCGGCGGCGGCGGAGACGGCCTGGAGGGCGGCGAGGGCGACGATGTCGTGATCGGCGGCACCGGAGACGACACGATCGCGGCGGGCGGCGGGCGCAACGTCGTGATCGGCGGCGACGGCGAGGACGAGGCCCGCTATGACGGGGCGCAGGGCGCCAAGCTGCAGCTGACCATATCCCCGGACATCTCCGGCGAAGGCTTCGGCATCCTCGACCAGCTCACCGTGCAGCTGAAGCTGGCGGGCACCGACGGCATGGGCAATGCGGTGGAGGACATCGTCTTCGGCACCGAGACCATCACCTTCGGCGACGGCGCGGACGAGATCTCGGTCGGCAAGGAGAACTGGCTGGATGTCTTCCGCGAGCCGGTGACCATCGACCTGGGCGGCGCCCCCGAGGAGGGCGACACGATCAGCTTCGATCCGCGCGAGCTGTCGATCTTCGGCTCGCAGGGCGTGTTCTACCATAACGGCAATGTCCAGATCGCCGCGCCGGGGCTGGAATATGCCTATCTGGCGACGAATTTCCTGGGCATCGGCCAGCCCCTTGCGGTGGCGGCGCTGCTTCTGGCCGAGGATTTCGCGGTCCCCGACGACAAGGTGACCTTCACCGGGGTCGAGAACGTCACGCTGACCGACTTCTCCGACCGCTTCGCGCTGACCAGCTTCGATGAGGGCACGCATTCCGGCACCGGCGACATCCGCGCCAAGGGCGGCAATGACGTCATCTGGATCAGCTCGGTCGCGGCGGGGGACCTGCGGGTCGATGGCGGGGACGGCAACGACATCATCATCGTCACCGGCGGCGAGGCGGTGAAGACCGCGGGCGGGCCGGGGCGGGACCTGATCATCAACACCACCTATGGCGGCGAGCTCTACGGCGACACCTTCACCGGCTACACCGAGGGCTCGGGCGGCGTCACCGGCTTCCCCGACGACGACAACGGCGAGAATGCCGACCATTTCTGGTTCGCGCCGAACACCACGATCTACGACCCGCAGAAGAACGACATCCTCAGCTTCTACGGCGTGCCGCTCACGGGGGGGGACGCTTCGGGCACCTCGGTGTCGTTCCTCCTCGGCGCCGCGACGGGCAGCAAGGACGTGATGGATGCCGTTGCCAACGGCTTCACCTATTTCGCGCTGGTGACGACCGCGTCGGTCGGCGGGCTGGCGCGGACCTTCTTCGACACCTGGCTGCCGAACATCGTCTACATCGCCGCCCATGATCCCGAGAGCGGCTCGACCGTGCTGACGGTGGCCAACATGACCGACCTGCTGTTCCGCATCGCCACGGGGCAGTCGGTGGCCAGCTCGGTCGATCTGGGCGACGGCCAGGTCGATTTCATCGGCTTCCAGACGGTGCGGGACTTCACCTTCGCCAGCACCGACACCTTTTCCGGGCCCTGGTGGGAGGATCTGGGCGGCTTCGCCAGCTACGAGGCCAGCCTGGTGGACGATGTCGGCGATTTCGGGATGCTGTTCAATTTCCCGAACGTCTTCTCGACCATCATGGGCGGGATCGGCGCGGTGGCCGAGCAGGTGATCAAGGCCTCGCCGGTCGCGAATTTCCTGTTCACCGCCTATGACGCGCTGATGCTCGCCGATGCCGCGCATTGGCTGGCGGGCGCGGCGGTGCGCTATGCCAAGGCCAGCCTCTGGGCGGCGGGGGCCGATCCGCTGGTGATCGATCTGGACGGCGACGGGATCGAGACTGTCGCGGCCGAGGCCGGGGCGGTGTATTTCGACCTCGACCGGGATCTCTTCGCGGAACTGACCGGCTGGCTCGACGGCGATGACGGCTTCCTCGTGCAGGACCTCAACGGCAACGGCCGCATCGACGACATCTCCGAGATGTTCGGCTCGCAGTTCGAGGGCGGCTATGCCGAGCTCGGCGCGCATGACCTGGCCGACAACGGCGGCAATGCGGACGGCATGATCAGCGCCGCGGATCTGGTCTGGGGCAGCCTGAAGATCTGGCGCGACGGCAATTCGGACGGCTGGTCCGACGACGGCGAGGTTCTGTCGCTCGAAGAGCTGGGCATCGTGTCCATCGATCTCGGCACGCAGGCACTGGACATCACCACGCCGCAGGGCGCCGAGCTTCTGGCGACCGGCATGGTGGCGCTGGAAAGCGGCGAGGAGCGCCGCATGTTCGAGGCGGTCTTCGAAAGCTACGAGACCTATACCCGCTATGCCGGCGAGTCGGGCCGCGCCGCCTGGCAGCAGGAGCCGCTGGTCGAAAGCCGCGGCTACGGCTCGATGACCGACCTTTCGGTCGCGGCCGCCAACGACATCGAGCTGGGGCTGATCCTGGCCGAGACCGCCGCCTCGATGACCGAGCCCGACTACCTGAAGCTGCGCGGGCAGGTCGGCCCGGTTCTGAGCTACTGGGGCCAGACGATGGAGACCACGCGGGAGCTGATCCCGGTGCTCCTGTCCACCGATGCCGTCGGCAAGGTGACGCTTGCCGACCGCGGGGTCTACGCCGAGGACGCCGCGGGCGGCTACTGGACGCTGGCCAGCGGCGATCCGATCCTGGATGCCGGGGGCACGGCGATCGGCCGTCCGACTCTGGAGGACCTGCTGGCGCAGGCAACCGCAGAGGGGCAGCACTGGCAGCTGGAGCAGGCCTGGTCGCCCGCCTCGCGCGGCGCGGAGGTGCAGTTCCGCGGGAACGCACCCTACCTGATGCGGCTGGTCGAGGGCCGCGCGGTGATCGACGATTACGGCGTGCAGAACCCCGACGGCAGCTGGCGGCTCGCCTCGGGGCGGGCGGTGACCGACGCCGCCGGCAATCTGGTTTCCGCGCCCGCCGTCGCGGACATCCTCGCCCTGCCGAAGGACACGGGCCAGGAATGGCGCGTCGAGAACATCTCCTGGAATCCCTATGCCGCCATCGAGGTGGAGACCATCGGCGTCCGCGTCACCGACGGCATCCCGGTGGACTACACTGTCGAAGTGACCGACCGCGACGGGACCTTCTTCGTCTGGGCGCGCAATCTCGACCGCGCGCTGGAGCTGCAGTTCAAGACCGGCGACTCGCGCGAGTTCAACCTGCGCAACTACGCCGTCGATTTCGACACTCTGGACGAGGTGGGCTCCTCAGACGACAGCACCTACCGGGTCGAACTGCTGACACCGGGCCAGTTCCATTTCGCCACCAGCCTCGCCGGGATCGAGTTCCACGAGGAGATGCTCTCCGCCACGCTCGACAACGATACCGGGCTGATCGACTACCGCACGGTCGAGGGCGGCAGCTACACCGCGTCGGAGGCGCAGTACGAATCTGTCATCGATCCGATGATCGAGCTCGTCGGGCTTTCCATGCAGCAATACGTGCTGATCAGCCGCCGCATCGCGGTGCGGCTGGCGCTGCAGGACGGGCTCAAGGATTTCGCGCAGGGCATCGAGTACGACGCCGAAACCGACCTCTACCGCCCGACCACCGACCGCGAGCTGGCGCCGATGTTCGAGGCGATCTTCGCCGGCGCCCCGGGCAGCAACGAGGACGACGCGGTCTATGACTACCTGCAGCAATGGCAGGCGGTGATGGCAGCGATCTACCCGGACTACCGCCCGGCGGACAAGGACTACTTCTTCGACGCGACCGTCGGGCTCGACCAGCCGTTCGTGATGCAGATGCTGATCGCCGCCCACGAGAATGTCGGCATCGATCTCGACATTCCGGCCATCGCCAATGCCTTCGCCATCGACGAGACGCGCATCGTCCAGCATGCGCCCGAAGACACCGAGGTGCGCGGCCATGACGGGGTCAATTTCTTCTACCTCACCGGCGGTGACCAGACCGTCATCGGCAGTTTCGAGGCCGATGCCGAAGCCTTCCCGCAGGGCAGCCAGGCCGATGTCTATTTCGTCGGGCGCGATGCCGGGGACGACTACATCCTCGACCGGGACCTGGGCGACCATGACCAGCTGCGCTTCGCCCATCTGCGCTCGGACGAGGTCCGCGCAGTGCGCGACGGCGAGGACCTCGTCCTCTACTACAATGGCGGCGCCAACTTCCTGCGGCTGACCGACCAGTTCCTCGGCGAGCTGAATCCGATCCTCTCGGACGGCACGCGGCTGCAGACCGGGGTGGAGGAGATCGTCTTCGCCGACGGGGCGGTCTGGGACCGCTACCGCATGTCCTTCGCCGTGGTGGATTTCGAGCGCGCGGCCGAGGACGAGGCGGACGCCCATTACGGCTCGGGCTCGGGCGACATCCTGTTCGGCGGCAAGGGCAACGACTACCTCTCGGGCGGGGTGGGCGGCGACACCTACATCATCGAGGAAGGCGACGGCCAGGACGTGATCGACGATCTCGGCGGCTTCTCCTTCGGCCCGGTCAAGGCCGGCATGGACTTCCTGATGTTCCGCGGCGACATCACCCAGGACCGGATCCGGCTGACCCGCGACGGGGCCAGCACCAACCTGGTGATTTCCATCCTCGACGCCGACGGCAACCTAACCGGCCAGAGCGTCGAGCTGGTCAACCAGTTCGGCGGGCTGCGGCTCAATCTCGGCGCTTTCTCCGAGGCGATCGGATCGGATGACGGGCTGGATTTCGTCGCCCCGAACCTGATCGAGAAGATCATCTTCGAGAAGGGCACCGTGCTCGATTTCGAAACCATCGTCGACGAGGTCATCGCCAACGCCAGGACCGCGGGCGACGACGCGATCTACGGCGTGCTGAACGACAACACGCTCGACGGCGGGGCGGGGGACGACTACCTGACCGGCGGCTCGGGCTTCGACACCTATCTCTACGGCCGGGACTACGGCAGCGACGTGGTGCTCGACCTCGACTACGCCTCCTCGCTCTTCGGGCCGAAGGATGACCTGCTGCGCTTCACGGACGACCTGCGCTGGACCGATATCGAGTTCCTGCGCGACGGCGACAGCGACACGCTGCGGCTGCGCGTGGCGGGGACCGAGGACGAGGTGATCCTCGACGATTACCTCTACGAGATCCTGCTGGTCGGCTACGTCAACCTGATCGAGGAGATCGAGTTCGGCGACGGCACCACCTGGGACTACCTCAAGCTGCTCCAGCATTACGTCGACATCGCCAGGACCGACGGCGACGACGTGATCTACGGTTTCGAGACCATCGCCGACCGGATCGACGGCGGCGCGGGCAATGACCGGCTGGAGGGACAGAGCGCCGGCGACACCTATGTCTTCGGCCCTGGCTACGGCTCCGACACCGTGATGGACACTTCCGGCAACGACCGGATCGAATTCCTCGGCCTGACGGTCGACCAGATCGGCGTGTCGCGCACCGCGCTCGACCTGATCTTCTCGATCGAGGGCACCGAAGACCGCATCGTGCTGGAAAACCAGTATGTCCGCGCGGGCCAGCAGCGCTTTGCCGTGGAGACCTTCCAGTTCGGCGACCGCAGCCTGGCCTTCACCGATTTCAACCCCGAGGACGTGGACCTCGTGGGCACGGACACGGCCGAGACGATCCTGGGCTCGGATTTCGGCGAGACCATCGACGGGCGCGGCGGCGACGACACGCTGATCGGCGCGGATGGCGGCGACACCTACCTGTTCGACGTGGGCTACGGCGAGGACCTGATCATCGACACCCGCGTGCAGGCCGCCTGGGGCGACCGCAAGGGGATCGTGGTGCCTGTGGACGACGTGGTGAAATTCGGCACCGGCATCACCCGCGACAACGTGGTCTTCACCAAGGACGGCGACGACCTGGTGATCTCGGTGGCGGAGCGGCCGGACACGCTGCGCATCCGCAACCAGTTCCGCGACCTCGACAACGGGGTGGAGCGGTTCGAATTCTCCGATGCCTCCTTCCTGCTGATTTCCGATGTCGAGGAACTCCTGCAGATCGAGGGCGGCAACCGCGGCGACAACGTGATCGAGGGCAATCCCGCCGGGCCGAACACGCTGGACGGGCGGCAGGGCGACGACACGCTGAAGGGCGGCACGGCGGCGGACGTCTACGCTTTCGGCGCGGATTACGATTTCGACCGGGTCGAGGAGGCCGCGGACGCGGAAGGCGTGATCGACATGGTGCAGTTCGGCGCCTCGGTCACCCGCGACATGCTGCGGATCACCCGGACCGGCACCGATCTGGTGATCGATCTCGGCAATGGATCGGACGTGCTGACCATCGCCGACGGGCTGGGGACCCACCGGGTCGAGGAGTTCCGCTTCGCCGACGGCACCGTGCTGACGCTGGACGCGATCATCGACCGGATGCTGCAGGGCGGGGATGCCGACGAGCAGCTCGACGGTCTCGACGCGCGCGACGACACTGTTGCGGGCGGCGGCGGCTCGGATGCGCTGCGCGGCTTCGGCGGCGACGACACCTACCGCTTCGGCTATGGCGACGGCAGCGACAGCATCGAGGACAGCGCGGGAGTCGACCGGCTGGTCTTCGGCACCGGGGTCACGGCCGAAACCGTCAGCTTCGAGGAGATCGGCGGCGACCTGCTGATCCGGCTCGCGGCCACGGGCGAGCGCATCGCGGTGATCGGCGGCTACCGCGCCGACGTGGTGGAGGTCTTCGCCTTCGAGGACGGCAGCGAGCTGGCCATTGCCGAGATCCGCGCGCAGATCCGCGACGCCCGCTCCACGGACGGGCAGGACATCCTCGACAGCGCGGATTACGTCGCGGGCACGGCGATGCTGCCGGGGGCGGGCCACGACCTGATCCGGCTGGGCGAAGGCGGCCGCGCCGAGATCCGCGCGGGCGGGGGCATCGACCGGGTGGAGACCGCGCGCGGCGCCGCGGCGATCCTGAACATCGCCGAGGTATCGAGCCGCGACACCGTGGTGCGCCGCGCGGGGGCCGACAGCGACGACCTGATCCTGGCCTTCCCCGATGGCGGGCAGCTGGTCCTGGCGGGCGTGCTGGGCAATGCGGGCGTGCCCGCGATCCTCTTCGGCGACGGCATCGCCTGGGAGAAATCCGACCTGATCCAGGCCGCCATCGACGCGCAGCAAAGCGCGCTCGGCGATGTGGTGCGCGGCAGCGACAGCGACGACACGATCGAGGGCGGCGGCGGAGACGACCTGCTGGCCGGGGCGCGGGGCAACGACCTCTACCTGTTCTCGCGCGGCGACGGGCAGGACGTGATCGAGGACGAGCAGGGGACCGACCGGCTGGAAATCACCGGATACCGTCCCGACGAGCTGCGCATCGAGCGGCTGGCCGAGGGGCGCAACGACCTGCTGCTGACCTTCGAAGGCAGCGAGGATGCGCTGATCCTGCGCAATGCCGCGATCGAGGAGCTGGCCTTCAGCGACGGCACCGCGTTCAGCCGCGACGCGCTTCTCGATCTGGTCAACGGCTCGGGCTCCGAGGGCGACGACCTGCTGACCGGCACGCCGCTTTCCGAGGTCTACCGCCCCGGGCTCGGCAATGACGTGATCCTCGATGCGCGCGGCGGCGACGTCTACGAATTCTCCCGCGGCGACGGCCAGGACAGGATCGAGGCCGACGGCGCCTCGGACGGGCTCGGCACGGTGCTGTTCGGCGCGGGCATCACGCTGGAGGACGTGGCGGCGAAGCGCGACGCCGGGGGCAACATCATCCTGATGATCGCCGGCAGCGACGACCGGCTGACCCTGATCGATCCCCCGGCGGATGCCGACGGCGTCATCGGCACGCTGTTCTTCGCCGACGGGCGCAGCCTGTCGCTGGCCGAGGTCGCACGCGGGATTCCGGGCACCGGGGGAGACGACCGCATCATCATTCCCGGCGCGGCAGGCGCGGGCACCGACGCCTTCGGCCGCGGCGGCAATGACTGGGTGGAGACCGGCGCCGGGGACGACGTGCTGACCGGCGGGACCGGCAACGACCTGCTGCAGGGCCATGGCGGCGGCGACACCTATTTCTTCGCCCCCGGCGACGGACAGGACACGATCGAGGATGTCTCGCCCAATTCCGATGCCGCGCCGGACCGGCTGCGCTTCGGCGCCGGGATCGCGCCGGGCGACCTTCGCGCGCTCTCCGTCGGGCCTGCGGATCTGGTGCTGGGCATCGCGGGCAGCGAGGACCGCGTCACGCTGCGCAATTTCTTCGCCGCAAGTCCGCGCGACACCCGGATCGAAGAGATCGCTTTCGCCGACGGCACGCTCTGGGGGCTGGCCGAGATCCTGGCGCTGGCCACCGCCGGAACCGGCGGCGACGACGACATCGACCTGGGCAGCGGCCTGGATGCCGATGCGACCCTCTCCGGCGGGGCGGGCCTCGATCGGCTGGCGGGCGGGATCGGCGACACGGCCTATCTCTGGGGGCCGGGCGACGGGCGGCTGGAGATCGTCGAGGGCAACTGGACCCAGTCGGTGGACCGGCTTGTCTTCGGCGGCGGTCTCGACCCGGCCGGCATGGTCGTGGTGCGGCAGGGCAACGACCTGCTGCTGCGCTTCGCGGGGGAGGACGGCCATGTCCTGATCCGCGACCAGTTCCGCTTCTCCCGCGTGCCGGTGAACAGCTTCGCCTTCGCGGACGGCACCGAGCTGGATGCCGCCTCGGCCGCGGCGCTGGCGGTGGCCGAGGACGAGGCGCAGCGCCTGCTGTTCCCGAGCGTTCCGGATGCCGACCCGTTCGGCGATCCGGTCTTCTCGCATGCCAACGGCGGCGCCGGCACCGGTGGCGGGGACGGCGGCGGCGGGGAGAGCGGCGCCACTGGCGGCGGCACGGGTCCGCTGCCGCGCAGCTATACCGGCACGCCCGGCGTCACCGACATCCATGCCCGCTTCGTGCCGCTCGCCGACGGCGCCGAGCCGCTGGCGACGCTGATCGGCTTCGAGCCCGGCACCGGCGGCGACCGGATGAAGATCGCGCTGGAGGAAGGCCTGTCCGGCCAGCTGGTCGCGCGCCAGGAAGGCGCGGACACCTATGTCTATTTCGTCGATGACGGCGTCACCGACCTTGCGTTCGCCCGGCCGCTCTTCCGCCTGGTCGCGGCCGATGCCGGCCAGCTGGCCGCCGAGAATTTCTCCGGCGCGGATTTTGCCGCGGCGCTGGGGACGGATATCGAGGGCTCGGGCGATCCCGAGCTTCTGGAAAGCGGCTGGGGCGATGACGCGCTCTACGGCGCGGGCGGCAGCGACACGCTGGCGGGCGGGCTCGGCAACGACCTGCTGAAGGGCGGCGACAACAACGACAGGTACGAATTCGCGCCCGGTTTCGGCGACGACACGGTTTCGGATGACGGCTTCGCCTTCTATTCGGCCGGAGACAGGATGGTCTTTGCCGCCGGGCTGGCGCTTGCCGATCTGGAGGTGCGGGCCGAGGGCGGGGACCTTCTGCTAAGCTTCGCCGGACAGCCGGGCTCGATCCGCATCGACCGGACGCTCACCAATTCGCGGATGCGCATCGAGTCCTTCGAGTTCCCGGACGGCACGGTGCTGAGCCATGCCGAGCTGGCGGCGATGGCCTGGGTGCCGGATGCCTCGGACCAGGATTTCCGCGGCAGCTACAGCGCCGACCTGCTGGAGGGCGGCGGCGGCAATGACAGCCTCTACGGGCTGGGCGGCACCGACACGCTGCGCGGGGGGCCGGGCAGCGACCTGCTTTCGGGAAACGACGACAGCGACCTCTACGAATTCGCGCCGGGCTTCGGCCAGGACACGGTCGCGGACAACGGCTTCGCCTTCTACTCCGCCTCCGACCGGATCCGCTTTGCCGAGGGCCTGGCGCCGGCGGATCTGCGGGTGCGCGCCGAGAACGGCGACCTCGTGCTCAATTTCGCCGGCAGCGAGGACCGGATCCGCATTCCCGAGACGCTGGCCAATTCGCGCAACCGGATCGAATTCTTCGAGTTCGCCGACGGCACCGAGCTGACCCACCAGGACCTGACGGCGCTGGCCTGGGTCGCGGGCGAAGAGGACCAGCTCTTCGAGGGTAGCTACAGCGCCGAGCGGCTGGAGGGCGGCGGCGGCAATGACAGCCTCTTCGGGCGCGGCGGCACCGACACGCTGGACGGCGGGACCGGCAACGACCTGCTCACTGGCAATGACGACAGCGACCGCTACGAATTCGAAGCGGGCTTCGGCCAGGACACCGTCGCGGACAATGGCTTTGCCTTCTATTCCGCTGCCGACCGCATCGTCTTCGGCGCGGGGATCGATCTGGCCGGCCTGCGGGTCGAGGCCACCGACGAGGACCTGATCCTGTCCTTCGCGGGGACCGAGGACTGGATCCTGATCCCCGACACGGTGGTCAATTCGCGCAACCGGATCGAATCCTTCGAGTTCGGCGACGGCACGGTCCTGACGCATGGCGAGCTGATGGCCATGGCCTGGGCGCCGGAGGATGGCGACCGGCTGATCCAGGGCGGCTACGACGCCGATGCGATCGGGGGCGGCGGCGGCAACGACACGATCAACGGCCGCGGCGGCGAGGACACGCTGGACGGCGGGACCGGCAACGATCTTCTGTCGGGCCAGGACAGCAGCGACACCTACCTGTTCGCGCCGGGCTTCGGGCAGGACACGGTGGCCGACAACGGCTTCGCCTTCTATTCCGGCGCCGACCGCATCCTGTTCGGGCCCGGGCTGGACCCGGCGGATCTGCGGGTGCGGCTCGACGGCGACGATCTGGTGCTGTCCTTCTCCGGGACCGAGGACCGGCTGCGGCTCTCGGGCACGGTCAGCGGCGGGCGCAACCGGATCGAGACGGTGGCCTTCGACGACGGCACGGCCATCGACCACGAGGCCCTGCTTGCCATGGCCGCGGACGACCCCGAGGACGGCGCCTTCGACGGCGGGCCGGGCGCGGACACCCATGACGGCGGTGCGGGCGATGACAGCATCTCGGGCGCGGGCGGCGATGACAGCCTGTCGGGCGGCGCGGGATCGGACACGGTGGAGGGCGGCCCCGGCGCCGACACGCTGTCGGGCGGGCCGGGCCAGGACCGGCTGTCGGGCGGGACCGGCAACGATGCCTATCTCTTCGCCCCGGGCGACGGGCAGGCGGTCATCGCCGAGGAGGAAGGCACCGACCATGTCGCCTTCGCCGCCGGAATCCTTCCCGGCGACGTTTCGGTCGCGCAGCTCGGCAATGACCTGATCCTGCGCATCGCAGGCAGCGAGGACCGCATCACGCTGTCGGGCGTGCTCGGCGGCGCCGCCGCGGTGGTGGAGGAGATCCGCTTCGGCGGCGGCACGGTCTGGACCCATGAGGACCTGCTGGCCATGCTGCCCGGGATCGGCGTTGGCGACGATGTCTTCTCGGGCGGCAGCGCGGACGAGACCGTCGCGGGCGGCGCGGGCGATGACAGCCTGTCCGGCGCGGGCGGCAATGACAGCCTCCTTGGCGGGGCCGGGAACGACACGCTCGACGGCGGCGCGGGCGCGGACACGATGGCGGGCGGCACCGGCAACGACCTGCTGAAGGACGCCTCCGGCGACGATCTCTACCGCTTCGATGCCGGGGACGGGCAGGACGCCATCGAGGACGGCGCAGGCACTGACGCGGCCGAATTCGGCGCGGGCATCGATCCGGGCGACGTCGCGGTCAGCCAGGGCCTCGACGGCGCCGACCTGATCCTGCGCATCGCGGGCTCCAACGACCGCCTGGTGCTGTCGGGCGCGCTGGAGGATCCGTCGCGCGGGATCGAGGAGATTCGCTTTGCCGATGGCACCGTCTGGACCCATGCGCAGATCCTGGCTGCCTCGCAGGTGACGGGGGCGGGGGACGATTCCGTCTTCGGAACCGGGGCCGATGACACCTTTGCGGGCGGCGCAGGCGACGATGCGCTTTCCGGACGCGGCGGCGCCGACCTTCTGGAAGGCGGCGCTGGAGGCGACACGCTCTCTGGCGGCGAGGGCGCGGACACGCTCGACGGCGGCACCGGCGACGACCGCATGGAAGGTGGGGCGGACGACGATCTCTACCGCTTCGCCATGGGCGATGGCAGCGCGGGGATCAACGATGCCTCGGGGACCGACCGGCTCGACTTCGGCGCGGGGCTCGATCCGGAAACGGCAGCCCTGCGCAAGTCCGGCGACGGGCTGGAGATCCGCTTCGGCGCCAGCGAGGACCGGGTGATCATCGAGAACGCGCTGTCTGGCTCCGGCGCGATCGAGACCGTCGCCTTTGCCGACGGCACCGAATGGGACGCGGCCGAGCTGCTGCGCCGCGCGACCGCCGGGACGGCAGGCGCGGACGCCTACGAAGGCTCTGCCGCGGGCGACCGGCTGATCGGCCTCGGCGGCAATGACACGCTGTCCGGCCTCGGCGGCGCGGACCTGCTCGACGGCGGCGAAGGCGATGACAGGCTCGACGGCGGCGCGGATGCCGACGAGCTTGACGGCGGTCCGGGCGACGACACCGTCTCGGGCGGCGACGGCGCCGATCTCTATGTCTACGCGGCGGGCGACGGCTTCGACCGGATCGAGGAGGCGGGCGTCTCAGGCACCGACGTGCTGCGCATCGAGGGCCACACGCTTGACGCGCTGCGCCTTTCCCGGCTTGGACCGGACGGCAACGACCTGTCGATCCGCTTCGCGGGCAGCGCGGACCGCATCCTGGTGGCGGGGCATTTCGCCGGGGACGGCAGCGGCACGATCGAGCAGATCGTGCTCGCGGCACCGGGCATCACGCTGACGGCGGAGGACATCGCGCTGCGCGTCGCCCCCGATCTGGGCATCGAGGGCGAGGCGTTCCACGGCGATGCGGGCGACAACCTGCTGGCCGGCAGCACGCTCGGCGACTATTTCGAGGGCGGCAGCGGCGCCGACACGATGGAGGGCGGCGCGGGCGACGATGTCTTCGGCGACATCTCGGCAGATGGCGACGTGGACAGCCTGACCGGCGGCCCGGGGCGCGACACCTACCGCTTCCTTCCCGTGTTCGCCGTCGACGGCATCGCCGAGGACGTGATCGCGGATTTCGTGCCGGGCGATGCGGGCGACGTGATCGTGCTGGAGGCGGCGATCCCCAATCCCTTCGCCAACGGGCGGCTGGCGATCGTTCAGGATGGCGCCGACACGGTCCTGCGGGTGACGGGAAGCAGCGGCACGTCTTCGGTCCTGCGGCTCGCGGGCGTCACGGCCACGTCCCTGACCGCGGCGAATTTCGCCGGCGTGGAGATCGGGCGCGACACCGACGGCATCCATGACGGCGGGGACGGCACGCTGCTGGAGGGCGGGCCGCTCGGCGACCTGATCTTCGGCAATGGCGGGGCGGACACGATCCCGGGGCTTGGCGGCGACGACACGCTGGCGGGCGGCGCCGACGGCGACGAGATCGCGGGCGGCACAGGAAACGACCGGATCGCGGGCGAGGCGGGCCATGACCTGCTGGAAGGCGGCGCAGGCGACGACACCCTGTCGGGCGGGCCGGGCAACGACACGCTGGCGGGCGGAAGCGCCGATGCGGCTTCGGCCGGGAATGACGTGTTCTCGGGCGGCCGGGGCGATGACCTGCTGCAGGGCGGGGCGGAGAACGACATCTACCTCTTCGGCGCGGGCGACGGGATCGACACGCTTGCCGACGCGGGCGGCACGGACCGGATCGAATTCGGCGCGGATGTGGCGCCGGGGGACGTGGCGGTGGTGCAGGGCGCGGCCGGGCTGGAGCTGCGCGCCGAGGGCGGCACGCGGATCGTCATCGCGGACGGCACCGAGATCGAGACCGTGGCCTTCGCAGACGGCACCGAATGGGACCGGGCCGAGGTCCTGCGGCGCTCGATGCTGGCGACCGATGGCGACGATGCGCTGGCGCTGCTGGCCGGGGACAGCCTTGCCGGGCTCGGCGGCAATGACACGCTGACCGGCGGCGCCGGGGCGGAGACGCTTGCGGGCGGTCCCGGCGACGACCTGCTTCGCGGCGGAGACGGCGATGACGCCTATGTCTTCGGCCGCGGCGGCGGGCAGGACCGGATCGAGGATGCCGCGGGCGCGAACGTGGTTCTGATGGGCGCGGACGTCACGCCGGAGGACGTGCAGCTGGTGCGCGGGCTGGAAACCGTGGTGCTGGAAATCATCGGCACCGCCGACCGGCTGGATCTGGGCACCGGTCCCGATCCGGCCATGGCGACCGCCGAGATCCGCTTCGGGGACGGCACGGTCTGGACGGCGGCCATGCTGGCCGCGATGGCGCTCGAGGGCAGCGGCGGCGACGACGTGATCTGGGGCACCGGGGGGGCAGAGACGCTTGCCGGGCTCACGGGCGATGATCGGCTGATCGGGATCGGCGGCAATGACACGCTCTCGGGCGGCCCCGGTGCCGATCTGCTGGAGGGCGGCGGAGGCGACGACACCTACCTGGTCGGGCCCGGCGACGGCCAGGACCGGATCGCCGATGGCGGCGGCGGCCGCGACGTGCTGGAACTGGGCGAGGGCATCGCGCCCGGAGATGTCCGCGTCAGCCAGAGCAGCGACGGCGCGGCGATGGTCCTGCATCTCGGCTTCGGCGGCGACCGGGTGCGGATCGAGGACGCGATGGGCGGCGGCCAGGTCGAGATCGTCCGCTTTGCCGGCGGCACCGAGTGGCGGATGGCGGACCTTCTGGCGCGGGTGGCCTCGGGGCTCGACGACTGGATCTTCGGCGATGCCGAGGCGAACCCGCTGGCGGGCGGGCCGGGGAACGACCGGATCTCGGGCGGAGGGGGCGACGACATCTACCGCTTCGCCGCCGGGGACGGGCGCGACATCCTGCGCGACGCGGCGCGCTCGGCGGCGGACGAGCTGCGCATCACCGGCTATCTGGAGGCGGACATCCGCTTTGCGCGGCTGGGGACGGGCAGCACCGACATCGCCATCCAGTTCGCGGGCAGCCAGGACCAGATCCTGGTGGTCGACGGGCTCGACCTTTCGGGCCGCGGGATCGAGCGGATCGTGCTGGAGGACGACGGCACGGTCTTCACCATCGCCGACATCGCCTCCCGGCTGGCCGACGCGCAGGTCAGCGCGGGCGACGACACGGTGATCGGCACCGGCGGCGACGAGACGCTGGCCGGCGGCCGCGGCGACGACCTGGTTTCGGGCGGCGGAGGCGACGACCTCTACCGCTATGCCGCGGGCGACGGCGACGACCGGATCGAGGCCTTGGGCGGCGGCGACAGCGAGGTGCTGCTTGCGGGCTACGGGCTGGCGGACCTGGTTTCGGCGGTGCGAGCCGGGCCGGAGAGCCTGGATCTGGTGCTGACCTTCACGGGCGACGGCGACCGGCTGGTGCTGGCCGGCGCGCTGGGGCCGCGGAATGGCAGTCCCGGCAGCCTGGTCCTGACCTTTGCCGACGGCGCCAGCTGGGGCCGCGCCGAGATGCGCGCGCGGGCACTTGCCGACATCGAGGGCGCGGGCGACGATTCCGTCTGGGGCTTCGACGGCGCGGATGCGGTCACATTGGGCGCGGGCGACGATTTCGCCTCCGGCCGGGAGGGCGCCGACACCTATGTGATCGCAATTGGCGGCGGGGCCGACCGGATCGAGGATACCGGCACCGACACCGACGAAACCGACGTGCTGGACCTGACCGCGTTCGGCGCGGACGGCGTCTCGGTCGCACGGCTCTTCCGCGGCAGCAGCGCGGTGGAGCTGGGACTGGGCGACGGCCAGAGCGTCATGGTGCTGGGCGCGCTCTCCGCCGATGGCCAGGGGATCGAGGAATACCGCTTCGCGGGCGGCGTGACCTGGGGCAAGGACTCGCTGCTGCAGCTGCTCGACAACAGCGCGCCGGTTGCCAGCGATGACGGATTCTTCTCGGTCACCACCGGGGCCGAGCTGGTCCTGCCGCTGGCCGACCTGCTGGCCAATGATTTCGACACCGACGGCGATGCGCTGGCGGTGATCGAGGTCGATGGCAGCCCGGACGGAACCGCGGCGCTCGACGGCACGGGCAACCTGGTCTTCGTCTCCAATGACGGCTTCACCGGCGCGACCACGATCGCCTACCGCATCGCCGACGGGCGCAACGGCTTCTCCGCAGCCTCGGTCAATGTCAGCGTCCGCCCGGTGGCCGAGGCGCTCGACGACGGAGGGTTCGCGGTGGCCGAGGACGAGTTCCTGACCATCCGCGCCGAGCGTCTTCTGTCGAACGACATCGACGGCGACCGGATGATCGTCGGCCAGGTCTTCGGCGCCGAGGGCGGCACGGTCTCGCTGTCGAGCGACGGCACGATCGGCTTCACGCCCGATGCAGACTACAACGGCCCGGCGCAGTTCGCCTACGCCGCCAACACCCCCGAGGGCGGCCGCGCCGAGGCAGTGGTCCATATCGACGTGACCCCGGTCAACGATGCGCCCGAGGCGCGCGCCGACCGCGGCTTCGCTATGGACGAGGGCGGCACCCTGACGATCAACGCCGCGGCTCTGACCGGCAACGACATCGACATCGACGGCGACCTGCTCGCGCTTTCCGGCGTCGGTTCCTCGGCGGAGCTGATCGCCGCGCTGGATGCCGCTGGCGACGTGGTGCTGACCGCCCGGGGCGATTTCTTCGGCGATGCCGCCTTCACCTACACGGTTGCCGATCCGTCGGGGGCGGAAGACACCGGCACGGTCTCGGTCAAGGTGCGCCCGGTGAACGATGCGCCCCTTGCCGCCGACGACCTGTTCGAGCTGACCGAGGCGGGCGATCCGATCCTCGAGGACAACCCGATCGTGCTGTCGCTGGCCCGTCTCGCGGCGAACGACACCGATCCGGACGGCGATCCGCTGAGCCTGACCGGTGTCCGCGCCGCCACCGGCGGACGGGCCGTTCTGCTGGAGAACCAGACCGTCCTGTTCGAGCCCTCGGCGAATTTCAACGGCGAGGCAGGCTTCACCTACATGGTCGATGACGGCCAGGGCGGCAGCGCCGAGGCACGCGCCACCATCGTCTACCAGCCGGTCAACGACCGCCCGGACGCGCGCGACGACCGCTACAGCTCGGAGTCGCTCTACATGCTGCGCGGCCTGCAGGACGTGCCGCTGGAGATCTCGATCCTCGATCTGCTGAAGAACGACAGTGATGTCGAGGGCGCGCCGGTCACCTTCGAGAACGCCACCGGCGCAGTGAACGGCGACCTCGTGGTGGAAGACGGCAAGATCATCTTCACCCCCGATCCCGGCTTCGCGGGCGAGGCCACCTTCGGCTATTCGGTCACCGATCCCGAGGGCGCGGTCGACGGCGCAGAGGTCACGCTGTTCTTCGCCGCCAGCGGGGACACCCCTCCGGAACCGGAAGGCGACCAGGTCCTGATCCCCGAGGACATTCCCACCGTCATCCGGATGGAGACGCTGCTGGGCAACGACATCGATCTGGACGGCGACGCGCTGACCATCATCGGCTGGCGGCCGCTGAACGGGCTGGGCGACATCTTCAAGTTCGGCGGCGCGGCCGCCGGGCCGATGAACGGGACGCTGGAATACAACGCCGACGGCGACCTGCTCTACACGCCCTATATCGACGCGACCTTCTCCTCGGGCTTCGTCTATCTGGTCTCCGACGGCGAGGACGGCACGGCCGAGGCCTTCGTCGACATCGTGATCGTGCCCTCGAACGACGAGCCCGAGGCGGTCGAGGATCCGGGGTTCGTCACGCCCTTCGACATTCCGCTGGTGATCCGCGCGGCCGACCTGATCTTCAACGACTACGATATCGAGCAGGCCGACCGCGACGGCGACGGCACGGTCGATGCCGACCTGGACGATCCCGACCGGCCGCGGCCGACATTTGTCGGCGTCGATGCCATCTACGACCCGGCGGAATTGGCGCAGGGCAACCGGGTCGAGGTCGGCAGCTTCGAGATTGCCAGCTTCCGCGGCGAGGAGTTCCTGGTCGCGCGCTTCGATCCGGGCTTCGCCGGGCCGGTGACGATCCAGTACCGCATCGCCGACGCGGAGGGGCTGGAAGACACCGGCTTCGCCTATGCCACGGTGGCCGATTATTACGGACAGGAGCTCTCGGGCACGCCGCAGGTCGACTACATCGAGGGCAACGCGCTCTCCGAGACGATCCGCGGCTACCGCCGCGACGACTGGATCCTGGCGCGCGCTGGCGACGACACGATCGAGAGCGGCGCGGGCGCCGACCTGATTATGGCGGGCCAGGGCGATGACGTGATCGACCCGGGCGACGATGGCGACGATGTGCGCGGCGGCACCGGCTTCGACCTGGTGCGCTTTGCCGGGTCCAATACCGGCGTGCGCGCGGACCTGCTGGCGCTGGTCGGACAGGGCGGCCATGCCCAGGGCGATCTCTATGTCGATATCGAGGCCTTCGAGGGCTCGGACTACGCCGACACGCTGGGCGGGGACGGCGGCGCGAACCTCCTGCGCGGCATGGACGGGCGCGACGGGCTGGAAGGCCGCGGCGGCGGCGACACGCTGGAGGGCGGCGCGGGCGACGACACGCTGTCGGGCGGCGCGGGCGCCGACGTGGTCGATGGCGGCGGCGGAGCGGACCTTGCCAGCTACGAGGGATCGGATGAAGGCGTTGCGGTCTCGCTGGCCGACGGCACCGCCTCGGGCGGCTGGGCCGAGGGCGACACCCTGGTCGGGATCGAGGCGCTGGCGGGCAGCGACCACGCCGACGCGCTGATCGGCGATGGCGGGGACAACACGCTGTCGGGCGGGCGCGGCGACGACACGCTGGAAGGCGGCGATGGCGACGACCTGATCGACGGCGGACGCGGCGCGGACAGCCTGTCGGGCGGCGCGGGCGAGGACACGGCCTCCTATGTCCTGTCTGCGCAGGGCATCGAGATCGACCTGGCGGCGGGCACGGCTGCGGGCGGCGATGCCGAGGGCGATGTCTTCGACGGCATCGAGATCGTCGAGGCAAGCTACCATGACGACGTGCTGCGGGGCGACGGCGGGGACAACCGCTTCCGCGGCAGCCGCGGCGCCGACCTGATCGACGGACGCGGGGGCGAGGACACCGCGGACTACGCCCGCGCGGACGAGGCGGTCTCGGTCGACCTGGCGCTCGGGCGCGGCCTCGCGGGCGAGGCCCTGGGCGACACGCTGGTTTCGGTCGAGGTCCTGCTCGGCTCGGTCCATGGCGACACGCTGTCGGGCAGCGCTGCGGACGAGACGCTCGAGGGCGGCTATGGCGCCGACCTGCTGGACGGGCGCGCGGGATCGGACGGCTACCGCTTCGGCATCGAGGGCGGCGCCGACCGGATCGCGGAGACAGGCGATGCGGGCGACATCGACCGGCTGCTGCTGGGCGAGGGGCTGGCGGAAAAGGACGTCTCGCTGATCCGCCAGGGCGATGACCTGCTGGTCGAGCTGGAACGCTTCGACGGCTACCAGATCGATACCGTGACGGTCGCCGGGCATTTCCTGGGCGAGGCCACGGGGATCGAAGAGATCGTCTTCGCCGGCGGCACCGTCTGGGACCGCGCAGGCATCGAGGCGCGCCTGCGCGACGGGCGGTTCAACGCGATGGACGACCTGGTGCGCTTCGGCATCGAGGACGAGCCGCTGCTGATCGACCCGGCTGACCTGATCGCGAACGACGCCGAGACCGGCGCCGAAGACCTCGAACTGGTCTCGGTCCAGGCCGCCGAATACGGCACGGTCACGCTGGCGGAAGGCGGCATGATCGAATTCCTCGGCGCGCAGGACCGCAACGGCGACGCCTTCTTCGCCTATACGGTCCGCGATCCGCTGGGCCGCGAGTCCACCGCGCGGGTCGAGGTGAACCTGTCGCCGGTCAATGACGCGCCGGTGGCGATGGACGATCCGCTGGTCTACGGGCTCGAGGACGTGCCGCTGCGCATCCGCATCGAGAACCTGCTGGCCAATGACTACGATGTCGACGGCGATGCCGAGCAGGAGGGGCTGCGCATCGTTTCGGCGGAGCCGCTGGTCAATGCCGCGGGCGAGGCGCTGCGCCCCTATAAGGACAACGACTATGACGGCGCGGCGACCGATGCGACCTGGCGGCTCGACGGGCAGTATATCGAATTCCTGTCGCGCCCCGACCATTTCGGCTTCGCGGGCTTCACCTATGTGCTGGCCGACAGCAGCGGCGCCGAGGCGCGGGCGGATGTGGAGATCTACTTCGCCCCGGTGAACGACGCCCCGCGGCTGAAGGGCCGCGCCGCCTCGGCCAAGCTGGAGGAGACCACCCGCTTCACCGTTGGCCAGCTGATGGATCAGGTCTACGACATCGAGGGCGACGAGGTCAGTTTCGTCGGCCTCCATATCGGCGCGGACGGCAATGCCACCCATAACGGCGTGGAGGTCTTCGACGCCGAGGCAGGCACGATCGACTACACGCCGTTCCAGCTCGGCAAGGCGTGGATCTCCTTCGACGTGATCGACGCCCGCGGCGCCGAGGCGGTGCTCGACTTCCTGATCGAGGTGCGGCCGCAGAACCTGCCGCCCGTCGCCCGCGACGACCGCGGCATCCGCGCGCTCGAAGACGGGACCATCACCATCGATCCCGCGCTTCTGCTGGAAAATGACAGCGATCCCGATGGCGACCCGCTGAGCTTCGCGGGCGTCTACCGCTTCGCCGAGAACGGCAAGGTGCGGGTGCGCGAGGACGGGCTGATCGAATTCGCGGTGCGTCCGGATTTCAACGGCACGGCCAGCTTCGAATACACCGTCAGCGACGGGCGCGGCGGCACCGACACGGCGACCGCCTATATCACCGTGCTGCCGGTGAACCACGGGCCGGAGCTGCGGAACGACGTGGTTGCGGGCCTCGAGGACGGGCCGCAATACGTGATCCCGGCCGAGGCCTTCGGCAATGACCGCGACCTGGACGGCGACGTGATCTTCTTCCGGGAGACCGAATTCCTCGGCAATTTCGCCTACCGCTTCCTGTCGCCCGACTACACGGTCCGCGCGACTGCGGCGAACAATGCCGACCTGCCCAGCTGGCTGGATTTCGATGCCGCGACGCTGGCCTTCTCCGGCGCGATCCCCGAAGGCAGCGGGCGGGTCGAGGTGGCGGTGTTTGTCGGGGACCCCGCCGCCGATGCTGTCCATGCCTTCCGCTTCGCCTTCGACGATACCGATGGCGAGGAGCTGATCCAGGGCATCTCGGTCGCCGAGGAGGTGCTGGACGGGTTCCGCCTGCGCGAGGCCTATGTCTGGTCGCCTGACGGGGACGGCGACGGCGTTGCGGAGTTCGACATTGCCGCGGGCAGCTTCTCGGCCACGGTGCAGGGCGGGCGGCCGCTGCCAGACTGGCTGGATTTCGACGCGGAGGCGCGGCAGCTGGTGCTGTCGGGCTTCGAGCCCGACGAGGAGGAGGGCGCGGCACGCGTCTTCGTCACCTTCACGCCGGATGCGGACGCGCTGCCGGAGCTGGAGGAAGACACGTACCGCTCGACCAATGGCGGCTTCGCGCTGGAATTCCTGATTGCGCCCGGCGATCCTCTTGATGCGGTCAACGCGATGCTGGCGGGGGTCGCGGATCTGGAGGCGGAGGGCCGCTTCGGCCTCGATCTTTCCGGCATCGGCGGGCTGGCTGCCACGCGCGAAAGCGGTGCGCCGCTCGACAGCTGGCTGAGCTTCGACCCGGCGACCATGACGTTCTCGGGCATGGCGCCGTCGCATTATGTCGGCGCCGTGCCGGTGCGGATCTCGGTTCCGGCGGCGAACGGCCATCCGGCCATGGCGATCATCGCCGAGGCCGTGGTCGACGCGACCTTCACCCTCGATCCGGAGGACAGCGCCGGCATCCGCGTCACCGGCAGCCCCGAGCGGATCGATGTCGAGACGCCGGACGACTACAACGGCTCGCTCGCCTTCTCCTACTCGGCCAATGACGAGAAGGGCGGCGAGTCCGATGCGCCGGCGCTGGTCGTCTTCAACGTGCTGGCCGCGCGCGAGCTGCCGGTCGCCCATGAGGATCGGGTGGCGCTGTTCGAGGGCGGCTCGGTTGTCTTCGACGTGGCGGATCTGCTGCTGAACGACCGCGACGAGGACGGCGACGCGCTGCGGGTCGCCGCCATCGGCGCCGCGGCGCATGGCACGGTCGAGCTGATCCCCGGCAGCCGGACCATCGCGCCCGCCTCGGCGGGCGTTGCCGGCGGGACATGGAGCGCGGCGCTCGCGGACGGCTCGGACCTGCCGGACTGGATGGGCCTCGACCCGGCGACGGGGGAAATCGCCGCTCAGGTGCCGCTGGAGGTCTCGGGCAGCTACGAGATCGTCTTCACCAGTTCGAACGGCGGCGACAGCCTCGGCGAAACCGTGTCGGTCCCGCTCGACGGCGATGCCGCGGCGCAGGTGCGCTACACGCCCGAGGCGGGCTTCGCCGGCGAGGACACGCTGCTCTACACGCTGGCCGACGATGCCGAGGGCGCGGTGGAGGGCACGGTGGTGCTCGACGTCGCCTCGCTCCTCGATCCGCCGGTGGCCGTGACCGACCGGCTGTCGCTCTACGAGGACGGCTTCATCGAAATCGACCCGGCCGAGCTGATGGCCAATGACTACGATGTCGACGGCGACCCGATCCGGTTCCTGGGCGCCAGCGGCGCGGAGCATGGCACGCTCGTCTTCGAAGACGGCGTGATCACCTTCACCCCCGACCCGGATTTCGCGGGCGAGGCCAGCTTCCGCTACCAGCTCACCGACGACCGGCACGGAGACAGCGAGGGGCTGGTCGAGCTGCGGGTGATCAGCACCAACCAGCGCCCCGAGGCGGTCGCGGATGTCTTCGCCACGGTCGAGGACGGGCCCTTCGAATTCACCATCGCCGAGCTCCTGGCCAATGACACGGACCCGGACGGCGACAGCCTGAGCTTCGTTTCTCTGGAGACCGAGGTCGATCAGGGGCGCCTGCTGGAGCTGCCCGACAACCGCTGGCAGTTCGTGCCGGACGAGAACGTCACCGGACCGGTCAGCTTCCGCTACACGGTCACCGACGGGCGGCTGCGCGGCACCGGCACGGTCACCTTCGACATCGAGGCGGTCAATGACGCGCCCATCGCCAACGAGGACGGCCATTTCTTCGGCGACCAGGACACGCCGATCGTGGTCGACTTCGCCGATCTGCTGTTCAACGACCGCGACGTGGAGGGCGACGCCTTCTCCATCGTCGAGATCTTCGACGGCGACAACGGCACCGCGTGGCAGGAGGGCGAGACCGCGGTCTTCCTCGGCCGGCCCGGCTATTTCGGCGATGGCGGCTTCCATTACCGGGTGACGGACGAGCATGGCGCGACCTCGATCGGCTATGCGACCGTGCTGGTCATGCCGGAATTCGACGTGCCGGTGGCGGTCTCGGATGCGGGCTACGAGATGCTGGAGGACAGCCATCTCGATCTCGACCCGGCGGAACTGATGGCGAACGACCAGATCCCGCTGGGGTCCGAGGTGATCTTCCTCGGTCTCGCCGGGCCGGGCGTCGAGGAGCTGGACAGCGGCCTCTGGCGGGTCACGCCGGACGCGGATTTCTTCGGCACGCTGACGCTGCGCTATGCGCTGACCAACGAGACCGGCTTCGAAGTGCCGGCCACGGTCGAGATCGAGGTGCTGCCCGTCGGCGATGCCCCGGTCGCTGTCGATGACGTGCTGGAGATGGACGAGGGCGGCGAGCTGGCGCTCTTTGCCTCGCGGCTGACGGCGAATGACTACGATGTCGACCGCCAGGGCTTCGAGCTGACCCGCGTCTTCGGCGCCTCCGGCGTGACGGTCGCGCTGGAGGAGGGCGAGATCACCGTCACCGGCCTCCCGGCCTTCAACGGGGTCGGCGGCTTCGATTACGAGCTGCGCGACAGCTCGGGCGTGACCGCGGTGGGCCATGTCACGGTGAATGTCGGCTCCGTGTCGACCCCGCCGGTCATCGCCGGGATCGGCGTGCTGGAAGGGACCGAGGATACCGCCTTCGATTTCGCCCTTCCGGACGTCACGGACGAGGATGGCGGTCCGCTGCTGGTGGAGCTGCGCGCCGCGGGCGGCGGGGCACGGCCGGGCTGGATCGGCTTCGATGCCGAGACGCTGCGGATCGCCGGCACGCCGCCTGCCGATTTCAACGGCGAGGTGGCGCTGGAGCTCTTCGCCACGGACGGCCTGTTCGAGACGGTGCAGGGCTTCGCCCTGGCGATCGCCGCTGTGAACGACCTGCCGGTGATCACGTCCGATGGCGGCGGCGCTGCGGCGGAGATCGGGCTGCCCGAGAACCGCCGGGCCGTGACCGAAGTCATGGCCACGGATGTCGACGGCGACCCGCTGAGCTACATGATCGCGGGGGGGGGCGATGCTGCGCTCTTCGCCATCGACGCCGAGACCGGCGCGCTGGCCTTCCGCGCCGCCCCGGATTTCGAGGTGCCGCAGGATGCCGGTGGCGGCAATGTCTACGAGGTCATCGTCGCGGCCACCGACGGCACCGGCCGGACGGAGCAGGCGCTGTCGGTGCGGGTGGCGGATGTGGCGGACACGCCCACCGGCGTGACCATCGCCGGGACCGCGGCGGCCGAGGCGATCACCCCGTCGCAGAGCCCGGCGGGCGAGCCCCTGCAGACCGCGGAAGGCGATCTGGTGCTGGGGCTCGGCGGACATGACAGGCTGGAAGGCGGCGAGGGCGGCGACACGCTCGACGGCGGTTTCGGCGCGGATACGCTGGTCGCCGGGCCGGGCGGCACGCTGCACGGCCGGATCGGCCGCGACAGCCTCGTCGGCAGCGACATGTCGGATTTCCTCGGCGGCGGGCTGGGCGATGACGCGATCGAGGCCGGCGGCGGCGACGACACCGTGCTGGGCGGCTGGGGCGACGACAGCGCCGATGGCGGCGCCGGCGCCGACGCGATGCGCGGCCATGTCGGCAATGACAGCCTGTCGGGCGGCGGCGGTGCCGACAGCCTCCATGGCGGCGGGGGCGGGGACACGCTCGACGGCGGCGACGGGGCAGACCGGCTGCATGGCGGCGCGGAGAACGACCTGATCCATGGCGGCAGCGGCAACGACCGGATCACCGGCGGCCAGGGCGACGACACGGCCGAGGGCGGCGCGGGCGATGACGTGCTGGCCGGCTGGGCCGGCGATGACAGCCTCGACGGCGGCAGCGGTGCGGACAGCCTGAACGGCGGCGCGGGCGCGGATCTGGTGATCGGCGGCGACGATGCCGACCTGGTCCATGGCGGCAGAGGCGACGATTTCCTGGCCGGCGGCGAGGGCAATGACACCGTGACCGGCGGGCAGGGCGACGACACGGCGCTCGGCGGCGCAGGGGACGACCTGGTCGAAGGCTGGGCCGGGGCGGACAGCCTCGACGGCGGCGACGGTGCGGACACGCTGTCTGGGGGGCGCGGCAGCGACACGGTGTCGGGCGGCGCGGGGGCGGATATCTTCGTCTTCTCCGACGGTGACGGCGCAGACGAAATCCTCGGTTTCGAGCTCGGCTTCGACATGATCGACCTCTCGGCCACCTCGGCGGGCAGCCTTGCCGGGATCGAGATCCTCGCTTCCGGCCCCGACACGGTCGTCCGCATCCTCGCGACGCTGGACCAGATCACGCTGGTCGGCACAGACGCGGCCGCCTTCGACGGCTCGGACATCGGCTTCTGACGCGCGGGCACGGCGGGCCGGACAGGATTGGGTCTGCAGAAAAAAAAGAAAGCGGCGGTCCCAGGGAGGAGGAGGGGACCGCCGCTGATTTCCGCGGCTCAGGGAGGAGGAGGAACCGCCGGAAACTCGAAACTCTGTGACACTCGTCAGGTACTATGGGTACTCGTAATGTCTGGTATGGAAGTTAAGGCATGCGCCGCGTTGCAGCAAGTCATTTACATGCAAACCTGTTCTGATCAGCGTGCATGGCTGGCGCCGGGCGCGGCTTCGCGGTGCTGCGGTTGCGTCTTTCACGCTCCATCCCTGCAGTGAGAGCGTCCCAAAAATTCTCCAAGCAACGGAAAGAAATACCTAAAATTCGCTGCCTGCGTTCGCTGCCGCCACGGCAGTCGTCCCATCCGCGCCACCGGTCGTGGTTGGCGGACGGGCCATTCCTGCGCGGAAAACCGCGCGCAGGCCTTCCATCAAGGGCTTTGAAGCCGCTGCGGCAGGATTCGGGCAGGGCGCGGTTCCAGCAAGGCCCGAGTCGGTGCGGGACATGCCCGCGGCCCTGACGGACCCCGCCCAGCGTCCCGGTCGCGGTCCGCGCCGGGTCAGGCTCCGTGGGTTCCGGCCTCGTCCCCGTCCGCCGGCCTTGCAGTTCCCCGCAAGTTGGTGCGGCGAATTGGTTCGCCTGCCAGCCTTGGCCCTGGCGGCGGCGATAGGGCCATGAGCCGCCATGCGGCACCGGATGCGCTGGG
>NZ_JAATVU010000063.1 GCF_013184745.1 Mangrovicoccus sp. HB161399
CATCGCGGGATCGAACCGGACGGCCAGCGATCCGCGCTGCCTCAGCGCCCCGCTCGCCGTCGCGCTCGGACCGGTGGCGCGTCACCGCTCGCTAGCAGTGCCAGTTGGCGGTCTTGTACGCCGTCTTCGGAGGTCCGCTCAGGGCCGCCAGCTATCATGCTGGATTCGCGCCGTGAATCCCCCCGGATTTGCGCAACAAGGCCGCCTTCCGGCCACCGCGGTGACCGTCATCGCCACGGGCGAGGGCGACGCCCGGATGGGCCTGACCACGTCTGCCATCTGCTCGCTCTCCGACGCGCCGCCGATGATACCGGCCTGCATCAACCGCCGCAGCCCCGTGCCGGAGCCGATCCGCGCCAATGGCTGCTTTTCCGCCAATTTCCTGACCTAGGCCCAGATCGCCGTCGCCTCGCTTTGCCGGGATGGCCAAGCTCTACGGGGCGGAACGCTTCGCCGGGGGCGCCTGGACCCGGCTCGCGGCCAGCGCGCCGGTTCTGGAGGACGCGCTGTCGGCCTTCGACTTGCGTACCGACTGCGAGCGCGACTCGCCGACCCATGCGATCCTGATCGGCCGCATGGCCGCCCTCCGGCAGGACGGAAGCGCGCGCGGCCTCGTCTACACCTCGGGGACCTTCAGCTTCCCGCCCGACCTCTCCGCGTGACGCAGGCAGGCTTCGGCGGCACCGGCTGGGGAACCCCATGCCGCGCCGCTGGCGGCCAAGACCGTCCGCAGGCAAGCGGCCGGCCAAGTGAGCCCGGGAACGGTCCGGAGAAACGGCCCCGATCCGGCAGACCGCGGCTCCAGCCTCCTGGCCGGGAATTGGCTGCTGTGGGCAAGACGGCAGTCGCTGGGCCGCGAGCCGCCAGCCCAACAACCGGTCGGCGCCTGCACCTGCGCCCGTCGTGCCGGACGGGCATCCCGCGGAGCATCCTGGCGGAGATGCAGGCCTTCCGCCCCGCAAGTCTCCAATCTTGGCGGCCCCGGCCGGCAGACCCTGCAAGGCGTCCCGCCGACCGGGCCGTTCATTGCCCGGGTCCCCATGGAGACGGACCCGATCCTGCGGCCATGCCAGTCCGGAACGGCCGGGAACTCCGGGGGCTTGCCGTTCTTGCCGCGGCCGGTCGGTCCGTCTCCGGCGCAGCCAGTCTCCGGCCTCCCCGCCCGGCATGGGGCGGTGTCCCTCACGACAGTGCCGTGCCCGCCCGGCCAAGTTCCGGGCGGCCGCACCTTTCCCTCCTCCGCTTGCGGCCATCGCGGCGCGCCCCCGGCGGCCCATGCGCCGACCGGTCCAATTCACGATTGCCATGTCCAGGCCGGCAAGCCCGCCGCGGGCATGCGACCGCCGGGAGACCAGGCACGCACGGATCCGCGCCGCGTCTTCCGGTCCGGCGGGCATGAACGGCACGCATCAACTGCCGGGCCGGACACACCGGGCGCAGTCCCCCTGACTGCCGCCATGGACTTGGCAGCCGCCTGCCTCCGTCAGCCGGGCCGGTCCAGCATTGCCCGGATGTCCGCGGGAAGCTCGAACGCCTCCCTGTCATGGGCTTCCAGCATGGGGATAAGCCGGTCCTCCTGCTCGGCGAAGAGCGCACGGGTCAGGCCATCCGCCACCCGCGGCACGCCGAAGCGGTGCGACGAGATCGACACCGCCGACATGCCGCCCATCGACAGGCTGGCCAGCGCGTTGAAAGCCACGATCCGCCCGATGCCCGGCGCGGCTCCAGGCACGCGTTCGGTGAAGCGGTAGTCGCGGTCGAGATAGGGAAACAGCAGCCGCCCCGGTGCCGGATCGTCGGCGGGCGGCTGGAAGCGGTCGCGCCAGAGCGCCGCGCCGCGCGCGATCCGGGCCAGTTCGGGGCGCCGGGACATGTCGACCAGAGTGCCCGTGGCGGCAATGGCGTGATCCGCCTCGAACCGGCCGCGGGGCGTCCCGATGACGATCCGCCCGCCGTCCATCCCGACCGTCTCCCAGGGCGCGCCCGGCAGGATCCGGAAATTGGGGAAGCTGCAGGCGCGGAAGAAATGATGCTCCGCCGGAGACTGGCTGAGCCCGCTCATGAATCGCGCGAGGTTCCACTTGGTCAGGTCCGACAGCTCGTGCGAATGGTTAAGGTGGCCGCCGGTCTCGAATTCGCGGGCGACGTCCTTCATCGGCAGATCCCGGCGGCGCATGAACATTTCGACCTGCCGCGCCCCGGCATCGAGGGCCGTCACCGCCATGTCGAAGGCCGCTGCCCCCGCGCCGAGGATGGCGATGTCGCGACCGGCGAACTGTGCGGCATCCACCCCGTCCGAGGAATGGCTGTAGCGCTCCGGAGGGAGCCCCGCGGCAATCACCTCCGGCACGGCCCAGGCGCCGCCGCCATCCATGCCCGTGGCCAGCACCGCATGGCGGGCGCGGATCGTGCCGCCTCCGGCCAGCGACAGGCTCACCCCGGCCGCGTCGAAATCGATGTCGGCCACCTCCGCGCCGTTGCGGACCGGCAGGTCCGCGATGCTGCGGTACCAGCGCAGATAGGCCATCCAGTCGGTCCGCGGCACGCGCTTCAGCGCGTCCCAGGCGGCGCGGCCGTGGCAGGCGGTGAAGAAGCTCTGGATGGTCAGCGACGGGATATTCAGATCGGCGCCCATGACCTCCTTGGGCGAGCGGATCTCGTAGTTGCGGGCGAAGCTGTCCCAGACGCCTTCGCGGCCTTCCGGCGCGCGGTCGAGAAGCAGGATGTTGTCCACGCCGCGGCGCTTCAGCTCGTGGCCGAGCACCAGCCCGGACTGTCCCGCGCCGACGATGGCCACGTCCGGAATCCGCCGCCCCGCGTGCTCGGCCGGAATGACCCAGGGCTTGGTGGCGAAGCTCAGCATGGCAAGGTCTTCGCGGGCCCGGCGGGTCAGCGCGTCGAGCGCGGACTCGGCCTGGCCGGGCGCGGGCACGGCAATGTTCACGGGCAGTCTCCTTGGCGGGGGCTGCGGGATGGCGGCGCCCCCGCGATCTTGCCGCGCGCGGGCGCCCGCCGCCAAACGCCGAATCCTCAGGGAAGCGTTGCCGCAGCCGCAACGCCCGTTTCCGCCGGAACGGCGTCCGGCACCGCGGCCCGGCTGCGGACCAGCTGTCCGACCTCCGCCCGGAAGCCCGGAAGCGCCTCCTTCAGGCGCTCGAGCAGCATGGCGCCCGCACCCGGCAGCGTGCGCATCGGCTGGACGTAGACGGTCAGCGAGGGCGGCGGCGCCAGCCGGTCCTCGATCGGCACGAAGGCCAAGGTGCCCGCGGCGATCTCCGCCATGACGCCGACGGGCGTGCGCACGCCGACGCCCAGTCCCGCCCGCACGAGATTGGTGACGAAATCAGGCGCGTTGGTGTCGAAGGCGCGCGTGCGCGGGTCGCTGGCCTCCAGATAGTCGCGCCAGCCGGTGCCGCCCCCCGTTCCCTTGCGGGTATTGACCAGCGGCTCGCCGATCAGGTCCGTCAGCTTCAGCGCGCCGCGACGCGCCAGGTGCGAGCCGGGCGGACAGATCACGCCGAGCGGGATCTCGGAAATGGCGGCGATGGTCAGGTCCCCGCGCACCGGCGGCGACATGGCGATGCCGATATCGACCGCTTCCGCGGCCACCATCTCCATGATGTCCTTCGCCCCGGCGATCTCGACGCTGAAGGTCACGCCCGGATAGGCGGCGTGGTAGGCGGCAAGCACCGGCGGCAGGAAATCGCGGCCCAGCCCGTCCTCGCAGGCCAGCCGGACATGGCCGCGGCGCAGCCCCCGCAGGTCGTCGATATGGCCGATGGCGCGCTCCAGATCCTGGTCGAGCTTCATCGCATAGCCGTAGAGCACCTCGCCCGCCGCGGTCAGCCGGACCCCCTCGGCGCGCCGCTCGAATAGCTTGGCCTGCAGCTGGTCCTCCAGCTTGATGATCTGGCGGTTGACGGCCGAGGCCGCCACGCTGAGCCGCTCGGCTGCCTGCCGCATCGACCCCGCACGGGCGGTTTCGGCGAAATAGCGCAGGGCGGCAAGATGGACATGGACAAAGGATCGGGACACCGGGGAACTCCTGGCTGCAACGCGTTACCCCTCCAGCCTGCCGCAAGTTCCCCCGCTTTGCCGGTCCGCGCTGTCCCCGGCAGCCGCTGCCGGAGCGGCAACGCCCAAGGTCAGGTCGTTGCCGGTTCCGTTGCGGGAAATTTGAGCCGGGGGCGAACTTCGGACGCCAGCAGCCGGAGGGTCCGTTCGGCATGGCCGAGGGAGACATGCGGAATCTGGACCATCGCGTCGAGCTGGTCGATTCCCGTCTCGGCGATATAGGCGTTGAGCTTTCCGGCAACCGTCTCGGGAGAGCCGGCGATCACGTTGACCATGTCCAGCTGCTCGGCCCGGTTGCGCGGCACCTCGGGGAATATGCCCTTCGCGATCGCCTCGCGGGTATAGGCCCCCTTCGACATCATCGAGAAGTAGAGATCGGCGGCGGCCGCGCTGTCGGCCAGCGCTTCGGCATCGGTCGGGGCGACGAAGACCAGCCGCACGCCTCGGCACAGGCCCCTGCCCCCGCTCCGGCGGTAGCGGCGGACATACCCGGCCTGCACCGATCCGGTCTCGGCCTGGCCGACGACCAGGTTGATGCCGCGCGCCGCCAGCATGGCGATCGTGCCTTCGTCGCGCCCTGCCGCCCAGAGCCGCGGCACCAGATCGACCCCTGGCGCGGGCGAAAGCGGCGTTTCGGTCAGGCCTGCGAATTCGGCGAGAAGCCCGTCGAGAAGCTCGGCGAAGCGGGCGATCTTGGCGGCACGGTCGGGGATCGCGTTCTGCGCGCCCGAGCCCAGCCCGATGCCGAAATCGACCCGCCCGCCAGAGACCAGCGACAGCATCGCCATTTCCTCGGCGGCGCGCTGCGGGCTGACATGCGACAGCACCTTGACCCCGGTCCCCAGCCGCACGCGGCGGGTCAGCCCCGCGGCCTTGGCCAGCAGGATCTCGGGCACCGGGAAACGGCCGTAGAAGGCGGCCGCGTCGTCGCGGCGGTGATGCTCGCCCAGCCAGCAGCTGTCGAAGCCCATTTCGTCCGCCAGCCGGATCAGCGCCAGCGAGTGCTCGGCCATCTCGGCATCGGTGGTGCCGGGCGCGGCCCAGCCCTGGTCCATCAGGCCAAATCTCGGTGTCATTGCGCGGTCCTTTCCGGCAGGGATCAGCGGGTCTTCCAGGGCATGGCCAGGCGCTCGGCCAGCGTCACCAGCCCGTAGACGGCCAGGCTCGCCGCCGTGGCGGCAAGCGCCGTCGCCCAGACCTCGGCGGTCTGGTAGCGCGCGCCGTAGACGACGATCAGGTGGCCGAGCCCGCGCTCGGCGGCGAGCCATTCGGCGACGATGGAGGAGACGATGCAGGCGCAGGCCGACAGCTTGAGCGCGTTGAAGAGGAACGGCACCGATGCCGGCAGCCGCACCAGCCAGAGCGTCTGGCGCGCATCGGCCGACAGCGTGTGCATCAGTTCCTTGACCTCCGCATCGGCGCTGCGCAGCCCGCGCAGGGCGTTCACCAGCATCGGGAAGAAGGTGAGGAAGGCGGTGATGACGATCTTCGGCGCCATGCCGTTGCCGAGCCACAGGATCAGCACCGGCAGGACCGCGACGACCGGCACGGCCTCGGCGCCGATGGCAACCGGATAGACCGCGCGCCGGATCGGTGCGGAATGGACGAAGATGATGGCGACGAGCAGCCCCAGCGCGTTGCCGATGGCGAAGCCCGCCATAGCCTGGCCGAGCGTCACCCCCATATGCGCCAGGATCTCGGCGCCCGAGCGGCCGAAGGCCTCGGCGATGGCCAGCGGCGAGGCCAGGATCAGCGGCGAGACGCGCCCGGAAGCAGTGATCCATTGCCAGAGGCCGAGCGCCACGAACAGCACCGCCAGCGGCAGCGCGATGCGGCGGAGGCGGTGCCAGGGGATCGGCGGCAATGCCGCCGCATCGCGGGCCATGGCGGGAAGGATGTCGGGCTGGGCGGTCAAGGGCACGTCCTCGGGCAGGGTCAAAGGTCGGGCGCGGCGGCGGTGTAGCGGTGCAGCAGGTGCTCGGCGAGATGCACGAGTCCCAGAAGCGACAGGGTCAGCCCGGCGGAGGTGAAAATCGCCGCCCAAAGCTGGGGAAGCTGGAAATACTGGCCCGAGACCACGACGAGATAGCCCAGCCCGGTATTCGCCCCGATCCATTCGGTCACCAGCGCGGCGATGAAGGCCGAGGAGGCCGAGACCTTCAGCGCGGCAAAGAGATAGGGCATGGCCGCCGGGAACTCGACCATGCAGAGCCGCTGCCAGCGCGAGGCATGCAGGCTGTGCATCAGCTCCAGATGGTCGTCCGAGGGCGAGGCCAGCCCGCGCATCATGTTGAGGAAGGTCGGGAAATAGACCGAGAAGGAGACGATGGCGATGATCGGCGGCAGGCCGCGCCCGAGCATCACCACCACCAGCGGCGTGAAGACGACGATGGGAATCGCCCGGCTGACCAGCGCATAGGGATAGAGCGCCTCGCGCAGCACCGTGACCGAGGAGAGCAGCATCGCCATCGCGACGGCGACGATGTTGCCGATGGCGAAGCCCGACAGCGCCTCCAGCGTGGTCGCCCCGGCATGGCGCAGCAGCACTTCGGAATTGCCGGTGAACTGCGCCGCGACCAGTCCGGGCGCCGGCAGGATGAAGGACGGGATCCAGCCCTGCGCCGCGCCGGCCGACCAGAGCGCGACCAGTCCGGCGATCAGCAGGACCGGCGGCAGGACGGCGCCGAGGACGCCGGGAACGGCGGATGGCAGGCGCGGGAGGGGCTGGATCATGGCAGGCTCCGGTCGGCAGGGGCTCCGGCGCCGGAAGCGCCGGAGGCGGGCATCAGTGCTTCGGCAGGACGGCCATCTCGAGGATCTCGGTGGTGGTGAAGCTCGCCGGGTCGATCACCGAGGCCGCGGCACCGGCCTCGAAGGCGTTCTGCGCCGTCTCGGCCCAGACATCGGGCTCCAGCCACAGGATGCCGTGCTCGGCGGTCATGTCCGACTTCATGTAATCGGCCTGGTGGACGGCCTGGTAGGTCTGCTGCTCGAGGTTGAGCCCGTCATTGAACTTGTGGTCGACGATGTATTTCGCCGCCGCTTCGGGATCGGCGAAATAGATGTCCCAGGCCTTGGCCTCCGCCGACATGTAGGCTGCGAGGGTTTCCTTGTTCGCCGGGTCGGACAGGTACTCGTCGGTGACGATCCAGGAACCGGATTGCGAGTTCATCCCGAAATCGCCCAGCGGCAGGACGTTGACCTCCACCCCGGCCTGCTCGATCAGCCGCGGCTCGTTGAAGGCGAAGGTGGTGATCATGCAGTCGATGCGCCCGGCGATCAGCAGGGAGATGTCGCTGTTGCCGATAGAGGTGGTGTCGACCTGGTCGAGCGTGACGCCGTTCTTGCCGAGAAAGGTCTCGGCATAGACCTGGGCGGACTGCTTGACCCCCAGCCGCTTGCCGACAAGCTGGTCCGGCGCGGTGATGCCGCTGTCCTTGCGGCAGGTCATGGCCACCGGCGAGGTCTGGAACTGCCCGGCGATGACCTTCAGCGGCGCGCCCTTGTCGACCGCGGCGACCACGCTGTCGGCGCCGGTCATCGCCAGCTGCGCGACATTGGCCGAGACCATCTGCACCCCGTCGACCCCGTTGCCCCCGGGGATCAGCGTGACATCGAGGCCGGCCTCCTCGAACAGGCCCTCCTCCTTGGCATAGAGCGCGCCGAAATTCTCGACATTGGGGATGTAGCTCAGCACGACGGTGATCGGCGTCAGATCCTGGGCCGGGGCCATGGAGGCGGCGGAGATGGCCAGGGCGGCAAGGCTGGCGCGGCGGGCCGCGGCGATCGGGGAGAAGGGCAAGGTCGGGGTCTCCGGTCTGGTCGGGCTCGGCCCGGGTTGGCAAGGCGGGGGAGGTTCAGCCGTGCAGCGCATGGCGCAGCTCGGCCTCGTAGGCGGCAAAGCGCGGATCGTCGCGCAGGGACCGGTCGCGGTCGCGGCCGAAGCCGATCGGCACGCGCTTCGTGATGCGGCCGGGACGGGCGCTCATCACCGCGACCTCGTCGGACAGGATGATCGCCTCGGAAATCGAATGGGTGACCAAGAGGAGCGTCGCGCCGGTTTCCTGCAGGATGCGCAGCAGCTCGAAATTCAGCTTCTCGCGGGTAATCTCGTCGAGCGCGCCGAAGGGTTCGTCCATCAGCAGGAAGCGCGGCCTCAGCGTCAGCGCCCGCGCGATCGCCGCGCGCTGGCGCATGCCGCCCGACAGTTCCGCCGGATAGGCCCGCTCGAACCCCTTGAGCCCGACCAGCTCGATCATCTCCTCCGCGGTCCGGCGGCGTTCGCGCGGCGAGACCCGGGCGACCTGCAGGCCGAGCTCGACATTCTCCAGGATGCGGCGCCAGGGCAGCATGGTCGATTGCTGGGAGACCAGAGCGAAGACCCGGTTGGCGCGCGCATCCGCAGGCGTCGTGCCGTGCAGCGTCGCCCTGCCCGAGGTCGGATGCACCAGATCGGCGAAGATGCGCAGCAAGGTGGACTTGCCGCAGCCCGACGGCCCGATCAGCGAGGCCCAGGAGCCGCGCGGCACCTCCAGCGAGCAGCCGGTCAGCGCCTCGGTCACCTCGCGTCCGCGGCGGTAGACCATGCCGACGTCGCGGGCAACGAGCCCTCCGGCCGCCGTCTCCGCTGTCATCCCGTCCGGGTCCGGCAGGCTGCCATCCATGCGTGTCCTTTCCGGGGCTGCACCCCAACCGGCAGTCCTGTGCCGGTCCCTCGACCTCCCTGACGTCGGGCGGGGCTCCGGTCCGCTCCGCCTTCCGGTTCCGAAGGTGGCACCGGCCGCGCGAGTTTGGGAAGACGCATATCCCGGACGATGCGTTGCCGCTTCGGCAACGGGTGTCGGCAGGCGCCGCCGAGCAAGCGCCGCAATGGTTGAATTTTTTGCCGATTGCGTTGCCGAACCGGCAACGTTTAAAAATTCTTCTGAAATAACTGTATCTTACCGGCATCTTTCGGAAAACCGCCTTTGCCCCGCGGCGCAGTGGCGCGACTGTACAAGCCGTGCGGCCTTCCTATCATCGCCGTGCCGGCAGCCGCCGGGCAGAGTGAAGGAGTTCCGATGGACAGGCCCGCACCGCAGCAGGACGTCGACGGCATCATGGCCGCGATGCCCGCGTACAGCACAGAATTCGCCGAGACCTTCGCCAACCATGCCCCCATGGTTCTCGTCGCGCTCGACAGGATCGGCGGCGGCGCGGACCGGCTGCACGATTTCTTCCGCAGCTACGAGGCCTACAAGGTCCTTCTGCCGGTGCAGCCCGGGACCGCCCCCCTGACCGCCGCCGACCTTCCCGCCCTTCTGGGCGCGCGGGAGCGCGAGGACGACCTGCGCCGCTATTTCGCCGCGGAGGTGGACAGGCTGGGCTGGCGGGAGGCGCTCGCCGTGCACCTGCCGGGCCTTGCCTCGGGCGTCGGCGCCAGCGCGCTGCACGCGCTCATGCGGACCGCCTACGGCATCCTGCGCGAAGACCCGCAGGAAATCGCGATCGCGCTGGCCTATTGGCACTGGTCCCACCTGGCGCTGCCGCCCGCAACCGGCGCCGCGCCGGTGACGGCCGACCCCGCGGAGGTCCTGGCGCGCGCGGGCCGGATCGACGCGCTGCGCGCGCTGCCCCTGCATGGCCTGCTGTGGCAGAACATGGCCGAAAGCGGGCGCTGCGCAGGGTTCGCGCCGGTCGTCGACTGGCTGGAGATCGGGCCGGACACGCTGGACCGCATGGCTGCGGCCTCGATCGCGCTCTTCGCCGCGACCCAGGACTTTTCGGCCCTCCACGCGGTGACGGGGTGCCACTGGCTGCGGATCGTGCTTCCCTGCTGCAGCGCGGACACGCAGGAGACGATGCTGCGCAGCTTCTGGCAGTGCATCGCCGCGCTCTCGGGCGAGATGGGCTTTCCCGCCCTGCCCTCCGCCGCCCGGCTGGAGCGCTGGCGCATGGCCGAAGCGCCGGACTGGCCCGCGATCTTCGCGGCCGCGCGGCTGTCGGATGACGAGCACGACATCTCCGTCGCCTTCTCCGCCTCCGAAGAGGACAGGATCCGCCCCGACCCGCTCTACCGGGTCTCGGTCGCGCGGCGGCTGGGCCTGATCCGGGACTACCGGACATGACGCATCCTTCCGATTTCCTGATCGAGGCGGGCGTGGTGCTCTGCGGGCTGGACGGCGCGGGACGGATGCAGCTGCGCCATGACGCGATGATCCGGGTGCACGAGGGCCGGATCGCCCATATCGGCGCGCCGGAGGCCGTGGCCTTCGGCAATGGCCATCTTCCGCGCTTCGGAGGCCCCGGGATGATCGCCATGCCGGGCCTGGTGAATGCGCATCACCATTTCGGGATCACCCCGCTGATGGGCGGCGTTCCCTTCGCGCCGCTGGAACTGTGGCTGCCGCGCTTCCGCCTGATCCGCCAGATCGGGCCGCGGCTCGACACGCTCTATTCCGCCATCGAGATGCTGGAAAGCGGCACGACCACCGTGCATCACATCCATTCCGGGCTTGCGGGCTCGCCGGAGGACTGGAAGGCCGGGGCCGATGCGGTGCTGGGCGCCTATGGCGAGACCGGGATGCGCGCGGGCTTCTCCTTCATGATCCGCGACCGCAACGTGCTGAGCTACGACCCCGACGAGGACGTGCTCGCCGCGCTTCCCGCCGAGATGGCGGAATGGTGGCGGCCGCGGCTCTCGGCGGCGGCGACGCCGATCGGCGACTACATGGACTTCTTCCGTCGGATGCAGGCGGACTGGGCGGCGAAGGCCCCCGGCATGGTGCGGATGCACCTGGCGCCGGCGAACCTGCACTGGTGCTCGGATGGCGCGCTGCAGGAGATCGTTTCGACGGCACGCGCGGCGGGCGCCAACCTCCACATGCACCTGGTCGAGACCGAGCGCCAGGCCGCCTTCGCGCAGCGCACCTTCGGCTGTTCGGCGGTGGAGCACCTCCACCGGCTGGGCTGCCTCGGTCCGGAGCTGACGCTGGGCCACGGCAACTGGACCAGCCGCGGCGATCTCGACCTCCTGGCCGACTGCGGCTGCATGATCTGCCACAATGCCTCTTCCGGGCTGCGGCTGGGATCGGGCATCGCGCCGGTCAACGAGATGCGCCGCAGGGGAATTCCGGTGGCGCTCGGCATCGACCAGTCGAACATCGCCGACGACCGCGACATGCTGCTGGAGATGAAGCTGGCCTGGGCGCTGCACCGCGAGACCGGGCTGTGGAACGACCGTCCCGATGCGGCCGCCGTGATTGCCATGGCGACGGAGCATGGCGCGCGCTCCGCCGGGTTCGGCACCGAGGTCGGCCGGCTGGAGCCGGGGCGGCGCGCCGACATCCTGCTGCTCGACCGCGCCAGGGTGGAACGCCCCTTCGTCTCGCCGCACACGCCGGTGGCCGAGACGGTGCTGCACCGCGCGGCACGGGACGCCGTGGACAGCGTCTTCGTCGAGGGACGCCGGGTGGTCGAGGGCGGCCGCGTGACGTCGATCGACCGCGGCGCGGTGCTGGCCGAGATCGGCGACCGGCTCGCCGCGCCGGAAACGGCCGGCGAGACCGAGGCGCGGAGGATGGTGGAGGCGACCATGCCGGTGCTGGCCGGGTTCCAGAGGCGCAGCTCCCCGCACGAGGCGCACCGCCCCTACCGCTACAACGCGATGGACCATGGCTGAGCGGCTGGTCCTCTCCGGCGCCGTCCTGCCCGACGGCACGGCGGCCGACATCGTGATCGCGGACGGGCGGATCGCGCAGCTCGCCGCGCCCGGCACCGCGGCGGGCCCGGCCGAGGACTGCACCGGCATGGCCGCGCTGCCGGGCCTCGCCGACGCGCACATCCATCTCGACAAGACGCTCTGGGGCCTGCCCTTCGAGGCGCATGCACGCGGCGGCACCGTCGCGGAGCGCATCGCCTTCGAACGCAGCCGCCGCCCCTCCCTGCCGCCGGTCTTCGGCCGCGGCCTGGCGCTGGCACGGCACGTCGCCGCGCTCGGCACCACGCAGGTCCGCAGCCATGTCGACATCGACACGCAATCCGGCCTGTCCGGGCTCTTTGACCTGCTGCGGCTGCGCGAGGCGGTGCGGGACCTCGTCGACATCCAGATCGTCGCCTTCCCGCAGAGCGGCATCCTGCGCGACCCCGGCACGGCGGAGCTGCTGGATGCCGCGCTCCGCGAGGGCGCGGACCTGGTGGGCGGGCTCGATCCCTCGGCGATCGACGGCGATGCCGCCGGGCATCTGGACATCGTCTTCGGACTGGCGGAACGCCATGGCAAGGGCATCGACATCCACCTGCACGAGCCTGGCGCCGCGGGACTTGGCGCGCTTGCCGACATCGCCCGGCGCACCGGGGCTGCCGCGATGCAGGGCCGGGTCGCCGTCAGCCACGCCTTCGCGCTGGGGCATCCGGCGGCCGGGCCGGCGGTCGACGCGCTGGCACGGGCGGGCGTGGCCATCGTCACCAACGGCCCGCCCCGCGCCGTCGCCATGCCCCCGGTCGCGGCGCTGCAGGCCGCGGGCGTCCTGGTGGCCGCCGGTTCGGACAACATCCGCGATCTCTGGAGCCCGCACGGCAATGGCGACATGCTGCAGCGTGCCGGGATGATCGCCTACATGCAGGGTCTCTGCGCGCCGGAGGAGCTGGAGCTCGCGCTCGCGCTCGCGACCTCGCACGGCGCGGCGCTGTGCGGATCGGACGGCGGCAGGATCGCGCCGGGCGGAGCGGCCGACATGGTGCTGGTTGCGGCAGGTTCGGCGGCCGAGGCGTTGGTCTCCGCCCCGCCGCGCCGCATGGTGATCAAGCGCGGGCGGATCATCGCGCGCGACGGCAAGCTGGAGAGCTGACATGTTCGACCTCATCCTGCGCAACGCGGCGCCCGACGGGTTCGGCGGCCTGCGCGATCTGGGCCTGAAGGACGGGCGCATTGCCGCCATCGCCCCCAGGCTCGAGGCGGAGGCGCCGGAGGAAGACCTGCAGGGGCTGTTCCTCTCGCCCGGCCTATGCGATGCGCATGTCCATCTCGACAAGGCCTGCATCCTCGGCCGCTGCCAGGTCTGCGAGGGAACGCTGGAAGAGGCCGTCCGCCTGACGGCCGCCGCCAAGACGGGCTTCGACGAGGAGGACGTGTACCGGCGCGGCGCGCGCGTGCTGGAGAAGGCAATCTCGCACGGCACGCAGCGGATGCGCAGCTTCGTCGAGGTCGATCCGCGCGCGGGCATGCGCAGCTTTGCCGCCGTCATGCGGCTCAAGGCGGATTATGCCTGGGCGCTCGACCTGCAGGTCTGCGCCTTCGCGCAGGAGGGCCTGACGCAGGAGATGGCGACCCTTGGGCTGCTGGAAGAGGCCTGCCGCGAGGGGGCCGACATGGTCGGCGGCTGCCCCTATACCGATCCCGACCCGGCGCGCCATGTCGCGCTGATCTTCGATCTCGCGGAGCGGCACGGGATGCGGGCCGATTTCCACCTGGATTTCGATCTCGATCCCGGCAGGACCAACCTGCCGCATGTGCTGCGCGAGACGAAGGCGCGGGGCCTGCAGGGGCAGGTCTCCATCGGCCATGTGACGCAGATCTCCGCCATGGCGCCCGCGCAGGCGGAGGCGGTGGCGGAGGCGCTGGCGGAGGCCGGCGTCGCGCTCACCGTGCTGCCGGCGACCGACCTTTTCCTGACCGGCCGCGATTCCGACCGGCTGGTGCCGCGCGGGATCGCCCCGGCGCACCGGATGGCGGGGGTGGCGGCTTCGCTGGCGACGAACAACGTTCTGAACCCGTTCACGCCCTTCGGCGATGCATCGCTGGTCAGGATGGCCAATCTCTATGCCACCGTCGCCCAGGCGGCGAGCGCGGCGGAATGCCTGCGCATCTGGCGGATGATTGCCGCGGATGCCGCGGCCGCGATGGGTGCGCGGGCGGAGATCGCCGTCGGTGCGCCGGCCGACCTGGTGCTTTTCGACGCGCCGGACGCAGAGGCGGCTCTGCGCGAAGTGGCACCCGCCCTGGCCGGCTGGAAGGCCGGATGCCCGAGCTTCCGCAGGCCCCGTCCCGTTCTGATGCCCCCGGACACGGGCTGGGACAGCACAGGACGGGGACCGTCCCGCAGGGGACGCGCTCCAGGGCAATAGGACACGGCGATTGCCGCCGGTTCCGTGCTTCGCCGCACGGAGCTCTTTGGTGGGACGGGCAATCTCTCCCATCGGGCGGCCCGGCCCTCGGTCCGGGGGATCACATCCGCGCAGGAGCGGGAAGCTTGCCCCGGGGCCGGGACCGGCACGGCCAAGATTGACGCGGCCAGCCCGACGGCGCACCGCGCGGCCAGCCGCATGCCGCCGGAAAGGGACAGCCCGGCCGCACCTTGGGCGGCCTGACCGCGGCATTCCCCGCCGTCGCGGGCCGTAACGGCGGTCCAGGTCCGCGGGGCAGCGACGGAGGAGACCGGACGACTGCGGTTCCGGCCTGCACCGGTTCCCTCTCCCGCCGCGACGATATGCGTTGCGCCCGGCGCCGGAAAGGCAACACGATCCCCTGGGGTCAGGATTCATTGGTTTGTGCTGTTCCGCATGCTTCGCGCCTCCAGCGACGCAGCGGCGACATGAACGATTTCTTCCGGCTGATCCGCGCGCTGGTGGCGCGTCTGAACCCGTTCCGTCCGAAGCCGCACGGAAAGCCCCGGGTCGATGGCAAGAGGGTTCCGAGCGGGATTGCCTTCATCAACCGCAATGGGGTGAGGCGGCGCGATGCCCTGAAGGCCTTGGCCCGCACAGGTGAAGGAGACCGTGGCACCAGCGGCGACGCGAAAGCCCCGGAAACGGCCTGCAGTCGCTGGAATCTCTGGACCGGGAAAGCCATCTTCGCACAGATCACGGCGGGCGCGGCCGCCTCACCGATCGAACCGGAAGCGGCATGGACACCAAGCTCCGTGCCATCTGTGGCCGCCCGGGGCGGCCGGTTGAGCTGTTCGTCACCGCCGGACAGGCGAGCAATCATGTCGGAGCAAGAGCGCTGATCGCAGCCTGCCCGACGTCAAATGGCTGCCCGGGGATCGCGGCTAGGATGCCGATTGGTTCCGGGAAGCGCTGCAGAACAAGGGGATGTGCCCCCGTGCATTCCCGGCCGAAGGCAACGCAAGATCCCCGTCAGCCACGGCAGGCGCTGGTGCAAGCGGCGCAACCGCATCGAGATCTTGTCCGGCAGGCTCAGGGACCGGAGGCGCGCCGCAACCCGCTGCGGTAGAGGTCCCAAGGTCTTCCTCTCCGCCATCGCTCTCGCGGCAACCGGCATCTTCTGGGCATCAATCCTGACCCCAGGCCGCCGATGGCACGTTCCGCGACGTTCGATGGCCTGCATGCGATCGGGTCGCGCACCACGGCGTCTCCGCCTGCCGGCACGGGACATGACGCGATCATTGCTCCACGATCTCGCGCTGCCCGGGAAGACCGGAGCCGGACGGCATGTCTCCGGAGCGTCGGAGAACGGCGCCCAGCCGGCATTCCCGCCCGATGGCCGCCGGCGGGCACAGGGTTGCCCTGACGGGGCGAGACTGAAAGGGCCAATTCCTTCGCTGTCTACTCCTGACGCGAGACGGAAGCACGCTGCGAAACGGCAAATGCGTATCGTCTCGGCGGAAACAAGCGGCACGTACGGCTCAGAACCCGGGGGAAGGGCGGAAAGGTCTGCGCGCCGAACCACTGGCGGGTCCGTCGCCGCATCTACCGCTGCCATTGCTGCGGGCATGCTCTCCGACAACTCCGGATACTGGCAGGACAACACGCAGGCAATGGAGAGTAGAATGCAGCGCCGCCCAGGTCTCCGGCAGGACGGCGGCGGGCACGCTTCGCGATCCATGCTCCGCGGCCGCGGAGCCGCTTCGGCCGGAAACATCCGCACCTGGGCCGGCGATGTCCGTCCCCGCCGGCCAGCGGCCGCGACCGCCCTCCCAGATGAGCACCCGGGTCCGCGCGCAGCCAGTCCGCTTTCCCGGATACGCTGCCGCAGAAAAATCGGAGGCCGCGCGCCGCCGCAATGCCGCGCAGCCCCGGTCTTCGCCGCAGCAAAGGCAGGCGTCCCGCCGCCCGGCGGGCGCCTGCCGTCAGGACCGGAAGGCCGGTCAGAACAGGAAGTCGCTCTGGTCCAGTTCGCCCAGCTGCAGATCCTCGAAGGTCAGGACATTGCCGCCGCCGAAATCGATCACCACGTCGCTGCCCTGCTGGACTGCGGCTTCCGCCACGTCCTCCCAGCCTTCGACCCCTTCGACCTCGAGGCGGACGCGATCGGTGCCGTCCTCGAAATCCGTTACGGCATCGGCGCCCTCGGCGAAGACGAAGACATCCGCCCCGGCCCCTCCGGTCATGGCATCATTGCCTTCGCCGCCATCGAGCCAGTCCGCGCCCCAGCCGCCGATCAGCACGTCGTTCCCCGTGCCGCCATTGGCCTCGAGCGCGATCGAGCCCGCCTCCAGCGCGCTGGCATCGATCGTGTCGTCGCCCCCGAGCCCGTCGACCACCAGCTTCTCGGTGTTGGAGATCTCAAGCGTGAAATTGCCCAGGTTGGTGCGCTCGAACTCGACGCCCTCCGCGGTGCTGCGGATCTCGAAGGCGTCCCCGGCGGTCTCTGCGCCGTCGACCTCGGCGGTGTCATGGCCATAGCCGCCATCCATCACATCCGAGCCGTCGCCGTTGTCCCATTCCATGATGTCGTTGCCTAGGCCGCCGCGCATCGTGTCGTTGCCCTTCTCGCCCTCGAGCACGTCGTCGCCCTTGCCGCCTTCCAGCACGTCATCCCCGGCCCCGCCGATCAGCACGTCGTCGCCGTCGCCGCCATCTGCCTTGAGCGCGATCGAGCCAGCCTCAAGCGCGCTGGCATCGATCGTGTCGTCGCCGCCAAGCCCGTCGACCACCAGCTTCTCGGTATTGGAGATCTCCAGCGTGAAATTGCCCAGGTTGGTGCGCTCGAATTCGACGCCCCCGGCAACGCTGCGGATCTCGAAGGCGTCCCCGGCGGTCTCTGCGCCGTCGACCTCGGCGGTGTCATAGCCGAAGCCGCCGTCCATCACGTCGGACCCGTCGCCGTTGTCCCATTCCATGACGTCCCGGCCCAGGCCGCCGCGCATCGTGTCGTTGCCCTTCTCTCCTTCCAGCGTGTCGGCCCCGGCGCCGCCTTCCAGAAGGTCGTCCCCGGCCCCGCCGATCAGCAGGTCGCTGCCCGCGCCGCCAAGCGCCCGGAGCTCGATCGAGCCCGCCTCAAGCGCGCTGGCATCGATCACGTCGTCGCCGCCCAGGCCGCTGACGATCAGCTTTTCGGTGTTGCGGATGTCCAGCGAGAAATTGCCGAAATTGACCCGCTCGAAGTCGATCCCGCCGTCGGTGCTGCGGATCTCGAAGACATCGCCGCTGCCGTCGGAGCCGTTTGCCACCGCGCGGTCGAAGCCCTCGCCGCCCTCCATGACATCGGAGCCGTCGCCATTGTTCCAGACCATCGTGTCCGCACCTGCACCGCCCAGCATCACGTCGCTGCCCTTGCCGCCGATGATCGTGTCGCCGCCGCTTTCGCCGGCCAGGACGTCGTCGCCGTCGCCGCCCTCCAGCAGATCCGCGCCGCTGCCGCCAGCGACGACGTCATTGCCTTCCAGCGCCTCGATCACGTCGCCTTCCGGGCTGCCTGCCAGAACGTCTGCGTCCACGGTCCCGACAATGTTCTCTCCAGCCATATCACGTCTCCTCGTTGGCCAATGGACAGCACCACTGCGGCGCTGATGACCCTTGGTCGGAGGGCCCTGCCGAACGGTTCAAAATAATTTCCGCCTGTCCGCAGCGGTCCGCGGCCCGGGGCAGACCGCCCCTGCCGAGGCCTGCGGATGGCGTGTCTGTCCGCGCCCGGGCCGGGCTCCTCCGCCAGCATCCCGTCGATCCCCGCCGCCCCGGGGACATGGTCGCATGCCGGAGACGCGAGCGCAGATCCGTTCGGCCAGGCGCCGCTGGATCAGCGGCCCCCAGGCCAGATCGCCCGGGAGAATGCGGTTCCGCACATCGGGCCGCGCCAGGACGCTCACGCAGCCGACGGGTCCCCAGTTCCCGGATCCTCTCCCCAAATTTCCCGTGGCCACGGCATCGGCCCGCGCCCGCTGCCTGCGGATCGCGGCACGGAGCCGGGCTTGCCGCGACAGGGTGCTGTCGGGCAGGCAGATCGGCCATTGCAGCGCGAAGGATATGGGGATCTCGGACCCGCCGATCTCCGCCAGAACCGGCGCGCGGATCATGCCCATCCGGCAGGGCGGTTCGGGCACCGCGCGCATCGTCTGGCCCGGCACCACGCTGATGGCAATGAGCAGACCCATCCGGTCCTCCTGCCGACCGGCAAGCGGCCTCTCCTTGCCGCAGGAGGCCGCCTCGATCCGGTCGGCGGCGCCGACCGCGCGGAGATGACCGAACAGATCGGGGACGGGCGTATCCACGAGGCATCCCATCGCGCCGATGTGCAGCACCTTTCGGCCATGTGCTGCGACAGCGCCGCGCGCAGCCGGTTGCCGTCCGCCAGCCAGCGTTCGGCCTGGCACGGCAGCGTCCGGGCGGCCATTGCCAGCTCCGCGCCGGCCGCGCGGCGCACCATCTGGCCTGCCCCCGGATCGGCCTCCGGCGTCGCTGGGCGCAACGGATGAAATGTCCGGCTTTTCCGCAGCGCCGCGGATCGAGCCTCCGCGCGCGCGCCGAAAGCATGGATGTCGCTTCGGAACTCAGCCTTTCCTGGCCGCTCCCGCCTGTCAGCATGCGCTGCATTTTTTCGCGCGCCTGTCACCGATGTATCAAAACCTTCTCGCGCCTCCATCCCCCTACCCTCGCCGCATTTCGTTCCAGAACGCGGAGAGAGGCCCTGGAAATGGGCCTGCACCACCTGCGCGAGACCGTCCGCATCGCACGGGACAGCCCCGAGGCCGGCAACCACCCGTTCTGCGCCATGCTGGTCGGGCCGGACGGCACGGTCCTGCTGCCGCGCGGCAACGGCCTCGGGACCGGCGGCGCCACCGGCGATGCCGAGACGACGGTCGCCCGCAGGGCGAGCCGTCTCCGCAGCCCGGAATTCCCCGGGGCCTTCACGTTCTGCACTCCGGTGGAGCCCTGCTGCATGTGCCCGGGCGCCTGCGACCGGGCGGGATTCGGCACCGTCGTCTGCGGCATGACCGAAAGGCGCCTCGCCGTGCTGGCCGGCAACAATCCCGGGAACCTTGCGCTCTACCTGCCCGGCTCGGCGGTCTTCGCCGCCGGGCGGCGCCAAGCCGGGATCCGCGGCCTCTTCGCCGGGACAATGGAAGAAGCGGCCGCGGGCCATCTCGGCTTCTGGCAGCGGCCACCGCCAGTGCGGCAGGGCAAGAGGCCATGGCAGGCAGTGCCCTTGTCCGGCGCGACCGGTCGGCGGCACGGGCGTGGGTGGGGGGCCGGACCTCATGTTCGCCGCGGCGCTCCTGTACGTGCGGGCGATCCAGCCCGGCGTCCTTGCCCTGCCAAGCCGCCGGAGCGCCACGGGGCGGCCAGGGTCTAGGGCGTTGCGCCGGATGGCGGCAAGCCGGCCGGACGCGGCCAGTCGATGCGATCGATCTGTCCCCGTCATTCGGGGCGGCTGTCGGCCCCTCAAGGTGCGGGCGTCCGCTGTCCGGCCGGTACGGCGCCACTTTGCGCTCCCGAACCTCCGGGAACGTGCCCCGGAGCAGGAACCGCCGCCGCGGGAATGCATTCGGCGCGCCGCCGCCGGAGCACGGTCGCCCCCGCCAGCGGCAGCAACGCGACCCGCCGCAGCGAGAGCGGATCCGGTTGCCCCGGAAAGGCCGTCACGCCGATCGGAACGCCGACGGCGCGGCAGGAGCAATCCCAGGTCGTGACCAGAGGTGCGGGTCCCAACCGGCAGGCAATGCGGTTCCGAAGCACCCGGCCAGCATGGACAGGCCCGGAATCACCGTCACCCGTCACCCGTCACGGGATGTCGTCGGCAGGCTGCCATGTGGCGGCAGCCTCCGGCCCTTAAAGTCGCGCAGCGCCGCCGAGGCAGACCGCGGCCAGGCTACCGGCGCGAGGGCAAACGGGTTCTCCCCGCGGCTCCGGCGGCGGGTCGCCCGCATCCGGCTTCGGCATTGGCAGCACACCGCCGGAGCCGAGAGCGATCCCGTGCCGCCGGCACGGTCCCCCCAGAGCGTGCGGAAAGCAGCGTGGCGGAAGGAGGGACCGAGAAATACGTCGCGGCAGCGACGCTTGGCAGAGCAGGAGGCTCGACGCAGCAGCAGGCCGCAGGAGCCCCGGCCCGGGCGCGACGCCCGGAGGGACGCCGCCCGACAGCACAATTTCAGCGCCCCGGCGCGCGCTGGCAAGGCGAGGCAGGAGTGCAGCAAGATAAACTGCGCCAGCGGCACGTCCGGCAACGCCGCCTTGATCGCCGCATCCGCGGCGGACCGCGACAGGGTCGCGAGGACCGTCAACGCCACGGCAGACACCGCCCTGTCCTTCCATCGCTCCGCGTGGCGGCCCCATGTGCGATCTCCCATCTGGCAGGTCGGACGCTATTGCGTGCGAAACGCACGGGAACCCGGATATTCAGGACATGCTGGCGGCATTTCCGGACAACGGCAGCGCATGGAACCGGCGGACATGGCCAGCGTCGATGACATCCGGCGGAGATCGCCGAGTCTGGGGGCTTCACAGGGGCAGGCAGGCGGCCCGGCATTCCGAAGTCCACGGTGTTCCAGAGGATCGCGCAGCCCGATGGCCAGCCCGGCCTGCTCCTGCCGAACCGCTCGACCTGCCGCACCAGCCTGACTGGCGCATCGCACATCCAACTGGACTATTCCTGGCGCGTGCGGGCCGAAGCCGCCGCGGCCGGGACAGCCATGGGCAATCACAGGGAACAACCTTTCGGCCGGTTCCGGATCATCTGCCAGAAGCGGCGACGACAAATTGCATGCCGGAAGCCCTAGGCGCCTTCCCGGCAGAATATCCGGGGATCGCCCTCGATCTGCCGACAACGTCCCGCCGGCATCATCGCGGATCGCATCGACTAAGCCGTCCAGGCCGGCACGGCATCCGGGCAAAAAGTCATCCTGCGCCTCGTCTTCTCGATCCGGCGGACGCACCCGCGCTGTGTCAACAGCGCCGCCTCCATCCACAGCCCGGCAGCCTTCTCGGACACCGCAGCCGGATGCAAGATGCGCGGGCGGTCTGGCGCTGGTCCGGCGGAGACGGGATCTGCAGGCGCCGTCCGGCCGCGGCAATGGCATCGGGCACGATGGGCTACCTGCTGCAGATGGCCATCGCGCGGCGGCATCGCCCGTCTGCCGGACGACATGTGCTGTCCCGGCTTGGCGTAGCAGTGTGCTGAAACAGGTAGGCTGACGCCTTGTCGATCCTGGCAGCGCAACCACTCGGCTTCTTGTTGCCGCACATCATGCAGCAGGGAGGCGACGCTCTCCCTCAAATCGCCAGCTGCGGCGGCAAACGGACGAGGTTTGCCGACGCCAAGGTGAGTGAGGATGGAGCGGGACCGTACACGCTCGACGCCGCGATGGACCGTCTGTGCCGCGATCTCCACCGTCTTGGTCCAGACAAAAGGCCCTCGATCCGCTTGCATTGCCGCTGCGACGGAGCATGGACCGCGTGCCGCGTGGTGCGTCCGGCGATCGCCAAGAACTGCGCCTTCTGCGCGGCATAAGGGGTGATGCAGGCCGGAGGGCAATGGGCCACGGACCCTGCAGAGTCGCATGCCTTGTCGGCATCCAGGGTCGGAAGCCTCGTCAAGCCCGTCGAGTGGCGTAGAGCACCTCGAATTTGGCATCGAGGCTGGCGAGCGCGTTCGCCATGGCTCGCTGCACGGCCCCCCCCCGGAACTTCCGCAGCGGATGCCGGGCCGAGAGGCGCGCCTCGAGATCGACATGGCTGAAGAACGATCCGCTCGTCTCGTCCGTTCCGCGCATGACTGTTTCCGCCGTTGATCCGCAGCGGATGAATCATGTCCTGCGCGCGACAATTTCAGCACCCTGCCAGGCCGCCTGGAAGGCGCCGGCCGGCGGGGTCCGGAAGCCCCTCCGCACCGCCGGAGCGGCCGATGGGATGGCGGCCCGTGGCCAGGATGCCCCGCATCGGCACGTGCCCCGTGCAGGAGCGGCCCTTCCGTCCGTGCCGGAGCATGGATGCAACCCCGCGGCGGCCGCCCGCGGAAGAACGGCGGGGAATCCGTGCAAGGGACGGCGGCTTTCTCCAAGACCGCGCCCCTGCCTGCGCGCAGGATGCGGGACACCGTCCGCCGGATGCAGGGCGGGCCATGCCCAGGAGAGCAGGATGGAACCGGACAGACATTCACCGGACGGCCCCGCGCCGCAGACAGGCGGGACGGAGCCGGCCGTCCCGGTCGCTGCCATGGCCATCGCCGCGGGCGCCGGGGTCGCGAACATCTACTACAACCAGCCGATGCTCGACCTGATGGCGCGGGATCTGGGTCCGGCCGCCGCGGGGCTCGTGCCGACCGTCACCCAGATCGGCTACGGGCTGGGGCTGTTCCTGCTGGTGCCGCTGGGCGACATGCTCGAACGCCGCCGGCTGATCGCGCTGCAGTTCGTCGCGCTCGCCGCGGCGCTGGCCGCGGTGGCCGCCGCGCCCGGCGCGGCCGTCCTGGTGGCGGCCTCGGTGCTGGCCGGCGCCGCCGCGACCGTCGCCCAGCAGATCGTGCCGCTGGCCAGCCACCTGGCGGCGCCCGCGCAGCGCGGGGCGGTGGTCGGCAAGGTGATGTCCGGCCTCCTGGCCGGCATCCTGCTCAGCCGCACGCTGGCCGGGCTGGTCGGCAGCGCCTGGGGCTGGCGGGCGATGTTCTGGCTGGCCGTGCCGATCGCGCTCGGCGCGGCGGCGCTGATGGCGCGCTGCCTGCCGCAAAGCCGTCCCGGGTCGGCGCCGCGCTACCGGGAGCTGATCCTGTCGCTGCTCCATCTCTGGCGCGCGCTGCCCGCGCTGCGCCGCGCCGCGGCGTCGCAGGTGCTGCTCTTCGCGGCCTTCTCGGCCTTCTGGACGGTGCTGGCGCTGCACCTGGCGCAGGATTACGGCCTCGGCGCCGAGACGGCCGGGCTGTTCGGCATCCTAGGCCTCGTCGGCATCTTCGCCGCGCCGCTGGCCGGACGGGTTGCCGACCGCCGCGGCCCGCAGGCGGCGATCGCGCTCGGCGCCCTCGGCACGCTGGCCGCCTGGGCGGTGTTCGGTGCCTGGAGGGCGATGCCGGGGCTGGTGACCGGCGTCATCCTCCTCGACCTCGCCGTGCAGGCGGCGCTGGTGTCGAACCAGCACGTGATCTTCGCGCTGCGCCCCGAGGCGCGGGCGCGGATCAACACCATCTTCATGGGGCTGATGTTCCTCGGCGGCGCGGCGGGCTCGGCGCTGTCGGTGCTGGCCTGGCACCGGGCGGGATGGGCCGGCCCGGCCGCGCTCGGCCTCGCGCTCGGAGCCGCCGCAAGCGCCCTTGAGCTCGCAGGCAGGCGGCGGCCGTCATGAGCCTGCGTCCCGCCTGCCCCGGGGACCGCAAGGCCCGGAACAGGCAACGGCCGCGCGCGGCGGCCTCTAGCCGTAGGTGACCCAGAGCTTGCGGGTCGGCTCGATCACCCGCCAGACGCCGCGGAAGCCCGGACGCATCACGAAGGTCGACCCGGCGCGCAGCGTGACGGTTTCGCTGCCGCCTTCCTCGGTGATCTCGGAATGGCCCGAGACCACATGCATGAACTCCCAGGCGTCCTTGACCACGTGCCAGGCGCCGGGGGCGACCTCCCAGACGCCGGTCTCGACCTTGCCGTCGGGGCTGCGCTCCAGATCCCAGGTCAGGTTCGAGGGCGCGCCCTCGATCACCCGCTCCGCCGCCGGGCAGCCCGCCGCGGCGGGAACGCCCGGCTCCTGCGCGTCGATCACCAGGTATTTCGGCTCCATGTTCCAGCCTCCTAGTAGCCGCGGACGCGGTCGCCGAGCGGCGTCGGCGCCTCGCCGCGCGCCATCCGGCCGATGTTCTCGCTGACCGCGACGCCGCAGATCGCGGCATTGCCGTCGCTGCCGATATGCGGGGTCAGGCGCACCTTCGGATGGGTCCAGAAGGGGCTGTCCTCCGGGACCGGCTCGGGGTCGAAGACATCGAGCGTCGCGGCGCCCACCTGCCCGCTGTCGAGCGCCGCCAGCAGGTCCTCTGCGACGAGGTGGTTGCCGCGGCCGAGATTGATGACGGCCGCGCCCCGCGGCAGTCGCGCGAAGAGGTCCGCATCCAGCAGCCCGACCGTGTCCGGCGTCGCGGGCAGCACCGAAACCAGAAACCGCGTGCGCGCCAGCATCGCCGACAGGCCGTCGGCGCCGCTGAAGGTTTCGACGCCGGGGATGTCCTTCGGGCTGCGCGACCAGCCCATCACGGCGAAGCCGAGCCCGGCAAGCGCGGCCGCCGCTGCCCGTCCCATCTCCCCCATGCCGAGGAAGCCGACCGGCAGGGCGGCCTTGTCGCGGATCTGCAGGAAGCGCCAGGCACCCTCGGCCTGCTGCGCCGCCGCCACGTCCATCTGGCGGTAATAGTGCAGCACCGCATGCAGGACATAGTCGCGCATCTGCTCGCGGGTCTTGTCATGCATCAGCCGGACGATCGGCACCTCGGCAGGCAGCGCCGGATCGGCCAGGATATGGTCGATCCCGGCGCCCATCGAGAAGATCGCCTTCAGGTTCGGCAGGCTCGCCATCAGGCCCGGCGCAGGCTTCCAGACCAGAGAGAAGCCGATCGTCGCCGGGTCGTAGGCCTCGCCCTCGGCATGGATTTCCAGATCGGGCATGTGCGCCCGGAGCGCGTCGCGATAGGGGACCGGGTCCTCGCCCGTGGCAGCGATCAGAAGGGCGTTTGCGTCAGACGGCATGGTCTTTCCTTGCAGTGTCGGGAAGGGAACGGCGGGCGGCGATCTCGTCGAGCCAGCCGGGAGAAAGCTGCGGCACCGCCTCGAGCAGCGCCGCGGTATAGGGGTCGGGCGGCGCGTCGAAGACATCCGCCAGCGCGCCGGACGCGACGAGCCCGCCCTGCTTCATCACCGCCACCTCGTCGGCGATGGAGGCCACCGCGCCGAAATCATGGGTGATGAACAGATAGCTCGCGCCGGTCTCGGCCTGGAGCCGGGAGAGCAGCTTCAGCACGCCTTCCGCGACCAGCGGGTCGAGCGCGCTCGTCACCTCGTCGCAGATGATCAGCCGCGGCTCGGCGGCGAGCGCGCGGGCGATGCAGACGCGCTGCTTCTGGCCGCCCGACAGCGCGCCGGGCAGGCGCGCGGCCAGCGACGGGTCGAGGTCCACCTGCCGCAGCAGCCGCGCGGTCTCTTCGCGGGCCGCCGCGCCGCGCAGCCCGCGGAACCGGGCGAGCGCCGCGCCGATCGCGGCGCCGACGCTGCGGCGCGGGTTCAGCGCCAGATCGGGCAGCTGGTGGATCAGCTGGATGTCCTTCAGCTCGGCCCGCGTCCGGCGGCGCAGCTCGGGAGCCAGATCGCGCCCGGCGAAGCGGACCGATCCGGCGCTCCAGGGCAGGAGCCCGCAGATCGCGCGGCCGAGCGTCGACTTGCCCGAGCCGCTCTCGCCGATCACCGCCAGCGTGCCGCCCTCGGGAACGGACAGCGTCAGATCGCCGATCACCTTCATCTCGCCATAGGCCGCATCGAGTCCCCGGACCTCCAGGATCGGAGCGGCGGAGGGGCGCGGCGTCCGGACCAGCCCGCGCGCGCCGATCAGCGCCTGCGTATAGGGGCTTTTCGGCGCGTCGATCACCTGCCGGACCGGGCCGTGCTCGACCATGCGGCCATGGCGCAGCACCATGATCTCGTCCGCCATCTGCGCCACCAGCGCCAGATCGTGCGAGATGTAGAGCGCAGCCATGCCCTCTTCGCGGATCGCGCTGCGCACCGCGACGAGGACCTCGATCTGGGTGGTGACGTCGAGCGCGGTGGTCGGCTCGTCGAATACGATGAGCCGGGGCCGCGCGCACATAGCCATCGCGGTCATCGCCCGCTGCAGCTGCCCGCCCGAGGCCTGGTGCGGGAACCGCCCGCCGAAGCGCGCCGGATCGGGCAGGCCGAGCCGGGCGAAGAGGTCGATGGCGCGGGCGCGCGCCCCGGCCCGGGACATGCCGCAGGCCAGCGCGGTCTCGATCACCTGGTCGATCAGCCGCTGCGCCGGGTTGAAGGCCGCCGCCGCCGATTGCGCGACATAGGCGACCTCCCGGCCGCGCAGCCGCCGCATGGCGCCCGGATCCAGGCGTCCCAGCGGCTGCCCGGCCAGCCGGACCTCGCCTGCCGTCATCCGCTGGCCGCCGCGCAGCACGCCGAGCGCGGCAAGGCCGAGGGTGGATTTCCCGGCGCCGGATTCGCCGATCAGCCCCAGCACCCGGCCCGGCGCCAGCTGCAGCGACACGCCGTCGATCAGCCGCAGCGGCGCGCCGCCCTTGCCCGGCGCCTCGATCTCCAGCCGGTCGATGGCGAGAAGCGGCACTTTCATCGCAGGCTCCGGCTTCATCGGCCCGTCCTCCCGCCTGCTGCCCGGTCGCCGAGCAGGTTCACCGAAATGGCGAGCAGCGCGATGGCGGCGGCCGGAACCAGCGGCGCGATGCCGCCATAGTTCAGCGCGCCGGCATTCTCGCGCACCATGCCGCCCCAGTCGGCCATCGGCGGCTGCACCCCGAGCCCGAGAAACGACAGCGAGGCGACGAACAGGAAGGCGAAGACGAAGCGCAGGCCCGCCTCGGCGATCAGCGGCCCGGCGGCATTGGGCAGGATCTCGCAGGCGGCGATACGGAGCGTGCCCTCGCCGCGCAGCCGCGCGATGTCGACGAAATCGCGGGTCGCGAGGTCGACCCCCAGCGCGCGCGACAGCCGGAACACCCGCAGCGCGGCGAGGAAGGCGGCGACCAGGGTCAGCGTGACAAGCGAGGTGCCGGTGACCGAAAGCGCCAGCAGCGCCAGGATCAGCGGCGGCAGCGCCATGAAGAGATCGACGGTGCGGCTCATCGCCTGGTCGGCCCAACCGCCGAGCACGGCGGCCGCGAGGCCCGCGGGCACGCCGAAGGCAAAAGCCAGCGCGGTGATCGCGGCCGAGAGGCCGATGGAGACGCGCGCGCCCCAGATGATCCGCGAGAGCATGTCGCGGCCAAGCTGATCGGTGCCGAGGAGGAAGCCGTCGCCCGGCGGCTGCCAGGGCAGCGCCACCAGATCGGCCGGGTCATGGGGCGCAAGCACCGGCGCGGCAACGGCGGCGGCAAGGCAGGCAAGGCAGAAGGCGGCCGCGGCCAGCACCGGCAGGCGGGCGAAGCCGGGCGCGCGCAGGGGCGGGGCGGTGATGTCATGCAGGCTCATCTGGCGCTCCGGAGCCGGGGATTGAAGGCGATCGCCAGCATGTCCGCGGCCATGTTGAGGAAGATGTAGGTGGCAGCGAAGATCAGCCCGCAGGCCTGCACCACGGTGATGTCGCGCTTGGCGACCGAGTCGACCATCAGCTGGCCCATGCCGGGATAGGCGAAGATCGTCTCGACGATGATCAGCCCGACGACGATGTCCGCCAGCGTCATCACCACCACGGCCGAGACCGGGGCGGCCACGTTGGGCAGGATGTGGCGCAGCACGATCCGGCCACGCGGCAGGCCCTTCAGCATGGCGGTGCCGACATAGTCCTGCTCCATCGCCGCGACGATCGAGGCGCGGGTCATCCGCGCGACATGCGCCGTCGAGGTGACGACGAGGGTCAGCACCGGCAGGACCAGCACCTGCAGCACCTCCCAAACGCTCATGCCCGGGCGCGGAATGGAGATCGAGGGCAGCCAGTTCAGCTCCACCGCCAGCACGGCGATGGCAACATAGGCGAAGAAGAATTCCGGCGTCGCGACCGTGACCATGGTCAGGACCAGCACCGCGCGGTCGATCCAGCTGTCGCGGAAGACCGCCGCCAGCGTGCCGAGCGCCAATGCCAGCGGCACGGCAACCGCCGCGGCGAGCCCGGCCAGCAGCAGCGTGTTGCCGAGGCGCGAGGCGATCAGCGCGCCGATCTCGCGCCCATTGGTCAGCGACAGGCCCAGATCGCCGTGCAGGAGCCCGCCGAGCCAGGCCAGATAGCGCGCCGCCGGCGAGGCATCGAGCCCGCGCGACAGGCGCAGCGCCTCGACGGTCTCGGGCGTGGCCGAGGCGCCGAGCAGCTTCGAGGCGAAGTCGCCCGGCATCATCTCGCCCGCGAGGAACAGGAGCAGGGTGGAGGCAAGGACGAGGAGACCCCCCGTCCCGCCCCGCCGCAGGATCAGCCTGCCCATCAGGAGGCGAGCCAGACGCGCTCGGTGAAGCGCGCGCCCATCAGGTACCAGGAGGGCGTCGGCATCAGGCCGCGCACCCGCGGGCTGTAGGCGTCGATGAAATCCGCGAAGACCGGGATCACGTGGCCGGCATCGGCATGGATGATCGACTGCAGCTCCCAGTACATCTCCTTGCGCTTCGCCGGGTCGAGCTCGGCGCGGGCCTCGACCAGGATGCCGTCGAACCGCGGATCCGACCAGAAGGCCTCGTTCCAGGGCGCGTCGCCGGCGAAGATCGTCGACATCAGCATGTCCACCGTGGGCCGCCCCATCCAGACGCCCGAGGTCATCTGCCGCGACGGGTTCAGCCAGATCTGGTCCCAGTAGCCATCGGCCGGCTGGCGCATCACCTCGATGCCGATGCCCGCCTCCTGCGCCGCCTGGCGGTAGAGCTGGCCGACATTGGCCGAGCCCGCATAGGTCGCGTCCGAGGTGTCGAGCTGCAGCGACAGGCCGTCGAGCCCGGCCTCCTTCAGGTAGTAGCGCGCCTTTTCCGGATCGTAGGGGGTCTGGCCCAGCTCGGTGTTGAACAGCGGATCGGTCGCCGCCACCGGCTGGTCGTTGCCGATCCGGCCATTGCCGCGCAGCACGATGTCGAGGATCTTCTGCCGGTCGATGCCGTGCTTGAGCGCGCGGCGGACATTGACGTTGTCGAAGGGCGCGAGCTTGCAGTTCGCGGCATAGCTCCAGAACTGGCCGCCCGCGCTGTTGACGACCTGGGCGGCGCCGCTGCCCTTCAGCATCTCCACGGCCACCGGATCGACCAGGCCGAGCGCGTCGATCTGGCCCGACTGCAGCGCGGCGATGCGCGCCTGCGGGTCGTTCAGCACCAGGAACTCGACCTCGCCGACATGGGCGCGGCCTTCCTTCCAGTAGTTCGGGTTGCGCTCCCAGGTGGCGCGGACGCCCGGCTCGAAGGAGGTCTGGACGTAGCCGCCGGTGCCTACCGGCTTCATCCAGTTGTCGAAGCCGTCGGGCACGATGGCCATGTGGTCGCCCGAGAAGTTCCAGGGCAGGTCGGCATTGCCCGAAGCCAGGCGGATGCGGATCTGGTGGCTGCCGAGCTTCTCGACCTCCTCGATCGCGGCCATCAGCGCCTTGGCGCCGGATTGCGAGGCCTCGCCGCGGTGGCGGTTGATCGAGTAGATCACGTCGTCGGCGGTCATCGTCCGGCCGTCATGGAATTCGACGCCCTTGCGCAGGTTGAACACCCATTCCTTCGCGCCCGGCGCGGCCTCCCAGCTTTCGGCCAGCTCGGGGGCAAGCGTCTTGTCGGGGGCGATCTCGACCAGGTGGTTGAAGGTCGTGTAGGCGGCCATCACGCCGAACTCGTCCTGGCGCAGCGCCGGATCGTTGGTGTTCGAGCTGGCGCCGAGGATGCCCGCGCGCAGCGTGCCCCCCGATTGCGGCACCTCCTGGGCGCGTGCTACGCCGGGCAGCAGGAGCCCGCCCGCGCCGGAGGCGAGGCCGAAGGCGGCGGCGGATTGCAGGAGGCCGCGGCGGCTGATGGCGCGCGGTCGTGCCGGAACGGCGGCAGGGCGTTTCTGGTCGGTCATGGTTGTCCTCGCTGTTGCACTGCCCCTCTTGAGGGGGCTCAGTCACTCTTCCAGGTCGTCTCGTCCCGCTCAGGCCAGCCTTTCGCGGAGCGTGTAGTACCACATGCCAAGAGCCAGGGCCTGGTGGGCCGCCCATTGGCCGGCCGGCAGCCGCAGCCGCCGCACCGCGTCGAAGACGTCGAACTCGCCCATCGTGCCGGTGACCGCCCCGGCCATGATGCCGGCGACGATATGGCTGGTGGCGATGCCGTGGCCGGAATAGCCCTCGGCGAAGAACACATTCGGCCGGATGCGCCCCAGATGCGGGATGCGGTTCGGGATGATCCCGTCCTGCCCCGACCACTGGAAGTCGATGCCGATGCCCTTCAGCCGCGGATAGGTGCGCTCGATCGCCGGGCGCAGCTCGGCGGCGATGTCGCGGGTGGCGCGGCCGGAATAGTTGGTGCCGCCGCCGAAGATCAGCCGCCTGTCGGCGGTCAGCCGGTGGTAGTCGAGCACGAAGCGGTCGTCATAGACCGCGATGTCCCGCGGGTTGATCCTGCGCGCGACCTCCTCGGGCAAAGGCTCGGTCGCGACGATGCCGAGCGCCGCCGGGAAGAGCGCGCCCTTCATCCGCCCCTGGGCCAGCCGGTGATAGGCATTCCCGGCCAGAAGGACGGTGTCGCAGGTGACCCGGCCGGCTGCAGTTTCCAGCACCGGGCGGCGGCCGTGGCGGATGCCGGTCACGCGGGTCCGCTCGAAAATCCGCACGCCCAGCGAGGCCGCGGCCTGCGCCTCGCCGATGGCCAGGTTCAGCGAATGGACATGCATGTTGCGCATGTTGAGCACGCCGCCGGTATAGAGCGGCACCTCGATCAGGCTGCGCAGTTCGTCGCCCCCGACATAGCGGACCTCGTCCCCCATGCCCTGCGCTTCCGCGGTGCGGGCCAGCTCTTTCAGCGCAGCCTCGTGCTTCGGGGTCATGGCGGCCTGCAGGTGGCCGTGCTTCAGGTCGCAGTCGATGCCGAAGCGCGCGACGCGCTCGCGGATGATCCGGTGGCCGCGCCAGCGCAGGTCCCAGATGTAGTCCGCCGTCTCCGCGCCGAGCGAGCGGCGGAACTGCCGCGCCATCGCCGCGTCGCCCGAGAGAGAGCCGGTGATCTGCCCGCCATTGCGCCCGGTGGCGCCCCAGCCGATGCGGTTCGCCTCGAGAAGCACGACGCGCAGGCCGCGCTCGGCCAGCTCGATGGCGGCGTTGATGCCGGTGAATCCGGCACCGACCACCGCGACATCGGCCTCGGCCGCGCCCTCGAGCGCCGGGAAGGGATCGTAGCGGCGCGCCGTCGCCGCGTAATAGGACGCCGTGTGGGGCTGGGTCATCGTCAGGTCACACCGTCCGCAGGTAGCTGTGGTATTCGAGCGCCGAGATCTCCGCCTCGAAGACCGCCAGTTCCTGCCGCTTGCAGGCGGAGAACATGGCGACGAATTCGGACGGGAAGAGCGCGGCGCAGAGCGGGCTCGCCTCGAAGGCCGCGATCATCTGGCGCCAGTCGGGCGGGATCGCCGCCGCGCCGCCCGCGCCGACATTGTTGTCCTCGCGCGGCACCGGTTCCTTCCCCGCCCCGATGCCGCGCAGCGCCGCAGCCAGGACCGCGGCCATCACCAGGTAGGGATTGGCATCCGCCCCGGCCACGCGGTGCTCTATCCGCCGCGCTGCAGGAGCCCCGCCGGGAATGCGGACCGCCGCCGTGCGGTTCTCGCACCCCCAGGAGGCGTTCACCGGCGCCAGCGTTCCGGGCCGGAGCCGCCGTGCCGAATTGCGGTGCGGCGCGAAGATCAGCGCGGTATCGTGCAGCGCCTCCAGCAGCCCCGCCACCGCATGGCGCAGGACCGGCGTGCCGTCGGGACCGCCATCGTCGAAGACATTGCGTCCCGCGCCGTCGAGCAGGCTGAAATGCATGTGCATCCCGTTCCCGGCATGGGCCATGTAGGGCTTGGCCATGAAGGTCGCCTCCATCCCGTGGCTGCGCGCGGCATTGCGGATGATCTGCTTGAGGAACACCGCGTCATCGGCCATCCGAAGCGCATCGGCGGAATGGACGAGGTTGAACTCGTACTGGCCCGGCCCGCTTTCCGAGGTCACCGCCTCCAGCGCGATGCCGCAGGCTTCCGCGCCTTCATAGACCGCGTCGAGGAAGGGTCCGGCCCGGCCAAGCTCCTCGAGGCTGTAGATCGTGTCCCCTGCCCCGGCATGGGCCGCAGGCAGCGCTGCGACCGGCTGCGGCGCGCCCTCCGCGCCGGGGCGGATCAGGTGGAATTCCAGCTCCAGCGCAACCACCGGGACCAGCCCGGCGGCCGCGAAGCGGCCCAGGATCTCAGCCAGCACCCGGCGCGGATCGCCGAAGAAGGGCGTGCCGTCCTCGCGGCGCATCCACATCGGCACGAAGCACCCGCCGCTTCCGCTCCAGTCCAGCGGGATCGGCCCGCGCCCGGTCGGCTCGACCACCCCGTCGAGATCGCCCGCCTCGAAAAGCGGGCTGCCCGCCACGTCCGTCCCCCAGATGTCGACCCCGATGGAGGACATCGGCATCCGCATGCCCTCGGAGAGCAGCTTGGCCGATTGCGTCCCCGGCAGCCGCTTGCCCCGGAACACGCCGTTGAGGTCGCATTGCGCCGCCAGCAGGAAAGGCGGGCGGACCGGGCGTTTTTCGATATGGTCGAGGGCAGTATGGTCCAAAGCGGTCATGCGGTCGGTCCAAAGGGGCGTCATGTGTTATAAAACATGGGCCTTGTGTTATATCTTAGGAAGGGATCTTATAACATGACCTATGGAAAGCGGCGTCGATCGATGAAAAAATGAGCGAATACAAGCCAAATACGTCAGCAGATGTGCTGCATGCGAAACTGCGCCAGAGAATCTGGGAAGGAAGCTTCCTGCCCGGGGACCGCGTCTCGATCCGCGCGCTCGCGCAGGAGGAGGGCGTCAGCGTCATTCCGGTGCGCGACGCGGTGCGGCGCCTTGTGGCGGAAGGCGCCCTGTGCTTCGCCGACAGCCGGACGATCGAAGTGCCGCGGCTGAGCCTGCCCAACCACCGCGACATCCTGTTCGCGCGCATGCAGCTGGAGCCGGAGACCGCCCGGCGCGCCTTCGCCGCGCTGTCGCAGAACGACCTGGACACGCTGGTCGGGCATGACACGGCGGTCAACCGGGCGATCGAGGCGGGCGATCTGGACGCCTACATGACCGCGAATTTCGACTTCCACTTCCACATCTACCGCAAGGCGGATGCCCCGGCGCTGTTCCGGCTGATCGAGATCCTCTGGCTGCAGTCCGGACCTTCGATGCGCTACATCGCCGGGCAGTACCGCGCGCAGGAGATGGCGGCCGACTTCCACAAGGAGGCGACCGACGCCCTGACCCGGCGCGATTGCGACGGCTTCGTCGCCGCGCTGCGCAGCGACATAGCCCAGGGGATGGACTTCATCCGCAATGCCGAAGCGGCGGGAGACCGGCTTTAGGCCGGTGGGAAAGGCAGGGCCGGCCCGCGGGACGCCTCTGCCAGCGGGCCGCCTTCGGCCGGGCATGGCCGATGCGCGCTGTCCGGCCGGTGCGCCCGTGGCAGGCTCCGGGAGGCGGGCGGTCCGCCGGGGTCCGGAACGGCGCGCTGCAAATCGGCCCGTCGGCAGTGCGGAACCGGGCCGAAGAATCCTGCCGCGCGCTCCTGCGGCATTCGCGGAATGCGCCGGTGGCCGAGGATCTCGCCGGCTCTGGCGGATAGCGGCGCCAAGCCCGCCTTGCCGCAGGACCGCGCGGGGCAAGCTGCCAGACCCTGCCAATGTGGATGCCGCAGCGCAGCCGGCGATGCCGGAAGGCGCGCGGCTCCCTCTGGAGCGCTCTCCGGCCTGCCCTTTCGTCACCGGCAAGGCCCCCGGAGGTCAGCTCCGGATTCCGGGGCAACCCGCTGGCGGTGGCTGCCGAGACCGGACCGCTGATCTTGGTGATCCTGAACGGTGCCGCCGCGCTCTCGGCGCAGACGCCGCCGATGCATCTGGTGACCCAGCTCAATTCCGGGCGGCCGGCAGGCGGAAAGGCCTGCGGGCTTCCCGCACGGTGTCCTGGGCCATGACGCCCCGGCGGCCGGAGCCGCCGGGATCTCCGCGGTACGGCTGCGGCCCGCCGGCTTTCCCAGGACATTGCGGACAGCAGGAAGGGGCCGGTTTCCCGGCCCCTGTTCCCTTGCCCTTGCCTGCTGCGGGATGGCTCATTTCGCCAGGGCGAGGGCTCCGCCGCCGATCAGGGCCTGGACCAGCAGGGCGACGGCCCAGAAGGCGGG
>NZ_JAATVU010000064.1 GCF_013184745.1 Mangrovicoccus sp. HB161399
GCGTCCGGCCGCGCGGTTCAGGCCGTTGATCAGCGGGTCGAGCTTGCCGGGCTTGATCTTGTCCAGCCTGCCGAGGTTGGCGACGACCTTGATCCGGACCTTTCCAGCCTCGTCGCGGTGCCCCTCGACGAGCTGCAGGTAGCGGCGGCCGCCGGATTCCGTGATGCGCGTGTACATGGACGAACAATATTCCGTCCATGCACCTTGCCACAAGGTCAATAATTCACATGACGTGTTACAACAAGACTTCGGCTGAAACCACTATTCCCGGTCGCCAACCCATTGTTTTCATTATGCACGGGGAGGCGCAACCCGCCGAAATCGCGATTTAGCTGTCGAACCTGGGCTGCTCGGCTTTCTGGACGGGCTTCCGCCTTGCGTTGTCGCAATGGAAGCTTGTGGCGGCGCGCATCACATCGGGCGCTTCTGTCTTGAGAAAGTGAGTTTGCCCCCGGATCCCGGACCGGGGGCAAGCTCACGATGGCCAAGGCCAGTCCGAGATCCCAGTCAAGCATGGCCGGTGTCCGGTTTCCCGGGGCGGATCAGAACATCAGCGTGTCGCTGGCCAGCATGGCCGCGTAGTCCTGCTGCACGGTTTCCGCATCCCAGGCGCTGTTGTCGATCTCCAGTCCATTGACCGAACTCTGGGCGGTACCGACCCACTCGCTGCCGAACATGAAATCGTTGTGGGCATCGTCGACGAGAGCGCGATAGGCTGCCGTGCCCTGCAGCACGCCGTCAATGTAGAAGCTGGCCGTGTCGGTGGTTTCGGCATCGATCACGACGGCGACATGGTGCCAGTCGGCATCGTTCAGCGCGGCACCCTTCGAGAAGAGGTTGGTGACGCCGGTGCCTTCGCCGGTGTTCAGCAGCTTCAGCAGCATCTCGCCGTTGTCGCGCAGGTTCAGCTGGAACCAGCCCTGCTTCTTGAACAGCGCACCGATATCTCCATCGGCAGCATCGCGCTGGTAGCAGAAGCTGATGGTGAGCGCCTCGTCACCCTGAAGGTCGGTGCCCGCATCGACCACCACTACATGATCGCTTGAGATTTCGAAGGTCCCGTCGGTGCTGGCGATCTCGTCGCCGGAAAGGGTCGTGACCTTCCCGCCCAGATCTGTCTCGTCTACCAGGATCCCGTTCTCCGTTCCCATCGCAAAGAGGAACGTGTCAGGCATTTGGACGACCGGAGCAATGCCGGGATCTTCGGGGGGGATGGCCCTGGCCTCTTGCTCGAAAGCCGCGAGGTGCTCCTGCACGTCTTCGGCACTCCAGGATTCGGAACTGACCTGCAGGTCGGCGATCTGCATATGGATATTGTCGCCGCTGCGGTTGCCGAAGGTGAAGGCGTCGTCGCGGTTCGGCAGCGTCCAGTCCACCGCGACCGAGGTTTCCAGCACGCCATCGAGATAGATCGCGGCAGCTTTCTCCTGCAGCGAGTCGAAGCTGATGGCAATATGGTGCCACTCGCCGTCCGTGACATCCGCGCCCGCGGTGAAATAGTTCACAGCTACGCCGGTTTCGGGGTTGATGATCTTGAACAGAAGCTCGCCGGTGTTGCGCAGGTTGACCTGCAGCCAGCTGGTCTTGTTCAGGATGGTGCCGACGGCGGTGTTCTCCGGATCGATGCGGAAGCCGAACTCGATGCTGGCCTGCGGGAGCAGGCTCATCGGAGTGCCGGTCGGCAGCGCGACAGTGCCGGTATCCGGCATGTCGATCGACCACATGCCGGTCTCGGCATCCTCCACCAGGAGAGAGCTGCCAACGGACAGCACGCTGCCATAGCTGGAGGCATCGGCTGCCGTGCCGTCCTCGATGTCGAGATCGAAGAGCAGCGCTGCGGGCTGGCGTGTCACGGTGGCGGCGGCGCCGACGGCCAGGCCGTCCCTGACGATTTCGACACTGACCGCATGGTTGCCGCGGGCCGCATAGTCGAAGCTCGTGCTGGCACCGGTGGCAAAGGAGCCGTCCTCGAAATGCCAAGTGATGTCATAGCCGGACAGGTCGATGGCGTTGCCCATGCCGTCGGTCACCATCAGCGTGTAATCCGTGCTCAGAGGCGTCGCGTAGTCGAAGGGGGAAGCGAGCACGACCAGATGCACGCCGCCGGTTTCCGCGGTGAAGCTGAAGATGTCGGCGCCGATGGTCCCGTCCGCGCTGTCGGCGATCGAGCCCTCGCGCAGCATCAGGTTCGCCACGTCGCCTGTGGCCCGGAACTGCTCCAGGTTGGCGATGACCGCGTCATAGTAATCGGGCTGGCCCAGAAGCAGGGACTGCAGGATCACGTTGTTCTCGATCACTGCTGCGGGCAGGTCCTTGTCGTCGAGACCGCTGGCGATGTTGCTGGAGATCGTGACGGCCTCGGACGAGGTGATTTGGATCCGGCCCTCGCCGAGAATGGTGTTGTTGGTGACCAGAAGGCCCTCGACAAAGCTCAGCTTGACGCCGCCCTGGAAATCGATGTCGATGATGTTGTTCTCGACCACGAAATTCCGGAAGGCCCAAGTGTCGAGATCGCCGCCCCAAAGGTCGACTTCGTCGTTGCGGGCGAAAATCGCTTGGTGCGCATTGGCACCGTCTTCGCCCTGGCCATCGAAAAAGTTGTGGCGGATGGTGACATTCTCGGTGCGGCGGTCGGTGGAATGGGTCCAGAGCTGGATGAAATCGGCATGCAGCCAGCTGATGTCTATGCCGAGCCACTGGGTGAAGGTGTTATCCTCGATCAGCAGCCCGTTGACGCCGCCGCCGCGGATGCCGTCCTCCTGGATGTCATGGAAGCTGTTGCCGGTAATCGCCACGGTGGTGTTGTTGCGGTGCGAGATGCCGCGCAGGTAGTGGCTGATGTCGCAATCCGCGATGGTGACATTCTCGCTGCCGAGCAGGTAGATTGCGCCGCCGACGAACTCGGTGCCTTCCGGTCGGGTGCCGTAGCCGTCGGCCTGGCCCTCGAAAGTGCAGTCCTGGACAGTGATATTCGCGCATTGCTTGAGGATCAGATCCTCGGAATTGTAGTTGAGGCTGGCACGCAGCGCCCCGCTGAAGGTCACGCCCTGGATGACAACGCCGTCCATGCGGGTGAGGATCATCTGGTCGATGACTGCCTGGTTGTTCGGGTCTTCGGAGGTGATGGTGACGGGCGGATCGTAGGAGACGACATCCGCATTCCAAGCCGAGACGGAATACTTCTCATCGCTGGCAGAAAGAGAAATTGTATTGCCGGGTTTCGCGTTCTTGATTGCGGCTTCAAGTTCAACGGAATTGGTTACTCGTACGACACTCATTTTTTGGCCTTCTCCGACACGCCGCTTCTGGAGGCACGATTTTTTGCGTCCGGGCTATTTTTACCGGCTCCTGAAGAACAGAAGATTGCTGCAACCTGTCTTTTTTGGGGTGTTCATGCGACAAAACCTGATCCGAAAATTCATTCGGATAACACATGTCGACATTGTGGTTTTTGCGTTTCTGCTCGGGCGATTTCCTGTGGATTTCTTCCTCTTCCGGGCTGAGGATTCGTGCTGGCTGTGCTCCGTGGTTAATTGTTTCCAATATTGATTCTTTGTGGGTCATTCAAACTTAATTATTTCTTAACTTTACATGGAAAATCGGGAATCCGGAGGCTTCAGGAAGAGGATGCGCCGAGAGAAAACAGGAATTTTGAAGCAGTCTCTCAGCTTGCGCGCTAAAGTTGAAATATTTCATCCATTTGTTAATACTTGAAAAATTTTCTATCGATTGGGAGACGCTTGGATGGGGTGGAGGCGGATGCTTCCATAAGGAGGCTCTTGCTTCCGGCGCGACGGGAGGTCGCGCTGCCTGCCGAGACCGCTGCATCATGTTGCATCATGCTAAGGATGGAAAACATATCCGCGCGGGATCGTCTCATGTCCAAGTCTCCCCCCCCGTACCAGTGTTTGGTCTGTGCGCTGTTGCCGCCTTCGCTTGCCGTGCTGGCCGCAGCCGCAACTGCCCGGGAATGGCCTGCGGATCTGCCATTGGCCGGGGCGCTCGGGCGGATGCTGGAAAGTCTGCAGCCGCAGCTTGCAGCCCTGGCGGTCCTCATGGGTCTGGCCCTGGCGCTGCTAGGTGCGCGCCGCCTCGGTGCGGCGCTGGCCATTGTGGCAGTGCTGGCCGGCGGTGCCGTGGCGGCCCGGCATCTGCGGGTCGCGCAGCCGCTGGTGCCTGGAGCCGCACCGGTGGCCACGGTTCTGTGGATCAATCTGCTCAATACCAACGCGACACCACCGGAAGAGCTGGCAGAGGCACTCGCGGCGAGCCCTGCAGATGTGATCCTCGTCGCCGAGCCGCGGGCGTTGCAGAGCCAGCTGGCTGCGCTCTCAGAGGCGTTTCCGGTGCAAGTTGGCTGCAGGGATTCACGCGAGGGATGCGGCATGCTGGCCCTGGCGCGGGACCCTGCGGTGCGGCTGCGGCTGCGCAAGGCCGGCGGCTACCGCCCCGGCGGGATCGCAGTCGCCGAAATCGACCGTCCCGGCGCGGCACCCCTGACCGTGATCGGGGCGCACCTTGTCAAGCCCTGGTTCGACGGGATGATCGAGCCGGAAGCCTGGTACTTGGTGGATGCGTTGCGCAATGTGCCCGGGCCGCTGGTCCTGGCGGGCGATTTCAATGCCGCACCCTGGAGCCAGCGCGGCGGCCGCCTGGAGCGGAAATGCGGGATGCTGCCGCCGCGCCTTCCCGTGGCAACCTGGCCAGTTGCAGCGGGGGCTCTGGGCGTGCCGATTGACGGCATGATGGTTCGCGGCGGCGCACGGCTCGCCAGCCTTGCCCCTTGGGGAGAGGCGCTCGGATCAAATCACCGCGGACTTCTGGCCAGCGTGGCGGTGCCGGGTCCGGAAACCGTGGCGCCCCCCGATTCCTGCTCACCGGCCGGGTATTTTGATTGATTTCCGGAGGGTGGCATGGACCCGCCCGATCTTGCCGCCGGGCAGCTCTCCGGCTTTGCACCGGCCAAGCATGGACCCGCCCCGGGCTCCTTTCATTGCGGCGAAAAAGGCGTGCGGCCTACCCGGCACTGCCAGTCAGCGCCTGGCGCAGCATCCAGCGGGCTCGGACCAGCCGCAGCCGCCAGAGCGTTCCCAGCGCGCGCCATTTCTCCAGGGGGGAAAGCACCGGGCTGCACGTCACCTTCAAACTGTGCGGCAGCGCGGATCCCGCTACTGCCAGCGCCCTGGACCCCCAGCGCAGCCGCGCCGCAGCACCGGTGCCGTTCGAGCGGAACATCTCGGATGTGGTGCGGCGCCACTTGCGTGCAAGAGCGGGCCAGTCCTGCCGGGTCGGATGTACCACCGCCAGCGCATCGGCATAGTGCAGCGGTATCCCCTTGGCGGTAGCGGCACGACACCAGTCCACGTCTTCGGCCATGCCCGGCACCATCGGTCCGGCAATTTCGAAGACCCGGCGGCTGGCCAGCAGGTTCGCGGTGACCGAGAAGCCTTTCTTTTCCACATAGGACCTCTGGTGAAAGGCGAAGACGGTCTCGAAGGCCTCGGCGCCGGATTTCGGCGGCGGGGTCTCGTCGAAAGTGTCCACCCTCCCGCCGTTCAGCGCATCTTCCCCGGAAAGCGACAGCGCTGTCGCAAGCCAATCCGGGGCGGGCACGCAGTCGCTGTCGAGGAAGGCCAGATGCGGTGCCGCAGTCTCTGCCACGCCGCGGTTGCGCGCTGCCGCCGCGCCCTTCTCCGGCTCGACGACGAAGCGGACCGACGGAAACTCCGCTGCCAGGGGGCCGAGATCGAGCGGCGAGGCATTGTCGACGACTACGGCCTCTGCCTCGGGATGGGCGGCCAGCTGCGGCGCCAGAGCTTCCAGACAGTGCCGCAGCCGGACAGGATCGTTGTAATGCGGGATCACGACTGCCAGCCGCGGCTCAGCCCTGGTGGTCATGCCCGTTCCCCCGCAACCTGCCGCTGCCCCACCACCCGCGCGGGCACGCCCGCGGCGACCGCCATGGCCGGGATGTCCCGGTTGACCACCGCGCCCGCGGCGATCACCGCGCCGTCGCCGATCGCGACACCAGGCAGCACCACCACCTTGGCGGCCAGCCAGACATCGCTGCCGATCGTCACATCGGCCTCGTCCATAGGCTGCTGCGTGACTGGATGGCCGTCATTGAAGCGGTAGCCCGCTGCGGTGACCAGCACGTCGGGGCCGAAGAGCACGTCGTCGCCGATGACGATCCGCCCGTGCGATGGTCCGGCCCAGAGCGTCGTGCGCGCGCCCAGCCGCAGCCCGCGCCCGGCGCTGATCCGCTCGGCATTGGCGAAGCATGCATCCGGGCTGATCGCGGCGCCCGGTCCCAGCGCCATCTGCCGCAGCGGCCGGACATGGCTGTAATTGTGGTAGTTGACGATCTTGAAGAGATGCGCCCAGGCGCGCGGGTCGAGCACGCCGCCCAGCAGCCGCAGCGCCCGTGCCGGTTTTGACAGCGCTTTCTTGCGCACGGGTCCCCCTGCCGTTCCGTTCATCTGCCGGTTTCCTCCCCGTATCCCGCCAGCCAGTCGTGCCGTGCCTGCCAGACATGGCGCCATTTCCCGGCTGCGGCATCAAAGCGCCCGCCGGGCAGCAGCGCCAGCCCCCCCGTCGCCGCGCGCCGCCCTGCCGCCCAGACCCACATCAGCCCCAGTCCCAGGGACACCAGCGCCCGGGGCCAGTGATCGCGGATCAGCGTGGCACGCGCCTTGGCGACCCGTGCCATCTTCTCGGCGCGCTTGCTGTAGCTTGCCCCCACGAGGTGCATGATCTCGGCTTCGGGTGTGATCATCGGCCGGTAGCCCTTTGCCGCGGCGCGCAGGCACAGATCGGCTTCTTCGCCGTACATGAAGTATTTCAGGTCGAACCCGCCCAACTCCTCCCAGAGCGTGCGGCGGATCATCAGGAAACAGCCGACCACGATATCGACCTGGCGCACGCTGTTGCGTGCCCAATTGCCCATGCCCTCGGGGTTGAACAGTTCCGAGCCCCTGAACAGGGCCGATAGCCCCGTCGCTTGGCAAAAGGCTGACCAGGGGGTGATCTTCATCCAGCAGGAGGCGATGTTGAGAGAGCCGTCGGGAAAGACAGTGCGCCCGCCGGTGATCCCGGCCTGCGGATTGGCCCTGGAGAAGGCCAGGAGCCGGTCGACCGCGCCGTCATGCACCTCGGTATCGGGATTGAGCAGCAGGAGCCATTCGGTTCTGGCCTCTGCTGCGGCGATGTTGTTGGCTCGGGCGAAACCGAGATTCTCCGGCGACGCGACAAGCTCGACCTGCGGAAAGGCGGCTGCAATGGCCGCAGCCGAGCCGTCCTGGCTGGCATTGTCCCAGACTACGGTCCGGAACCGCGTCTGCCGGGTCTGCGCATGCAGCGTTTCCAGGCATTTCAACGTCAGCTCGCGGGTGTTGTAGCTTACGACGATGACGGTCAGCTCCGGCGCGTCGGCCCCTGCGGGAAAGGTGTCCATGCCGCTCCCTGCTCAGGCACGCTTGGCCCGGCGCAGCGCCAGGAGCCGGTCTCGGGTGTCACGCAACGGGGTCAGGAAGGAATTCTCCAGCAGGATCTGCATAGGTCCGGCCGGGCGCAGCTCGGCGAAAGCCGTTTCGGGAACCAGCCCTGCGATCTCCTCCGGCGCGATCCGGCGGCCGCGGATCTTGTTCGATACGTTGCCGTCATGGATCACCTGCAGCCAGGCACCGCGCCCCTCGATCTGGGTCAGCTTTCCATGCTCGGCGATGGCCATGTGGTGGATGCCGGGCGCGGTCACCGGGGTTTCGGTCCAGTCCGAGAGGCAGGAGAAGAACGGGTTCGATTCATGCCGCATCCGGTAGAGCGCGCCGTTTCCCATGACATAGCCGTTGGCGAAGTTGTAGACGCCGTGCGCGCCGTCCCGCGCGCGCACCTCCGCCTGCAGCCGCGCGGCGAAATCCACCGCCAGCGCGTCGTCATTGTCGAGCCGCGTGGTCAGCAGGAGCGGTGTGGTGCGGCCGAAGCGTTCGTTGAGCGAGCGGCCCCAGCCTTCGGTCAGGAACAGCCCGGTGTAATAGGGCTCGAAAGGGAAGACCCTGCGCAGCTCCTCGACGCGGCTCCTGAATTCCGGCGGCGTGTTCTTGTCGAAATAGATGATCCATTTCAGATCTGGCACGTCCTGGGCCGCGACCGAGGGCAGGCAGTAGCGCTCGAACAGCTCGAAGCGGCCGCGCAGCCAGCCGGGGCGGTTGCGCAGCGAGCTCTCTCGGCCCGGCGTGGCCAGGTTGAACCGGGTCATCAGCACATGGGTCAGGGGCTGCATCGCTGTATCCGTCCTGGAGTTTCCTGCATCATGCCCCGGAACCGGGGGAGGGGCCAGACAGCATGCCCTGCTGCCCTGGCCGCAACGGGTCCGGCTCTAGCAAGTCCGGCGGGCTGCGCCCATGGGACATCTTCTTCCGGCCTTGGGCGGGGAACGGGGCCATCAGTCCCGGCGACGCAGGCCACGGCGGACCATGCCGAGGAAATTCCTGGCGAAGACCGCGCTGCCGCCCTGCCGCGCGGCGGCGCCAATCTGCAGCCCGCGATAGTCCGGAACCGGCCGCCCGATTGCGCGCAGCCCCCAGAGCCGCGCCAGCAGCGCGTGGCGGCGGTTGCGCTGGCCGGGCTGGATCGCGCGCAGCCGGGACATGTCGAAAGGGGCGGTTTCCACCTTGCCTGCCGCGCGGAGCCGCTCCAGAAGCGCCCCCCCGGCCGCGGTGCGCACCAGGAACAGGCTGGTGCCATCCTGCTCCTCGAAAAGCGGATAGCCGCGGTCATCGGTTTCCCAGGCATCTGCGCAGACCAGGTCGGCAGCCGTGCCGGTGCCGTCGGCGCAGATCTTGCAGCGGTGCTGGATATGGCGCGACAGGATCTCTCCCCAGCTGTCATGGTAGGACATGTCGCGCGTGCTTCCATCCCTCAGCGTGGCGGTGGCGCGTCCCGGCCAGCCCTGCCCCCGATAGCGGAAGGAGACGGTCTCCCCAAGGCTGGTGCCGAGCGCCGCCAGAACTGCTTCTGCCCCGGAATGGGAGGGCACGCCCGCACAGAAGAAGGACAGCATCCAGGGAATCTGGCGGGAGATGCGGGGATCCTCGGCTGCCAGCGCGCGCAGAGCGGCCACGTCGCAGGGTTTGCCTATGAAGGCCAGCCGCCGTCCGCCTTGCAGATGTGCCTCGAGATCCGCCAGCGGGGAAGAGGGGGCATAGCGTGACCCGGCCGCTTCCAGAACTTCGGCCCGGTTCGTGGCGAGGACCGGGCGGTTGGCCACGGGATCTTCTGCGGCGGCGATGCAGATCACCGCATCCACCTCGCCGGCTTCCAGCAGGTAGGCCGCGGCTTGGCTCAGGCCTCCGCCCGAGGAGCCGCGGTAGCGCAGCTCGGGATCAGTGGAATTGCCGGTCTCGGCCGCAATCCAGGGCCCCCAAAGCACGTCGTTGCGGCGGCCTGCGGGATTGACCCGCTGTCCCAAGCCGGGGCAGATCCGGGCAATGCGCGCCTCCTCGGCGGCATCGAGCGGCCCGGACTGAACCGGCCTCAGATAGCCCGGCGGCTGCAGCTCCATGGCAATGCGCCCGGGGGCTGCCGCCGCGCAACCGCCGCAGCCGGCGCAAAGACTGCCCCTGGCAACCTTGTCCAGAGAGGAGCTGGGAACGAACTGGGAACTGGCATCGCGTGACACGGGAAACTCCTCTGCGCTGGCCAAGCCGGGAAGCCGCCGGGCCCGCATTGCAGCTATGCCGGGGCGGAGCAATTGCCACAAGAGCAGATTGAGGTCCAAAAAATGTTATTTTCCCTTTGAAAATGCTTTCGGAAATGCAAAAGGTGCGAAGCATTCGGCAGTTGAATGCCAACCGCAGGATACAGCAGGATACAATAGTAGGCGGCTTCCCGTGCCTGACCAGACCATTACCATATGCCTCACCGGGCACTCGACCAATTCGGACAACCTCGGAGTCGGCGCGCTGACCGTGGCTGAAGTTGACATCCTGCGCGGCATCGCCCGCCGGACCGGTCTGCCCTTGGCCATCCGGGTGATAGACTGGCAGGATAGCCGCCAACCCTATGTCGGAGGGCCGGACATCGAGATCCTGCGCATCCGCGGCCGCGAGATCCTCGATCCGCGCAAGGTATTCCGGGCGATCCGCGGATCGGATCTGGTCATCGACATAGGCGCCGGCGACAGTTTTGCCGACATCTACGGCAGCAAGCGGCTGACCCGGATGTTCCTCATGAAGTACCAGGCGCACTTGGCCGGGGTGCCCTATGTGCTGGCGCCCCAGACCATCGGCCCCTTCGCCAAGACTGCCAGCCGGGTGCTGGCGCGAGCCCATATCCGGCGCTGCAGGGCGGTTTTCACCCGCGACGGGCTGTCGACCCGGGCGCTCGAAGAACTCGGCGCCGCCGAAGGCGCAATGGAAGCCTCGGACGTGGCGCTGCGCTTGCCCTATGACCCGCCCGCACCGCGCAGTCCCGGCGGTCCGGTCCGGGTCGGACTGAATCCGTCTGGGTTGCTGCTCAACGGCGGCTACACCGGCGGCAACATGTTCGGGCTGAAAGCTGACTATCCCGCCCTGATCGATTCCATCATCGCGCATTTCCTCGGAATGGAGGGGGTGGAGCTGCATCTGGTGGCGCATGTGATTTCCCAGGACCAGCCGGTCGAGGACGACTACCGCGCCTGCCAGGCGCTGGCGGAGCGCCATCCCGGCACGGTTCTCGCTCCGCGCTTTGGCAGTCCGTCGGAAGCCAAGAGCCATATCGCCGGGATGGATTTTTTCATGGGCGCGCGGATGCATGCTACCATAGCCGCCTTTTCGGCGGGGGTGCCGGTCGTGCCGATGGCCTACAGCCGCAAGTTCGCGGGGCTGTTCGGAACGCTGGGATACAACCGGGTGGTGGATTGCACCTCCTTGGACAATGATGCCGTCCTTGCCGCGGTGACGGAGGGCTTCGAGGTGCGCGCCGTGCTTGCTATCGAAGCGGCGGAAGCCCTGCGCCGCGGCAAGGACAGGATGGCACTTTACGACCGGACCTTGGAGGACATCCTGCGGGGCATCGCCATGCGCAAGCGGGGCTGAGGGCGTCGTGCACAAGGTGCTGATGTAACACGGATGTAACTAGATGCCGATGTACAGGATATCTAAAAGCCAAGCTGCGAATTAGGAGCGGCCAAGCAGGAGCCTGCGATGGATGGACAAATTATTGATATGCCGCGTCTCGATGCGATCTGTGCAGCTCGGCCCCTGGCCGGGCGGAAGGTGCTGATCATCGTCGAAAACCTGCCCTTGCCTTTCGACCGCCGGGTTTGGCACGAGAGCCGAACGCTCGTCGCGGCAGGCGCCCAGGTTGCAGTGATCTGTCCGATGGGCAAGGGCTACGAGGCGCCATATGAAGAAATCGACGGCGTCCATATCTACCGCCACCCGCTGCCTGTCGATGCCTCCGGCGCGGCGGGCTATCTGCTGGAGTATGGCGCGGCGCTCTGGCATGAGACGCGGCTGGCTTGGAAGGTGCTTCGCAAGCACGGCTTCGACACGATTCATGGCTGCAACCCGCCGGATCTGATCTTTTTGATCGCCTGGCAGTTCAAGCTCTTCGGCAAGCGCTACATCTTCGACCATCACGACATCACCCCCGAACTCTACGAGGCCAAGTTCAACAAGCGCGGCTTCTTCTGGCGGTTGATGCTGCTTTTCGAGAAACTGAACTTCCGCACCGCCGACGTGGTCATCTCGACCAACCAGAGCTACCGCCGGATTGCCATGGAACGTGGCGGCAAGGCCGCGGAGGACATCTTCGTGGTCCGCTCCGGTCCTGATCTCACCCGGCTCCGTCTGTTGCCGCCCAACCCGGCTTGGAGGAACGGCCGCGAGGCGATGGTGGGCTATGTCGGCGTCATGGGCGACCAGGAGGGAATCGACCTGCTGCTGGAAGCCGCCCGCGAGATCGTGTTCGATCGCGGCCGCGACGTGCAGTTCGTGTTGGTCGGCGGCGGCCCGGCGCTGGACGAGCTGAGGGCGCTGTCGGAGAGCTTGGGGCTCGAAGACCATGTCACCTTTGCCGGACGCGCCCCGGACAGCGAGCTCTTTGAAGTGCTTTCGACCGCGGATGTCTGCGTGAATCCCGACCGGGTGAACCCGATGAACGACAAGTCGACCATGAACAAGATCCTCGAATACATGGCCTTCGCCAAGCCGATCGTGCAGTTCGAAGTGGTCGAGGGACGCTATTCGGCGCAGGAGAGTTCGCTCTATGCCGTGCCCAACGACACCTCCGACATGGCCGGCAAGATCCTCGAACTGATCGACGACCCCAGACGCTGTGCCGTGATGGGCCGGACAGGCCGCGAGCGGATCGAGAGCGAGCTGGGCTGGGACTACCAGGTGAATACGCTGGTCGACGCCTACCGGCGTGCCGCGGGTTAGCCGGGAGAAGGACTGATCCGGGTGACTGGATCAGCCCGTTGCCGGAACTCTGGGGCTTCGCTGCCAATCCCGCTCCAGTCTCCGGCCGTTCGCAGCGCATGGCTGGCAGTCCTGACCCGGCATTTACGCTTGTCCTGTTCCGGGACTCTGCTGCGGCAAGGAAGGAACCGGCTCAGCCGAGCCAGACGCCGCTTTCCATCACGCGCCGCACGACGCCGGCCTGGCTCTTCGCCCCCATCCGGGCGAAGAGCTGCTTGGAGGCGCTCCTGGCGGTGCCGATGGTCCAGCCCAGATCCGCCGCGGCCTCCTGCAGGCTCATCCCGTCGCAGATCCGCGCCGCCAGCCGGGCCTCGCTGCGGCTGATCCCGAACGCCCCGGCCAGCCGCTCCGGCGGCAGGGCGCGCGCCGCGCGGGCATGGCGCAGCCGCCCGAGCAGCGCGGGCGCGAGCGGCCCCTCCGCGGCCTCCAGGACAAGCTGCACCCGGGGGCGGTGCGACAGGTCGATGCGCTGCTGCCGCGGCGCGCCCGGCCGGGCCAGCGCCGCCAGCGCCTGGCGCAGCGCCAGCGCGGCAGGCTCCGCCAGCGACAGCCGCCCGTCGGCCCTGATCCCGATCCCGGCGGCCGCCGCGAGCTGTCCGGCGGCGCCTTCGGCCATGTCGGTCACCTGGCCCGAGGGAGAGAACAGGAGCCAGCCTGCGCCGAGCGCGCTGCAGATCTCCCGGTCGAGCGCGGCCCGCGCGCGCGCGCGGCGGAGCTGGCGCCAGCCGTTCAGGGCGAGCCCGAGATAGGGTACGAGATTCGACAGCTGCAGCCCGTCGATCGCGCGGAAATCGCTGCCGCTGCGCTGCAGGGCCAGCAGCACCTGCCCGTCCTGTCCGATCCGCCACCGCAGCGCGCGGAGGGGGGAGGAGGCCTGCGCAGGGGACGCCCCGGCCGGGCCGGGCAGGTCGGTCCGGGAATAGACCCGGCCGCTGCGCATCCGCTCGGCCACTGCCTCGCCTGGTCCGTCCCAGGGCAGCCCGGCCTGCCAGGACTGCGCCGGGCGGCCGGGCCAGGACACCCGCATCAGCGCGCTGTCGGCCTGGGTGGCCTCCGCCAGCAGCGCGAGGAAGTCCTGCCACGGCCGGTCCTCCCCGGCATCGCCGTGCTCCGGCGCCGCCGGGCCGGGCATGTCCATTGCGGCGGCGAACAGCGCCGCGACGATCTCGGCTTCCTGCGACATGCGATCCCTCCGGAGATTTACCCCCCATATGGGGGGTTATCTGCCCCCTGGGCAAGGATAGCTTCGTCTCTCAGTACGGTAGCCATTCTGACAGAGACGCCCGATGGACAGCAAAACCCTCACCCACCTGCAGCGCTTGGAAGCGGAAAGCATCCACATCATGCGCGAGGTCGTTGCCGAGGCCGAGAATCCGGTCATGCTCTACAGCGTTGGCAAGGACAGCGCGGTCATGCTGCACCTCGCCAAGAAAGCCTTCTACCCGGCGCCGCCGCCCTTCCCGCTGCTGCATGTCGACACGACCTGGAAGTTCCAGGACATGTACAAGCTGCGCGACAAGGCGGCCAAGGATGCGGGCATGGAGCTGCTCGTCTACCAGAACCCCGAGGCGGTTGAGCGCGGCATTAACCCGTTCGACCATGGCGGGCTGCATACCGACATGTGGAAGACCGAAGGCCTGAAGCAGGCGCTCGACAAGTACGGCTTCGATGCGGCCTTCGGCGGCGCGCGCCGCGACGAGGAGAAGGCGCGGGCGAAGGAGCGGGTGTTCTCCTTCCGCTCGGCCAACCACCGCTGGGACCCGAAGAACCAGCGCCCCGAGCTCTGGCGCCTCTACAATGCCCGCAAGGCCAAGGGCGAGAGCGTGCGGGTCTTCCCGATCTCCAACTGGACCGAGCTGGACATCTGGCAGTACATCCACCTGGAAGGCATCGAGATCGTGCCGCTCTACTTCTCGGCGCCGCGCCCGACGGTGGTCCGCGACGGGCTGATCCTGATGGTCGATGACGAGCGCTTCCCGCTCGACGGCGAGGAACCGGTGATGCGTTCGGTGCGCTTCCGCACGCTGGGCTGCTATCCGCTGACCGGCGCGGTGGAGAGCGAGGCCAAGACCCTGCCCGACGTGATCCAGGAGATGCTGCTGACCACCACCTCCGAACGCCAGGGCCGCGCCATCGACCACGACCAGGCCGCCTCGATGGAGAAGAAGAAGCAGGAAGGCTATTTCTGAGCGCCGCCGCGCCGGACCGCCCTCCTTCCTCCCCTTTCAGTCAGGTACGCATTCCATGAACACCCAGGAACCCATCTACAAGACCGACGCGCTGATCGCCGAGAACATCGAGCAGTATCTCGAGACGCACCAGCACAAGACCATGCTGCGCTTCATCACCTGCGGCTCGGTCGATGACGGCAAGTCCACCCTGATCGGGCGGCTGCTCTACGATTCCAAGATGATCTTCGAGGACCAGCTGGCCACGCTCGAGGCCGACAGCAAGCGCTCGGGCACCCAGGGCGAGGAGATCGACTTCGCGCTGCTGGTCGACGGCCTCGCCGCCGAGCGCGAGCAGGGCATCACCATCGACGTCGCCTACCGCTTCTTCACCACCGAGAAGCGCAAGTTCATCGTCGCCGACACCCCCGGCCACGAGCAGTACACCCGCAACATGGTGACCGGCGCCTCCACCGCCGATCTCGCCGTGATCCTGATCGATGCGCGCAAGGGCATCCTGACCCAGACCCGCCGCCACAGCTACCTGGTCAAGCTCCTCGGCATCCGCCACGTGGTGCTGGCCGTCAACAAGATGGATCTGGTCGATTACAGCCAGGAGGTCTTCGACAAGATCGTCTCGGACTACACCGCCTTCGCTGCGGAGATCGGCATCGAGACCTTCACGCCGATCCCGATTTCGGGCTTCAAGGGCGACAACATCACCGGCCCGAGCGAGAACACCCCCTGGTATGACGGCGTCTCGCTGCTGCCGCATCTCGAGGAAGTCGAGGTCGAGGACAGCCGCGAGCAGGCCAGCCCGTTCCGCATGCAGGTGCAGTGGGTGAACCGCCCGAACCTCGATTTCCGCGGCTTCGCCGGGCTCGTCTCCTCGGGCCAGGTGCGTCCGGGCGACGAGGTGCGGGTGCTGCCTTCGGGCAAGACCTCGACCGTGGCGCGCATCGTTGCGCTGGAAGGCGACCGGGACTTGGCGGTTGCGGGCGAGTCGATCACCCTGACGCTGGCCGACGAGATCGACTGCTCGCGCGGGCAGGTGATCGTTGCGTCCCAGTCGCCGCTGGAAGTCGCCGACCAGTTCGAGAGCACGATCGTCTGGATGGACGAGCACGAGCTGCTGCCGGGCCGCGCCTACTGGATGAAGATCGGCACCCAGACGATCTCGGCGACGGTGGCGGAGCCGAAATACGAGGTCAACGTCAACACCCAGGAGCACCTGGCCTCGAAGACGCTCGACCTCAACGCGATCGGCGTGGCCAACATCACCACCGACCGCGAGATCCCCTTCGCGCCCTATGACGAGAACCGCGATCTCGGCGGCTTCATCCTGATCGACAAGATCACCAACCAGACGGTCGCCGCCGGCATGCTGCATTTCGCGCTGCGCCGCGCCCAGAACGTCCATTGGCAGGCCACCGACATCACCCGCGACAACCATGCGGAGATGAAGAACCAGAAGCCTGCGGTGCTGTGGCTGACCGGCCTGTCGGGCTCGGGCAAGTCGACCATCGCCAACATCGTCGAGAAGAAGCTGGCGCGGATGAACCGCCACACCTTCCTGCTCGACGGCGACAACGTCCGCCACGGGCTGAACAAGGACCTGGGCTTCACCGAGGCCGACCGGGTGGAGAACATCCGCCGCGTCGGCGAGGTCGCCAAGCTGATGACCGATGCGGGCCTGATCGTGATCACAGCCTTCATCTCGCCCTTCCGCTCGGAGCGCGACATGGTGCGCTCGATGATGCAGCCGGGCGAATTCGTCGAGGTCTTCGTCGACACCCCGCTGGAAGTGGCCGAGAGCCGCGACGTGAAGGGGCTCTATGCCAAGGCGCGCTCGGGCAAGCTGAAGAACTTCACCGGCATCGACAGCCCCTACGAGCATCCCGAGTCCCCGGAGCTGCGCATCGACACGACCGAGATGACCCCGGAGGAAGCGGCGGATCTCATCATCGCGCGGCTGATCCCGTAAGGGGCGGCCGGAGCTTCCGCGGGCCGCCGCGCGCGGCCCGCGCCTGCCCGCTTGCGTGACGTCATGGCTCCTTTTCCCGGGGAGCCGGACCAATAGAATTGGCCCGTGAGAGTGCCCCGTCCGCCTGCGGGCGGGGCGCTGCAGCGAAGCGGTTTCGGGAGTTCTTTTGATGAGTGGCGCAGTATTGGTGACCGGCGGGGCCGGCTATATCGGCTCGCATGCCTGCAAGGCGCTGGCCGCGGCAGGCTACGAACCCGTCACCTTCGACAGCCTTGTGACCGGCTGGCGCGAGGCGGTGAAATACGGCCCCCTGGAGGAGGGCGACCTGCGCGACCGCGGCCGGGTCCTCGAGGTGCTGCAGCGCCACAGGCCGGTGGCGGCGATGCATTTCGCGGCGCTCTCCAATGTCGGCGAGGCCAGCCGCGATCCCGGGCTCTACTGGGACAACAACGTGATCGGCACGCTGCGCCTGGTGCAGGCGATGGCCGAGGCGGAGGTGCCGCATCTGGTCTTCTCCTCCACCTGCGCCACCTATGGCGAGCAGGACGGGGTGATGCTGGACGAGAGCTGCAGGCAGGATCCGCTCAATGCCTATGGCGCCTCCAAGCGCGCCGCCGAGGATCTGATCCGCAACTTCGCGGCCGCGCCGGACGTGGCCCTGAGCCATGTCTTCTTCCGCTATTTCAACGTGGCCGGCGCCGATCCGGATGCGCAGATCGGCGAGTTCCACCGGCCGGAGACCCATCTGATCCCGCTGGCGCTCGACGCGGTCTCGGGGCGGCGCGAGCTGCTGACGATCAACGGCCAGGACTATCCGACGCCCGACGGGACCTGCGTGCGCGACTACGTGCATGTCACGGACCTGGTCGCCGCGCATGTGCTGGGGCTGGAATACCTGCTGCGGGGCGGCACCTCGGAGGTGTTCAACCTCGGCACCGGGCGCGGCTTTTCGGTGCGGGAAGTGGTCGAGGCGGTGGCCAGGGTGACCGGCCTGCCGATCCCCGCGAAGGACGGGCCGCGGCGCCCGGGCGACTGCGCGGCGCTGGTTTCCGGCTCGACCCGGGCGGGCGAAGTGCTTGGCTGGACACCGGAACATTCGGTGCTCGACGAGATGATCGCCACCGCCTGGGCCTGGCACCAGCGTCCCGGCTACGCCTCCTGAACGGGCCGGCGCGCCCGGACGCCCTGTCTCGGACTGCGACCTCAGGACCGGGACAAGGGACTGTTTTTCGCGCCCCCGGCATGCCAGAACTTTCGGGACGGAAACGTTGTAAACCCATCAGGCAGGTCTGTCAGTGATTTATCCAGTTCTTCTTTGCGGCGGATCGGGCACGCGCCTCTGGCCGCTGTCCCGCAAGAGTTATCCCAAGCAATTTGCGAGCATTCTCGGCGGGCAGAGCCTGTTCCAGAGTTCGGCCCTGCGGTTCTCGGGCGAGAGCTATGCCGCCCCCGTCGTGGTGACCGCCGATGCCTTCCGCTTCGTGGTGACCGAGCAGCTCGGCGAAATCGGCATGGTCCCGGGCGCCGTGCTGATCGAGCCCCAGGGGCGCAACACCGCCCCCGCCGCGATCCTGGCCGCGCTCCATGTCGCCGCCGCGGACCCCGCCGGGCTCGTCCTGCTCACCCCGGCCGATCACGCGGTCGAGGACCCGGCCGCCTTCCGCGCGGCCGTGGCGGCCGGGACCGCCGCTGCCGAAGCCGGGCAGATCGTCACCTTCGGCATCCAGCCCGACCGCGCCGAGACCGGCTATGGCTGGCTCGAGGCCGGCGAGCCCGACCATGGCGGCGCGCAGGCCCTCACCCGCTTCATCGAGAAGCCCGATGCGGAAACCGCCGCCAAGCTCCTGGCCGACGGGAAGAACCTGTGGAATGCGGGGATCTTCCTGGCGCGCGCGGACACGCTGGCCGAGGCCTTCAAGGCCCATGCCCCGGCGATCCACGATGCCGCCGCCGCCGCGTTCGAGGCCGCGAAGACCGACCTGTCCTTCACCCGGATCGACGAGGCGCTGTGGCAGCTCGTGCCGGAGGATTCCATCGACTACGCGGTGATGGAGAAGGCCTCCAACGTCTCCGTCGTTCCGTTCAAGGGCCACTGGAACGATCTCGGCTCCTGGGAAGCCGTCTGGAAGGAGATGGAGGCCGACGAGGCCGGCAACGGGCTGAGCGCGAATGCCACGGCGCTCGACTGCGAGAACAGCCTGCTGCGCTCCGAGGACGAGGGCATCGCGCTCGTGGGCATCGGGCTGAAGAACGTGGTGGCCGTGGCGATGAAGGACGCGGTCATGGTGGCCGACATGTCCGACAGCCAGAATGTCAAGAAGGCGGTCTCCATCCTCAAGGAGCAGGGCGCGTCGCAGGCCGAGCAGCTGCCGCGCGACTACCGTCCCTGGGGCTGGTACGAGACGCTGATCCTGTCGGACCGATTCCAGGTGAAGCGCATCCATGTCCATCCCGGCGCCGCGCTGTCGCTGCAGAGCCATGTCCACCGCTCCGAGCACTGGATCGTCGTGCAGGGCACGGCGCGGGTCACCGTCGACGACGACGTCAAGCTGCTGACCGAGAACCAGTCGGTCTACATCCCGCTCGGCGCGATCCACCGGATGGAGAACCCCGGCAAGGTGCCGATGGTGCTGATCGAGGTCCAGACCGGCGCCTATCTCGGCGAGGATGACATCATCCGCTACGAAGACATCTACGCGCGGAGCTGATCCATGGCGCCCAAATTCGGCACGAGCGGGCTGCGCGGCCTGGTCACGGAACTGACCGATGATCTGGTCGCGGACTACACCCGCGCCTTCCTGGCCGCCTGCCCGAATGGCGGCCATGTCTTCGTCAGCTGGGACCTGCGCCCCTCCTCGCCGCGCATCGCCGGGGCGGTGATCGCGGCGGCGGCGGGCGAGGGCATTGCCGTCACCCGGGCGGGCATGCTGCCCACCCCGGCGCTGGCGCTGGCCTCGATGCGGGCCGGGGCCGCGGCGATCATGATCACCGGCAGCCATATCCCGGCCGACCGCAACGGGCTGAAATTCTACCTGCCCGGCGGCGAGGTCTCGAAAGAGGACGAGACGCGGATCAATGCCGCGCTCGGCCGCCCCTCCGCGGGGCTGGAGGCCCCGGTCGCGGAGGCAGCTGGCATCGCAGAAGCCTATGTCGCGCGCTACCGCACGGCTTTCGGGGCCGAGGCCCTGTCGGGGCTGAAGATCGGCGTCTACGAGCACAGCTCGGCGGCGCGGGACTTCCTGACCGACATCGTGCGCGAACTGGGCGCCGAGGCCGTGCCGCTGGCGCGCTCGGACATCTTCATCCCGGTCGACACCGAGGCCGTGGACCCGGACACCCGCAGCATGCTGGCGGCCTGGTGCGGGGATCACGGGCTCGACGCGGTGATCTCCACCGACGGCGATGCCGACCGGCCGATGGTCACCGATGCCGCCGGGCGGATCGTGCCCGGCGACATCCTGGGGCCGCTCACCGCGCAGCTCCTGGGCGCGGAAGTGCTCTGCACGCCGGTCTCGTCGAATACGGCGGTGGACGCGATGGGCTTCGCCCGCATCCTGCGCACCAGGATCGGCTCGCCCTTCGTGATCGCGGCGATGGAAGAGGTCCTGGCCGGGGACCCGGCGGCGAAGGTCGTGGGCTACGAGGCCAATGGCGGCTTCCTTCTGGGCTTCGGGGCGGACGGGCCCGCCGGGATGCTCGCCCCGCTGATGACCCGCGACAGCCTGTTGCCGATCATCGCACCCCTGGCGCTGGCGAAGGCGCGGGGGCTTGACCTTGCCGGCCTGGTGGCGACGCTGCCGCCGCGCTTCACCGCGGCCGACCGGATCGCCGGGATCGAGCCGGACGTGTCGCGCAGCTTCATCGCCCGGATGACCGGCGATGCCGGGGCGCGCGCGGCCTTCTTCGACGGCATGCCGCCCGAGACCGGGACCGACCTGACCGACGGGCTGCGCGTCACCTTCGAGGGCGGCGACGTGATCCATCTGCGCCCCTCCGGCAATGCGCCGGAATTCCGCTGCTATGCCGAGATGGCCGACAGCGCCGCAGCCGAAAGGCTGGTCGCGGAGGTGCTGGAGAAGCTCGGGGCGGAACTGGCCTGACGCCCTCCTGCGCAGCCCCCGCGACGGGGCTGCGCGGCGCTCAGACCTGGTAGTAGTCCCGGTACCATTCGACGAATTTCGCGACGCCGTCGCGCATGTCGGTCTGCGGACGGTAGCCGGTCAGGGCCTGCAGCAGGCTGGCATCCGCCCAGGTCGCCGGCACGTCGCCGGGCTGGATCGGCATGTAGTTGCGGATCGCCTTGCGCCGGGTCGAGGCCTCGATCGCCTCGACGAAATCCAGCAGCCGCTCCTTGCGGGAATTGCCGATGTTGACCACCCGCCAGGGCGCGACCGGGCTCAGGCTGTCGCCCGCGACCGGCGCCGCGCCGGCATCGGGGGCGGGCGGCACCGCGTCGACCAGCAGGCGGATGCCGCGCACCAGATCCTCGACATAGGTGAAGTCGCGGTACATCTCGCCGTGGTTGTAGATGTCGATCTTCTCGTTGCCGAGGATCGCCTTGGTGAACTTGAACAGCGCCATGTCCGGACGCCCCCAGGGCCCGTAGACCGTGAAGAAGCGGAACATGGTGATCGGCAGCCCGTGGATATGCGCCCAGGAATGGGCCATCGCCTCGTTGGCCTTCTTGGTGGCCGCGTAGAAGGACATCTGCGTGTCGCACTTGTCCGTCTCGGCATAGGGCATCTTGGTGTTGGCGCCGTAGACCGAGGAGGTCGAGGCCATCAGCAGGTGCTGCACCCGGTGCTCCAGCGCCACCTGCATGACGTTGAAGCTGCCCACGATATTGGCATCGACATAGGCGGCGGGGTTCTCGATCGAGTAGCGCACGCCCGCCTGCGCGGCGAGATGGACGATTATGTCAGGTTTCGCCGCGGCGGCGAAGTCCGCGAGCCCGGCGGCATCCTCCAGCATGCCCTCGCGGGCCGTGAAGCCCGGAAGCTGGGCCAGCGCGGCATGGCGGGCCTCCTTGAGGGCGACCTCGTAGTAGTCGGTCATCCCGTCATAGCCCCAGACCTGCCAGCCCTCTTCGAGGAGAAGCCTGGAAAGGTGGAAACCGATGAAGCCGGCCGAGCCGGTGATCAGGGCGCGAGGCATTGTCTTCCGCTTCCGCTTTTGGTTGTTCCGCCCTGCCCGGCGGGAGCGCCGCCGGGCAGGGACCGTCTCAGCGGCCGACGGCCGCGTATTCGGCGAAGCCGGCGGCAAGCACGTCGCCGCGGTCGTAGATGTTGCGCAGATCCGCCATCACCGGCGTCGACATCGCCTTGGCCATGCGCGCCAGGTCGAGGGCGCGGAACTCGTTCCATTCGGTCAGCAGGATCACGGCGTCCGACCCTTCGGCCGCGGCATAGGCATCGGTTTCCCAGGCCACGCCCGGCAGCAGCGCCTCGCCCTCGCGGCGGCCCTGCGGATCGACCACCCGCACCGTCGCGCCGCCGCCCACCAGCGCGGGCACGATGGTCAGCGAGGGGCTCTCCCGCATGTCGTCGGTATTGGGCTTGAAGGTCACCCCCAGCACCGTCACCACCTTGCCGTTCACCGAGCCGCCGCAGAGATCGACGATCTTGTCGATCATCCGCCGCTTCACCGCGTCGTTCACCGCCATCACCGTCTCGGTGATGCGCATCGGCACCGCGTATTCCTGGCCGATCCGGGCCAGCGCGGAAGTGTCCTTGGGGAAGCACGAGCCGCCGTAGCCGGGCCCGGCATGCAGGAACTTGTTGCCGATCCGGCCGTCGAGCCCCATGCCCTTCGAAACCGCCTTCACGTCGGCGCCGACCTTCTCGCAGAGGGTGGCGATCTCGTTGATGAAGCTGATCTTGGTCGCGAGGAAGGCGTTGGCGGCGTACTTGATCATCTCGGCGGATTCCAGGTCGGTATAGACGATCGGGAAATCGCGCAGGAAGAGCGGCCGGTAGACCTCGCCCATCACCGCTTTCGCCCGCTCGTCCTCGACGCCGACCACGACCCGGTCGGGGCGCATGAAATCGTCGATCGCCGCGCCCTCGCGCAGGAATTCCGGGTTGGAGGCGACGCCGAATTCGGCGTCGGGGGCGGTGCGGCGGATGGTTTCCTCGACCTTGCGGTTGGTGCCCACGGGCACGGTCGACTTGGTGACGATGACGGCGAAGCTCTTGAGGTTCCGCGCGATTTCCTCGGCAGCGGCCATCACGTAGGTCAGGTCGGCATGGCCGTCGCCGCGCCGCGTCGGCGTTCCGACGGCGATGAAGATGGCGTCCGCGCCTTCCATGGCACCGGCGAGATCGGTGGTGAAGCTCAGCCGTCCGGCCTCGACATTGCGCGCCATGACGGCATCGAGGCCGGGTTCGTAGATCGGCACTTCGCCGCGCTCGAGCATCTCGATCTTGGCAGGCATCTTGTCGACGCAGACGACTTCATGTCCGAAATCCGAGAAGCACACTCCCGAGACCAACCCGACATAGCCAGTGCCAAGCATGACAATCTTCATGAAAACATACCGCCGGAAGCGGCTCCCTGCCAATTACGCCGTGTATCTGACGGCCCGCGCTGCCACGGTCCAACCGTATCCTGACTGCTTCTGGCTTGTCAGCGCGACGTTTTCAACCGGAGGGACGGCGGCGCCCTTATTCCGCGCGCACGGAAAAGGGCCGGGAAGGCCAGTCGGATCGCTAGGTCCGACCCGCTGGACAGAGGTCCGGGATCCACAGGCAGTGGTCCGGCGCACAGGGAGCAGGACCGGAGAACTGGCGAACGTCTGGGCAAATGCCGGACAAGTGCACGGCACTTGGGCAAATTTGCGCCAATTCCGCGTCAAATGGACCAGCGGCCGAAACCGTGGTTAACGAATCAGGCAAGTTTTGGAAAATCAAAGAGGATTGTTGGCAGTGCGGCCTGCGCGTTTCGCAGGTGCAGTTCTGCCGGTTCGTGAAATTAACCGGGATCCGGCTCATTCCGGAAGGCCGCCCGGCATTCGTTCAAGGGTAAGGGGTGCAATGACTGCTTCCGCAAAGTATCCGCAGGTTTCCGAAGTCGCAGAGACACGGGACGCCGCGCGGCGCAGCGTTCCCCTCGGCCGCTGGCCGAAGCGGGCCTTCGATATCGGCTTCGCGTCCCTCGCCCTCGCGGCCAGTGCGCTTCCGTTCCTGATCATCATGGCGCTTCTGAAGATCATGAGCCCCGGGCCGGTGTTCTTCTGCCAGGAGCGCGTCGGCTTCGGCGGCCGCCGGTTCAAGTGCCTCAAGTTCCGCACCATGGTCGTGGATGCCGAGGAGCGCCTGCAGAAATACCTGGCGGAAAATCCCGAAGCCCGTGCCGAATACGAGGTGATGCGCAAGCTGCGCGATGATCCGCGGATCGTGCCGGGCATCGGACGCTTCCTGCGCAAGACCAGCCTCGACGAACTTCCCCAGTTCATCAACGTGCTGCGCGGCGACATGAGCGTCGTGGGGCCGCGCCCGATCATGCTCGACCAGATCGATGTCTACGGCGTGCATATCCGCGCCTACGAGCGCACCCGCCCCGGCATCACCGGCCTGTGGCAGGTCTCCGGGCGCAGCAACCTCTCCTTCGAGGAGCGGGTCCGCCTTGACGCCCAGTATGTCGAGTCCTGGAGCATGGGCCGCGACCTGGCGATCAGCGCGCGCACCTTGGGCGTCTTCTTCGACAGCAAGAACGCCTGCTGAGAGCGCGGCCGCGCGGGCGGAAAAATCGCCGGGCCCCGTTCGGCTCCGGCGGGATTTCCTTGGAAATCCGCCCCCGGAACACCTAAGGTTCAACCCTCGGTTGCCTGGGAGGGGGAGGTGTGGCCGGTTCGGTCCTGATAATTCCGTTCCTGTCCGTTTTCGGAAGCCTCGCCCTGTGGATCATGGGGGCGGGGCCTCTTGCCATCCTCGCGTGGTTCTTCGCGATCGGCCCGCTGCTCGGGATCGGGCTTGTCGCGCTGCTGTCCCGCCTGGATCGCGGGGCCGGGCGGCGGCAGAGCTCCCGCCGGAGCCTCGACGACCCGGCGGAACGCTGAGGCGTCAGGCCGGGATGCGCCCGGGTTGTGCGCGGGTGTCGAGGCAGCGCACCCCTTCCGCAGAGACATGCACGGCGCTCAGGCAGCCGGTGGCATAGGCCCCGGTATCGATCGAGATGCAGCCGCCTGCCCGGGTCACCTGCCCGCAGATCACATGGCCATGGATGACCCATGCCCCGTCGGCGCGCGGCTGTCCGCCGAAATCCGGATGCCCCCAGAGCAGGACGTCACGGCGCTGCAGGCCGAGGGGCAGGTCCGGATCGGCCGCGGCATGCACCACCGCGACATTGCCGCTCTGCCAGTGGACCGGCAGGCCCTGCAGCCAGGCAACCAGGTCCGGCCCCATCGCCGCGGCCAGCCGGTCGCGGATGTCGGCCAGCGCCCCGCCGGACATCCCCGCGGGCAGGCCGACGCCGAAGCTCGCGAGCGTCTGCAGGCCGCCGTTGCGCAGCCAGGAGGCGCCGTCTTCCGGCCGGTCGAGGAAGTGCAGCAGCATGTCCTCGTGATTGCCCGCCAGGCAGGTCAGCGCCACGTCCGGCTCCGCCTGCAGCCGGCGCAGCCGTTCCAGAACGGCGCGGGAGTCCTCGCCCCGGTCCACGTAGTCCCCCACGCAGACGACCCGCGGGATATCCGGCGCGGCATCCTCGCGGATCTGCCGCAGCAGCTGCTCCAGCAGGCGGTCGCAGCCATGGATGTCGCCGATCGCGTAGAATGGCTCCTCCGGGGCGAGCGGGGCTTCGGGATTACGGGCCGCAGGACGGGAGGGCGCCTGCCCGAACAGTTTCCGGAGAAGCCTCATCTCTGACATCCTCTGGTCTGGCGGCAGGGATCATGCGGATCGGGCTGCCGGTTGCTTCGGAAGGCAAGACTATAGCAGCCGGCTGCCGGGCTTCCAGCCCGGCAATCCGTGCCCTTATGTCCCGCCCGCCGCCCTGGGACCGCGGCCGGGCGGACGGAGAGAATCGGGCGGCCCGCCTTCCCCCGGCATCGCCCGCGCGGCAGGACGGCGGACGGTCCCGGCCCCTTGCGGCAGCGGGATGGCGGCCGCCGCGCCCGGATCTGGCCTGCCGGGCCGAAAAACTCCGCCGCGCCCCGCCTTCGCGGATGCAGCATCTATCCTTGTCCGCGGAAATTCTGTACGTTGGGGGAAGTTAATGGAGTTCCGTGAGATGAAAACACTCGTACTTTCCCTGCCCCTCGTCCTGGCCGCCGGCTTCGCATCGGCACAGTCCTCGGACGAAAACCTGCAGCTTCCCGCTCCGAACGACGTCACCCCGTCGGCATCGGACATGGGGGTCCAGGCCAGCGCCGGCGGGCTGCTGACCGCCCTCGACGTGACCACCACCACCACCACCACCACCACGCAGTGACGTCGGCCTCCCCCCTGCCTCAGCAGGGGGGAATTCCGATGCCGATCAGCTCGACCCCGCTCAGCCGGAAATATCCGGCAATCCGGGTCCGGCCGGTCCGCAGGTACCAGCTGCGCAAGGGCTCGGGATAGTGGTCGGCAATGCGGCGCGACCAGTACTCGAGCTGGCCGGGACGCAGTGCGGCACCGTAATGCGACGGCCATGGAATCCGAAGCTCGTCCGGCGGACGACGCAAACCCCGGGAAGTCCCAGATGCATCGTGCAGGCCGAGAGGCATTCGGCACCGCGGATCTCGACGCGGGAATTCTGCCTGCGCAGGGTCTCGATCAGCGCGATCCGCTCCGGAACGCTGCCGCCGCGGTCGTTGCGGATCACGATCCTGCTGTCCGGCGGCGCCGCCCCGGCCGGGGAGCGGAAGCCCGGCACGATGCAGGCCGAGATCATCGCGGCAAACAGCATGATGGCGCATTCCTGCCGGTACCGCATCTCTCCGCCTCCCGTCCGGCCCGGCGGCAGATCTGGCAGAGGTGACTTAACATTGCCTTGACCGCGGACGGGGACGGAAACAGCAGGAAAACCGAATTTGTGGCCTGTCTGCGGCAGTGCAGCATCATTTTCGGCGGCGCGACAATTCGGGTCTGTCGCCGGTTTTCCTGCATGTTACGATTCTAAAAAACCACGGAACAATGCGCAGGCTGGGTGAAGCGGCCGCGCATGCAGGGCAGGATCGCGGCAGACGATGGGACGACGGCAGCTCAGGGCATCGGCATGGCTTGCTGGCGGCACGGCCTGCCTGGGATTCGCCGTGTCCGGCAAGGCCCAGGACCTCGTGGCGCCGCGGACCGAGATGTCCTTCATGGGCCGTCCGGGCATCGTCGAGATGCCGGTGGCCACCTCCCAGCCGGACGCGCAGATGTCGCTGGGCTACATGCAGTTCGACAACGTGTCGCGGACCAGCCTCAGCTTCCAGGCCAGCAACCGGCTTTCGGGCACGTTCCGCTACTCGATCCTCGAGGGCTTCGACGAGGCGCGCTACTTCGACGGCAACCGCTACGACCGCAGCTTCGACATCGGCTTCCGCTTCATCGACGAGGGCCAGTACCGTCCCGCATTCGCCGTCGGCCTGCAGGATTTCACCGGGACGGGCGTCTATTCCGCGGAATATGTTGCCGCCAGCAAGACCGTGGCCGACGGGGTCCGGCTGACCGGCGGGATCGGATGGGGCCGACTCGGCAGCCATGACAGCTTCGACAATCCACTGGGCTTTCTCAATAGTAGCTTCAAGACACGTCCTGGGCTAGGCGGCAATGAAGCGGGAAAGGTCCAGTTCGACCAGTGGTTCCGCGGCCCGGCGGCGCTGTTTGGCGGGGTCGAATGGCAGGCCACCGACCAGCTGCAGCTCAATGTCGAATATTCCTCCGATGCCTATGTCCAGGAATCCGACGCCGACATCTTCGATTATGCCGGGCCGCTCAACGTCTCGGCGGAGTACCAGTTCGGCAATGGCATCGGCCTGAGCGCGGCAGTCCTGGGGGGCGGCACGACCTTCAGCGGCATGCTGAGCTACAGCTTCAACGTCAAGACCCCGCCCGGCCCCCTCGACCGCGAGGCGGCGCCGCTGCCGGTTGCGCCGCGCAGCGCAGCGCCCGAGCTCGGCAGCGGCTGGTCGCCCAGTGCCGCCGGTCCCGCCCCGGCCCCGGCAGCCCTGCAGGAGCGGGCCGCGGCGCTGCTCGACGAGCAGGGGCTGCGCCTGACCTCGCTCACGCTGGCCCGCAGCTCGGCGACGCTGTACATCGTCAACGACCGCTACCCGGCCGTGGCCGAGGCTATCGGCCGGGCGGCGCGCGCCATGACGCATGTGCTGCCGCCCGGCATCGGCCGCATCACCATCGTCACCCAGGCGCAGGGCATGCCGGTGACCTCGGTGACGCTCGAGCGCAGCGAGCTCGAACACTACGAGACCGATCTGGACGGGGCCTGGAACATCTATTCCACCGCGCAGATCGAGGATGCGGAAGCCCCGGGCGTCGCGCCGCCCGTGCCGGTGCCGGGCAGCTATCCGTATTTCGAATACGGCCTCGGACTCTACGCGATCCCGCTCTTCTTCGACGTCGACGAACCGGTGCGGGGCGAGGTCGGCCTCCAGCTCGGCGCCGGGGTGGAAACCTCGCCGGGGCTGATCTTCTCGGGCAACCTGCGCCAGAAGATCGCCGGGAACATCGACGATTCTGAGCGGCCGCCGAATTCGGACCTGCCGCATGTGCGCACCGACACGCTGCTCTACTACCAGGCCACCGACCTGGAGATGACCCATCTGACGGCGGAATACTTCTTCCGCCCCGGGGAGAACGTCTACGGCCGCTTCACCGCGGGCTACCTGGAACGCATGTATGGCGGCGCCTCGGGAGAGGTCCTCTGGAAGCCGGTGGACAGCCCGCTGGGCCTCGGGCTCGAGCTCGACTATGCGGTGAAGCGCGATTTCGACATGGGATTCGGCTTCCAAGACTACGACGTGGCCTTGGGCTTCGCCTCGGTCTATTACGATTTCCAGAACGGCTATGTCGGGCAGGTCGATGCCGGGCGCTACCTGGCTGGCGACTGGGGCGCCACGTTCAGCCTGGACCGGGAATTCGACAACGGCTGGCGGGTCGGCGCCTTCTTCACCCTGACCGACGTGCCTTTCGACGAGTTCGGCGAAGGCTCCTTCGACAAGGGGATCGTGGTGGAGATCCCGATCACCTGGCTGTCCGGCCAGCCCTCGAAGGACGGCTTCGGCACGACCCTGCGCCCGGTCACCCGGGACGGCGGCGCCCAGCTCGATGTCCGCAACCGCCTCTACGATCTGGTGCGCCGCGACCAGGAACCGGATCTCGGCGATGGCTGGGGACGGTTCTGGAGATGATCCGCTTTGCCGCCCTGGCGCCGGTGGCCGGCGTGCTCCTACTCGGGGCCTGCTCGCTCCCCGATCCGGTCTCCTCGATCTTTTCCGGACGCGACAGCGGGCAGAGCCCCTCGGAGCGGCGCTACGAACAGCTCTCCCGCGCCGGGGTGCCTTCCGTCCTGGCCGGGGTCGAGAACGAGGAGGGCCGCTTCGCCGCCTTCCTGAAGCTTCAGGAGCGCAACGGGATCGGCACCTGGGTCTCCCCCGACAATGTCAGCCTGAGCCTCTGGAACGGCTTCCTGGTCGCGACCCGGGGCCTCGGGGGCGACATTATGTCGGCCGATGTCGGCGAGGTCCAGGCGGCCATCCTGTTCGGCTTTCCGGGATACTATCCGCGCTTCCAGAGCTATCTCGATGGCGAGAACCAGACGGTGATCCGCAGCTTCGTCTGCAAGGTTTCCTCGCGCGGGACGCGCCAGGTCGATCTCGGCCCCTTCACCGCCACGACGCGGCTGATGGAGGAGGACTGCAAGTCCTCGGACCAGTCCTTCGTCAATCTCTACTGGGTGGACGAAGGCACCGGCGAGGTGCGCCAGTCCCGCCAATGGGCAAGCCCGCTGCTGGGTCCGATCGCACTCCGGCAGATCCCGCGATGATTGCGCGCAGTTCCCAATTTGCGCTTAGCCGGCAGCGTCGGCTTCACGATACTGGAGCCCAGGTTCCCCCGCAGCCCAAGACAGAAGGTAGTTCCCCGTGCGTATCCTGTTAGCGTTCAGCTTGGCATTCACCCTCGGCGGCTGCGGTGCCATCTACATGAGCCCCTCGGTCCAGCGCGGCACAGACAACTCCGGTGCCGCCGTACGCGTCCTGCCGGTGACGGCGGAAAACGTGCTTCTGGCGAACCGCTCGCCCTACCAGCCCAAGACGCTGCCGGCCGTGTTCTCGATGACCTCGGGCGGACCAGCCGGCATGCGGGGGATGGAAGCGCTTCCCGATGCCGCCTTTTCGCCCGAATCGCGCCCGGCTCAGATGGAGACCCGGGTGCCGCCGCCCGCCGATCCAGGCCCCTACCGGATCGGCATCGGCGATGTCGTCCTCTTGGCCACGCCGCAGGCGGGCTCGACGGTCGAGGAACTCTCCGGGCTCCTGGCCGCGCAGACACAGCGACAGGGCTACACGGTGCAGGACGACGGGGCAATCGCAGTGCCCAATGTCGGCCGTATCCAGCTTGCTGGCAAGACCTTCGAGGACGCCGAGGCCGAAATCTTCCAGCGCCTCGTAGAGAGCCAGATTGAACCAACCTTCAGCCTGGAGATCGCCGAGTTCAACTCGAAGAAGGTGACGGTTGGCGGCGCCGTCGCCCAGCCTGCTGTGGCGCCAATCACGCTGACGCCGCTCTATCTCGACGAAGCCCTCGCCGCCGCTGGCGGCACGACCGTCGCCGACCGGACCTATGCCACGGTGCGGCTCTACCGGGACGGCACGCTCTACCAGATCCCGCTCGACGAGCTCTATGCGCGGCGCGGGCTGCAGCGGATCCGGCTGGTGGACGGCGATAGCATTTTCGTCGATACCGAATATGCGCTAGATCAGGCCGCGGCCTATTTCCAGGAGCAGATCCAGCTGGCCGGGTTCCGCCAGTCCTCGCGCCAGGCGGCGCTGGAAGAACTCACGACAGAAATCGATCTGCGCCGGAGCGAGATGGCAGAGGCGCGCGACAACTACATGACGCGGACCGAGCTTGGAGCGGTGGACCGCGACTATGTATACCTGACCGGCGAGGTCCGGCAGCAGGGCCGCATGGAACTGCCCTTCGAGCAGCGGGCCAACCTTGCCGATGCACTCTACAGCCGCGAAGTCGGCGGTGTTCCGACCGTTACCGCGAATGTCTCACAGATCTACGTGCTGCGCAGCTCTTCCGATCCGCAGGCCCTCGGCGCGGTCACGGCCTGGCGGCTAGACGGGCGCAATGCCGCAAACGTAGTGCTAGCCACCAAGTTCGAGCTGCGTCCGGACGACATCATCTTCGTCGCAGAGCAGCCGGTAACCCGCTGGAACCGCGTGGTCAACCAGATCGTCCCGTCACTGCTCACCTATGGCGGCAACACCGTCCAAGCATCAACCTTCTAGACCCCATGGGGTCTCCAACGACAACCCCTTCTCCGAGGCACTGTTCCGGACCTGCAAGTACCGCCCTGGCTGGCCGACGCGCGGCTTCGCCAGCATCGAGGCGGCTCGGGATTGGGTGCAGGCATTCGTCGGCTGGTACAATCGCGAGCACCGCCACAGCGCCATCCGCTTCGTGACGCCCGAACAGCGCCACCGCGGCGAGGAGCGGTCTCTTCTGGAGAAACGCAGCCGGGTCTACGAGCTGGCCCGGGCAGCGCGGCCGGAACGCTGGTCAGGCGGCACGCGTTGCTGGAAGCCGATCGGATCGGTCTGGCTCAATCCCGAACGGCCCGACGAGATGCCGCGAGGCCATGGGACCGCCGACGCGCTCCCCAGGGAAGCAGTCGGCGGCGGTCCCATGGCCGGACCGCCCTAGATGGGATGGTTGCCGCCCTCCCCAGACGGCATCGCGATGTGCCAAGGTCGTGGTGAATGTTAGCCACGGAAGCGGAGAGGACGGCGAGATGAAGGATACGATGATCGGGGTGGATCTGGCAAAGTGACCTTGCCCCCGGATCCCGGACTGGGAGTTACAGTACTCCCAGAGAGAGGGACCCCCTATGAGCAGACAACCCCGTCGTCACTTCACCACCGAGTTCAAGGAGCAGGCCGTTGCGCGCCTGTCGGAGCCCGGTGCCACCCAGACCAGCGTCGCGCGGGAACTTGGCGTGGCGCCGTCGCAGGTGAAAGGCTGGCGGCTTGAACTGTGGCGGCTGCAGGATCGGCCGAGGCGATCCGCAAGCAGCAGGCCGAGGCCGCCGAACTGGCCGAACTTCGGCGCGAGAACCGTCGCCTCAAGGAAGAGGTGGAGGTCATGCGGAAAGCCTCCGCTTTTTTCGCGCAGTGGGCGGCGAAGCCATGAAGGACAAGCTCGCCTTCATCGCTGCCCATGTCGGAGAACACGCCGTCAGCCTCATGTGCCGGGTGCTCGCGGTCAGCACGAGCTGGTTCTATTCCTGGCGTGCCGCCGCCCCGAAACGGGCGGCGCGCCGGGCATCCCGGGACGCCCTGTTGCCGCGGATACGTGCAATCTTCGAGGCCAGTCGCCGACGATACGGAGCCCCGCGCATCCACGCCGAACTGCGGGACCAAGGCATCCGGGTTGCCCGGAAGACGGTGGCCAAGCTGATGAAGGAAAACAGTATCTTCCCGCCAAGACGGGGCCGCCGCGTGCCGCGGACGACGGATAGCCTGCACAATCTCGGCATCGCCCCGAACCTGCTGAGGCGGAATTTCCGGGCTTCGGAGCCCGACCGCATCTGGCTGGCCGACATCACCTACGTGCCCACGGACGAGGGCTGGCTTTACCTCGCCGCAGTCAAGGACATGGCGACCATGGAGATCGTCGGCTGGTCGATGTCCGAGCGTCTGAAGAGCAGCCTCGCGGTCGAGGCGATGCGCATGGCTCTGCAGAACCGGCGGCCGGCGCCGGGGCTGATCTGTCATTCAGACAGGGGCGTCCAGTACGCGGCCGGTGACTACAGGCGGCTTCTCGATGCCTGGAAAGCCGTCGCCTCGATGAGCCGGAAGGGGAATTGCCTGGACAATTCTCCGATGGAGAGCTTCTTCGGATCGCTGAAGAACGAGTTGGTCCATCGAACCAGGTTCCGGTCGCGCCAGGAGGCAAAGGCCGCGTTGTTCGAATACATCGCGATTTTCTACAATCGCCAGCGCCGCCACTCGACCATCGGTTACCGCACGCCCGAGCAGACACGGATCGACATGGCCGCCAAGATGGCCGCATAGTGAATATCGCCCCGGTCCGGGATCCGGGGGCAAGGTCACTTCAACCGCCAGCCGGTTCAGAGGAGTGCTGGTCGGCGGCAGCATCTTCGCGAGAACCGCCGCCTTTCGTTCCGGTGAGTACGCCACGCGTCATCCTGTCCTGCCCGTAAGCGGTGTTCCCGGCTCACGGGATCTCAGGTTGACGGCTTGAAACTCCATGGCAGAAGTTCGTCGATGCGCTTCTGCGGATGCCCGGC
>NZ_JAATVU010000065.1 GCF_013184745.1 Mangrovicoccus sp. HB161399
GCGGGAGGTGTAGCCGTAGGTCCAGAACGCATCCTCGGCGGCCTCGCAGGCGCGGTTCACCAGCTCGACGGTGCCGACGGAGAAGTCATGCGCCGGGCCATGGGCGGGCTCGGAGGTGAAGGTCGTCTCGCCGGCGATCCATTCGCCTGCAACGAGGTGCTTGCCGTGGGGACGGAAGGCGGGGCTGTCGAGCATGTTTGTCTCCCTGGATCGGACGGCCTCGCCCGCGCGGGGCAGAAGGCAGCGCTTGCGGCAGAGCGCAGGCGCTCCGCAGGGAGATCATGGATTATATGATGTGTGACGTCAACATGTATGATGAATACTCGCCGCTAGATGTCGGAACGGCGCAGGAAGGCGCGGTAGCGGGACAGGCTGTTGTCCAGATGCGCCTGCATCGCCTGCTCTGCGGCTGCGGGATCGCCTTCCATGATGGCGTCGAGGATGCGCTCGTGCTCTTCCACCAGATGCGGGTTCGGGGCTTTCAGCGTCGGATCGGCCGCGGATTGGCCCAGCAGGGTGCGGGGAACGATTCCCTGGCGGATGACCGAGAGGAATTCGACAAAGCGCTGATTCTGCGTGGCTTCGGCGATCGCATAGTGGAAATCGAAATCCGCGTCGCGCGTGGCTTCGCCGAGCGAGACCAGCCTGGCCAAGGTGCGGTGGGTTTCGATCAGCCGTTCCAGCTGCTTGGCGGAGCGGCGGGCGGCCGCCAGTCCGGCCGAGCGGATCTCCACCGCGCTGCGCAGCTCGAGCAGTTCGATGGCGCTGGAGACGCGGTCGATGTCGAGATCGGAGAAAGGCTGTCTCTGCTGGTCGGACCGGTCGAGCACGAAGACGCCGGAGCCTTTGCGGGCTTCGACCAGGCCTTCGGCGCGCAGCACCGCAATCGCCTCGCGCACCACCGTGCGGCTGACCGAATAGCTTTGCGTCAGGGCGGATTCGCTGGGGAGGCGCGCTCCGGCAACACATTGGCCGGAAAAGATCTTGTCCTTCAGATCCGTGATGATCCGTGACACCAGCGGGGAAATCTGTCTGGTCGAAATCGGTCTGATCCTTCTTTCTGGCGCAACCTGTCCGAAACATCTGCGCAATGTCCTGTATATCCCGGTTTTCCGGTCCGATCCACTGGCGCAACCCGGCAGTCGGCGCAGAATTCCCGACAACATGTATGACTGATATTGACAGATATAGACAAGATGGATAACCAGTCAGACAACAAGACGGCACGGCCGGGGAAATGCGGAGGAGACGCGGTGATCATCAACGACGTTAAGGTGCGGGTTTTCCGCCACACCACGCGGCGCCATTCGGATTCGGCCGGCCACGCCCATCCTGGCCCGGCGCACGAGGTCGAGCAGGCGATCCTGACCATTGCGACCGAGGACGGCCATGAGGGCCATTCCTTCACCGCGCCGGAAATCGTCCGTCCGCATGTCATCGAGAAATTCGTCAAGAAGGTGCTGATCGGCCAGGACCACCGCGACCGCGAACGGCTGTGGCACGACCTGGCGCATTGGCAGCGCGGCTCGGCGGCGCAGCTGACCGACCGGACGCTTGCGGTGGTCGATTGCGCCCTGTGGGACCTGGCCGGGCGCACGCTGGACCAGCCTGTCCACAAGCTGATTGGCGCCTATCGCGACAAGGTTCTGGCCTATGGCTCGATCATGTGCGGCGACGAGATCGAGGGCGGGCTGGCCACGCCCGAGGACTATGGCCGCTTTGCCGAGAAGCTGGTCGCGCGCGGATACAAGGGGATCAAGCTCCATACCTGGATGCCGCCGGTCAGCTGGGCGCCGGACGTGAAGATGGACCTCAAGGCCTGCGCCGCGGTGCGCGAGGCGGTGGGGCCCGACATCCACCTGATGATCGACGCCTTCCACTGGTACAGCCGCATGGATGCGCTGGAACTGGGCCGCGGTCTGGAGAAGCTGGGCTTCGACTGGATCGAGGAGCCGATGGACGAGCAGTCCATGTCGTCCTACAAGTGGATGGCCGACCAGCTCGACATCCCGGTGATCGGCCCGGAGAGCGCGGCGGGCAAGCATTGGGGCCGCGCCGAATGGATCGCCTCGGGCGCCTGCGACATCCTCAGGACGGGCGTGAACGACGTGGGCGGCATCACCCCTGCGATCAAGACCATGCGCCTCGCCGAGAGCTTCGGGATGGACTGCGAGGTCCACGGCAACACCGCGATGAACCTGCATGTCGTGGCGGCGTCGAAGAACTGCCGCTGGTACGAGCGGGGGCTGCTGCACCCGTTCCTCGAATACGACGACGGCTTCGACTACCTGCACCAGCTCTCCGATCCGATGGATGCCGAGGGCTACGTCCATGTCCCCGACCGGCCCGGGCTCGGCGAGGACATCGACTTCGACCATATCGAGAACAACCGCGTGCGTTGAGGAGCGCGTGCAACCCAAGGGAGGACGGAAATGAGACATTTCTTGGCATCGGCGGCGCTGGCCGCGCTCGTGGCGGGCGGGGCCGCGGCGGAAACGCCGAAGGACCAGCTGATCGTCGCGTTCAACATGAACAACGTGCTGACCATGGATCCGGCGGCGATCACCGGCGGCGAGGCGGTGCAGATCCTGAACAACGTCTATGACGCGCTGCTGCAGTTCGACCGCAGCGGCCGCAACCTGGAGCCGCGGCTCGCGGAAAGCTGGGAGATCGCGCCGGACAACATGTCGGTGACCTTCCACCTGCGCCCGGACATGGAGTTTGCCTCGGGCAACCCGGTCACGGCGGAGGACGTCGCCTGGAGCTTCAAGCGCACGCTGGCGCTGAACCTCGCCCAGGCCTCGGGCCTGAAGAGCCGGGGCTATTCGGCGGAGAACGCGGACGCGATGTTCGTCGCCGAGGATCCGCAGACCTTCGTGCTGAACCTGCCCGAGCCGGGCGACCCCAAGATGATCCTGATGTACCTCACCCAGGCGGGGATCGGCTCGGTGCTCGACAGCAAGCTGGTGATGGAACATGACGACGGCGGCGACATGGGCCAGGGCTGGCTGACCAACAATTCGGCCGGGTCGGGGGCCTTCACGCTGCAGCAATGGCGCTCGAACGAATACGTGCTGATGACCCGGAACGACGAATTCTGGGGCGAGAAGCCGGCGATGAAGCGCGTGCTGATGCGCCACCTGCCGGAAAGCCAGTCGCAGCGGCTCGGGCTGGAGCAGGGCGATCTGGACGTGGGCCTGTCCCTGGCCGCGGCCGATCTCAAGGCGCTGGAGCAGGATGACGACATCACCGTCGAGACCGAAACCAGCGCCGGCTTCTACTATCTCGCGGCCTCGGTCGGCGACGAGAAATTCGCCGACCCGAAAGTGCGCGAGGCGCTGCGCTACCTGATCGACTACAAGGGGATCAACGCCGCGATCATGCCCTATTTCGGGGTGGAGCGTCAGCGCGTGGTGAACTCCAAGGCCTTCGGCGCGCTGCCCGATCCGGGCTATCAGCTGGACGTCGCGAAGGCCAAGGAACTGCTGGCCGAGGCGGGCTATCCGGACGGGTTCGACACTTCGATCCGGGTGATCTCCACCCAGGAATTCCTCGATTCCGCGACCGCGATCCAGGGCACGCTGTCCCAGGCCGGGATCAATGCCGAGATCATCACCGGCGACGGCGGCCAGATCTACGGCGCGATGCGGTCGCGGGACTTCGAGCTTCTGGTCGGCCGCGGCGGCGGCGGGCAGCAGCCGCATCCGGACAGCAACCTGCGGGCGCTGGTCTACAACCCGGACAACTCGCAGGAGGCCGGACTGACCAACTACCAGGGCTGGCGCACGAGCTTCTACGATGCCGAGCTGAACGGCATGATCGAGGCCGCGCTGGTCGAGCCCGACCAGGCGAAGCAGACCGAGATGTACGAGACCATCCAGCAGATGATCGACGACAAGGTCATCGCCATCCAGCCGTTCTCGGAGCGGGTCGTGACGGCGGCCTTCCAGTCGGACGTGCAGGGGCTGATGGTCGATCCCTGGACCACCCGCTTCGAGGGCGTCACCAAGGGCGAGTGAGCCTTCCTTCCCGTTTCCTCCCCGAATGCGCGGTCCCCTTGCGGGGGCCGCGCTTTTGCATTGCGGGGCTTTGGCGGCCGGCGGCCGCGGCCTAGCATGCGGCGGCAAACAGGGAGGACCGACATGGCCGGAAATTATGATCTGCACTGCAGCTGCGGGACGGCGGCGATCCGGCTGGAGGGGGCGCCGCGGGTGCGCGGGCATTGCCATTGCCGGGCTTGCCGGGTGCTGCTCGACGTGCCGTTCCATTCGGTGACGGCCTGGAATCCGGAGCAGCTTGCGGTGACGCGGGGCGGCGAGCGGCTGCTGAGCTTCCAGCACCCGTCGCTGAGCATGAAGAAGGTGTCCTGCCGGGACTGCGGCACGGTCCTGTGGAACACCAATGCGATGGACTGGCGGGTCGTGTCGCAGCGGCTGATCGAGACCTGCCTCGGGGCGCTGCCCGGAGAACTGCAGGCGCTGAGCCATTTCCACTACGGCAGCCGGATCTTCGACATCGCGGACGGCCTGCCCAAAAGGGACTGACCCGGCACCTGCGGGGCAGGGCCGGGCCAGTGTCGCGCCGGAAAGGCGGGGCGCCGTCACATGGCGTTTTCGTAGGCCAGCGACGCCTCGATCAGCTGCCTTGCATAGGGATGGGTGGCCGTGCCGCCGAGGATCGCGTCGCGGCCCAGCACTTCGGTGACCACGCCGTGCTGCATCACCGCGAAGCGGTCGCACATGTGGTCCACCACCGCCAGGTCGTGGCTGACCATCAGGTAGGTGAAGCCCTTCTCCTCGCGCAGCCGCTGCAGCAGGTTCAGGATCTCGGCCTGGACAGACACGTCGAGCGCCGAGGTCGGCTCGTCGAGCAGCAGCACATGCGGCTCCAGGATCAGCGCGCGGGCGATGGCGACGCGCTGGCGCTGCCCGCCCGAGAGCTGGTGCGGGAAGCGGTCGAGGAACGACACCGGCAGGCCGACATCGGTCATCGCCTGCGCCATGCGGTCGTCCATGTCGCCGAGCTTGTGGATGCGGATCGGTTCGGACAGGGCGGTGCGCACCGATTGGCGCGGATGCAGCGAGCCGTAGGGGTCCTGGAACACCATCTGCAGGTTGCGGCAGCGTTCCATCACCGACATGTCGCGCACCGGCTGGCCGCCGATCGAGATGCGCCCGCCCCAGGTGGAGAGCAGCATCGCGACGCAGAGCAGGATGGTCGACTTGCCGGAGCCGGACTCGCCCACCAGGCCGAAGCATTCGCCGGCGGCCACGTCGAAGGAGACGTCCGGCAGGACCTTCACCGCGGCCTCGCCGACGCCGAAGCTCATCGACAGGTTTTCGACCTTGACCGGTTTCATGCGGTTCCCTCCATCGGTTGCGACCATTCCGGGCGGCGGTCGAGCACCGGCAGCGGCTGGCGGTTGCCGCCGATCCGGGGCTGCGCGGCCAGAAGCCCGCGGGTATAGGGATGCTGCGCCCGGTCCAGCTCGGCGGCGTTCAGCGTCTCGACCACGCGGCCGGCATACATGATCAGCACGCGGTCGCAGAAGTTGCGCACCAGGTTCAGGTCGTGGCTGATCATGATCAGGCCGATGCCCTTCTCGCGCACCAGGTCATCGAGGATCTTCAGCACCTCGAGCCGGACGGTCACGTCGAGCGCCGAGGTCGGCTCGTCGGCGATCACCAGGCGCGGCTCCGCCAGCAGCATCATGGCGATCATGATCCGCTGGCCCATCCCGCCCGACACCTCGTGCGGATAGCGGTTGTAGACGAGATGCGGATCGCGGATCTGCACCGCTTCGAGCATCGCGAGCGCGCGCTCCTTCGCCTCCCGCTTCGAGCAGCGGAAATGCGTCAGGTAGGCCTCGGCGATCTGCTCGCCGCAGCGCCGGATCGGGTTCAGCGAGAATTTCGGGTCCTGCAGGATCATCGACATCCGGTTGCCGCGGATGTCGAGCATCTGCTTCTCGGTGGCATTCAGCAGGTCGGTCTCGCCGAATTGCAGGCGCTTGGCGGTGATGTCGGCGGTGGGCAGCAGCTTCAGCAGCGCGCGCCCGACCGTGGACTTGCCCGAGCCGCTTTCGCCGACGATGCCCAGCCGCTCGCGGCCCAGCGTGAAGCTGACATTGCGGACGGCGGGCTGCGGCGCGCCGCGGTAGTGGATCGAGAGGTCCTCGACCTCGAGGATCGGCGTTTCCATGCTCACCTCCGGTTCATCTGCTTGGGATCGAGCGCGTCGCGCAGCCCGTCGCCGAGAAGGTTGAAGGCCAGCGATACCGTCAGGATGGCGAGGCCCGGGAAGGTCACCAGCCACCAGCTGTCGATCATGTAGCGCCGCCCGGTGGCGATCATCGCGCCCCATTCCGGCATCGGCGGCTGCGCGCCGAGGCCGAGAAAGCCGAGGCCCGCCGCGGTCAGGATCACCGTCGCCATGTTCAGCGTCAGGCGGATCATCACCGAAGGAAGGCACATCGGCACGATGGATTTCCAGATGATCCGCGCCGAGGACGCGCCCTGCAGCCGCGCCGCCGAGATGTAGTCGGCCTTGCGGAAGGTCAGGGTCTCGGCGCGGGCCAGCCGCGCGATCGGCGGCCAGGCGGTCAGCGCGATGGCGATGATCGCGTTGTTGAGGCTCGGCCCGAGCGCCGCGACGAAGGCCAGCGCCAGGATCAGCGAGGGGAAGCTGAGGAAGATGTCGGTGATCCGCATCAGCACGGTATCGACCCGGCCGCCGAAATAGCCCGCGACCGTGCCCACGGCCATGCCGATCGGACCGACCACGATGGTGACGAGGAAGATGATCCTCAGCGTGATCGCCGCGCCGAACAGAAGGCGCGAGAGGATGTCGCGGCCCAGCTCGTCGGTGCCGAACCAGTGCGCCGTCGACGGTGCCTGAAGCGTGTTCTGCAGATCCTGTGCGTAGGGATCGTAGGGCGCCAGCAGCGGCCCCAGCAGAGCGGTGGCGACAAGGAAGGCCAGGACGATAAGGCCGAAGGCGGAGGTCGGGCTCTTCCACAGGAATTTCAGGATGTTGCCGAGGGAGGTCAGGCCCTGCGGCAGGCGGAGCCGGGCGCTGCTGCGGCCGGTCTCGGAATGGAGCATGGTCATCGTGTCCTCGGATCGAATACGCGGTAGAGCAGGTCGGAAAGCAGGTTCAGCGCGATGAAGATGACGCCGACCAGCAGCACGCAGGTCATCAGCGCGTTCATGTCGCCCATCCTCAGCGTCGAGGTCAGGTACTGGCCGAATCCGGGCCAGGCGAAGACCGTCTCGATCAGCACCGCGCCTTCCAGCAGCGCGCCGTAGGCCAGCGCCACGATGGTCACCAGCTGCACCTTGATGTTGCCGAAGGCGTGGCTCCAGATCGTCTTGCGCTCGCTGAGGCCCTTCACCCGGGCGGTGGTCACGTATTCCTGGTTGATCTGGTCCAGCATGAAGCTGCGCGTCATCCGCGTGATGTAGGCGGATGAGGAATAGCCCAGCAGCGAGGCCGGCAGGATCAGGTGGTTGACCGCGCTGCGGAACACTTCCCATTCGCCGGCCAGCGCGCTGTCGATCAGCAGGAACCCGGTGCGGTCGGGCACGAGGCCGATGTAGAACTGGCTCATCCGGCCGGCGCCGCCGACCCAGCCGAGCGCGGCATAGAAGACCAGCAGGCCGATCATCCCGGTCCAGAAGATCGGCATCGAATGGCCCATCAGGCTGAAGACCCGGATCGCGTGGTCCTGCCAGCGGTCCTTCTTCACCGCGGCGAGCACGCCGAGCGGAATGCCGATGCCCGCGCCGATGAGGATGGCGAAGGTGGCGAGCTCGATCGTGGCGGGAAGGACGTGCAGGATGTCGTCCAGCACCGGCTGGCCGGTCCTCAGCGAGGTGCCGAAATCCAGCGTCGCGACATCGCGCAGGTAGAACAGGAACTGTTCCCACATCGGCTTGTCGAGGCCGAGCTGGTGATACACGTTCTCGTAGACCTCGCGGGTGGCCTCCTCGCCGACGATGGCGCGGACCGGGTCCACCGGCATGATGCGTCCGATTACGAAGGTCAGCACCAGCAGACCCAGGAGGGTCACGAGTATCGTGGATGCCTGGTTGAGGGCGGCGGATAGCCATCTGGGATTGCGCAAGACGCCTCTCCTCCCTTGATTGCTGCGGGAGCTCCGCCCCCTCCGGCGGAATCCTCCCTAGTTGTATGACAAGTACCATACAGAAAGTGATAGGCAGATCAAGCCGGATTCGGATCCGTCCGGCAGGCGGCGCCGGGCCGGGTCCGGACATGAAAAAGCCGCCGCGCCCGGGAGCAGGGGCGCGGCGGCAGGCCGCCGGAGGAAGTGGCGGAACCGGTCAGCTCAGGTGATGCGGTGCCTCCAGTCCCCAGACGGGGGTGTCGATACCGGCATGGCGGGCCTTGAGCTGCAGCGAGAGATAGCGGGAATAGTGGCGCGACTGGTGCAGGTTGCCGCCGTGGAACCACAGGCCCTCCTGCATGGTCGGCTTCCACATGTTGCGCTGCTCGCCTTCCCAGGGACCCGGATCCTTGGTCGTGTCGGAGCCCAGCCCCCAGCACTTGCCGACCTTGTCCGCGACCTCCTGGCTGATCAGGTCCGCCGCCCAGCCGTTCATCGAGCCGTAGCCCGTGGCGTAGACCACCAGATCGGCGGGCAGTTCGGTGCCGTCGGCAAAGCGCACCCCGGTCTCGGTCAGCCGGTCGACCGCGGCGCCTTCCCCGGATTTCAGCTTGATCGAGCCGTCGATCACCAGGTCGCAGGCGCCGACATCGATATAGTAGCCCGAGCCGCGGCGCAGGTACTTCATGAAGAGCCCGCTCTCGTCATCGCCGAAATCCAGCTGGAACCCGGCCTTCTCGAGCGCGGCGTAGAAGTCCTTGTCCCGTTCCTTGATCTCGTCGTATTGCGGCACGTGAAAGCTGTGCATGATCTTGTAGGGGATCGAGGCGAAGATCATGTCCGCCTTGTCATGGGTTATGCCGTTCGCCACCGCCTGCTCGGAATAGAGCCCGCCGAGGCAGACCTCCATCAGGCTGTCGGACTTGACGATATGGGTGGAGGACCGCTGCACCATCGTCACGTCGGCGCCGTTTTCCCAGAGCGCGGCGCAGATGTCGTGCGCCGAGTTGTTCGAGCCGATCACCACCACCTTCTTGCCGCGGTACGCATCGGGGCCGGGGTGCTGGCTGGAATGCTGCTGCTCGCCCTTGAAGACGTCCTGGCCCTCGAAGACGGGGATGTTGGCCTTGCCGGACATGCCGGTCGCCATCACCAGCTGCTTCGGGCGCAGCACGACCTCCTGTCCGTCGCGCTCGACCACCACGGTCCATTCGCCCTTGGCCTTGTCGTAGCTGGCGGACTTGGCGACGGTCGAGGACCAGTAGTTCAGCTCCATGACCTTGGTGTACATCTCCAGCCAGTCGCCGATCTTGTCCTTCGGCGCGAAGACCGGCCAGTTGTCGGGGAAGGGGATGTAGGGCAGGTGGTCGTACCAGACCGGGTCATGCAGGCAGAGCGACTTGTAGCGGTTCCGCCACTGGTCACCCGGGCGCGGGTGCCTGTCGATGACGATGGTCGGCACGTCGAGCTGGCGCAGCCGCGCGCCGAGCGCGATGCCGCCCTGGCCGCCGCCGATCACCAGGACGTAGGGCTGGTCCTCGTAGCCCAGACGCCGGGCCTCGTCCTCGCGCTTCTCCTTCCAGGTCTTGCGCTCGGGGTCATGGCCGTGCTCGGCGCCCATCGGACGGCGCAGCTGGCGCGGCTCCTCATGGCCCTTCAGCTCGTGCAGCGTGGTCAGCAGCGTCCAGATCTTGCCGTCCTTCATCCGGACATAGCCGACGCCGCGCCCGGCTCCGGTTTCCAGGACCAGCCAGCCTTCGGTCACGCCGTCGGCCTCGCCGACCTCCTCGGACGGGTCGAGCGACAGCGCTTTCGGCGCGACCTTCTCCAGCTGCGCGGCGGACATGGCGCGGATCTGGTCCTTGCCCTCGCAGGTCTTCAGGTTCCAGGTGAAGGCGGCGAGATCGCGCCAGAAGCCGGTGTCGAGGAAGCACTCCGCGACGGCGTCCGGGTCCTGTGCGACCAGCGCGCGTTCGAGATCGGCGACCAGCGCCTCGAGCGCGCCGCGGGGGGTGGTGTCTAGCATGGTTTCCTCCCATGGGGTGTTGAAGGGCGGGCGGCAGACCCTCCCCGGCCTGCCGCGCGCCCGGGATCAGTTCAGGTCGATCAGGATCTTCAGCTGCGTGCCGGCCGGATCGAGCAGCACGTCGAAGCCCTCGCCCACGGCCTCGTCGAGCGTGATCTTCTTGGTCACCACCTTGGCCGCCGGGATGGCGCCGGTGGCGATCAGGTCGATGACCCGCGGCCACAGATGCGTCGGATAGGCCCAGGAGCCGCGGATATCGACATCCTTGAAAGTGACGGTGTGCCAGTGCAGCCCGGAATTCCCCGGATGCAGGCCGACCTGCACGATCACCCCCTGCTTGCGGACGGCATCGAGGCAGGATTGAAGCGCCTTCTCGTTGCCGACGCATTCCAGCGCCACGTCGCAGCCCGCGCCGCCTTCGGTCGCGCCGCGGATCGCCGCGCCGATATCGTCGCGCTTGGGGTTCAGCGCGATCACCTCGGGGATGATCTGCTTGGCCAGCTCCAGCCGCGTGTCGTTCAAGTCCGACACGAACAGCTTCGTCGCGCCGAAGGCCCTCGCGGCCAGCAGCGTCAGCATCCCGATCGGGCCGGCGCCGGTGACCAGAACCGACTGCCCGGCCGCGACCTGGCCGCGGTCGCAGGCATAGACGGCGACCGCGGTCGGCTCGACCAGCGCGGCCTCCTCGTCGGTCATCGCGTCGGGGATCTTAACGACGTTGTAGTCGTTCAAGAGCGCGCCCTCGGCCATGCCGCCGGAAATCCAGCTGAGACCGGCCAGCGCCAGATCCTCGCTGAGATGGAACAGGCCGCGGTCCGCATAGTAGTCGCCCGAGCGCGGCATGATCAGCGGCTGGACCGAAACCCGGTCGCCTTCCTTCACATGGGTGACGCCGGCGCCGACGGCGGTGACCACCCCGCCGAATTCATGGCCCAGCACCTGCGCGCCCGAGGCGCCGGTGAAGGGATGCGGCTCGACCGGGATGAAGATCGGCCCGTAGGCATATTCGTGCAGGTCGGTGCCGCAGATTCCGACGAAGCGGTTCTTGATCGCCACCTGGCCCGGACCGGGCACCGGAACGGCGTCGATCTCCTCGACGCGCAGATCCTTGGCGGCGTGAAAACGCAGGGCTTTCATGGGGTCGTCTCCTCCTCTTTCCCGCACCCAGCGTGGCGCCGCCGGGCAAGCGGAAGAAGCGCGCAAATGCGCGATCAATTGAATCAATCACTTGGGAGAAGCACCTGTTGCACCGCGGCGCACAGTGTTGCACGGGGCTGCAACACCTTCGCTGCGGCGCGGCGCGAAATGCTGCACCACGCAGACTGCCCGGTTTCCCTTCAACCTTCGGTTAAGCTAGTCTCGGCGGATGCGTGCAGGACGATGGGAGGCGGAATGCAGCGCGATATCGACCATATCCGCGAGATCGAGGCGATTTCCCGCGGCCGCGGCGCCAGCCCGCGCGATCCGACGGTGCTGGCCAGCTGGCTGCGCTGCCTGCAGACGCACGGGCTCGATCCGACGGACCGGCGCGAGGCCTACATCCTGCCCGAGTCCCAGCTGCGGCTGCACCGCCAGCGCTCGGAGGAGCTGATCGGCATCGCGCGCACCGGCATCGACAACCTCTACAAGCTGGTCGCGGGCCAGAGCTATGTCCTGCTGCTGTCGGACGCGCAGGGTGTGACGGTCGAGTATCTCGGCCAGCAGAAGCACAAGGAAGAGCTGCGCCGTACGGGCCTGTTCCTCGGGGCGGAATGGTCGGAAAGCCGCGCGGGCACCTGCGCGGTCGGGGCCTGCATCGAGGCCGGCGAGCCGCTGATCATCCACCAGAGCGACCATTTCGACGTGACCCATGGCGGGCTCTCCTGCACCGCCGCGCCGATCTACGACACCGCGGGGCGGCTTTCGGCGGTGCTTGACATCTCGCTGCTCAGCTCGCCCGCGCCGCGCGAAAGCCAGGTGATGGCGCTGAACCTCGTGCGCCAGGCGGCGCGGCGGATCGAGATGGCCAACATCATGGCCGAAAGCCGCCGCGACTGGGTGCTGCGCCTCTCCGACAGCCCCGATTTCCTCGATGTCGATCCAGAGGCGGCGCTGTCGCTTGACGCTGGCGGCCATGTCATCGGCATGACCAATGGTGCGGCGCGGCTGATGGCGCGGACTCTGGGCGTCGACTGGCGCGAGGCGGAGCGGCTGGTCGGCCGGCATGTCGCCGACGTGTTCGAGCTGGACCTCGACATGATGGAGGGGCTGACGCGGCAGACCTCTGCGCGCGACCGGTTCATCGAGACGCGCGATGGCTACCGTCTCTTCGCCCATGCGATCGAGCCGCGCCGCAACCCGGTGCCGCGTCCCGTCCGTCCGCGCGCGATGCCTGCCGAGCTGCGCGCGCTGGCCGGCGACGATCCGGGGATGGCGCAGCTGCTGGCGCAGGCGGCGGCGATGGCCCCGGGGAAGATGCCGCTGCTGATCGAGGGCGAGACCGGCGCCGGCAAGACCGCGCTTGCCAAGGCGATCCATACGGTCGGCTCGCGCGGGCCCTGCATCAACGTGCCCTGCGAGACCTTCGACGAGGCCGAGGCGGCGAGCCTCTTCGGCCGCGAGGACCGCCGCAATTTCGAGCCCGGCCTTGTCGCGGCGGCGGAGGGCGGCACGCTGGTGCTCGACAATCTCGACGAGCTGCCCGAGCGGCTGCAGGCCCGGCTGGTGAAGCTGCTGGCCGAGGGCAGCTACCGTCCCGTCGGCGCGGTGCGCGAACGCGCGGCGCAGGCGCGGATCGTGGTCACGGTCTCGGGCGATCCGGAACGCGCCGTCGACGAGGGGCGGCTGCGGCGCGACCTGTTCCTGCGGCTGGCGGGCGGGCGGCTGCGCCTGCCGCCGCTGCGCAAGCGCGGCGACCTGCTGGCGCTCGCGGACCGGGTCTTCGCCGAGGCTTTCGGCCGGCCGGTCGCCTTCGACGCGGATGCGCTGTCGATGCTGGCGGGACATGGCTGGCCGGGGAACTTGCATGAACTGGGGCAGGTCGCGCGGCTGATGGCGATGGGCGCGGCCCCCGCCATGCCGGGCGACCGGATGCGGCTGGGCAAGGCCGAATTCCCGCCGCAGCTGCAATCGGCGCGCGACAGCGGCGGGGGAGAGGAACGCATCCTCGCCCGCCACCTGCAGGAAACCGGCTGGAACATCTCGGAAACCGCGCGGCGGATGGGTGTCAACCGCTCCACCATCCACCGCCAGATCCAGCGCCACGGGCTGAGGCGTCCCTGAGCCCGCGGCAGGGGCTCAGAGGCTGATGCCGAAGGCCAGGCCGCCGAGCAGGTAGACGAAGCCCGTGATCAGCGCCACGCCGGCGAGGTTCAGCACGATGCCGCCGCGCGCCATCTGCCCGATGGTCACCGCGCCCGAGCCGAAGACGATGGCGTTGGGCGGCGTTCCCACCGGCAGCATGAAGGCGCAGGTCGCCGCCAGCGCGGTCGGGATCAGCAGCGTGGTCGCATCGACGCCGATCCCCGCCGCTACCCCGCCGAGCACGGGGATGAAGGTCGCGGCGGTGGCGGTGTTGGAGGTCACCTCGGTCAGGAAGATCACCAGCGTCACCACGCAGACCAGGATCGCCAGGATCGGCAGCGTGCCGAGACCTTCGACCTGGGTACCGAGCCACATGTCGAGCCCGGTCGCCTTCACCGAGGAGGCGAGGCTGAGCCCGCCGCCGAACAGGAGCAGCACGCCCCAGGGCAGCTCGTCCTGCGCGGTCTTCCAGTCGAGGACCATGTGCCCCTCGCGGTCGCCCGGCAGAAGGAACAGCGCGACGCCGGCCGTGATGGCGATGGCGGTATCGTTCAGCGATCCCAGCGCGGCGATGCCGAAGATGTCGGACAGGAGCCCCGGCACGATCCACAGGAAGGCAGCGCCGAGGAAGACCGCGGCGACCATCTTCTCGCCCTGGCTCATCGGACCGAGCGCGGCGACCTGGCCGTCGATCATCGCGCGTCCGCCGGGGATCTCGGAGAGCCGGAACCGGTAGAGCACCCGCGTCATCAGCACCCAGGCGACGAGGATGAAGACCAGCGCAAGCGGCGCGCCGAGGATCATCCACTGAACGAATCCGACATCGCGGCCCAGCTCGTCAGACAGATAGGCGGCGACGATGGCATTGGGCGGGCTGCCCAGAAGCGTGCCGAGCCCGCCGATCGAGGCCGACCAGGCGATGGCGAGCACGAGGCAGACGCCGAAGGCGCGGATGTCGGGATCGGCGATCACGCTGGAGATCGAGCCGCCGCGCTGCAGTTCGTCCCCGACCTCGGCGCCCTGGTCGGTGGCGCGGCTGCGCTCCACCACCAGCGTCAGGATGGACAGGCCGATCGGCAGCATCATCAGCGTCGTCGCGGTGTTCGACACCCACATCGACAGGAAGCCGGTGGCCAGCATCATGCCCAGCACGATCCGCTTCGGCTCCACGCCGACCCGGGACAGCGTCATCAGCGCGATCCGCCGGTGCAGCTGCCATTTCTGCATGGCGATGGCGATCAGGAAGCCGCCGAGGAAGAGATAGACGATCGGGCTGGCATAGGGGGCGGTGGCCTCGCCGACCGAGCGCCCGGCCAGCATCGGCAGGAGCACGATTGGCAGGAGCGAGGTCGCCGCCAGCGGGATCGCCTCGGTCATCCACCAGAGGGCCATCAGCGTGGCGATGGCGGCCACGGCGCGGCCTTCGGGCGACAGCGCCTCCTGCCCGCCGAGCAGCAGCCAGACAATGACCGCGCCCGCGAGACCGGCGGCGCGCAGCCCCCAGGTCCATCGCGGGTCGCGCACCGCTTCCACCACCCGCACCGGGCCGTCCTGATCGTTTTCCGTCACTGGGAACTCCTTGGCAGACGAACAATTTCCGCGGGGAAATGTGGCATCCGCCGGAGGAAGGCAACAGCCTGCGGGACCGCTGCGCGATGCGGCGGCTCGTCCGCCGGAGCCTCTGGTGCAGCCCGCAAGCCATTGCCTGAAAACGAAAACTCTTCCATTGCGGGAGTTCGGCCCGACGGGCGCCCGCGCCGGTGGCGGTGCGGGCGCGATCAATCCTGGGTGAGCCGCCCCGCGGTCACAGGTCGATCTCGATATCGGTCAGCGGGTGGCTGCAGCAGGCCAGGATCCTGCCCTGGTCGATCTCGCGCTGGCGGATGCCGCCGCCGTGGTTCATCTCGACATTGCCCGAGACCAGCTTGGTCTTGCAGGTGCCGCAGATGCCCCGCTGGCAGGAGGAGAGCGGCCTCAGCCCGGCCTCGCGCGCAGCCGACAGCACGGTCATGCCCGGGCTGCATTCCACCACCTTGCCGGATTTGGCGAAGCTGACGCGGAAGGTCTGGCCGCTGACCTCCGGCGCCGCCTCGGGCTCGCCGCCGAAATTGCCCGCGGTCTCGGCGCCGAAATCGAAGCTTTCCTCGTAATATTCCGCCGTGTCATGGCCTGCCTCCGCCAGCATGGCGCGCACGCCTTCCATGAAGGGCGCGGGGCCGCAGCAGAAGATCCGGCGGTCGAGGAAGTCCGGGGCGATCAGCTGCAGCATCGGCAGGCTCAGCCGGCCGGTGAAGCCCGCCCAGGCATCCGAGGCCGGCGCGGTGCCCGAGACCAGCGCCAGCTTCAGCCCGTGGTTGCGCTGTGCCAGCAGCGACAGTTCCTGGCGGTAGATCATGTCGGCGGGGCTGCGCGCGGCATGGAGGAAGGTCAGGTCGAAGGGCGCGCCCAGATCGCAGGCCGTGCGGGTCATCGACATCATCGGGGTGATGCCGCTGCCGGCGGACAGGAACAGCAGCTTCTGCTCTGCCGTGGCATCGGTGGTGAATTCGCCCGCCGGCCCGGAGACGGCGATCTCGCGCCCGGGCGCCATGTGGTCGTGCAGCCAGTTCGAGCCGGGGCCGCCCGGCACGCGCTTGACGGTGATCTCCACCCGGTAGGGCCGCGCGGCCGAGCCGGAAATCGTGTAGCAGCGCTGGACCATCCCCTCGACGGGCAGCTCGAAGGTCATGAACTGGCCCGGATAGAAGCGGAAGGCGCGGGGCTCCCGGCCCGAGAAGACGAAGGTCTTCACGTCATGGGTTTCCTGGCGCACCTGGCGGCAGACGAGCGTGTCGTCGCGCTCGGGGTCCCAGAGCGGGATGCGGGTGGCTTCGGTGAAATTGCCGTCCATGCTCACTCCGCCGCCATCGCGTTTCTGCCGGGCTCGAGGAAGTCGCCGATCCGGTCGATGTACCAGGCGGTGAAGGCCTCCACCATCGGCTCGGTGAAGGGAGAATAGGGGCCGGGGCGGTAGGCCGGGTCGGACACGCCGAGCTGGCCGAGCCGCACCAGGTCGGCGTCCTCCTGGTTGGTCATGGTCCAGACGGTGGCCAGGTGGTCGGTCTTGTAGTCCTGCCCCTCGATCGCGTCCTTGTGGACGAGCCAGGTCGTGCGCACCAGCGTCCGGTCCGGCGAGAGCGGCAGCACCGAGAAGGTCACGACATGGTCGGACATGAAATGGTGCCAGGAATTCGGCTGGGTCCAGAAGCTCAGGCCGCCGAGCGCCGCCTCGCGGAACCGGCCCAGCAGCTTCTTCGAAGCGACCTTGGTGTCCAGCGTGTGCGACTCCCCGGCGCCCATCAGCGGCAGCCGCATGGCGCGGAAGCCGGTCACGTCGCGCAGCCGGTTCAGCTCCGAGGACGGCAGGCCGCAGGACTGCCAATGCGCGTGGCGTTCCTCGATGGCGGCCATGTAGGCGGCGGCCTCGTCCGAGCGGCGCTCGTCCAGCTCGTCGGGCGAGAAGCCGAAGCCGAATTCCGACAGCGGCACGGTCAGCTGCGGGTGGTTGGTCTCGCAATGGTAGCATTCTCGGTTGTTTTCCAGCACCAGCTTCCAGTTGCCCTGTTCGATCAGCTCCGACTGGTGGGCGACCTTGCAGTTGGCGAGGTCATGCGGCAGCAGGTAGGGCTCCATGCCCGCCGCCATGTCCTCGATGTCCGCGGGCGGGTCGTCGGCGAGGCAGATGAAGATCAGCCCGGCAATGTCGCGGACATGGACCGGGATCAGCCCGTGGCAGGACCGGTCGAATTCCTCGCCCATGTGCTCGGCATGGATCAGGTCTCCGTCCTCGCTGTAGCTCCAGCCGTGATAGCGGCAGACGATGTTGCCGATGGTGGTCGAGCGCGCCTCCACCAGCCGCGCGCCGCGGTGGCGGCAGACATTGCGGAAGCCGCGCACCGCCATGTCGTCGCCGCGCAGCAGCAGGACCGAGGCGGAGCCCACTTCCAGCGTCACGCAATCGCCGGGTTCGGGCAGTTCCGGCCCGGCAGCGGCGAAGAGCCAGTGGCGGCGGAAAATCGCCTCGATGTCGAGATCGAGGATGTCGGGCGAGGTGTAGAACGGGGCCTCGAGCGTGTGGCCCGGCCTGCGGCTGCGGACGAGGGATCGGATGTCTTCGGGACCGGGCATCGGCGCCTCCCCTGGATCACGGTACGGAACAAGTGCCTCCAAGTCTGACGGTTCCTGGCGCCGGGACATGCGGAATAGCGACACTTCGGGGCATGTTTTCGGCGTCTTGCCGGACCGGGGCAGAAAATCGGCAGGCTTCTGCTTGTCCCGGGGTTAACAGGGCGCCCAAAATATGTTCATTTGTGCAGTATCGAAGCAAATTCCGCGGCGGCAGAGAGGCGCTTTGCGCTCCGGTGCCTTGCGTCCTCGACAGGCGGGGCGGATGCGACAGGCTTCGGGGAGGGGGCCGAACGGGCCGGGACGGGTCCGCTGCCCTCACGAGAGGGACTAGACCGGAACGGAGGTCATACCATGTCATCAACCATCGTCGTCGCCTATGACGGCAGCGACAGCGCCGAACGCGCCATGGCCTTTGCCGTGGAGCGCGCCAAGGCCATCGGCGGCAGCATCCTCGTCGCCCATGTGCTGGAATGGTCGCCCTATTCCTTCCTGACGGCGGAGGAGCTGGAAGAGCGCCACATCCGCCGGAAGGAAGAGATGGCGCGCGCCAAGGAAGTGCTGGTCGAGCCGGAGCTGGCCAAGCTGGCCTCCAGCGGCGTGCCGGTCAGCTCGGACATCCGCTACGGCCATGTCGCCGAGACGATCATCAAGATCGCCGAGGAGTCGGCCGCCGTGCAGATCGTGATCGGCCGCCAGGGCCAGGGCAGCTTCGCCGCCCGCTTCTTCGGCTCCACGGCGGGGACGCTTGTCCAGACCTGCCCGGTGCCGCTGACAATCGTGCCGTGATGGCCAAAGAGGGGAATGCAATGAAAGACCTTTCAAGGAAGCTCGCGTTGCCCGCGGCCGCCGCGGCGCTCTTCGCCACGCCCGCGCTGTCGCAGAGCCTCGACGAGACGATCAACACCGCCTTCGCCGCGTCGACCGGCTGGTTCGTCAGCCTGATCTTCGCGCCCATTCCGGGCACGTCCTTTCCGTGGATCGTTGCCTGGCTGGTGGTCGGCGCATCCATTTTCTCTATCTATTTCAGCTTCGTCCAGTTCCGCGTGCTCGGCCATTCGATCGCGCTGGTGAAGGGCGACTATTCCGATCCCAACGACGCGGGCGAAGTCAGCCACTTCCAGGCGCTGGCGACCGCGCTTTCCGGCACCGTCGGCCTGGGCAACATCGCGGGCGTCGCGGTGGCCGTGGGCATCGGCGGTCCCGGCGCGACCTTCTGGATGATCCTCGCCGGGCTTCTGGGCATGGCGTCGAAATTCACCGAATGCACGCTCGCGGTGAAGTACCGCAACGAGTACGAGGACGGCCGGGTCTCGGGCGGGCCGATGTACTACATGACCAAGGGCTTCAAGATCCGCGGCAAGCCGGGCGGCAAGATCCTCGCCATCGTCTTCGCGGTCTTCACCATCCTGGGCAGCTTCGGCGGCGGCAACATGTTCCAGGCCAACCAGGCCCATGCCCAGCTGACCAACGTCTTCGGCGATTTCCCGGGCTTCATCACCGGGCTGGTCTTCGCGGCCATCGTCTTCGCGGTCATCGTCGGCGGCATCAAGTCGATCGCCCAGGTGACCGAGAAGGTCGTGCCCTTCATGGGCGTGCTCTATGTCGGCACCGCGCTGATCATCCTGCTGATCAACATGGACAAGATCGGCTGGGCCTTCGGCCAGATCTTCGAGGGCGCCTTCACCGGCCTCGGCGTCGCGGGCGGGCTTGCCGGCGCGCTGATCCAGGGCTTCAAGCGGGCGGCCTTCTCCAACGAGGCCGGCGTCGGCTCGGCGGCCATCGCCCACTCGGCCGTGCGCACCAAGGAGCCGATCACCGAGGGCTTCGTGGCGCTGCTGGAACCGTTCATCGACACGGTCGTCATCTGCACGATGACCGCGCTGGTGATCATCATCACCGGCCAGCTGATGGTCGATCCGGCAACCGGGCTCTACATCGTCGGCGAATCCGGCGCGATCCAGACCGTGGACGGCAATTCCGGCGTGGCGCTGACCTCGGCGGCCTTCTCGCAGAGCATCCCGTTCTTCCGCTACATCCTGGTGGTCGCGGTGATCCTCTTCGCCTTCTCGACGATGATCTCCTGGAGCTACTACGGCCTGAAGGCCTGGACCTTCCTCTTCGGGGAGGGAAAGACCACCGAGCTGGTCTTCAAGCTGATCTTCTGCTTCTTCGTGATCGTCGGCGCCGCGGCCAGCCTCGGCCCGGTCATCGACTTCTCGGACGCGGCGATCTTCGCCATGGCGGTCTGCAACATCTCCGCGCTCTACGTGCTGATGCCGATCGTGAAGGCCGAGATGGACAGCTACCTGTCGCGGCTGAAATCCGGCGAGATCCGCAAGTTCGCCTGATCCCCTGACCGCTCCCGGTCCGGCCGAGGCGCCGGGCCGGGAACCTGCCGCCCGCGACGGCATGGCGGCTATGACTTGCCCCCCGGACATGAGACCTTACCTGATGTGAGCGTTACCAGTCGAGGAGCCCGTCCCATGACCCCCATCCACGCCGTCGGCGACATTCACGGCCAGCTTGCCCAGCTCGAGACCGCGCTGGAGCTGATCGAGCGCCATGGCGAACCCGGCGCGCCGGTGGTGTTCTGCGGCGATTTCGTCGACCGCGGCCCGGACTCGCGCGGGGTGATCGATCTGCTGATGGAGGGCCAGGCGGCCGGCAATCCCTGGACCTGCCTGATGGGCAACCACGACCGTTTCCTGCTGCGCTATCTCGGCGACCCGCGCTACGAGGATCCCAATGTCTCGCGCCCGCTGCTGTGGACCGACGCGCCGCTGGGCGGCTCCGCGACGCTGGCCTCCTACGGGGTCGACGTGTCCGAGGGCCGCTCGCTCGAGGACATCCATGCCGATGCGCTGGAGGCCGTGCCGCAGCATCACCGCGACTGGATCGCCGCGCTGCCGCGCACCCACGGGACCGGCGGGCAGATTTTCGTGCATGCCGGGCTGCGCCCGGGGGTGGCGCTGGAGGATCAGGCCGAGGACGACCTTGTCTGGATCCGCGCGGGCTTCCTGGAAAGCCCGTTCGACTGGGGGCGGCTGGTGGTGCATGGCCACACCGCGCTGCAGCATCCCGAGCTCTATCCGAACCGCCTGAACCTCGACGGCGGCGCAGGCTACGGCCGCCCGCTGGTTCCGGCGCTGATCGAGGGGCGCTCCGCCTCCGTCCTTGCCAGGTCCGGCCGCCAGCCGATGGGCATCAGCGAGCTCGCCGGGGCCTGACCCGTCAGGGCCGGGCGATGCTGACCGCGATTTCGGCGGGCTTCGCCGAATAGGGCGAGGACGTCACCAGCACGTCCGCGCCGCTCTCGGCATAGGCCGCGGCATTGCCGGCATGGATCCCGCCCGCCGCGGCCAGCGTGCCCGACCACTGCGGCGCCAGCGCCCGCGCTGCCGCGGCGACGTCCTCGGGCAGGAATTTCTCCAGCTGGATCACGTCGGCGCCGTGGCGGGCGGCGATCAGCGCGTCCCGGCGGGAGCCGACTTCCACCACGATCCGCTTCTCCGGGCAGCTTGCCCTGAGCTGCGCCACCTGCACCGCCAGCGCGCCCTCGCCGCCGAGCGCGCAATGCTCGGGGAAAAGCAGCACCGTGTCCGACAGCCCCGTGCGGTGGATCGCGGCGCCGCCGGAGGTGACCGCCTTCAGCGACAGCGCGCGGGTGCCGGGCACCGGCTTGCGCGTGCAGGCGACGGCGATGCCGGACCGGACCGCCTCCGCGGCATCGACGATGGCGCGCGCGGCGGTGGCAATGCCCGAGGCCCATTCGGCCAGCGTCTGCGCCACCTTCCAGCCCGCAAGGATCGCCTCCGCCCCGCCCGCCGCGCGCAGCAGCGGCGTTCCTGCCGGGGCCTGTCCGCCGCTCGGCACCAGGACGGCGGCCTCGGCGCCCAGCATCCGGAAGATCCGCGCCGCTTCCTCGGTGGCGCAGGCCGTCATGTCGGCGCGGGCGCGCATCTCCAGCCGAGCGGATCCGGACAGGCCGAGGCTGCGGGTGGTCAGATCGCCGAAGGGCAGGTCCTCGCGGATCATCGCCGCCAGGGTTTCGTCGGGAATGTGGAACATGGTGCGTCTCCGTCAGCGGGGCAGGGTGAGCGGATCGACCAGCGCGACCGCCTTGATCCGGGTGATGACCGTCTCGCCGGGCGTCAGCTGCAGCCGGTCCCAGGACAGCCGCGAGATCCGCGACAGGATCACCGTGCCCTCGCCGGCCTCTCCAAGCGCCAGCCGCACGGTCATCTGGTTGTCGCCGGCCGGCGTGCCGCCGATGATGCGAGCGGGAAGCGCGTTGAGGATGGAGGTGTCGTCGGGCGGCAGGCGGCCGAGGCTGACATCGCGCGCGGCGATCCTCAGACGTGCCCGACCGCCATTCGGGCCGAGTTCCCCCGGCACCAGCATCCGCCCGCCCGGAATGTCGACCTCGCTCAGCCCGTAATGCGGGCCGTAGCAGCGGATCGTGCCGTCGAGCACCGCCCCCGGTTCCGGCCGGTGGAGCAGCGGCAGCGCCGGATCCGACAGCATCTCGCCCAGCGGCCCGGCTGCACGGACCTGTCCGGCTTCCATCAGCACCAGCGTGTCGGCGAGGCGCTCCACCTCGGCCATGTCGTGGCTGACATAGAGGACCGGGATCGAGAGCCCGGCATGGAGCCGTTCGAGATAGGGCAGGATCTCGTCCTTGGAGATGCGGTCGAGCGCCGAGAGCGGCTCGTCCATCAGCAGCAGTTCCGGCTGCGACAGCAGCGCCCGGCCGATCGCGACGCGCTGGCGCTCGCCGCCCGACAGCCGCGGGACCGGACGGTCGAGCAGCGGCGCGATGCCGAGAAGGCCCACCACCTCGTCGAAGGCGATGCGCTCCGCTCCGGCACGGCTGCGGCGGCGGCCGTAGCCGAGGTTGCCCGCGACCGAGAGATGCGGAAACAGGCTTGCCTCCTGGAAGACATAGGCCAGCGGGCGGCGGTGCACCGGGCGGAACCGGCGTCCCGATTGCCAGCTTTCGCCGTTCACCACCAGGTCGCCCGGCAGCCGGGACAGGCCCGCGACGCAGCGCAGCACGCTGGTCTTGCCGCAGCCCGACGGGCCGAAGAGCGCGGTGATCCCCTTGCCCGGCACGCGGAAGGCGGCGTCGAGCGCGAACTGGCCGAGACGGCCGGAGAAACGGGCCTCGATCATGGGCGGGCTCCCGAAAGGCGGCGCTCGATCAGCGTCATGGCGAGGATCACGGCGAAGGAGAAGGCGAGCATGCCGCCCGCGAGGATATGCGCCCTGGCCCAGTCGAGCGTCTCGACATAGTCGAAGATGGTGATGGAGATGACCTTGGTCTTGCCGGGAATGGCGCCGCCGATCATCAGCACCACGCCGAATTCGCCGACCGTGTGGGCGAAGCCCAGGATCGCGCCGGTCAGGATCCCCGGGCTCGCCAGCGGCAGGGCGACGGTGACGAAAGCGTCGAGCGGATGGGCGCGCAGCGTGGCGGCGACCTCCATCGGCCGGGACCCCATCGCTTCGAAGGCATTGCGGATCGGGTTCACCACGAAGGGCAGCGAATAGATCACCGAGCCGAGCAGAAGCCCCTCGAAGCTGAAGGCCAGCGAGCGGCCGAGCAGCGCAGTCAGCGGACTCTGCGGCCCCATGGCGAGCAGCAGGTAGAAGCCGAGCACGGTGGGCGGCAGCACGATCGGCAGCGACACCAGCGTCGCCGCCACGTCGCGCAGGATGCCGCGCCCGCGGGAGAGCCACCAGGCCAGCGGCGTGCCGACCAGCAGCAGCAGGACGGTGGTGGCGCCGGCGAGCTTCAGCGTCAGAATCACCGCCTGCATCATGGTCGCGTCGAACATGGCAGCTCTCCTTTCCCGGCCTCAGCCGCCGAAGCCGTAGCCGTACTCTTCGATAATCTCCTGCGCCGCCGGGCCCTTCAGGAAGGCGAGGAAGGCCTCGGCCGCCTCGTTGCCCTCGCCGCGCGACAGCAGCACCGCGTCCTGGCGGATCGGCGCGTAGAGGTCCTCGGGCACCATCCAGGCCGAGCCGTCATCCTGTCCGGCCAGCTGCGCCAGAGCGACGAAGCCCGCCTCGGCATTGCCGGTGACCGCGAACTGGTAGGTCTGGCTGATGCTCTGGCCCTCGACCAGCTTCGGCGCGAGCGCCTCCTCCATCCCGAGCGCGGCAATCGCCTCGACAGCCGCTGCGCCGTAGGGGGCGGCCGACGGGTTGGCGATGGCGACATGGGTGACCGCGCCGGTTTCCAGCACCTCGGGCCCGGCATCGACCAGCCCGGGCGTCGCGCTCCACAGCACCAGCTTGCCGGTGGCATAGGTGAAGCGCGTCGCCGGATCGGCGAGCCCGTCGGCCCCGGCCTTCTCCGGGCGGGCCTGGTCGGCGGCAAGGAACACGTCGAAGGGCGCGCCCTGGCTGATCTGGGTGAAGAGCTGTCCGGTGGAGCCGAAGCTGAAGGTCACCTGGTGGCCGGTCTCCGCCTCGAATGCGGTGCCGATTTCCTGCGCGGCGGCGGTGAAGTTGGCGGCGACGGCCACCGTGGTCTCGGCGGCGGAGGCAGCGGTGCCGAGAAGGAGGGCCGCAAGCAGCGGTCCGGCGCCGAGGGACGCCAGTCGATGGAAGGTCATGGGAGGTTCCTTTCGGAGGTCTGGAAACGGATCAGGGAAGCGCGACGATGACGTGCCCGGCCTTGAACATGGCCGTGGCTGCATCGCCGGGCTGCAGGCCGAGACGTTCGGCGCTGTCGATGGTGACGATCGAGGTGACGCTCTTGCCGCTGCCGATATCGAGGATGATCTCGCTGTTGACGGCGCCGTCGCGGCGCGAGGCGACGGTGCCGCCGAGGACATTGCGCGCCGAGACCGGGCTGGAGGGAATGCCCGCGGCAAGGATGATGAAGGGCGCCTTGACCAGCGCGAAGACCTCGGTGCCGGGCTCGATCCCCATTTCCGAGGCGCTGCGCTCGGTGATTGCGGCGGTCAGCGCCAGCTCGTCGGTCAGCTTCATTTCGACGATCGAGTTCACGGCGCCCTCGATCACCTTGGTGACCGTGCACCGGTAGGCATTGCGCGTGCTTGTCTGCATCATGATGTTCCTGAAAAGGGTTGCGGGAGGATAGGCGAGGCCGGCAAGTTCCCGGTCCAGCCGCCGGGCGGCGGCGTCGAGTGCGTCCTGGAGCCGGGCAAAGCTGGCGATCAGCGCGTGTCCGGCCGGGGTGACGGTGGCGCCGCCGCCCTTGCGCCCGCCGGGCGCGGCGGCGACCAGCGGTTCGGGAAACAGGTTGTTGAGCGTCCCGACCGCGTCCCAGGCGGCCTTGTAGCTCAGCCCGACTTCGCGCGCGGCCGCCGAAATGGAGCCCTGCCGCGCGATGGCCTCGAGCAGCCGGATCCGGTCCTGTCCCACGCGGGAGGCGCCGTCGCGTCCAAGCGAAAGCGCCGCGGTAAGATGAGAGTCGGTCATGCTGCCTCCGATGCAATGCCATCCGTTATGAAGTCGGACTACATAACGGTCAAGAGCACCCCCCGTGCCAACCCTGCAGCGCAGCATTGGCGGGCGAGACCCCGGTGCGGAGTGTCGCGAAACCGACATCATCGAGGGAAACCCGACAAAGCTGCGGAGGGTGCAATCCCGGCTTGCCGAGTGTAATGTTATACTATAACGAAATAAGCGGGCCGCAATCCCGCGCGCCCGCCTGTCGAAACACCCCTAACTGACCCGGCGGCTTCCCCGCGGCCGGGACCGGAGGCTTGCGGCCATGATCCCAGAGCGAAGGCTCCCCGTCACCGTCACCGTCACCGTCACCGTCCTGTCCGGCTTTCTCGGCGCCGGCAAGACGACGCTGCTGAACCGCGTGCTCGCCAACCGCGAGGGCCGCCGCGTCGCGGTCATCGTCAACGACATGTCGGAGGTGAATATCGATGCCGACCTGGTGCGCGCCGAAAGCACGCTGAGCCGCACCGAGGAGACGCTGGTCGAGATGTCGAACGGCTGCATCTGCTGCACGCTGCGCGACGACCTGCTGGCCGAAGTGCGCCGCCTGGCCCAGGAGGGCCGGTTCGATGCGCTGCTGATCGAGTCGACCGGCATTTCCGAGCCGCTCCCCGTCGCCGCCACCTTCGAGTTCCGCGACGAGGCGGGGGACAGCCTGTCGGACGTTGCACAGCTCGACACGATGGTGACCGTGGTCGATGCGGTGAACCTGCCCGGCGACTTCTCCAGCCACGATTTCCTTGCCGACCGGGGCGAGACTGCCGGGGCAGGGGACGCGCGCACGCTGGCGGACCTGCTGACCGACCAGATCGAATTCGCCGACGTGGTCGTGCTGAACAAGATTGCCGATGCCACGCCGGGGCAGCGCGACGCCGCCCGCAAGATCATCCGCGCGCTGAACGCCGATGCCAGGATCATCGAGACCACCCATTCGGACGTGCCTGTCGGGGCGGTCCTCGGCACCGGGCTCTTCGATTTCGAGCGCGCGCACCAGCACCCGATGTGGGCCAAGGAGCTCTACGGTTTCGCCGCTCACGTGCCGGAAAGCGAGGAATACGGCGTCACCTCGCATGTCTACCGCGCGCGGCGCCCCTTCGCGCCGCAGGCGATCCACGGCCTTCTGAACGGCGCGCTGCCCGGGGTGATCCGCGCCAAGGGGCATTTCTGGATCGCCACGCGTCCCGACTGGGTGGCGGAGTATTCGCTGGCCGGAGCGCTCAGCTCCGTCCGGCCGCTCGGCACCTGGTGGGCGGCGGTCCCGCGCGGGCGCTGGCCGGAACATGACAGCGCCCGGGACTATATCGCGCAGCACTGGGAGGAGCCCTGGGGCGACCGGCGGCAGGAGCTGGTCTTCATCGGCGCAGGCATCGACTGGCCGGCGCTGGAGGCACGGCTCGACGCGGCGCTCCTGCCGGAGGATCCGGCGGGCGTGCGCCATCTGTCCGACCCGTTTCCCGCCTGGCGCCGCGCCGGGGAGGCAGCATGAGCCTCGATCTGCCCCGGCTGGCCGAAGGCATCGAGAGCGGGCCGCACCCGTCGGTGCTGCGCCGGATCGGCCGTGACGGTACCGCGCTGGCGATCTGGCAGCGCCGGATGCCCGCCGACCTGCGCGGCTGGCTGGACGGGCTGCCCGCCGGCCGGATGCCGCAGTTCCGCCGCACCCTGCCGGCCGGCACCCTGCGGCTGGCGGTGGCAGAGGCCTGCCGCAGGGCGGGCACGCCGGGCGGGGCGGGGCAGGAGCTGCTGGCGGCCGAGATCTGCCTGCTCGGGCAGCTGGCCGCCGATGTCTTCGGCTGCGCCGCGCTGCGGGTGCGGCTGGAGGTTGCCACGCGGCAGACCTGCCCGAAATGGCATGTCGACGCGGTGCCGGTGAGGATGGTCTGCACCTTGCGCGGACCGGGCACGGAATGGGGACCGATCGGACCGGACGGGGTTCCGCGCCGGACGCACCGGCTGGAGACCGGCGAGGTCGGGCTGTTCCGCGGCGCGCTCTGGCCCGGGGACGAGCTGGCCGCGATCCTGCACCGCTCTCCGCAGGCGACGCCGGAGCGGCCGCGTCTGGCGCTGGCGATCGACCCTGCGCCGCGGGGGGACGGGCCGTGAGCCGGGCGGGAAACCTGGGCGAGACCGGGCTCAGGCGGCGCAGGCGGCAGGGTGACCCGATGCGGGACTACGACGCCTTGCCCGCCCCGGTCCGGAAGTGGCTGGCGGGCGCGGCGCGGCCCTGGTCGCCGGCTTCCTGCCGCCGCATCTGGGCGCGGCACCGGAAGCACGGCATTGCCGCAGTGCTGGCGCGGCTCGACCGGGCGGAGATGTCTGCGCTGGCGCGCGATCCGCTCAGCCGAGCGCCTTGAGCGTCGCGTCGCGCAGGAGCGGCACGACCGCCTGCACGGCGCGCCCCTGCCGCGCGCTGCGCGACAGCACCAGCTGGATGTCGCGGTGCAAGGGCGGGGCGAAGCCGGTCGCGGCGAAGCGCCCGGCCATTCCCTGGATGGCGGTGCGCGGCAGGATCGACAGGCCCATGCCCTCGGCCACCAGTTCGAGAAGCAGCTGGAAGGCAGAGGCCTCGGCCAGCACGTCGAAGCGGATCCCGGCGCGTTCGGCCGCCATGTCGACGATCAGCCGCAACCCGTTCTCGGCGCTCGGCAGCACCATCGGCAGGCCTTCGAGCCGTGCCATCTCCGCCGGACCGTCCAGCGCGGGATGGCCCTGCGGCCCGACCAGCAGCAGTTCCTCGCGCACCAGCTGTTCCGCCGGGAGCTGCTCTGCGCCGCGGTAGACCAGCGCCATGTCGATCTCGCCGCGATGCACCCAGTCGAGCAGATGGCTGGTATAGCCCTGCTGCAGGTTCAGCCGGATGCCGGGATGCGCGCGGCCGACGGCCATCGCGAAATCCGCGCCCATGACGGCGGCGGCCGAGGGCACCAGCCCGACAGCGACCTTGCCCTGCGGCGCGTCCTCCATGCTGCGCACGTCTTCCACGCCCTGTTCGAGCTGGCGCAGCAGCCCCGAGACCCGCGCCTGCAGCAGCTCGCCCGCCGGGGTCAGCGCCATGCCCTCGCGCGAGCGGGCGAAGAGGGTCTGGCCCACCTCGTCCTCCAGCATCCTGATCTGCCGCGACAGCGCGGGCTGGGCGATCCGCAGCCGGTCCGAGGCGGCGCTGAGCGAGCCGGTTTCGGCCACGCGGAGGAAGGTCTGCAGGCGCTTGAGGTCCATCTATAAAATTCCGGCATGGATTGGATGCCACGATTGTAATTTCGGCATGGTCCTGCGTCCAGTAGGAGAGGCGGCGAAAAGGAGACCGCCATGCCCGCCACCCTCGCCGCCCCGTCCTGGCCCATCGATCACCGCCGCCCGGGCTTCGGCCGGATCTGCGCGGCGCTGGTGATGTGCGGCGCGACGGCCTTCTCGGCGCTCTATTTCGTGCAGCCGCTGATGCCGGTCTTCGCGGAGGAATTCGGCATCGGGGTCACCCAGGCGGGGATGAGCCTGAGCCTGCCGACCATCGCGCTGGCGCTCGGCCTCGTGGTGACCGGCCCGGTCTCGGACGCGGTGGGCCGCAAGCCGGTGATCCTGTTTTCCACTCTGATGACGGCGGTGCTGCTGCTGGCGATGGCGGCGGCGACCGACTGGACCATGTTCCTGGTCTTCCGCACCGCGCTGGGACTGATCCTCGGCGGCATCACCGCGATCAACCTGGCCTGGCTGGCAGAGGAGATGGACCGCGAAAGCCTGGGGCGCGCGGTGGGCTACGTGCTGGCCGGGAACTCGATCGGCGGCATGCTGGCGCGGCTGCTCGTCGGCACGATGGTCGAGACCACCGGATGGCGCCTGCCGGTCGCGGCGCTGGCGGGCGTCGCGCTGGTCTCGGCGGCGATGCTCTGGCTCTGGCTGCCGGCCTCGCGCAATTTCCGCCCGCGCCGGGCGCGGCTGGGCCCGGCGATGGCGGCCTACCTGATGCACCTGCGCACGCCCGGGCTGCGCGAGGCGGTGCTGCAGGGCTTCCTGCTGATGGCCTGCTTCGTCGCCTTCTTCAACGTCATCGGCTTCCAGCTGCTGTCGCCGGAGATCGGACTGGGCCAGCATGCGGTGGGACTTGTCTCCATCGCCTTCCTGCCCTCGACCTATGCCGCAGTGGCCAGCGCCAGGGCCGCCGAACTCTTCGGGCGCAGGCGCGCGGCGCTTGTCTGCATCGGGCTGGCCATGGCCGGGGTGCTGATGACGCTATCGGCCTGGCTGCCGCTGCTGTGCCTCGGCATCCTGCTCTTCACGCTGGGCTTCTTCGGGGCGCATTCCCTGGCGGCGGCCGATGTCGGGCGGCAGGCGACCGAGGCGCGCGGCCAGGCCACGGCGCTCTACCAGATCGCCTTCTATGTCGGTGCGAGCCTTGCCGGGGTGACCGCCGGGCTGGCCTGGGACCAGGGCGGCTGGACCGGCGTGACCGGCGCGCTCTGCGGCATGCTGGGGCTGGCCGCGGCGATCCGGCTGCGCAGTCCTGCCGCCTGACGGGATTTCCGCGCCGGAAACGCCCGGGAAACGGGCATCTGGCCGGCATCGGTTGCATCCGCGGAATGCCGCCCCTTTTCCCTCCCCCCCAATTAGCCTATCGTGGCCTGCGAACTACAAGACCTAGGGGCAACCGATGGCTGACGATCTCCTCTCCGCGACCCAGACCGATACCTATGACGCCTCCTCGATCGAGGTGCTCGAAGGGCTGGAGCCCGTGCGCAAGCGCCCCGGCATGTATATCGGCGGCACGGACGAGCGGGCACTGCACCACCTGGTCGCCGAGGTGCTGGACAACTCGATGGACGAGGCGGTGGCGGGCCACGCGAACCGCATCGAGGTCGAGCTGGCGGCCGACCATTCGGTGACGATCCGCGACAACGGCCGCGGCATTCCGATCGACCCGCATCCGAAATTCCCCGGCAAGTCGGCGCTGGAGGTCATCCTCTGCACGCTGCACGCCGGCGGCAAGTTCTCGGGCAAGGCCTACCAGACCTCGGGCGGCCTGCACGGCGTCGGGGCGTCGGTGGTGAACGCGCTGTCGGACTACATGCGCGTGGAAGTCGCGCGCAACCGCGAGCTCTATGCCCAGGAATTCTCCCGCGGGATCCCGCAGGGGCCGGTGGCGAAGGTCGGCCAGGCGCCGAACCGCCGCGGCACCTCGACCACCTTCCATGCCGATGCCGAGATCTTCGGCGACAAGAAGTTCAAGCCCGCGCGCCTGTTCAAGATGGTGCGGTCGAAGGCCTACCTGTTCTCCGGCGTCGAGATCCGCTGGAAGAGCGCGATCGACGACGGCGAGACCCCTAAGGAAGCGGTGTTCCACTTCCCCAACGGGCTTGCCGACTTCCTGGCCGAGACGCTGGGCGAGGCCTCGACCTATGCCGACCGGCCCTTCGCGGGCAAGGTCGAGTTCCAGGAGAAGTTCGGCGTGCCCGGCTCGGTCGAATGGGCGATCAACTGGACGCCCTCGCGCGACGGCTTCATCCAGTCCTACTGCAACACCGTGCCGACCCCCGAGGGCGGCACGCACGAGCAGGGCTTCTGGGCAGCGGTGCTGAAGGGGCTGAAGAGCTACGGCGAGCTTGCCGGCAACAAGAAGGCCGCCTCGATCACCCGCGACGACCTGATGACCGGCGGCTGCGCGCTGGTGTCGTGCTTCATCCGCGAGCCCGAATTCGTCGGCCAGACCAAGGACCGGCTGGCCACGACCGAGGCCGCGCGGCTGGTCGAGGGCGCCGTGCGCGACCGCTTCGACAGCTGGCTGGCTGGCGACACCAAGTCCGCGGGCGCGATCCTCGACTTCCTGATCCTGCGCGCGGAGGAACGCCTGCGCCGCCGCCAGGAAAAGGAGACCGCGCGCAAGTCCGCCACCAAGAAGCTGCGCCTGCCGGGCAAGCTGGTCGACTGTTCGCAATCCCAGCGCGATGGCACCGAGCTGTTCATCGTCGAGGGCGACTCGGCGGGCGGCTCCGCCAAGATGGGCCGCGACCGCAGGACCCAGGCGCTGCTGCCGCTCAGGGGCAAGATCCTCAACGTGCTGGGCGCGGCCAGCTCGAAGATGTCCGGGAACCAGGAGATCTCGGATCTCTGCCAGGCGCTCGGCGTCGGCATGGGATCGCGCTTCAGCATCGACGACCTGCGCTACGACAAGGTCATCATCATGACCGACGCGGATGTCGACGGCGCGCATATCGCCTCGCTGCTGATGACGTTCTTCTTCTCGCAGATGCGGCCGCTGATCGACCACGGCCATCTCTACCTTGCCTGCCCGCCGCTGTTCCGCCTGACGCAGGGCGCGAAGCGGGTCTACTGCCTCGACGAGGCGGAACGCGACGAATGGCTGGCGAAGGGCCTTGGCGGCAAGGGCAAGATCGACGTTTCGCGCTTCAAGGGCCTGGGCGAGATGGATGCCAAGGACCTGAAGGAGACGACGATGGATCCGGGCAGCCGCAAGCTGATCCGGGTGTCGATCGACGAGGACGAGCCGGGCGAAACCGGGCTGCTGGTCGAGCAGCTGATGGGCAAGAAGCCCGAGCTCCGCTTCCAGTACATCCAGGAGAATGCGCGCTTCGTCGAAGAGCTGGACGTCTGACCGCATCCGCGCCGTTCCGGTTCTGGCCGGGCGGCGGACTTCCTCTCCATCGCCGGCTCCGGCGCGGCCCAGCCCAGCCGCTCCGCCGCCCTCGTCTCTGCGGTCAAAGCCGTTCGGGAGGCGCGATCTTTCCCGGGGTCCGGCAGGCGCCTCCCTTGGCCGGCCTCCAATCCGCCGAACGTCTTGCGGCACCGGTCGCACGAGGATGGCCCGCCCCGCCTCTGCCTCCGGCGGGCTCGCAAAAACCGGGACATCCACCTGCCACGGTCTCCTCGGGCCTGTGCGTCTTGCGCCCCGTATTCCTGTCCTCGTTCCGGCCCGCCCGCCCGGGTCCGAGCGGTCCTCCTTGTGCAGGGCAGGCCAGGAGGCGGTGGTACGCCCAGATAAAGTGATTGCAAACTGCACAGGATTTCAGCGATCTTTCCTGCCAGGATTTACCCAACGTAAATTCTGCTAGGGAGGACTATCATGTTACGCATCTTCGCGACTGTTCCTTTCGTATTGGTTGCACTGCCGGCTCTCGGCGCGGACATCAGTCTGGAATTCAGCTTCGTTACCCATACGTCTGACAGGATGAGCCAGCAAATTGGCGCCGGTGACGCCGAAAAGATCACTGCCGCGAAGGCCTTCGGCGTCGCGGAGTTTGCCGATGGCCGCCGGGCCATCAAGAAATTCGTCTATGTGTCCGGAGGCGGCGCTCCGATAGCCGGGATATCGAATTACACCTTCGAGAACGGGGACGGCATTACCGCGACCTTCTCTGTCGATGAGACCTATACCGGCACCTATACGGTCGTGGGAGGCACCGGCGAATATGAAGGTGCTGCTGGTTCCGGCCAGTTCAAGCCTGCGGCCGTCGAGGGCTGGGGCGCGGGAGGCGATACCTTGGCTTGGACTGGATCATTTCATCTGACAACGAAATAGCGGCCCGAACGCACAGGTCCTGACGGTGCAGCCAGCCGGGAAACGGGTCGAGGGATGATCAATCTCGAATTCCGGGTTGCGGGCACGGAAGGCCGTCCTCCCGCGTTGGCACCCTCGGTTCCCAAGGCCGGACTTGTGCCGCCATGCCTGCCAGTGGCGGCACGTTTTCGGCTGGGCAACGGCGTCCGGGGCCTTCGGACCCGCTGAGACCAGGGAGAATTCGCCGCGTCGGCGGTTCCGGCGCGCGGAGGCCGCTATGCGCATTTTGCGTGCGAATGGGCGTTGCTGGACAAATCAGCTGACGACCGCAGTCCCCCTTTCCCCGGACATACCTATTCTGCGGCCACGGTCATCGGGATGCCGAGCGCCGTGAAGCGGTTGAGGAATGAGCGGCA
>NZ_JAATVU010000066.1 GCF_013184745.1 Mangrovicoccus sp. HB161399
CAACGGGCCGTTCCTTTGGCGAGGTCGAGTCCGTCAGGAGACTCCCTTCCGCCGATCGCCGCCACCCCAAATCAACCAGTGTCGTGTAGTCTGGGAAATCCTGCAGGAACACGCCGAAAGCCTTTGATAGCAACGCCTTTCCGGCCCCGGGCTCGTCAGCGGCCCCGGTTGGCCGGTGCGAGCGGCACGCGGAGGACCACGCCCCCGGCACGGGCCACGCGGAGCGCGCCTTGCGGCCACGCGGAGCGCGCCTTGCGGCCACTCGCAGGCCGGACGCGGCCCGGCACGGGCGAACCGGGCGAATCCCCGTCACGCAAATCCATCGAATTGGCTATCCGGATTGACCAGATTTATCTAGATATCCGAATTCACCCCTTGACCCGTTCCGGATTTCGCTAATTCTATCGGCACGGGAACTGTCCGCGGCAGCTTGCCGCTGCAGGAGAACACCGAAAAAAGCCTAGCGAAAGAAGGACCGCCCCGAGCGGTCAAGGGAGGAAAAATTGTCGGACAAGATGAACCGCAGGAAATTCCTGCGTGCCACTGCGCTTGCCGGTGGCGCAGGCACGCTCGCCGCACCGGCCGTGCTGGCCCAGGCCCCGATCGTGATGAAGATGCAGACCTCGTGGTCCGCCTCGAACATCTGGCAGGAATTCGCCCAGGACTATGCCGACCGCGTGGAGGCCATGTCGGGCGGCCGGATCAAGATCGACCTCCTGCCCGCGGGCGCGGTGGTCGCAGCCTTCCAGGTGCTCGACGCCGTCAATGACGGGCTTCTCGACGCGGCGCATTCAGTGCCGGTCTACTGGTACGGCAAGAACAAGGCCGCCTCGCTCTTCGGCACCGGCCCGGTCTTCGGCGGCTCGGCCACGACGATGCTCAGCTGGTTCTACGAGGGCGGCGGCAAGGAATTCTACGACGAGCTGACCCAGGACATCATGGGGCTCGATGTCGACGGCTATCTCGGCTTCCCGATGTTCGCCCAGCCCTTCGGCTGGTTCAAGCAGGAGGTCAACACGGCCGCCGACCTGCAGGGCTTCAAGTACCGCACCGTCGGGCTTGCCGCCGACCTGATGCAGGAAATGGGCATGTCGGTGGCGCAGCTGCCCGGCGGCGAGATCGTCCCGGCGATGGAGCGCGGCGTGATCGACGCCTTCGAGTTCAACAACCCGAGCTCGGACAAGGATTTCGGCGCCCAGGACGTGGCCAAGAACTACTACCTGTCCTCCTACCACCAGGCCTCCGAGAGCTTCGAGTTCCTGTTCTCCAAGATATTCATGGAGGATCTGGACGACGACCTGCGCGCGATCGTCAGATACGCGGTCGAATCCGCCTCCACGGCGAACACCGCCAAGGCGATGCGCCGCTACTCGGCCGACCTGCAATGGCTGCAAAACGAGGCCGGCGTCACCGTCCACCGGACCTCGAAGGAGATCCTCGACGCGCAGCTCGCCGCCTGGGACAAGCTCATCCCTCAGCTGGAGGAGGATCCCTTCATGAAGAAGGTCCTCGACAGCCAGCGCGCCTGGGTCGAGCAGGTCGCCTATTACGAGCTGATGAACGCGCCCGACTACGCGCTGGCCTTCGAGCATTACTTCCCGGGCAAGCTGAAGCTCGGCTGAGCCCTGGACGGCGCCCTCCCCCGATGCTCCGGGAGGGCGCCACTTTCTTTGCGGGAAATCCCATGATCGGCTACATCCGTTTCGCCGACGCGCTCTCTGCGTGGTTCGGCAAGGCCTTCGCCTGGCTCATCCTGATGATGGCGTTCGGCACCGGCTACGAGGTCTTCGTCCGCTACGTCCTGAACAGCCCCACCGCCTGGGCGCTGGACGTCTCCTTCATCATGTACGGCGCGCTCTTCATGATGGCAGGCGCCTACACGCTGTCGCGCGGCGGCCATGTGCGGGGGGATTTCCTCTACCGCCTGTGGAGCCCGCGCTGGCAGGCCCGCATCGACCTCGTGCTCTATGTCGTCTTCTTCTTCCCCGGCGTCCTGGCGCTGATCTTCGCGGGCTGGAAATACGCCGCGCGCAGCTGGCAATACGCCGAGGTTTCGGTCAACTCGCCCGCGGGCGTGCCGATCTACCAGTTCAAGACCGTGATCGTCGTCGCCGGCGTGCTGCTGTTCATCCAGGGCATCGCCCAGGTCATGCGCTGCATCATCGCCATCCGCACCAATGAATGGCTGGCGGCCGACGAAGACGTGCAGGAAACCGAGGACATCCTCATGGCAAGGGCCGCAGAGGCCGAGAAGGACGCCCATCCATGACCGATCCCATGGTCGCGCTCAGCATGCTGGGCCTTTTCATCCTGATGGTCTTCCTCGGATTCCCGATCGCCTTCACGCTGATGGCGATGGGGCTGGGCTTCGGCTATTACGCCTATTTCGACGAGCGCCGGATGTGGCGCGAGCACTTCCGCCTGCCCGAGGACTCGTCCTGGTGGGACCAGGCCAGCACATGGGTCGACGGCTGGCTGAACAACCGCGTCTTCGACCTCTTCATCAACCAGAGCTTCACGGTGATGTCGAACGAGGTGCTGACCGCCGTGCCGCTGTTCCTGTTCATGGGCTACATCGTCGAGCGCGCCAACATCGTCGACCGGCTGTTCTCCACGCTGAACATCGCCTCGAAGAACGTGCCCGGCTCGATGGGGGTCGCGGCGCTGATCACCTGCGCGCTCTTCGCCACCGCAACCGGCATCGTCGGCGCCGTGGTGACGCTGATGGGGCTGCTCGCCCTGCCCGCCATGCTGAAGGCGCGCTACGACAACTCCTTCGCCGCGGGCATCATCTGCGCGGGCGGCACGCTGGGCATCCTGATCCCGCCTTCGATCATGCTGATCGTCTATGCGGCGGCTTCCAACGTCTCGATCGTCCGCCTCTATTCCGGCGCGCTGCTGCCGGGGCTGACGCTGGTCGGGCTCTACCTCGTCTACGTGATGGGCCGCGCGATGCTGCAGCCCTCGGTGGCGCCGCGGCCGAGCGCGGAGGACATTCCTGACGTGCCCCGGCTCGAGCTGCTGCGGATGGTCGCCACCAGCTTCCTTCCGCTGGCGGCACTGATCCTGGCGGTGCTGGGCTCGATCCTCTTCGGCCTGGCCACGCCCACCGAAGCGGCCTCGATCGGCGCGCTCGGCGGCATCCTGCTGGCCTTCCTCTACCGCTCGATGACCTGGGGGCGGCTGCGCGAGAGCGTCTACCTGACCGCGCGGACCACCGCGATGGTCTGCTGGCTCTTCATCGGCAGCTACATCTTCTCCTCGGTGTTCAGCTATCTCGGCGGCGAGCAGGTGATCTCGGAATTCGTCAAGGGACTCGACATGTCCCCGGTGATGTTCCTGATCATGGCGCAGCTGATCATCTTCCTGCTGGGCTGGCCGCTGGAATGGTCGGAGATCATCATCATCTTCGTGCCGATCTTCCTGCCGCTCCTGCCGCATTTCGGGATCGATCCACTGTTCTTCGGCGTCCTCGTCGCGCTGAACCTGCAGACTTCGTTCCTGACGCCGCCGATGGCGATGTCGGCCTACTACCTCAAGGGCATCGCGCCCCCCGAGGTGCGGCTGACGCAGATCTTCGCGGGCTGCATGCCCTTCCTGTTCTGCGTGATCCTCGCGATGGTGCTGATGTACCTGGCGCCGGGCATCGTCTTCTACCTGCCGGACATGATCTATGGCAGCTGATCCCACCCCTCCCGGCGCTCTCCGGCGCCGGGCCGACAGCCGGAGGAGAAAGACCGGATGAACAAGATCATGGCGCTGATCGCCTTCGCGACCCTGGCGGCCTTCCTGGGCATCCTGGTCTGGCACGTGCCGCATTGGGACCTGATCGCGGTGACCGCGGCGGTGGTCCTGCTGGCGGCGCGCGATTTCCTGACTAGCGCAAGGGACGGGCGCTGAGGGCATCCCCCCCGCCCGCTGCCGCGGGCGGCGACGGCCGCGCCATCAGCCGCGCGGCCTTCCGGTCCGGGTCCTCGCCGGACGGTTCCACCCCAGGCACATAGGCGACGACCCGCGACCGACCCCCGCGCTTGGCCGCGTAGAGCGCGGAATCGACATCGGCGAGCATCTGCGCGGGCTCCCAGCCGTTGAACTGGCCGGTGGAGCAGACGCCGATGCTGGCCGAGATCAGGCAGTGCCCATCGGGCACCGGAATCGGCGTTTCCAGCGCGGCGATCATTTCCACGGCGCGGCGGCGCACCGCGTCCAGATCGGTCTCGTCCTTCAGGACGATCAGGAATTCGTCCCCGCCGGTGCGCACCAGCGTGTCGCCCTCCGACGTGCGGTCCAGCATCAGTCGCGCGACATGCTGCAGGACCACGTCGCCCGCGCCGTGCCCCATCGTGTCGTTGACCCGCTTGAAATAGTCGAGATCGATCCCGACCAGCGTGAAGGACACGCCCTGCCGGCGGTGGCGCGCCAGCACCAGGTCAAGCGCCCGGCGGTTCTTCAGCCCGGTCAGCGTGTCGGTATAGGCTTGTTCCTCGGCCGCGATCCGCGCCGCCTGCAGCCGCAGGTTCAGCTCGTAGGAGGCATCCATCGCCGCCGATTTCGCCTCCACCAGATAGAGCATGTCCATGGTGGGATCGGTGGTGGCGAAATCGCTGGCATGCAGCGCGTAATGCCGGATCGCATCGAACACATATAAGCCGAAGGACAGGTTCAGGAGCAGCCCGCCATCCGCAGCGGCCGTCACCTCGCCGCGCAGCTGCGTCTGCGGGTCGTCGCGGAAGTAGAGCCGCAGCGGCGTCCCCGCCGCCAGGCGCAGCGCCTCCATCGACGCGACCTCGCGCGGGCGCTTGAAGCGGAACAGCTCGAACAGCCGCGCGCTGCGGAAATAGCCGTCGGGCCGGGTCTTGGCCAGGGTCGGGCCGACATGCACGATATTGCCCGCGGCATCCGCCTGCAGGTTCATCGGCATCAGCACATCCAGCGCGTGACAGTCCAGACGGATCTCCATCGCGCGCCCTAGCTTCCCGCGGCCAGCTCGAAGCTGCGCCCGGAGGCGAAGCCATTGTCGATCAGCCGGATGCAGACATGGGCGAGCCCGGCGCTCGGCGGCAGGCATTCCAGCAGCACCAGCGAGCCGTAATCGTCGGCCATGGTCCGCATCAGCCCGACCAGGACATGTTCGAAGCCCGGCAGGTGCCATTCGCAGTCCAGCCTGTAGGACGCCTCGTCGATCGGCAGAAGTTCCAGCCGCGGCAGGTCGAGCTGCGGCACCGCCAGCCGCGCGCGGTCGGGCATCTCGTCGAGCGAATGCAGGAAATCGACGAAGGTCGCGCCGCCGAAGCGCAGCAGCCGCCGCACGGGCTCCAGGTTGGGATGGGACACCAGGTAGGTCCCCAGATCCTCGAGGACGCAATCCGCGGACTTGCCGAGATAGGCGGCGGCAGCAGCCAGCACGTCGCCGGTCAGCGCGTCGTCGTAGAGCAGCATCGCCTCGAACCCGGCCGGATCGACATCGGCGGCCTGCGCCACCTCGGTCCAGGCCCCGGCACCGTAGGTGTCGCGGAGGAAGCACTGCAGCGATTTGTTGATGAGCCCGTGCACCCGCCGGCCGTCCTGTCTCGGTTTCTCTGCAGGAGCCTAGGAGCCGGTCGGTTAACACGCCGCTAAATGCCGGGGGGCCGGCGCCGGTACCGGCCGGCCAAACCCCTAAGAGTAGATGCAAATTTGAGGCTTTCCGCCGGGCTCCGGCCCGGCGTCCCCGTCACGCGGCGTCGGTGCGGGCCTCTTCCGCCGCGTCGAGCCAGGCAGGCAAAGCCGAAATGTCCGGCAGCACCACGGAGGCCAGCGGCGCCAGCTGCTGTCGTGACGCCATTCCGGTCAGCACGCCCACGCGGTGGCAGCCCGCTGCCCGCGCCGCGATCAGGTCGTGCGGGGAATCGCCGACCATCACCGTCTCGGACGGATCGGCGCCGGTCATTTCCATGAAGGCCTGCAGCTGCCCCGGTCCCGGCTTCTGGCCGAAACCGCAGTCGCTGCCGATGATGTGATCGAAGCAATGCGCCACGCCTGAGGCGCGCAGATGCGCCATCGCCGGCGCGCGCGCATCGTTGGTGATCACGCCCAGGGCCAGCCCGCGCTCGCGCAGCCCGCCGAGCAGCGGCAAGAGCGGCGCGGCCTCATGCTGCGGCGCAGCTGCCGCCATCACGTTCATCCGCGATACCAGTCCGGCCGCGGATACGCCCGGCACATACGGCAGAAGCTGCCGGACGATGTCGCCCGGCGTCCCGCCGATGAGAACGCTGTCTTCCTCGAAGCGCCGGTCCTGCAGATCGAAGCCCACCGATGCCGCCATCTGCGCAGCTTTGGCATGGTCGCCCGAACTCAGTTCCAGAAGAAAGGATGCGGCCCAGCCGCCCCAAGTTGCCCGAAAGTCAAACAGCGTCCCGTCCTTGTCGAAAAGGACTGTCTTGATCATTAGCGCTCCTCCCAGTGGCCGCACTATGCCACGGAACGCCACCGCCAGACAAGAAAGCCCTTATCCCTTCCGAAACCGCGGTTCGGCGGAAGGTTCATGTCCAGTTCGGAACCATTCCGCCGGGCAGGCATTGCCGCGCACGGCCGAAATCCAGCGGGTCCCGCCCGGCATGCTCCGCCGCCGACAGCACCCAGGAATCGTCCATCAGAACGAAATCCAGCACCGCCGCCAGGATCTCGAGGTCCCCCAGACCGGCCCGGAGCCCGTCGGCCGACAGGCCCGAAGCGTTAAGGAACACCGGCAGCATGTCATCCGCCGAGCCCAGCCAGGAAAGGGCGCCCAACGCCACGGCAGAAGCGTTTTCAAGGTCCATGGCAGCAGCCTCCGGTCTGAGCCTTCGCAATTCGACTAAAATGCTCAAGGCTTCCTTAACTTCTTCCGTGGGAATGTGAAGCTGCACAACCTTCATATGTGGAGATCCCCGGATGCCGGGCCAGATTCTTGTCATCGATCCCGTCGCGGCGAACCGAATCGTGCTGCGCAGCCGGGTGACGGTTTCGTGCCATTCCGTGGTGCAGGCCGGCAGTCCGGACGAGGCCTTCGACCGGGTCTCCGAAAACCGCCCCGACCTGATTCTGCTCGGACCCGGCCTGACCGGCCCGATGGCCTGCGACATGGTCCGGCGCCTCGCCGGCTTCCCGGCCGGGCGCGGCGTGCCAGTGCTGATTCTCACCGGCTCCTTCGACCCCGAGGCGGTGCGCGCGGCGCTGCTGGCGGGGGCCGAGGACGCGCTCGACCCCGAAGCGCAGGGCGCTTTCCTGCTGGCCCGGATCCGCGCGCTCCTGCGCCAGCGCGGCGCGCTGGACGAGATCGCCGCGCGCAGCCTGACCGAGCAGCAGCTCGGCCTGTCGGAGGACGCGGCCGCCTTCGTCCAGCCCGCGCGGATCGCCCTGGTCACCCAGCGCCCGGTCAAGGGCCGGGCCTGGCAGGCGGCGCTGATGCCGCTGGTGCCGCACCGGCTGTCCTGGCTCGACCCGCAGGCGGCCCTTTCGCTCTCGCCCGAGGACGGCCATCCGGATCTCTACATCGTGGAGGACAATCCCGACCAGCCCGACGACAGCCTGCGCTTCCTCGCGGAACTGCGCAGCCGCCAGTCCAGCCGCACCGCCGCCGCCATCCTTGTCAGCGATCCGCGCGCGCGGCGCCAGGAACGGCCGGCGGACCGCCTGGCGATGGCGCTGGACATCGGCGCGAACGATGTCATGCGCCACGGCTTCATTCCCGAAGAACTGGTGCTGCGCAGCGCGCTGCACCTGGCGCGCAAGCGCGACGGCGACCGGCTGCGCAACCGGGTGGAGGACGGGCTGCGCGAGGCACTGCGCGATCCGCTGACCGGGCTCTACAACCGCCGCTATGCCATGCCCCATATCGACCGCATCGCCGAGCGGGCGGTGCAGAGCGGACGCGGCTTCGCGCTGATGATGGTCGATCTCGACCGCTTCAAGTCGGTCAACGACACCCATGGCCACGCGGCGGGCGACCGGGTGCTGGTGGAGACCGCGGCGCGGCTTTCGGACAACATCCGCAAGCAGGACCTGCTGGCGCGGATCGGCGGCGAGGAATTCCTGATCGCCATGCCGGACACTGATCTCGACCGGGTGCGCATGGCCGCGGCGCGGCTGCGCCGGGTGATCGCCGACCGGCCCATGTCCGCGGGCCAGTTGCTCCTGCCGGTCACCGCCAGCATCGGCATCGCCATGGCCGACATCGCCGCCTTCCGCGAGGCGGCCGCGGCCGGACAGTCCGGCACTGCGGTGCAGGCCCTGCTGGAACGCGCCGACAAGGCGCTCTACAGCGCCAAGGCCCAAGGGCGGAACACCGTTAATTTCGGCCTTTCCGCCGCCTGAGCACCGTCAGTCCGGATCATGCGGCGGGTGGCCATGTCCGTCGCCGCCATCCCATTTGCGGCCGCCGTCCCGGTCCTTGCCGCCGCGATAGGTGCCGAAGCGCTTCAGCCGGTCGACATACTCCGCTCGCTCCTCCGGCGGCATCGCCGCAATCCGGTCGATGATCACCGCATGGGCCCGGTCAGTGAAGCCCGCGAAGGCGGCGTTCGATCCGTCGAGCAGATCGCGCAGCGCCTCCGGATCGAAGGGCTCGGCCTCCAGCAGCGCGATCACCCGCAACCGAACCTCTTCCTGGGTTCCGCGGGTCACGCCCTCGGCCCGGCCGATCGCATGCAGTTCCGAAAGCACAGCGCGCCGGTCCCCCGGCGGCAGCACGCCGATCAGCGGAGCGACGAAGCCGGGCCGCATCGGCGGCGGCCGATCGCCGTCGAAGGCGCGCTTCGACAGGAACAGCCCGGCCACGGCGCAGATCACCAGCACGTTCAGCGCCAGCGAGACCCCGGTGAGGATCCGCCAGGCCAGCTTCCGGCGCGGAGATGCGGGTTCCGACATGTTCATCCCTCCGGCAAGAGCCCGGCCAGCGCCGGGAATTCGTAGATCATCTGCAGCCCGAAGGCGCTGTCATAGACCGAAGCGCCGTTGAAATCGGCGCCGGTCCCGGCCGAGAGGCCGATCCAGAGCCCTGTCAGCCCGGCAGCCACCAGCCCGGCGGGCAGCGCCAGCCGCCCGGCCAGCGCCCCGAGCCCGGCCAGCCAGCTGCGGCGCGGCTCCGCCCGCGGCGGCGGAGCAGGCTGCAGCCGCGCCGCATCCGCCTCGATCCGCGCCAGCAGCGCGGCGGAAGGCAGCGGCGCATCCGCCCGCGCCCCGGCCAGGATCAGGTCGAGGGCGGCATCGTCAATGTCCAGGTCGCGTTCATGTGCCATCGATCAATCCCAATGCCTCCCTGTGCTTCGCCAGCGCCTTCGCCAGCGTCCGCTTGCCCCGCGCCGTCAGGCTTTCCACCGCCTCCACCGAGATCTCCAGGATCTCGGCGATCTCCGGATTGGGGCGGCCTTCCAGATGCCGCAGGATCACCGCCAGCCTCTGCCGCTCGGGCAGTTCGGCCAGCGCCGCCTGCAGCGCCCGTGCCCGCGCCGCGCCCTGCATCCGCGCCTCGTTTCCGGGGCGGTCGTCCTCCGGCTCCATCTCGGGCTCCAGCGGCGCCTGCCGCCGGCGCCGGCGCAGCCGGTCGGTGCAAAGATTTGCCGCCACCCGGTAGGTCCAGGTGGCGGGCGCCGCGCCCATGTCGCGCCAGTCCGGCGCGATCTTCCACAGGCGCAGCATCGCTTCCTGCGTGACGTCCTCGGCCTCCGCCCGGTCGCCCAGCATGCGCACCGCCAGGGCATGGATCCTCGGTGCGATCCGCAGCATCAGCGTGCGGGCCGCCTGCGGGTCGCCCGCGGCATAGGCCGCGAGCAGGGCCGCATCCTCCGAGGAGGTTCCTCTGGCGCTGTCAGCCTTCATCCCGGACCGGGCTAGGGGGCCGTGGAACACCGGTCAAGGCGTCAGTTGCGGTTCATGCCCTTGCCGTCCTGCGGACCGTGGCCGCCGCGCCCGTCATGGTGCCCGCCCATTATCGGGCGCTGCGCCATTTCCTCCTGGCTCAGCACGCCGTCGCCGTCGCGGTCCATGGCCTGGAACGCGCGCTCCATGCCCGCGGCCATGCCGGGGCCTTCCAGTTCGGCCATCGACAGGGTGCCGTTGCCGTCCTGGTCGCGGAATTCCACCATGTTGGCGATGCGAGCGGCCATCCGTTCCTGCATCCGCGCCACCGCGGCGGCGGTCAGCTCGTCCGCGGTCAACTCGCCGTTGCCGTCGGCGTCGGCGGCCTGGAAGCGGGCTTCGCGATGAGCCTTGAACTCCTCGGCGGTGACCGTGCCGCTGCTGTCGGCATCGAGTTCGGAGAAGGCCGGGCGCTCGCCCGGGCCGAAGCCGCCCGGACCCATGCCGCGGGCGCCGTCCTGGCCGCGATCCGCGAGAACCGGCAGGGCCAGCCCGGCAGCGATGGCAGCGCTCAGTGCGATCATCTTCTTGGTCATCGGTCTTGCCTTTCGTGATGTCTGGGACGCGGCGATGCTCCTTGCCGCGTTCATCCATTCAACGGGGCTTCGCCGGGTTTCCGTCGCAGGCCTGCAAATTTTTCCGCCCCGCTGCTATAAGCGGCGGGGGCGCGACTCGGCTGCGAGGCCGCGCAGGGAAGGAGAACCGCATGACAGACATCCGCATCGAGGAGGACCGGCCGCTGAACCAGGCGCTGCTGCGCGGCTGGCGCCGCCGCTGCCCGGCCTGCGGCGAGGGCCGGATCCTGCAGGGCTATCTCAAGGTGCGGCCCGCCTGCCCGGCCTGCGGCGAGGAACTGCACCACCACCGCGCCGATGACGGTCCGGCCTATCTGACGATCCTCGTAGTCGGCCATGTGCTCGCCCCGGTGATGCTGCTGGCCTGGGAACTCTGGCGCCCGCAGCCGATGGTCATGGCCGCCAGCCTCTCGGCGCTGACGGTCGGGCTGGCGCTGTGGCTGCTGCCGCGGATAAAGGGCGCGCTGATCGGCATCCAGTGGTCGCGGCGGATGCACGGCTTCGGCGGAGATGGGTCCCCGGTGGCAGATGCCTGATCCCGAGATCCGCGACGCGGCAACCGTGATCCTGCTGCGCGACCGCGGCGGGCCGCAGGTTCTGATGGGCCAGCGCGGCGCGAAGGCCGTGTTCATGCCGTCGAAATTCGTCTTTCCCGGCGGCGCGGTCGATCCCGGCGATGTGGCCGTCCCGCTGGCGGGCCTTCCCGACGGGATCTGCCTGGAGCGGCTCGGCGAGGGCGTTGCGCCGGACCTGCCGCGCGCGCTGGTCGCCGCCGCGATCCGCGAGACCTGGGAGGAGACCGGGCTGGTCCTCGGCCGCGAGGGCGCCTGGCCGGATCCGCCGGCAGACTGGCAGGGGTTCGCCGCAACCGGGCACGTGCCCTCGGGCGAGGGGCTGCGCTTCTTCTTCCGCGCGATCACGCCGCCGGGCCGCCCCCGCCGCTTCGACGCACGGTTCTTCCTCGCCGATGCCGACGCCCTGGGGCTGGAGGCGGAGGATTTCTCCCGCGCCTCGGACGAGCTGAGCCTGCTGCAATGGATCCCGCTGCCCGAGGTGCGCCGCTTCGACCTGCCCTTCATCACCGAGGTGGTGCTGGCCGAGCTTGCCGCCATGCTGCGCCGCGGGGCACAGCCGGGACCCGTGCCGTTCTACGACAATGACGACGAGGAGTCGCTGTTCCGCCGCCTCGGCGGGCGCGCCCTGCTCTGAGCCTCAGTCCTGCCAGCGCCACGGGGTGGTGTAGCAGCCCATCACCTGCGCCAGCCGCTCGGCGTCGACATCGCCATGCGCTTCCAGCACCGCGGTCAGCCCGAGCTTGCGGTCCTCGACCACCTCGGCAACCGTGACCGGAAAGCCCTCGGCCGCCAGAACGCCGTCGAAGACCCGCTGGATCGCCATCTTGCGCAGGGCGGGCTTGAAGACCTTGCCGACCGCGGTCTTGGGCAGCTCGGCAAGGATCTCGACATGCTTGGGCACGGCGGCGCGCTCGTGAATGCGAGAGCGGCCGAACTCCATCAGGTCGCCGGTCATCACCTTGGCCCCGGCCACCAGCTCCACATAGGCGCAGGGCAGTTCGCCGGCATGGGCGTCGGGCTGGCCGATCGCGCCGACCATCGCCACCGCCGGATGGCCCGACAGCGCCTCCTCGATCTCGGCCGGGTCGATATTGTGGCCGCCGCGGATGATCATGTCCTTCTTGCGGCCGGTGATCCACAGGTAGCCGTCGGCGTCGATCCGCCCCAGATCGCCCGTGCGCAGATATCGCCGGTCAGCGAAAAGGCCGAGATTCTTGCCCGGCTCGGTATAGGTCGACCCCTCGAAGACGCCCGGGTTGGCGATGCAGATCTCGCCCACTTCGTCGGTGCCGCATTCATGCCGGATGGTCCCGCAATCCTCGCAATCGAGGATCCGCACATCCGTGTAGGGCAAGGGCACGCCGACCGAGCCGACCTTCTTCTTGCCGTCGATCGGGTTCACCGACACCAGGCAGGTCGCCTCCGTCAGCCCGTAGCCCTCGGCCACCTGCACCCCGGTCGCCTCCTCGAACCGGCGGTAGAGTTCCAGCGGCAGCGGCGCGGAACCCGAGATCGCGATCTTCAGGCTGGAGACATCGGCATCGACCTTGCGCTGCATCAGCGCGGCAAGCGCGGTCGGCACGGTGATCAGGAAGGTGACGCGGTAGCGCTCGATCAGCTTCCAGAAATTGTCGAAGACACCCTCGCCGCGGTAGCCGGCGGGGGTCGGAAAGACGACATGCGCGCCCGACTGGATCGCCGACATCAGCACAGGGTAGCAGGCGAAGCAGTGGAACAGCGGAAGCGGGCAGATCATCACGTCGGTCTCGTCGAACAGCAGCTCCTTGCCGAGCCAGCCGTTGTAGATCATCCCCGAGAACTTGTGCTGCGCCACTTTCGGCGTGCCGGTGGTGCCGCCGGTATGGAAATAGGCTGCGATCCGGTCCCCGCGGCTCTGCTCGAACGCCAGCCTGCCGCCCGGCTGGCGCTCCAGCTCGGCACGGAAATCCAGCACCTTCGCATGGTGCCGCCCGGACATCTTCGGACGCAGCAGCGGCACCAGCCAGGATTTCGGCGGCGTCATGTAGCGCTTCAGGTCGACTTCCAGCACCGTCTTCACGGTTGGCGAGAAGGCGACCGCGGCAGCGGCCTTCTGGGCGACCTCGGATTTCGGGAAGGTGCGCAGCGTCACCAGAACCTTGGCCCCGGCATCGTTGAGGATGCCGGCGATCTGCTCGGTGTCGAGCAGCGGGTTGATCGGCAGCACCCGCCCCGCCGTCATGCCGCCCAGCAGCGCAAGGATCGTCTCGTTGCAGTTCGGCAGCAGGTAGGCGACGACATCGGTCTCGCCGATGCCGAGCGAGCGGAACAGGTTCGCCGCCTGCGTCACCTGCCGGGCGAGCTCCGCCCAGTCCAGCGTTTCGGCGGGCGCCCGCGGTTCCGAGAACAGCTGGAACGTGACCGCGGGCCGCCCGCCATGGCGCGCCGCGGTCGCGGCCAGCGCATCATGGACGGTCTCGGGCACATCGCGCGCGCTCCACGGGCCCTCCGCCTCGATCAGGCGCGCAGAGGACACGTCCGTGAACATGTGCATTGAAATCTCCTCCCCAGGATGGCCGCCTTGTCCGTTCTTGCATGCGAAGCGGGCGGCCTGCCGCGAGGATGGACCCGGGCCCGGGCGCAGCGCAAGAGTAACGCTGCGGCCCGGACCTGCGGCGGTCATTCGGCGGCGACGGCCTCGGTGAATTGCAGCCGCGCCAGACGGGCGTAGAGCCCGCCCTCGGCGACCAGGCTGTCATGGGTGCCCTGCGCCACGATCCGGCCCTTGTCGAAGACGAGGATGCGGTCGGCCTTCTTCACCGTGGCGAGGCGGTGCGCGACGACCAGCGTGGTGCAGTCGCGGGACATCTCGTCGACGGCCTTCTGCACCGCTGCCTCGCTCTCGGCGTCGAGCGCCGAGGTCGCCTCGTCGAGGAGCAGGACCGGCGCATCGCGCAGGATGGCCCGCGCTATGGCGATGCGCTGCTTCTGACCGCCGGACAGCATCACGCCGCGCTCGCCCAGATAGGTGTCGTACCCGTCGGGCAGCTCGGAGACGAAGCCATGCGCCGCGGCGGCCTTCGCGGCGGCCTCGACCTCGGCATCGGTGGCATCGGGACGGCCGAAGCGGATATTGGCGCGGGCGGTGTCGGCGAAGATCACCGGCTCCTGCGGGACCAGCGCCAGGTTGCGGCGGAAGGCGTCGCGCGCCATCGCGGGGAGCGGCACGCCGTCGAGCAGCACCTCGCCGGACTGCGGATCGTAGAACCGCAGCAGCAGCTGCAGCACGGTCGACTTGCCCGCCCCCGAAGGACCGACCAGCGCGACCGTCTCGCCCGGCGCGACGCGGAAGGACAGGCCTTCCAGCGCGGCATCGTCGGGGCGGGTCGGATAGTGGAAACGCACGTCGCGGAACTCGATCTCGCCCTGCGCGGGCGCGGCCGGGGCGCGCGGGGTTTCGGGATCCGAGACGGTGTCCTCGGCATGGAGCAGCTCGACCAGCCGCTCGGTGGCGCCGGCCGCGCGCTGCAGCTCGCCCCAGATCTCGGACAGCGCGGCGACGGAGCCTGCCATGATGCCGGCATAGATGACGAACTGCACCAGCTCGCCGATAGACATCGCCTGGCTGCGCACGTCGGTCACCCCGACCCAGAGGACCGAGATGATGCCGCCGAAGACGATGAAGATGACGATCGCGGTCAGCGCCGCGCGCACGACCATGCGCCGCTTGGCCGACTCGAAGGATTTCTCGGTCACGTCGGCGAACATCGCGCGGCTCGGCCCCTCGGCCGTGAAGGCCTGCACGGCCTGCGCCGACAGCAGCGCCTCGGACGCCTTGCCCGAGCCTTGCGCGATCCAGTCCTGGTTGTCCCGCGCCAGGCCGCGCAGGCGGCGGCCGAGCCCGAGGATCGGGATCAGCACCACCGGCACCAGCAGCAGCACGAGGCCGGTCAGCTTTGCCGAGGTCAGCAGCATCATCACGAGGCCGCCGCCGAACAGCAGCAGGTTTCGCAGGAACCACGACACCGAGGAGCCGACGACCGACAGGATCAGCGTCGTGTCGGTGGTGATCCGCGACAGCACCTCGCCGGTCATGATCTTCTCGTAGAAGGCCGGGCTCATCGAGATCATCCGGTCGAACACCGCCTTGCGGATGTCGGCGACCGTGCGCTCGCCCAGCCGGGTCACGAGGTAGTAGCGCGCCGCCGTGCCGAGGGCGAGCAGGCCCGCGATGCCGAGCGCGGCAACGAAGTACTTGTCGAGCAGCGCGGTCTCGCCGGTCAGGAAGCCGTCGACCACCCGGCGCACCGCCACGGGCAGGACCAGCGAGACGGTGGCGGTGAATATCAGCGCCAGCAGCGAGGCGACCAGCAGGCCGCGATAGGGCTTCAGGAAGGGAAACAGGCCGCGGAGCGCCCCGATCTTCTTCGACTTCGCGCGGTCCTCGCTGGAATTGTTCGGGCGGCGGGCCATGGCTACTCCTCGCTGGAAATCCGGGATTTGCCTACGCCATGGCGCCCGCCGCAACAAGGCCCGGGCCTTCATCACTTGGTACGGGATGCGCTGGGTCATGCGGCAGATGCACACGCATGACGGGAATGTGATCCGTCGGGCCCGCTCAGTCGCGGGTCACGTCGAGGCGGTAGAGCCAGTCGAACTGCCTCAGCGCCAGCCCGGGTTTCACCCGGTCGCCGAGTCCCAGGCCCAGATGCGCGAGCTGGCGCAGGCCGGGAACCCCCAGATGGTAGAGCATCGCGTTGCGGTCCGCCGCCGCGACGATGCGGCGGCAGCGCGCCTTGCGCCGCGCCTCGTAGAGCGCCAGCCCGGCCTCCACCCCGTCGCTGCCCGCCAGGCTGTCGCCCAGCACCCAGGCGTCCTCCAGCGCCATCACCGCGCCCTGCGCCATGAAGGGCAGCGTCGCATGCGCGGCATCCCCCAACAGCGCCACCCGTCCCCTGGCCCAGCGGCGCGCGACCGGACGGCGGAACAGCCCCCAGAGATGGGCGGTCTGCACCTGCTCCAGCTCGGCGCGGATATCCGCCGGGAAGCGCGCGAAGGCGGCGCGCAGGTTTTCTGGATCGTCCTCGTGGCTCCAGCCGTCCTCGGCCCAGGCGGCGCGCTCCAGCACGGCGACGATGTTGATCAGCCGCCCGCCGCGCAGCGGATAGCGCACCAGGTGGCGGCCCGGCCCCAGCACCAGCTGCACCTCGGGCAGCGCGGTGCCGTCGCCCGGCACCAGCGCGCGCCAGGCGACCTGGCGGCGGAAGGCCGGCTCGGGTGCCGGGTCGACCAGCGGCCGGATGCGCGAGCGCACCCCGTCCGCGGCGATCACCACGCCCGCGCGCAGCACGCGGCCGTCGGCCAGCTCCACGCCGGTCCGGCCGTCCCCGGCCAGCCCGGTCACCTCTGCCCCGGTCTCGATCCGCACCCCGGCCGACACGGCGGCGGCGCGCAGCGCCTCCAGCAGGTCGGCGCGATGCACCATCAGCCAGGGATGGCCGAATTTCGCTCCGGCCACGTCCATGCGCAGCACCTCGCGCCCGCGCGCGTGGTCGCGCATGCGCAGCGCGGACAAAGGTGTCCCGATTTTCGGAATTGCGGGACCCAGCCCCATGGCCTCCAGCACCGCGGTGCCGTTCGGGCTGACCTGCAGCCCGGCCCCGACCTCGGCAAGGTCGGGGGCCTGTTCCAGAACGGTGACGGAGGCCCCCCGCTGCGCCAGCGAAAGCGCAGCGGCGAGTCCTCCGATTCCTGCTCCGGCCACGATGGCCTGGCGGCCGATCAGCATGTCTTCACTGCCGCGGACGGCCCTCTGCCAGTGCCCATCGCCGGTGCGTCAGTCGTCCCGATGCACCTTCTCGCGGCGTTCGTGCCGCTCCTGCGCCTCGAGGCTGAGCGTCGCGATCGGACGCGCGTCGAGCCGCTTCAGCGAGATCGGTTCCCCGGTGGCCTCGCAATAGCCGTATTCGCCGTCCTCGATGCGCCTGAGCGCCGCGTCGATCTTGGCGACCAGCTTGCGCTGGCGGTCGCGGGTCCGCAGTTCCAGCGCACGGTCCGTCTCTTCCGACGCGCGGTCGGCAATGTCCGGAATGTTCCGCGTGCTCTCCTGGAGCCCTTCGATCGTGTCCCTGCTGTCCGCCAGAAGCTCGGCCTTCCAAGCATTGAGCTTGCGACGGAAATATTCCAGCTGGCGATCGTTCATGAACGGCTCGTCCTCGGCGGGACGATAGTCGTCAGGAAGAAATGTTTCGGCCTTCATCACTGCTCCCAAATCATGGCCGGCTGCCGTTGGGTTTTTTTGATCCGACATCCGATGCCCTCCCGCGCGCGGCTGTAGCGCAATCAGCCGCGATTGTCACGGTCAAACAGGGGGTGCTTGAACCTGTCGCAGGGAGTGCTAGGCTTTCGCTGCAAGGCAGCATCCGCCGCTTTACCGGGAGTTAGACGACATGAGGTTCGAGGGAACCAAGAGCTACGTGGCCACCGAGGACCTGATGGTGGCGGTCAATGCGGCCGTCGCGCTGGAGCGTCCGCTGCTGGTCAAGGGGGAGCCCGGAACCGGCAAGACCGAGCTCGCGCGCCAAGTCGCCGAAGGGCTCGGCCTGCCGATGATCGAGTGGAACGTGAAGTCCACCACCCGGGCCCAGCAGGGCTTGTACGAATACGACGCGGTCAGCCGCCTGCGCGACAGCCAGCTGGGCGATCCGCGGGTCGAGGACGTCGCCAACTACATCCGCAGGGGCAAGCTCTGGGAGGCCTTCACCGCCCCCGGAAAGGTCGTCCTGCTGATCGACGAGATCGACAAGGCGGACATCGAGTTTCCGAACGACCTGCTGCAGGAACTCGATAAGATGGAGTTCTTCGTCTACGAGACCGGCCAGACGGTGCGCGCGGTCAACCGCCCGATCGTGATCATCACCTCGAACAACGAGAAGGAGCTGCCCGACGCCTTCCTGCGCCGCTGCTTCTTCCACTACATCCGCTTCCCCGATGCAGAGACCCTGAAGAAGATCGTCGAGGTCCACCATCCGGGCATCAAGGGCGCGCTGCTGACCGCCGCGCTGACCCAGTTCTACGAGATCCGCGAGACGCCCGGGCTGAAGAAGAAGCCCTCGACCTCCGAGGTGCTCGACTGGCTGAAGCTGCTGCTGGCCGAGGATCTGGACCCGGCCGACCTGAAGCGCGACGGCGCCTCCGCCCTGCCGAAGCTGCATGGCGCGCTGCTGAAGAACGAGCAGGACGTTCATCTCTTCGAGCGGCTGGCCTTCATGGCGCGGCGCAGCGGGCGCTGAGCCCGCTGGCGGGGCTTTGCCTGAGGCAATCCATGCCGTAAGGTCATCCGGCCGGATGCGGGGACCGGCAGAGGGGGACCGCCATGACCTTCCGTCCGGAAGAGACCGTTAGAACGCGCGCGCGCCTGCGCGAGATCATTCCCGAACAGGACTCGGTCCGGGTGCTGCAGAAGGATCTGGACCGGCTGAACCGCGTGGCGCGGGACTTCATCGCCCTCTCCCCCTTCCTCGTGCTCGCCACCTCGGGACGGCGCGGCCGCGTCTCGGTCTCGCCGCGCGGCGACCGGCCCGGCTTCGTGGAGGTCCATGACGACCGGACGCTGCTGATCCCCGACCGGCTTGGCAACCAGCGGCTCGACTGCTTCGAGAACATCCTCGACGATCCGCGTGTCGGGCTGATCTTCCTCGTGCCCGGCCATCCCGAGACCCTGCGCATCTCCGGCACCGCAGCGATCGTCCGCGATTCCGCGGCGCAGGCGCGGCTGGCGCATGGCGGACGGGAACCCGCGCTGATCCTGGCGGTGCGGGCCGAACAGGTCTTCATGCACTGCGCCAAGGCCTTCCTGCGCTCCCGGCTGTGGCAGGCGGAGACATGGCCCGCCCGACGAACCGCGCCGAGCCTGGCGCAATGGGTGTCCGAAGCCGTGCCCTCCGAGCTGACCGAGGCCGAGATCCAGGAAATCCACGACGAGGACGCCGCCACCCGGCTCTATTGAACGGCGCCGCGGAATTTTGACCGCCGGGCCCGGAACCGCGGCGGCCGCGCGGCGTTCCCCGGACATGGACAGCAGCACCCCCAGAACCGGCCCCGAAGCCGTTCCCGAACTCGTCGACCGGCTCGACCGGCTGGCCGGGGAGCGCAAGGAGGTCTCCATGGGCCGCCTGATAGAGGAGATCGGAGCCCAGGGGCACGCGCCGCTTCTGATGGTGGTCGCCCTCCTGATGATCCTGCCGCTGGGCATGGTTCCCGGCATCGGCGGCGCGCTCGGCGCCATTGCCGCGGCAATCGGGCTGCAGATGCTGCTGGGCCGCGGCAGCGTCTGGGCGCCGGGCTTCCTGCGGCGGCGGACCTTGCCCGCGGACCGGCTGAAGGGCGCGGCGCGGCGCCTGCGCCCGGCCTCGCGCTGGATGCGCCGCCATCTCCATGTCCGGTTCGAGGCGCTGTCCGCCGGGCGGCTGTCGCTGTCGCTGATCGCGCTGGTGCTGATCGCAGCGGGCGGCTCGCTGATCGTCCTGGGCGCGATTCCCGTGGCGACGCCGCTGATCGGCCTGCCGGTCGCCCTGTTCGCCGCCGGAATCCTTGCGCGCGACGGCGCCGTGGTGGCAGGCGGCTGGGCGGCGCTGGCAGTCTCGGCCGCGGTGCTCGGCTTTGCGTCCCGGCAGCTTGCCGGCTGAGCAGACGCTGTGCATCCGGGCCACCCGCGGCCGGGAAAACCGCGCTGCCGGGCAATCGCTGTTTCTTTCGCGCCCGCGCTCGCCTATGGGTTGGACGAGCAGCAAGACGCAAGAATGTCCATGACCCTGACCGTTCGCCCCCTCGCCTCCGGGGACCGTCCCGACTGGGACCGGCTCTGGACCGCCTATCTGGCGTTCTATGGAACCACCCGGCCGAAGGAGGTCTTCGACGCCACCTTCGCGCGGCTGCTCGGCGACGCGCCGCAGCACGGGCTGATCGCCCTGAGCGGCGGCCAGCCCGCCGGCCTCGTCCACTACCTGTACCACGCGCATAACTGGCACATCGCGCCGGTCTGCTACCTGCAGGATCTCTACGCCGATCCGGAGGTCCGCGGACAGGGCGTCGGGCGCGCGCTGATCGAGGCGGTCTATGCCGCCGCCGACGCGGCCGGGGCGGCCGACACCTACTGGATGACGCAGGAGTCCAACGCCACCGCGCGGCAGCTCTACGACCGGATCGGCCAGGTCACCCCCTTCATCAAGTACAGCCGCGGGCCGAAGGCATGAGGGCGCTGCCGCTTCTCGCCGTCCTGGCCGCGCTCGCAGGCTGCGCCGCGACGCCACATGCCCCGCCCCAGCCCGCCGGCACGCCGCTGCCCCTGCCCAAGGCGATGAGCTTCGGCGCCACCGACGTGCAGCCGCCGCAGCGCGCCAATTCGGACATGGCGCGGGATTTCCTGGACCTGTCCTTCAATCTCGAAAGCGGCCAGCACCTGACGGTCTTCACCCGCTTCGAGGACCCGATCACCGTGGCCGTCACCGGGATCAGGAGCCCGGCGCTGGAGAAGGAGCTGCGGCGGCTGATCCACCGGCTCTCGAGCGAGGCGGGTCTCGACATCCGCCGCACCGCCGATCCCGCCACCGCCTCGGTCACGATCGAGGGCGTCACCACCCGCGACATGCAGCGCACCGTCCCCGAGGCGGCCTGCTTCGTCCTGCCGACCCGGGTCAGCTGGGACGAATTCCGCAAGACGCCGCGCAGCCCCGACTATTCCTGGACCCGGCTGACCGAGCGCAAGGCAGTCTCGGCCTTCGTGCCGGTCGACACCTCGCAGCAGGAGATCCGCGACTGCCTGCACGAGGAGATCGCGCAGGGGCTGGGCCCGCTCAACGACCTGTTCCGGCTGGGCGACTCGGTCTTCAACGACGACAACCTCAACCCGATCCTTACCGGGTTCGACATGCTGATGCTGCGCGCCACCTACCATCCGGCGCTGCATTCGGGGATGAGCGAGGCGCAGGTGGCGGCCAAGCTGCCTTCGATCCTCGCCGCGCTGAACCCGCGCGGCCAGTCGATCCCGGCCCGCGGCATCCGGCCCTCGACCGAAAGCTGGCTGCGCGACATTTCCCGCTCGCTCAGCCCCGGGGCCACGTCGACCCGCCGCTCGGCGGCCAAGCGCGCGACGCTGGAATCGGCGCAATGGGCGGATGTGCGCACCGGCTTCAGCCTGTTCACGCTGGGACGGCTCAGCATCGCCCGCGACGGCGAGGCCGCGCTGCAGGCCTTCATCGCGGCGCAGGAGATCTTCGGGAAGCGGCCCGAGACCCAGGTCCATGCCGCCCAGGCCGGGTTCCAGATCGCCGCCTTCGCGCTGAGCTCGGGCCAGTGGGACATCGCCATCGGGCTGTGCGACCGCTACGCCCCGGCGGCGCGGCGCCACGAGGATGCCGCGCTGCTGTCGGATCTGGAGCTGGCCAAGTCGGCAGCCCTGGCCGCCAAGGGCCGGCCCGATCCGGCGCTGCGCCAGGAAGCCATCGGCTGGGGAGTCTACGCCTTCGGCAGCACCGCGCGCGCCACCGAGCGCGCCGAGGAAATCGAGTCCCTGGCCAGCCGCCAGGGCGTGTGAGGAGACCAGCGTGATCGTCATAGTCACGACCCTTGCGGGAGCCGCCTGGGGCGGTTTCCTGGCCCGCCGCCGGGGCGGCAACCGCTACGACATCGCGCAATATGCGGTCGTCTTCGCCATCATCGGCGGGCTGATCGGGCTGATTGCCGCAATCTGGCTGCAGCGGGCGGGCTGAGCCCCCACGGGAGTGGCAATGCCGCCCCGCCGGAGCTATCTTCCGCCCATGTTCCTGCCGTTCTTCGAAAACCTGCGGAAAGCCGGCGTCCCGGTTTCCCTTCGCGAATATCTCGCCTTCCTCGAAGCCATGAGGACCGGCCTCGTCACCTATGACGTGGACGGCTTCTACTATCTCGCCCGCGCCGCCATGGTGAAGGACGAGCGCAATCTCGACCGCTTCGACCGCGCCTTCGCTGCCACCTTCGAAGGTCTGGAGGCGATCAGCTTCGAGGAGATGATCGAGGCCGTCGAGATCCCCGAGGAGTGGCTGCGCAAGATGGCGGAGAAGCACCTCTCGGACGAGGAGAAGGCCGAGATCGAGGCATTGGGCGGCTTCGACAAGCTGATGGAGACGCTGAAGAAGCGGCTCGAGGAGCAGAAGGAGCGCCACCAGGGCGGCAACAAGTGGATCGGCACCGGGGGCACCTCGCCCTTCGGCGCCTATGGCTACAATCCCGAAGGCATCCGCATCGGCCAGAAGGAAAGCCGCCACCGCAAGGCGGTCAAGGTCTGGGACAAGCGCGAATTCCGCAATCTCGACGACAGCGTCGAGCTGGGCACGCGCAACATCAAGGTCGCGCTGAAGCGGCTGCGCCAATGGGCGCGCTCGGGCGCGCATGAGGAGCTGGATCTCGACGGCACGATCCGCGCCACCGCCGAGCACGGCTATCTCGACGTCAAGACCCGGCCCGAACGGCACAATGCGGTCAAGGTGCTGCTGTTCTTCGATATCGGCGGCTCGATGGACGACCATATCAAGGTGGTCGAGGAGCTGTTCTCGGCCGCCCGTTCCGAGTTCAAGCACCTGGAGCACTACTACTTCCACAACTGCCTCTACGAGGGCGTGTGGCGCGACAACTCCCGGCGCTGGACCGAGCAGATCCCGACCTGGGACGTGCTGCACACCTACGGACACGACTACAAGTGCATCTTCGTCGGCGACGCCTCGATGTCGCCCTACGAGGTACTCTATCCCGGCGGCGCCAACGAGCACTGGAACGAGGAAGCCGGCGAGGTCTGGCTGCGCCGCGCGATGGAGCAATGGCCCGACTGCCTCTGGCTGAACCCGGTGCCCGAGCGACACTGGCCTTATACCCAGTCGATCGGACTGATACGGGAGCTCTTCGGCGAGCGGATGGTGCCGATGACGCTGGAAGGGATCGACCGCGGCATGCGGCTGCTCGGACGATAGCCGCCCCGCGCGCACCGAACCGCGGGTTTTTTCCGCGGCCGGATGTGCAGGATCCGAAAATTGGCGTCCCATTCGGAAACATTTGCAGTCTGTGCAAGCAAAACACCCTAGAATGCTTGACAGAATCAGTTGAGGCGGCCCCGGAGAAAACTTCGGACCAATTCACGTGTTTCGGCAGCGGCGGAGCGAATTTGCCCATTCCGCAGGCAATCCGTGGCGCACCGCGTTCCGGAGCCCGTGAAGTTCGACGAGGATCGCGAAAATATCGATAATAAATGTATCGATTCATTCATTTGATTGATTAAATTGGATTTTTTCCAATGTCTTCCGTTGCGTGCCCTGCATTGCCCGGCGGGAATTCCCGCACGCGGAGCATCGTACCCCATCGCGGCACCTGCGGCATGCGGAGCTCCGGCTTGACGGACCGGGCCATCGCCGTACCGTGGCAACATGCGTGGAAAGACACTGACCAGCCTTGCGGTCCTCATGGAAAATGCTCTTGCCGATCTGCGGGCCGACTGCATCGCCTTGGCAATACCCTCGCCGCTCCCGGGCTGCGTTCTCGTGCTGGCCCGCGGGAAAAGCTTCCCCGATGCGCCCGAACTGGTGCCGGTCTCGTCGACCGGCAGCAGCCTGTGTCAGAGGGTCATTCAATCGGGACAGGACGTGCAGGCGCATATCGGCACCGGGTCGGCGCGCTGCGGACTGATGGCCGCGGAGGAACTGACCTCGTATTGCGGCACCCCGATCCTCGCTCCCGGCGACGGCGAGGTTCTGGCCGCCGTCTCGGCGATGACCCGGATGTCGCGGATCTGGTCGCGCGACGACACCAGCCGCCTGCATGCGCTGGCCCGCGCGCTGGCCAGCCACGGCCTCCCGGGCTGGGCCAGCGCCGGTCCGCGGCGGCTGGGCGACTCGCGGCGCTGAGCGCGGGCATCTTGCCCGCGGCCCGCCGGATCGCCATATCTGCAGGATGCTGAAGCTCGCGCCCATCCTCGCCGCAGTCCTCTACGGCATCGCCTACTACATGTTCTCGGCCTGGCGCACCCGCCAGCAGCTGGACCAGCGCTCTGCCGAGCTGGCCGATGCGCAGCTGACCCGCGTGCTGGAGCCGATGGCCGAGGCGCTCGAGGTGCCGCGGATCCCGGTCTACCTGTACGAGATCGAGCCGGTGAACGGGCTGGCCGCGCCGGACGGGCGGATCTTTCTGACCCGCGGCTTCTACAACCGCTTCCGCCAGGGCGATGTCTCCGCCGAGGAACTGGCCTCCGTCGTCGCGCACGAGCTGGGACATGTGGCGCTCGGCCATTCGCGGCGGCGGATGATCGACTTTTCCGGGCAGAACGCGATCCGCGTGGCCAGCGCCATGGTGCTGTCGCGGATCATCCCGGGCTTCGGCCCGGCCATTGCCAACCTGCTGACCGGCATGCTGGCCGCGCGGCTGTCGCGGCAGGACGAGTACGAGGCCGACGCCTATGCCGCCGCTCTGCTGACCCGCGCCGGGATCGGGACGGAGCCGCAGAAGGCGCTGTTCCGCAAGCTGGAGGCGCTGACCCAGGGCGGCACCCCCGCCCCGGCCTGGTTCCTCAGCCACCCGAAGACGGCCGAGCGGATCGCGGCGATCGAAACGCTCGAACGCCGCTGGCAGCCTCAGGCCAGGTAGGGCCGGAACTCCGCCACCACCTGCTCGTAGACCGCGCGCTTGAACGGCACGATGCGCTCGGCCACCTGGTCCAGCTCGATCCAGTGCCATTCGCTGAATTCGGGATGCTCGGTCTCGATGTTGATCGCGTCATCCGTGCCGTGGAAGCGCAGCAGGAACCACTTCTGCTCCTGCCCGCGGTACCTGCCCTTCCAGATTTTCGGCACCAGGTCATGCGGCAGGTCATAGGCGATCCAGCCGGCGCTCTCGGCCTCGACCGTCACCAGCGAAGCGGAAACGCCGGTCTCCTCCTCCAGTTCGCGCAGGGCGGCCGCGCGCGGATCCTCGCCCTTGTCGATCCCGCCCTGCGGCATCTGCAGCGCGGGCCCCGGATTGTCGATCCGCTGGGCTACGAAGACCCGGTTCGCGGCATTGACCAGCATGACGCCGACATTCTGCCGGTAGGGCAGCTTCGCGATCTCTTCGGGGGTCATGCGTCCGCTCCGTCCGACATCCAGGACAGCTTCGCCATCATTTCGTCGAACAGCGCCGGGCTCTGCGCGGACAGCAGGATGCCGTCCGGCGCCGGGCCGGGCCGGTAGGGCGTGCCGTCGAGCATGCCCGCCTTGCCGCCCGCCTCGATCACGGCCAGAACGCCTGCCGCATGGTCCCAGGGCTTGGGCTTCACGCCCATGCAGTAGCGGCCGAAGCCCTGCGCCATCATCCGGTATTCATGGCAGGCGCAGGCCAGGGAATAGGTGCGCGTCCCCGCCATCAGCTCGGCCGCCAGCCGCGGCTGGTCGGCCAGCGGGAACAGCCGCAGCGGCACGAAGCCCCCCGTGGCGGGCGAGGGATGGGCCGGCATCGTCAGCCGCCGCGGCTCGCTGTCGGGGCGGCAGAACCAGGTGCCACCGCCCTTGCGCGCCAGGATCCAGTCGTCCAGCACCGGGTCGTAGAGCAGCGAGAACACGGTCTCCCCTTCCTCGACGACTGCCACGATCACGCCGAAATTGGCCAGCCCGTGGGCAAAGTTCCAGGTCCCGTCCACCGGATCGACGATCACGCAGCGCGCCGCGCCGGGGATGCGCGCGGTCAGGGCGGGATCGTCCTCGACCGCCTCCTCGCCGACGACCAGCACCTCGCCTAGCGCGCCGCCGGCCAGCGCGGCCGCGATGTGCTTCTCGGCCTGCTGGTCGGCAATGGTGACGAGATCGTCATCGGCGGATTTGGCGGCGATTGCGTCCTCGGGCAACTGGCGGAAGCGGGGCAGGATATGCTGCCGCGCCGCTTCGCGCACGATGTCGATGAGGAAACTCTCTTCGTCTCGGGTCAGGGGCACGTGGGGAGGGTCCTTCTCTGCCTGTCACTCACCGAGTCATGCCCTGACGGAACACGGGTGGCAATAAGACGTCAGGCCGCGACCCGCCCGGCGCGCCAGCGCAGCAGCGCATCTGCCCGCGCAGTGGACAGAACCCGCGCCCCTGCCTCCCAGAGCGCGCCCCAGATCCCGTCGGGATCGGCTTCGGCCGCATCGTCGCCCGGTCCGTCGGTCGCGGCCGCGACCGCGATCCCGGCCGCGGACAGCGGCCCCGCCAGCCGCGACACCTGCTCTGGCGCGGCGCGGCGCAGCTCCGCCATGGCGGGCCGCGCCGCCAGGAGGGCGTCGAGGATATCGGTGCCGGAGGACTGCGCCAGGCAGAGGCTCGGCATCGCCGCAAGCCCGTGGCGCTGGACCCGTGCCGTGAATTCCGCCGCCGCCGCCGGCCGCGCGAAGCGGGCGCGCAGCGCGACATCCCCGGCGGCGTTGCAGGCGCAGAGCCACAGCGCCAGCGCGTCGAGATCGGCGCAATCGGGCAGCGACAGCACCAGCGCGCATCGCCCGCGGGCCGCTGCGAGGATCTCGGAGAGCATCGGAAGATAGGCGTTGGTCAGGGGCTGCGCACCGCCCTCCCCGCCGCGCAGCGGCAGCCGGGTCAGCGAGGCGGTGGCCAGCCCCGCGACCGGACCGCGCGCGGCGGTCATGCGCGACAGCTCGGGATCGCGGAAGGCGACCAGGTCGCCCTCGCGCGTCCGGCGCAGATCGAAAGCGGCCATCTCGCACCCCTCCGAGATGGCCGCCTCCAGCGCCGGAACGCTGTTCTCGGGCGCGCGCGCGGACCACAGGCCGCGCTCCGCGCAGGCCAGCGGCGCCGGCCCGCGCAATGCCTCGTTCAACGCGCCTTCCCGTACTCGTACCTGCACGTGCCTGTCCCGTCTTCCTGTGGATATCCGCAAGCGGACTCCGCAGCAGTCCCGACTTGTTGATCCATGTTTATCTCAACTTGCCTCCAACCGCCCGCCCGGATTTGGTTCTTGGTTTACGGGCTGCCGCCCGCCGTCCCGCCGGAGAGGCCAAAGAGCGCGTTTTCCTCGGGGCAGTGATAGGCTAGATATCCCGCAACCTGTTCCAAGACCGAGGAGCCCGATCAATGGCACCGAAACCTGTCGTCCTCTGCATCCTCGACGGCTGGGGCAAGAGCTCCCGGACGGAAGACAATGCCCCAGCCCTCGCGGACACGCCGACCTTCGACCGCATCATGGCGACCTGCCCGAATGCCGAGCTGACCACCCACGGGCCGGTCGTCGGCCTGCCCAAGGGGCAGATGGGCAATTCCGAGGTCGGCCACACCAATATCGGCGCCGGCCGCACCGTCGCGATGGACCTCGGCCAGATCGACCTGGCCATCGAGGACGGCAGCTTCGCCGGGAACGAGGCGCTGAAGGCTTTCATCGCCACGATGAAGGACACCGGCGGCACCGCGCATCTGATGGGCGTGGTCTCCGACGGCGGCGTGCACGGCCATATCCAGCACATCCTCGCCGCAGCGCGGGTGCTCTGCGATGCCGGCGTGCCGGTGTCGATCCACGCGGTGACCGACGGGCGCGACGTGGCGCCGTCCTCCGCCGCGGGCTTCATGGCCGAACTGGTCGAAGGGCTGCAGAACGACGCCAAGATCGTCACCGTCACCGGGCGCTACTGGTGCATGGACCGCGACAAGCGCTGGGACCGTGTGGAAAGCGCCTACCGCGCCTGGACCGCCGCCGAGGCGCGCCGCGCGGGCAACCCGGAGGCGGCCGTCGCCGAGGCCTACGAGGCGGGCGAGACCGACGAATTCATCAAGCCCACGGTGATCGGCGAGTACCGGGGCATGCAGGAGGGCGACGGCTTCTTCTGCCTGAACTTCCGCGCCGACCGCGCGCGCGAGATCCTCTCGGCGCTCGGCGAGCCGGGCTTCGACGGGTTCGACCCGATGCCGCGCCCGCATTTCGCGGCGATGCTGGGGATGGTCGAATACTCCACCAAGCACAACGACTTCATGGCCACGGTCTTTCCCAAGCGGGCCATCGTCAACACGCTGGGCGCCTGGGTGGCCAAGCAGGGACTGACCCAGTTCCGCCTCGCCGAAACCGAGAAATACCCGCATGTCACATTCTTCCTCAACGGCGGCAAGGAAGAGCCCGAGGAGGGCGAGGACCGCTTCATGCCGCAATCGCCGAAGGTCGCCACCTATGACCTGCAGCCCGAGATGTCGGCCGCAGAGGTGACCGACCAGTTCGTCGGCGCCATCGAAAAGGGCTACGACCTGATCGTGGTGAACTATGCCAATCCCGACATGGTCGGCCATACCGGCGACCTGGAGGCGGCGAAGAAGGCCTGCGAGGCGGTCGACCAGGGGCTCGCCCGCGTGCTGCCCGCGCTGGAGAAGGCCGGGGGCGCGATGGTCATCACCGCGGATCACGGCAATTGCGAGCAGATGTGGGACCCGGAAACCAACGGTCCGCATACCGCGCATACGCTGAACCCGGTGCCGGTGGCGCTGGTCGGCGGACCGCAGGGCGCGACGATCCATGACGGCATCCTGGCCGATCTGGCGCCGACCGTGCTGCAGCTGATGGAGCTGAACACGCCGCCCGAGATGACCGGAAAGTCGCTGATCAATTGAGCCCGCACCGTCTTGCCCTGGCTGCCTGCGCTGCCGCCCTGCTGTCGGCAGGGTCGGCCTGCGCCGCGCAGGGCATCTGGGAAACCAAGGTGGCAGAGGCCGCCCGCGCCGCCGGAGAGGCCACGGCCCCCTCGGCCCGGCTCAATGCCCTGACCCAGCTTATCGCCGCCCAGGAAGAGGGCCAGGCGGCGCTGCGCACCAAGCTGGCTCTGCTGCGCGCCGAGGAAGAGAAGCTCTCGGCCGACCTCTCGGGCGAGGAGGACCGCACCGCGCGGCTGCTGGCCGGGCTGGAACGGCTGGGCGACGCGCAGGCGCCGCTGCCGCTGCTGCATCCGCAGGGCGCGCTCGCCGCGGCCCGGACCGCCACGATGGCCGATGACATGGTGCAGGCGCTGGCCGCGGAGCGCGAGGGGCTGATCCTCCGGCTCGACCGCGTGCAGGGATTGCGGCGTGCCGCCGAGGAGGCCTCGGACAGCCTGGCCGGGCTGCGGGCCGAGACCGCCGAGGCGCGCCAGACCCTGATCGAGGCGATGGCCTCGCGCGGCCCGCTGCCCCCGGCCTTCGACAGCGAGACCGCGGCCGCCCAGGCCGTGGCGCTGGGGATTTCCGATCTCACCGGACTCGGCCGGCGGCTGGGCCCCGAACAGCCCTCCGGCGTGCAGCCCATGGGCCTGCCCCTGCCGGTGCCAGGCACCCCGGCACAGGACGGCCCCGGCTGGCGGCTCTCGCCGGGCTTCGGCACGCTGGCCAGCGCGCCCGCGGCGGGACACGTGCTCTATGCCGGCCCCCTGCGCGGGCACCGCCTGGTGCTGGTGATCGAACTCTCGCCGGGACGCACCCTGACGCTGGCCGGACTTGGCCGGCTGCTGGTGCGCTCGGGCGATCCGGTCTCTCCCGGGCTGCCGCTGGGCTTCCTTCCCGAGGAAGGGCAGGTCTCCGCCGGCGACGCCGATGGCCACGGAAATGTGACGCCTGCCCCGTTTACATCTGGCGACCTGCCGGGAGACACGCTTTATATGGAAACGAGAGACGCCAACAGGCCCGTGGACCCCGCCCTGTGGTTCGCGGCGGAAGAGGACAAGAGACCGCAATGAGATCCTTCGTGATGGCCGCACTGGCCGGAACCGTCGCCGGCGCCGTGCTGACCGCCGAAATCGCCGGCCCCGTGCTGGCGCAGGAACAATCGGACTCGATGTCGGTCTACCAGCAGCTCGACCTGTTCGGAGACATCTTCGAACGGATCCGCAGCCAGTACGTGGAAGAGGTCGATGACGGCAAGCTGATCGAGGCGGCGATCAACGGCATGCTCACCTCGCTCGACCCGCATTCGAGCTATCTGGCCCCCAACGATGCCGAGGACATGCGCGTCCAGACCCGCGGCGAATTCGGCGGCCTGGGCATCGAGGTCACGCAGGAGGACGGCTTCGTCAAGGTCGTCTCGCCGATGGACGGCACCCCCGCCGACGAGGCCGGTATCCAGTCGGGCGACTACATCACCCATGTCGACGGCGAGAGCATCCTCGGCCTGACGCTGGACGAAGCGGTCGAACTGATGCGCGGCCCGGTGGGCTCGGACATCACCGTCACCGTGGTCCGCGAGGGCCAGGACGAGCCGTTCGACGTAACCATCACCCGCGACACGATCAAGCTGACCGCGGCGCGCGTGCGCACCGAGGGCGATGTCGTCGTGCTCCGCGTCACAACCTTCAACGACCAGACCTATCCCAACATGGAAGAGGGCCTGAAGAAGGCGGTCGACGAACTCGGCGGCATGGACAACGTCAAGGGCTTCGTGCTCGACCTGCGCAACAATCCCGGTGGCCTGCTGACCCAGGCGATCAAGGTTTCGGACGCGTTCCTGAACGCGGGCGAGATCGTGTCGACCCGCGGCCGCAACCCGGCCGACGGCGACCGCTACAACGCCACCGAGGGCGACCTGGCCGACGGCAAGCCACTGGTCGTGCTGATCAACGGCGGCTCGGCCTCTGCTTCGGAGATCGTCGCGGGCGCGCTGCAGGACCACCGCCGCGGCGTGGTCGTCGGCACCAAGAGCTTCGGCAAGGGCTCGGTCCAGACCGTCATGCCGGTGCCCGGCGGCGGCGCGATGCGCCTGACCACCGCGCGCTACTACACCCCCTCGGGCCGCTCGATCCAGGCGCTCGGCGTTTCGCCGGACATCGTGGTGGAGCAGCAGGCCCCCGAGGAAACCCCGTCCGAGGATGACGCAGCCGCCGCCCGCACCCGCACCGAGGCGGATCTGCGCGGCAGCCTCGACAATGACAGCCTGACCGAAGACGAGCAGAAGCAGATCCAGCAGGAGCAGGAGGCCGCGCTGGCCGCCGCGCACCTGCGCAACCAGGATTTCCAGCTCTCCTACGCGATCGACCTGCTGAAGGGCCTCTCGGCGCTGAACAAGCCCGAGTGATCCCCGGGGCCTCCGGGCCCTGACAGGACATGGAACCGCCCCGGATGCCGCCTGCATCCGGGGCGGTTTCCGTTTCCGGCCCTGCCCGGGGAACCAGTCCCGCCGCAATGTCCGGCGCGACCGCTTAGCCACCCTGCCGAGATGCCTCCCGACCTATGGAGTCGATGCTGAACAACGAGGTCATGCGGCGTCAGAGGCCTGCTCCGGAGCCCGGCATCCGGTCATGGACGCGACGATGGTTGCGGTGAGCCGGGCCCAGATGGCCCGGAGGTGGGCGAGGGTCTTGCGGATGTCCTGCCCGCAGCCGCAGGGCACGGCAAGGACCGCGTCGCCCTGCGTCCCCTTCAGCGGACATCGCGCCCGGCGCCATCCGCCTTCATGTGGCCGATCTCGGGCTCGATTGAACTCCGGCGCCGAAGGTCAGCCGCCAGCTTCGGCGTCATGCCGCGGCGCTGGCCGCTGATCAGCACCCATGTGGAAGCGACCTTGTGGCCGCGATGGCCGCGGTCGGCCATGGCCAATCCCGGCCTTTCGCCGGCGAGAACCTCGACCTGCTCCAGCGCGGCTCCGAGCGCATGGCCGTCATGCGGGTTGCCGGGAAAGCTGCGCGCGCCGACCACGAGGCCCTCGTGCAGCGTCGCCGCCAGGCTGGCCCTGCAGCCGGACTCGGAGCGGATGCGGGCCTAGCCCCCGGAGATGCAATCCGCCGCGGGCCCGTGCGGGGCGCGGATCCTGCCCCGACCTTTCGGCTTCTGGTGCAGCAGCCGCAGCACCAGCGCGATCTTCGCCACCACCCGGTCGCGCAGGCCGCCCTCGGGGATGCCGCCGAGATGGCGGTGCAGGTCGTGCGCTGAGCAGGTGCACCACCGGTACGAGCGCCCTGCGAAGGCGCCCGGTGCATCCCCTGAGCTTTTTCAGGGCCTTGCGCATGCGCTTGAACTGCCCGGGACGGGCGCAGCGGCCGACCTGCCGGGACAGGCGCGGCACGAGCCGGGCATGGGACTGGCGCAGATCCCCCGTCCTCCTGCGCCAGGGCCACCAGCCGTGCCCGGGCCCGCTCGCAGAGACGGGAGTCCGCCGGATGGGCGATGGCGTCCTTCGGGGCTTTCGCGGCGCCGCTGGCGCCACGGTCCCCTCCGAACTCCATGACCGTCGTGCCGAAGGCCAAGCGCTTCAGGCTGCCGTCGCCGATCGCCCCCGATGCCTTGCCCGCCTCATTCGTCGGGGAAACGGTCCGCTGGGGCCTTTCCTGATCCTGCTCATTCTGCGAGAGCATCCACTCGGCGCCGTTCGGCGCCATGCCCGGACCATGCATGGATGGCCCCTCGGCAGGAGCCTTGCATGGGTTCGGCATTCCGGTTGGTCGCGGCCATGCAGCGAGGGGCAAGTGACCTTGCCCCCGGATCCCGGACCGGGAGTTAAAGTACTCCCAGAGAGAGGGACCCGCTATGAGCAGACAACCCCGTCGTCACTTCACCGCCGAGTTCAAGGAGCAGGCCGTTGCGCGCCTGTCGGAGCCCGGCGCCACCCAGACCAGCGTCGCGCGGGAACTTGGCGTGACGCCGTCGCAGCTGAAAGGCTGGCGGCTTGAACTGGCGGCTGGAGGGGCGGCCGAGGCGATCCGCAAGCAGCAGGCCGAGGCCGCCGAACTGGCCGAACTTCGGCGCGAGAACCGTCGCCTCAAGGAAGAGGTGGAGGTCA
>NZ_JAATVU010000067.1 GCF_013184745.1 Mangrovicoccus sp. HB161399
CTGGTTGATGCCGTTGTCGTCGCCGCTGAACACGGTGCCGAAGATCGCCAGGTCGGCATTGCCGGTGACCACCACCGCATCGTCCTGCAGCGCGAGGCTCGCCCCCTCGGCCACGAAGCCCACCTCGCCCGCAGTCAGCGTCCGCTGCACCTGCGAGTCCGCGAACAGATAGAATGTCGCCATGATCCGTCCCCCCAGTTTTCCCCAGGGAAGTCTCGGCGAGAAGCAGCGGCAAGGCGAGTCCGGATTTCCGCCCCTGCGGAAGGCGGCCGATGTCGCCCGCGGAGAAAAAACCGTCCCGATTGGCTATGGCAGGCCCCGCAGGAACGGGGTAACCGGGGGCAATTCCCTGCCGGAGACCGTCCATGTCCGATTTCGTCGTCACCGTTGCCTGCCCCACCCGCCGGGGCATCGTCGCCGCCATCGCCACCTTCCTGGCGCAGCATGGCTGCAACATCACCGATTCCGCGCAGTTCGACGACACGGAGACCGGCAGGTTCTTCATGCGGGTCAGCTTCGCCTCGGAAACCGGCGCCTCGCTGGCCTCGCTGCGCGACGCCTTCGCGCCGCTGGCCTCCGAATTCGCCATGCAGGCCGAGTTCTTCGACGGCGCCGAGCGTCCCAACATGCTGATCATGGTCAGCCGCTTCGGCCACTGCCTGAACGACCTGCTCTACCGCTGGCGGATCGGCGGGCTGCCGGTCAACATCACCGGCGTGATCTCGAACCACATGGACTACCAGAAGGTCGTCGTGAACCACGACATCCCCTTCCACCATGTCGAGGTGACGAAGGAGAACAAGCCCGAGGCCGAGGCGCATATCATGCGCATCATCGAGCGCTCCGGCACCGACCTGGTGGTGCTGGCGCGATACATGCAGATCCTGTCGGACCAGATGTGCAAGACCATGTCGGGCCGGATCATCAACATCCACCACTCCTTCCTGCCGTCGTTCAAGGGCGCGAACCCCTACAAGCAGGCCTTTCAGCGCGGGGTGAAGCTGATCGGCGCGACAGCGCATTACGTCACCGCCGACCTCGACGAGGGTCCGATCATCGAGCAGGACACCGTGCGGGTGACCCATGCCCAGTCGGCGGCCGACTACGTGTCGCTCGGCCGCGACGTCGAGGCCCAGGTGCTGGCCCGCGCCGTGCATGCCCATGCCAACCACCGGGTCTTCCTGAACGGCAACAAGACGGTGGTCTTCCCTGCCTCGCCGGGCGGCTACGCCTCCGAGCGGATGGGCTGAGCCGCGGCGCCGTCAGGGCTTCCTTAACCCCGCCGCGATAGGGCGGAGGCATGATCCGCCTCTGCCTCGCGCTCCTGCTTGCCTGCCTGTCGCTGGCTCCTCCGGCCGCCGCGGACGCGCGCGGCGGCATGGTGCGGGTGAAGCCCGTCCAGATCGCCATCCGCGAAGGTCCCGGCACGAAATTCCCCACCGTCGGCACCGTCTACAAGGACGACGAGCTGCCGGTGCTGGAAAGCCGGGGCAACTGGCTGCTGGTCTCCGTCCGCCGCGACGGCGCCCGTGTGGAGGGCTGGCTCAATGCCGCCTTCGCGGAAGAGATCGACCGCGGCTCCGGCAGGCCCGGCAGCGGCTGGAACGGCGACAAGGATCGCTGGACGGCGCCGGAAGACAGCCGGCCCAGGCCCGGACAGGGCGGCTGGGACGGCAATGGCGGCCATTGGACCGGCGGCGGCCGGGCGCAGCAGGGCGGACAGGGCAGCGGCCGCCCCTCGTGGGAGCCGCAGGTGACCGCCGCCGCGCGCAGCCTGTCCTGCCGCTCCGACCGGAATGCCGCGCGCTGCGAGGCCGAGCTGGAGGTGCATGCCGAGCTGCCCCGGGGCGATGCATCGGGCCGAAGCCGCTCCGTCCGGGTCTCGTGCCGCGCCCTGCTCGAGTATTCCGAGGAGGAAGGCGGCCGCGCCGGCAGCACCCAGGCCGATGCTTCGGCCGATCTTCCCGCCGAACGCGGAAAGGCCCGCGGCATGGTCGCGATGCGCTTCGACCTGCCCTTCCTGCGCAGCCCGCTGCGCAGCGCGCAGGTCGCCGACATCGACTGCCGGGCGCGGTAGCCCGGCCCTGCGGCCCGTGGCGGCGCGCCTGCACCGGTTAGCGGTCACTGCGGCGACGCGTCCCTCTTCAAGGCCTTCCGGCACAATTATAAGCGCGGGCGGAACCCATCCAAAGGACGGAGGTCGCCATGACCATCAAAGTTTTCGGCCATCTGGCCCCCGACACCGATTCCACCGGCTCGCCGCTGATCTGGGCCTGGTACCTCTCCGAAGTGAAGGGCACCCCGGCCAAAGCGAAGCTGCTGGGCGAACCGAATACCGAAGCCGCCTTCGTGCTGGAGAAATGGGGCTTCGAGAAGCCCGAGATCATCTCCTCCGTCGCCGAGGGCGAGCCGGTCGTGATCGTCGACACCAACAACCCGGCCGAGCTGCCCGAAGGCATCAACGGCACCGACATCCTGGCGATCATCGACCACCACAAGCTGGTCGGCGGCCTGGAGACCAAGGGCCCGATCGACATCACCATCCGGCCGCTGGCCTGCACCGCCACCATCATGCACGACCTGATGGGCGATGACGCCGCGAAGATGCCCGACAACATCAAGGGCGCGATGCTCAGCTGCATCCTGTCGGACACGATGGAATTCCGCAGCCCGACCACGACGGAGACCGACAAGGCGCTGGCGCAGAAGCTCGCTTCCGAGCTGAACATCACCATCGGCACCTATGCCTCAGAGATGTTCGCCGCGAAATCCGACATCTCGCATTTCTCCGATGCCGAGCTGATCCGCATGGATTCCAAGAAATACGAGGTCGGCGGCACCAATTTCCGCGTCTCGGTGCTGGAGACCACCTCGCCCGAGATCCCGCTGAACCGCAAGGCGTCGCTGATGGAGTCGATGAAGGCCGTCGCGGCCGAGGACGGCGTCGACGAGGTGCTGCTCTTCATCATCGACATCCTGAAGGAAGAGGCGACGCTGCTGGTGCCGAACGGCACCGTCAAGACCGTCGCCGAGAAGAGCTTCGGCGCGACCGTCGAGGGCGACACCGTGGTCCTGCCGGGCATCATGTCCCGCAAGAAGCAGATCATCCCGTCGCTGGCGCTCTGAGCCGCCGCGACCGCAAGACCGGGGGCGCCGACGGCGCCCCTTTCCATGTCTGGCCGTCCCCGCTTTCCTGCGCTAGGTCACCGGCCAGGACCGCCGCCACAGGAGAGCCGCATGACCCGGACCATTTCCGCCCTCGCCGAGATCGGCGCGACCTACGACGCCGTGCTCTGCGACCTCTGGGGCTGCCTGCACAACGGCGTGATCGCCTTCCCCGAGGCGGTGAAGGCGCTGCAGGACTACCGCGTCCAGGGCGGCAAGGTGCTGCTGCTGACGAACTCGCCGCGGCCGAAGTCGCAGGTCATCCTGCAGCTCGACCAGCTCGGCGTGCCGCGCGACGCCTGGGACGAGATCGCGACCTCGGGCGATGCTGCGCAGGCCGCCATGACCGCGGGCCAGTTCGGCACCAAGGTCCACCATATTGGCCCCGAGCGCGACCTGCCCTTCTTCACCGACATGGAGCCCGACATCCGCGCAGACAAGGTGATCGAGCGCGTTCCCCTGAAGGAGGCCGAGGGCATCGTCTGCACCGGGCTCGACAACGACGACGTGGAAACGCCAAAGGACTACCGCGCGCGGCTGCTGCTGGCCAAGCAGGACGACCTGCCGCTGCTCTGCGCCAATCCCGACGTGGTGGTCGACCGCGGCGAGAAGCGGATCTACTGCGCCGGCGCCATCGCGGAGCTATACGCCGAGATGGGCGGCCGGTCGTTCTATTTCGGCAAGCCGCATCCGCCGATCTACGACCTGGCGCGGCGGCGCCTTGCCGGGCTCGGCCGGATTTCCGACGACCGCGTGCTGGTGATCGGCGACGGCCCGGCCACCGACGTGAAGGGCGGCATCCTGGAGAATTTCGACACGCTCTTCGTCACCGGCGGCCTGGCGGCGGAGCAGACCGGCACGGCCGAGCAGCCCGATCCTGCCAAGCTCGCCGCCTACCTGGAAGAGACCGCCCTGAACCCGACCTACGCCATTGGTCGCCTGCGCTGACTTCCGTCATTGCGCGGCGCGGCCCGAGCCCCCATAGCCCCCCGGACGGCAAGTGAAGGACGAGAGATCATGACCGAAGTCACCGAAGTCGGCACCGTGTACCTGGAAGACCTGAAAGTCGGCGACAGCCGCAGCCTGACCAAGACGATCACCCCCGATCTGGTGCAGAAATTCGCCGATGTCTCCGAAGACCGCAACCCGATCCACCTGGACGAAGCCGCGGGCAAGGCCTCGATGTTCGGCCAGCGCATCGCCCATGGCATGCTGTCGGCCAGCCTGTTCTCGGCGCTGCTGGGCGAGCGCCTGCCCGGGCACGGCACGATCTATCTCGGCCAGACGCTGAAATTCCTCGCCCCCGTGCGGATCGGCGAGGAGGTCACTGCCTCGGTCACCGTCAAGGAGATCGTGCCGGAGAAGAAGCGCGTGATCCTGGCCTGCGAGGCCGTGGCCGGCGGACAGAAGGTGATCACCGGAGAGGCAACCGTGCTTGCGCCGTCCCGGGGATGACGCGTTGCGGTCACATCCGCGCGCCCGATGCGCGCGGGGCCGCCTGCCGCTTGAAACGCCCTCCTGCCGGGGGTAAGCGACCGCCATGCGGATCCTGCAGCAATTCCATGGCATGAGCCAAGAGGACCGCGGCGCCAGCGCCGCGATCGGCAATTTCGACGGCGTCCATCTGGGCCACCAGAAGGTGATCGGCCTCGCCCGCGAGGCGGCCGGAACGATCGGCGCGCCGCTCGGCGTGGTCACGTTCGAGCCGCATCCCCGCGAGGTCTTCGCCCCCGACGCCCCGCCCTTCCGGCTGATGAATGCCGAGGCCAAGGCCAACCGGCTCGCCAAGCTGGGGGTGGAGCGGCTCTACCAGATCCCGTTCTCCCGCGATCTCGCCGCGCTCTCGGCCGAGGAATTCGCCCGCGACGTGCTGGCGGGCGGGCTCGGGCTCCGCCATGTCGTGGTCGGGGCCGATTTCCGCTTCGGCCGCGGGCGCGAGGGCGACGTGGCGATGCTGGAGGAGTTCGGCCGCCGCCACGGCTACGGCACCACCATCGCGCCGCTGCTGACCGCCGACACCCAGGCCGTGTCCTCCACCGCGATCCGCATCGCGCTGGAAGAAGGCAAGACCGTCGAGGCGCGCGAGATGCTGGGCCACTGGCACCGCATCGAGGGCCCGGTCCTGCACGGCGAGAAGCGCGGCCGCGAGCTGGGCTACCGCACCGCGAACATGTCGCTGGACGGGCTCCACCTGCCGCGGTTCGGCGTCTATGCGGTGCTGGTCGACGTGCTCTCGGGGCCCGGGCGCGGCAGCTACCGCGGCGTGGCCTCCCTGGGCGTGCGGCCGATGTTCGGCGAGAACAAGGCCAACCTGGAAACCCATATCTTCGATTTCTCCGGCGATCTCTACGGGCGGCACATCTCGGTGGCGCTTGTATCCTGGCTGCGGGCCGAGCAGAAATTCGACGGGCTCGGCGCGCTGATCGCGCAGATGGACCGCGACAGCGACGCGGCCCGCGGCATCCTCGCCGCGCTCTGACCTCACCCCGCAATCGGGAGACACCGGATGCGACCGAACTTCTGGAAGACCGTTCCGCCGGAGAAGATGACCCGCGAGGAATGGGAAGCGCTCTGCGACGGCTGCGGCAAGTGCTGCCTGAACAAGCTGGAGGACGCGGATACCGGCGAAGTCGCCTTCACCCGCGTCGCCTGCCGCCTTCTGGACGACGAGACCTGCCTCTGCTCGAAATACGAGATCAGGAAGCAGATCGTGCCGGAATGCGTGGTGCTGACCCCCGGCTCGCTGGAGGAGGTCGCCTACTGGCTGCCCTCGACCTGCGCCTACCGGCTCGTCCATCTCCGCCGCCCGCTGCCCAAGTGGCACTACCTGGTCTCGGGCTCGCGCGACACGGTGCACGAGGAGGGCATGTCGGTGCAGGGCTGGACCATCCCGGAATACGAGGTCGACGAAGACGACTGGGAAGACCACATCATCGAGGATCTCTGAGATGCATTTCGCCTCCGACAATACCGGCCCGGTCCATCCCAGGGTGATGGAGGCGCTGATGCGCGCCAATGCGGGCTACGCGCCGGGCTATGGCGCGGATGCGGTGACGGCGCGGGCGGTCGCGGCCGTGCGCGAGGCCTTCGAGGCGCCGCACGCCGAAGTGTTCCTCGTCGGGACCGGCACGGCGGCGAATGCGCTGATCCTCGCCGCGATGGGCCAGCCCTGGGAAACCGTGTTCTGCGCCCGCACCGCCCATATCGAGGAGGACGAGTGCGGCGCGCCGGAATTCTTCTCGGCCGGGGCCAAGCTGACGCTGCTCGGCGGGCCGGACGGCAAGATCGCCCCGGAAGCGCTGGAAGCGGCCCTGCGGGAGGCTGCAGGCCGCAGCGTGCACCAGGTCCAGCCCGGGCCGGTGAGCCTCACCCAGGCCACCGAGAAGGGCACGGTCTACACGCTGGAGGAGCTGCGCACGCTCTGCGGCATCGCCCATGCGCATGGCCGCAAGGTCCACATGGACGGCGCACGCTTCGCCAATGCCGCCGTGGCCCTGGGCTGCTCCGCGGCCGAGATGAGCTGGCGCGCCGGCGTGGATGCGCTGAGCTTCGGCGGCACCAAGAACGGGCTGATGGGGGCCGAGGCGGCGGTGTTCTTCGATCCCGCGCTGGCCCGCGATTTCGCCTTTCGCCGCAAGCGCGGCGCGCATCTCTTCTCCAAGCACCGCTACCTCGCCGCGCAGATCGAGGCGGCGCTGGCGGACGGGCTGTGGCTGGACATGGCCGCCGCGGCCAATGACGCCGCCGCCGCGCTGGAGACCGGGCTGGCCGCCACCGGCAAGGCCGAGCTGATGTTCCCGCGCGAGGCCAACATCCTCTTCGCCCGCTGGCCGCGGCACATCCACCGGCAGCTGAAGGCGGCGGGCGCGGAATACTACTTGGACGGCACGCTGGAGGGCCCCGATCCGGAGGACCTGCTCTCCGCGCGGCTGGTCTGCGACTGGAGCGCGGCGCCGGACGCGACGGAGGCCTTCCTCGCGCTCTTCTGACGCGGTAGATCCGCGCCGGGAGGTGTTGCAATCCCGCCCGGCACTCCTATCGCGCTTTGCCTTTGCCGGCCCGGGTGATAACCCGTGCCCGACTTTCGAATCCGTTTCGTCCCGACTGCCAAGGACCCTCCCATGCCGATCACCAACGAACCGAAGATCATCGCCGGCAATGCCAACAAGCGCCTTGCCGCCGCCGTCGCCCGCCGCATGTCCATGCATCGCGGCATGAATGTCGACCTGGTCGACGCGCGGGTCGAGCGGTTCAACGACGGCGAGATCTTCGTCGAGGTCTTCGAGAACGTCCGAGGCGAGGATGTCTACATCCTGCAGCCGACCTCGCGTCCGGCAAACGACAACCTGATGGAGCTGCTGATCATCGCCGACGCGCTGCGCCGCTCCTCGGCCGCGCGCATCACCGCGGTGATCCCCTATTTCGGCTATGCCCGCCAGGACCGCCGCACCAAGTCGCGCACCCCGATCACCGCCAAGCTGGTCGCCAACATGCTGACCGAGGCCGGGGTCGACCGGATCGTGACGATGGACCTGCATGCCGCGCAGATCCAGGGCTTCTTCGACATCCCGGTGGACAACCTCTATGCCGCGCCGCTCTTCGCGCTCGACATCATGGAGAACTTCAAGGACTCGATCGACAACATCACCGTGGTCTCGCCGGACGTGGGCGGCGTGGCGCGGGCGCGCGAGCTGGCGACCCGCATCGGCGCGCCGCTGTCGATCGTCGACAAGCGCCGCGAGAAGGCCGGGGAAGTGGCCGAGATGACCGTCATCGGCGACGTCCAGGACCAGATCTGCATCATCGTCGACGACATGTGCGACACCGCCGGGACGCTCTGCAAGGCGGCAGAGGTGCTGCTGGAGGCCGGAGCGCGCGAAGTGCATGCCTATACCTCGCATGGCGTCCTGTCGGGCCCCGCAGTCGAGCGCGTCACCAATTCCAAGCTGAAGAGCCTGGTGATCACCGACTCGATCGAGCCGACCCAGGCGGTCCTGAACACGCCGAACATCCGCATCGTGCCGACCGCGCCGCTGTTCGCCCAGGCGATCCTGAACACCTGGAACGGCACCTCGATCTCCTCGCTGATCGACGTCAAGACTCTGGGCCCGATCTACGAAGGGCTCTACGGCCAGCACTGAGCCGCGGCACGGACCCCAAAAAGGAAAGACCCCGGCGCCTCGACGGGCCCGGGGTCACTCCTATCGGAAAAGTCCTTGCGACCCTGATAGGCTGATTCCGTCACGGAATTGTAAAGGCGGCCTTACGAAGCCGCGTCCCCTCCCCCGAAACATCGCCCGACGTCCGCAATCCGCAGCCCCGCGGAGCGGACCCGCGCGCCTTGGGCGGCCTTGGGCCCGGACAGCAAAAAGCCCCGCCGGAGCGGGGCCTTTCCTTCGGCACGCCGTGGCGCGCTTACTGCATGTTCTCGAGCAGGTGCACGAAGTCGTAGACCAGCTCGGTCGCGGTGTCGCGCTCGGGGCCCTTGGCCGCCTCTGCGGCGGCACGGGCCTGCTCCAGCTCCGCCTCGATGGCGGCGCGGCCTTCGGCGCCCTTCTCGAAGGCGCGCTCGGCTAGGACGGTGGCACCGTCCGCGGAGATGTCGGCAAAGCCGCCCGTCACCGCGAATTCCAGCACCTGTCCATCCGCCGTCACGCTCAGGATCCCCGGCTTCAGCGTCGTGATCATCGGCCAGTGGCCCGGCATCGCCGTCAGCTCGCCTTCAGATCCCGGCAACTGGACCGCGGTCACCTGGAGCGAGGCGAGGCTCTGCTCCGGCGAGACCAGGTCGAATTGCATGGTTTTTGCCATCTATCCGGTCCTTATGCCGCTTCCGCGGCCAGCTTCTCGGCCTTGGCGATCACCTCTTCGATGCCGCCGACCATGTAGAAGGCGGATTCCGGAAGGTGGTCGTATTCGCCGGCCACGACGGCCTTGAACGACTTGATGGTGTCCTCGATCGGGACCTGGACGCCGTCCGAACCGGTGAAGACCTTCGCAACGTCGAAGGGCTGGGAGAGGAAGCGCTGGATCTTCCGGGCGCGGGCCACGGTCAGCTTGTCCTCTTCCGACAGTTCGTCCATGCCGAGGATCGCAATGATGTCCTGCAGCGACTTGTAGCGCTGGAGGATCCCCTGCACGTCACGGGCGACCTTGTAGTGCTCTTCGCCGATCACCGCCGGGTCGAGGAGGCGCGACGAGGAGTCGAGCGGGTCCACGGCCGGGTAGATGCCGAGTTCCGAGATCGCGCGCGACAGAACGGTGGTTGCGTCGAGGTGCGCGAAGGTGGTTGCCGGTGCCGGGTCGGTAAGGTCGTCCGCCGGAACGTAGACGGCCTGGATCGAGGTGATCGAGCCGTTCTTGGTCGAGGTGATGCGTTCCTGCATCGCGCCCATGTCGGTGGCCAGCGTCGGCTGGTAGCCCACGGCGGAGGGGATGCGGCCCAGAAGCGCCGACACCTCGGAACCCGCCTGGGTGAAGCGGAAGATGTTGTCGACGAAGAACAGGACGTCGGTGCCGGACTGGTCGCGGAACTGCTCGGCCAGGGTCAGGCCGGTCAGCGCAACGCGGGCACGGGCGCCCGGAGGCTCGTTCATCTGGCCGTAGACCAGGGCCACCTGGCTGTCGGCCAGGTTGTCCGGCTTGATGACGTTGGATTCGATCATCTCGTGGTAGAGGTCGTTGCCCTCGCGGGTCCGCTCGCCCACGCCGGCGAACACGGAGAAGCCCGAGTGCACCTTCGCGATGTTGTTGATCAGTTCCATGATCAGAACGGTCTTGCCCACGCCGGCGCCGCCGAACAGGCCGATCTTGCCGCCCTTCGCGTAGGGCGCGAGCAGGTCGATCACCTTGATGCCGGTGACGAGGATTTCCGAGGTGGTCGACTGCTGGTCGAAGCTCGGGGCGGGCTGGTGGATGGCGCGGGTCTCGGTCGCCTCGACCGGGCCCTTCTCGTCCACCGGCTCGCCGACGACGTTCAGGATGCGGCCCAGGGTGGCGTTGCCGACCGGAACCGCGATGGGCGCGCCGCTGTCCTCGACCTTCTGGCCGCGGACGAGACCTTCGGTCGCGTCCATGGCGATGCAGCGCACGGTGCCTTCGCCGAGGTGCTGGGCGACCTCGAGAACCAGCTTCTTGCCGTTGTTCTCGGTGACGATCGCGTTCAGGATCGCCGGCAGGTGGTCGTCGAACTGAACGTCGACCACGGCGCCGATGACCTGGGTAACTTTGCCGATTGCCATTGTTGTGTGTCTCCGGTTCGTTCGGTCAGAGCGCCTCGGCGCCCGAAATGATTTCGATCAGCTCGCTGGTGATCACGGCCTGGCGGGTGCGGTTGTACTCGATCGACAGCTTGTCGATCATGTCGCCCGCGTTCCGGGTCGCGTTGTCCATTGCGGACATCCGCGCGCCCTGTTCCGAAGCCGCGTTCTCCAGGAGAGCCGCGAAGAGCTGGGTTGCGACGCCGCGCGGCAGCAGGTCGGCCAGGATGGCCTCTTCGCTGGGCTCGTAGTCGTAGACCGTCGAAGCGCCTGCCTCCTCGGGAGCGTCGAAGCTCGCGGGGATGATCTGCTGCGCCGTCGGCGTCTGGCTGATCACGCTCTGGAACTGCGCGTAGAAGATCGTGGCCACGTCGAACTCGCCGGCGTCGAAACGGCCGAGCAGGTCCTTGGCGATGGCTGCCGCATTGGCATAGCCGACCTTCTTGATCTCGGACATGTCGACATGGCCGATCATCATGTCGCCGTAGTCACGGCGCAGCTGTTCCCGGCCCTTCTTGCCGACGGTGAGGATCTTCACCGTCTTGCCCTGGAGCTTCAGCGCCTCGATGCGGGTGCGCGCCAGCTTCACGATAGACGAGTTGAAGCCGCCGCAGAGCCCGCGCTCCGAGGTCATGACGACGAGCAGCTGCACGTCGTCCTTGCCGGTGCCCTTGAGCAGGAGCGGCGCGGAATCCGAGCTGCCCACCGAGGCCGCGAGCTGGCCGAGCACCGCGTTGAACCGCTCCGTGTAGGGGCGGGCCGCCTCGGCACTCTCCTGGGCGCGGCGAAGTTTCGCCGCGGCCACCATCTGCATGGCTTTCGTGATCTTCCTGGTCGACTTGACCGAGGAGATCCGGTTTTTTAGGTCCTTGAGACTTGGCATGGGTTCTGTCCCCTCCTAGCCTCAGGAAAAGGTCGCTGCGTATTCGTCGAGCACAGCCTTGATCTTCGCTTCCGCATCACCCTTGATCTTGGGATCGTCCTTGGTGATCCAGTCCAGCAGGTCCTTGTGCTGGTTGCGCAGGAAGGCCAGCAGACCTGCCTCGAAGCGGCCGACATCGCCCACCGGGATGCTGTCCAGGTAGCCCATGGTGCCCGCGCAGATCACGCAGACGATCTCCGCGTTGGTCAGCGGCGAGTACTGCGGCTGCTTCATCAGCTCGGTCAGGCGCGCGCCGCGGTTCAGCAGCCGCTGGGTTGCCGCGTCGAGGTCGGAGCCGAACTGCGCGAAGGCGGCCATCTCGCGGTACTGGGCGAGCGAAAGCTTGATCGGGCCGGCAACGGTCTTCATCGCGTTGGTCTGGGCCGAGGAGCCCACGCGCGACACCGAGAGACCGGTGTTCACGGCCGGGCGGATGCCCTGGTAGAACAGTTCGGTTTCCAGGAAGATCTGGCCGTCGGTGATCGAGATCACGTTGGTCGGGATGTAGGCGGACACGTCGCCGGCCTGGGTCTCGATGATCGGCAGCGCGGTCAGCGAGCCTGCGCCGTGATCCTCGTTGAGCTTCGCCGAGCGCTCCAGCAGGCGGGAGTGCAGGTAGAACACGTCGCCCGGATAGGCTTCGCGGCCCGGCGGGCGGCGCAGCAGCAGCGACATCTGGCGGTAGGCAACGGCCTGCTTGGACAGGTCATCGTAGATGATCAGCGCGTGGCGGCCGTTGTCGCGGAAGAACTCCGCCATAGCGGTCGCGGTGTAGGGGGCCAGGTACTGCATCGGCGCCGGGTCGGAGGCGGTTGCCGCCACGACGATGGAGTATTCGATGGCGCCGGTCTGCTCGAGACGCTGCACCAGCTGCGCCACGGTGGACCGCTTCTGGCCGATGGCGACATAGATGCAGTAGAGCTTCTTGTGCTCGTCGTCGCCTGCCGCGTCGTTGTAGGCCTTCTGGTTCAGGATCGCGTCGAGCGCCACGGCGGTCTTGCCGGTCTGGCGGTCGCCGATGATCAGCTCGCGCTGGCCGCGGCCGATCGGGATCATCGCGTCGACGGCCTTCAGGCCGGTCGCCATCGGCTCGTGCACCGATTTCCGCGGGATGATGCCCGGCGCCTTGACGTCGGCGATGCGCTTCTCGGAGGCCGCGATCGGGCCCTTGCCGTCGAGCGGGTTGCCGAGCGCGTCGACGACGCGGCCCAGAAGCGCGTCGCCGGCCGGCACGTCAACGATCTCGTTGGTGCGCTTGACGGTGTCGCCTTCCTTGATGTCCTGGTCGGTGCCGAAGATCACGATGCCGACGTTGTCGGTCTCGAGGTTCAGCGCCATGCCCTTGATGCCGCCCGGGAACTCGACCATCTCGCCGGCCTGGATGTTGTCGAGGCCGTAGACGCGGGCGATGCCGTCGCCGACGGACAGCACGCGGCCGACCTCGGCAACTTGCGCTTCCTGCCCGAAGTTCTGGATCTGCTCCTTGAGGATCGCAGAAATTTCTGCCGCCTGGATTCCCATTATCCGACCTCTTTCATTGCATTCTGGAGGTTTGCAAGCTTCGACTTGATCGAGGTGTCGATCATCTTCGAGCCAACCTTGACGATGAGACCACCGATCAGGGACTGATCGACGGTCATGTTCACTTTGACGAATTTGCCGATCTTCTCGTGGATGGCGAAGGCCAGGGAGTCGATCTGTTCGGCACTGAGTTCGGTGGCGCTGACGACGTCGGCCGTGACCTCGCCCTTCTCCTCGGCGATCATCGCCTGCAGCTGCGCGATGAACTGCGGCAGCACGAAGAGGCGGCGCTTCGAGGCCATCAGGCCGAGCGTGTTCACGACCATCGGCGACAGGCCCATCTGGCGGGTGACCGCCATGATCGCATTGCCCTGGTCGGCGCGGCTGAAGACGGGCGAGGAGACCATCGCCGAAAGCTCGGCGCTGTCCTTCAGCGCCGCGCCGAGCGCATCCACATCGGATTCGAGGTTCGGTATCTGGCCGGCTTCCTTGGCCAGGTCAAACACGGCCGTGGCATAGCGCTCGGCAATGCCAGAGGAGATCGCTGCTGGTTCGGACACGTCCACCCTTCCGCATGATGGCCCCGGTCCTTTGGCTGGACGCGGGGCGGTCTGAAGCCCCTCCCGAGGTCGGGGCCGCCAAAATTATTGGGGAAGTAGCAAAGCCGGCGGTGCCAAGCAACCAATCAAAAATGTGGCATGGATCCGCGAAATTCAGCACAGACAGGAACTTAGCGCTGGGTGCGACCCTATGGACAGCCAAAGGAAACCAAAAGGTTAAGCTATCACGAAGCCGTGTTAGCGCTAGACAGCCGAATTGGCGTTCAGATATGACGGCCGGATTGATGCATGAAATCTGCCGTTGCGGCCTTCCCCGGGGTCCGGGAATCACTGCGCTGGTTCGGCAGCGGCCCGCCCACCGGCTTGGGCAGTGCGTCCAGGATCTGGAGCGGCCGGCGCAGCTCTCCGCGCACCGGCGTGCCGCGCGGCGCGAAGACCCGCTTGGAGGCCTCCAGCATCAGCACCCCCCCGGCATAGCGGTTCGACAGGCTGCGCCCGACCTGGTTCCACATCGCCCCGGTCCGCAGCCAGAAGCGGCGGTGCGACGGCGGCTGGAACAGGGTCACGGTATGGGCCTCGGGGACGAAGCCGAAAGGCTTTATCTGCGCCTCGAGCTGGCCGAGGCTGTAGGGACGGCCGAAGCCGAAGGGCGTCTGGTCCGAGCGCGCCCAGAGCCCGGCGCGGTTCGGCACGATGAACAGGATCCGCCCGCCCGGCCCGAGCACGCGGTGACATTCCTCCAGCAGCGCCGCGGGCGTTTCGGTGGTTTCCAGACCGTGCATCACCACCAGCTTGTCGACCGCCCCGGTGGAAACCGGCCAGGCTGTCTCTTCGCAGAGCACCGAGACATTGGGCATCCCCGCAGGCCAGGGCATGACCCCCTGGGCCGAGGGCATCAGCCCGACCACCCGCCGAGCATCCGCCAGGAAGGGCCGCAGGAGCGGCACCGCGAAGCCGAAGCCCGCCACCATCTGGCCCTTCGCCTCGGGCCACAGATGCTGCACCTGGCCGCGGATTGCCTTCTGGGCGGCGCGGCCCAGGCTCGTCCGGTAGTAGAAATTCCGAAGGTCGAGCACATCAAGGTGCATTGCGCCTAGTCCTCAGATCGGTGACCCTCGGCATACAATAGCGACATCCGTGAGCCTTTCCATGCCCCTGACCCTCGTCACCGTCCCTTGCCTCAGCGACAATTACGCCTATCTGGTCCATGACGCGGCCAGCGGCGCCACTGCCGTGATCGACGTTCCCGAAACCGGCCCGGTCGAGAAGGCGCTGGCGGCACATGGCTGGGAGCTGAGCGACATCTGGATCACGCATCATCATCATGACCATATCGGCGGCGTCGACGCCCTGCGCAATGCCACCGGCGCGCGGGTGACCGGCGCCAAGGCCGATGCCCACAGGCTGCCGCAGCTCGACGCGGCCGTGGAGCCCGGCGGCAGCTTCGCCTTCGGCGGCGAGACGGTGGAGGTGATCGACGTCTCCGGCCACACCGTCGGGCACATCGCCTTCCACCTGCCCGGCAGCGCCCTCGCCTTCACGGGCGACAGCCTCATGGGGCTCGGCTGCGGGCGCCTGTTCGAGGGCGACCCGGCGATGATGTGGGACAGCCTCTGCCGCCTGCGCGGCCTGCCCGGCGACACGCTGATCTGCTCGGGACATGAATACAGCCAGTCGAACGCCCGCTTCGCCGTCACCATCGAGCCCGGCAATGCCGCGCTTGCCGAACGCGCCGCCGACATCGACGCCAAGCGCGCCGCCGGCGAGGCCACGGTGCCCGTTGCGTTAACCTTGGAGAAAGAAACCAATCCTTTCCTGAGGGCGGATCTGCCGGCCCTGAAGGCCGCACTGGACATGGCGGAGGCTCCGGACGCGGCCGTTTTCGGCGAAATCCGGCGGAGAAAGGACTCGTTTTGACTAGAAATTCGCCAAATGGCACTTATTTAATCAGGGAGGCCGGGTGCGCGATGCGTCGGCCGTGCCAAGCTGTGAATAGGCGAAATTGCCACTTGAAGCGGAGCCAAGAAAACCGAACTTTAAACATACGAGGTCACCGTTCGGCTGGGGCCCCCGGTCCCGTCCGACCCTTACTATAAGGAGCACGGAGCGTGCCTTCATTCTCGACTACCCTCGAACAGGCAATCCACGCGGCTCTTGCTCAGGCAAACAGCCGCCGTCATGAACTGGCCACGCTGGAGCATCTGCTTCTCGCGCTCATCGACGAACCGAACGCGGCCAAGGTCATGCAGGCCTGCGGGGTGGATCTCGAGGCACTGCGAAAGACCCTGATCGAATTCATCGACGAGGAGCTCTCGACGCTGGAAACCGATGTCGAAGGCTCCGAAGCGGTGCCGACGGCAGCCTTCCAGCGCGTGATCCAGCGTGCGGCGATCCATGTGCAGTCCTCCGGGCGCACCGAGGTCACCGGCGCCAACGTCCTGGTTGCGATCTTCGCGGAGCGCGAGTCCAACGCCGCCTACTTCCTGCAGGACCAGGACATGACCCGCTACGATGCGGTCAACTTCATCGCCCATGGCGTCGCCAAGGATCCGTCCTTCGGCGAATCCCGCCCTGTCTCCGGCGCGAATGACTACGAGGAAGAAACCCAAGCGACCCAGGAAACCGCCGAGAACAAGGAATCGGCCTTGGCAAAATATTGCGTCGATCTGAACGCCAAATCGCGCAAGGGCGATGTCGATCCGCTGATCGGACGCGATTCCGAGGTGGAGCGCTGCATCCAGGTCCTCTGCCGCCGGCGCAAGAACAACCCGCTCCTGGTGGGCGATCCCGGCGTCGGCAAGACCGCCATCGCCGAGGGCCTGGCGCGCAAGATCGTCAACGGCGAGACCCCCGAGGTCCTGGCCTCTGCGACGATCTACTCGCTCGACATGGGCGCGCTGCTGGCCGGCACCCGCTACCGCGGCGATTTCGAGGAGCGGCTGAAGGCCGTCGTCACCGAACTGGAAGCGCATCCCGACGCAATCCTCTTCATCGACGAGATCCATACCGTGATCGGCGCCGGCGCAACCTCCGGCGGGGCGATGGACGCCTCCAACCTGCTGAAGCCTGCGCTGCAGGGCGGCAAGCTGCGCTGCATGGGCTCCACCACCTACAAGGAGTTCCGCCAGCATTTCGAGAAGGATCGCGCGCTCAGCCGCCGGTTCCAGAAGATCGACGTCAACGAGCCGTCGGTGGATGACGCCGTGAAGATCCTCAAGGGCCTGAAGCCCTATTTCGAAGAGCATCACGACATCAAGTACACCGCCGACGCGATCCGCACCGCGGTCGAGCTCTCGGCGCGCTACATCAACGACCGCAAGCTGCCCGACAAGGCGATCGACGTGATCGACGAGGCCGGCGCCGCGCAGCACCTGGTCGCCGAGAGCCGCCGCCGCAAGACCATCGGCGCCAAGGAGATCGAGGCCGTCGTCGCCAAGATCGCCCGCATTCCGCCGAAGAACGTCTCCAAGGACGATGCCGAGGTGCTGAAGGATCTAGAAGGCACGCTGAAGCGCGTCGTCTTCGGCCAGGACAGCGCGATCGAGGCGCTCTCCTCGGCGATCAAGCTGGCCCGTGCCGGCCTGCGCGAACCCGAGAAGCCGATCGGCAACTACCTCTTCGCGGGTCCGACCGGCGTCGGCAAGACCGAGGTCGCCAAGCAGCTCGCGGACACGTTGGGCGTCGAACTGCTGCGCTTCGACATGTCGGAATACATGGAGAAGCATGCTGTCTCCCGCCTGATCGGCGCGCCTCCGGGCTATGTCGGCTTCGACCAGGGCGGCATGCTGACCGACGGTGTCGACCAGCACCCGCATTGCGTGCTGCTGCTCGACGAGATCGAGAAGGCGCATCCGGATGTCTACAACATCCTGCTGCAGGTGATGGACCACGGCAAGCTGACGGACCATAACGGCCGCCAGGTGGACTTCCGCAACGTCGTGCTGATCATGACCTCGAACGCGGGCGCCGCGGAACAGGCCAAGTCGGCGATCGGCTTCGGCCGCGACCGCCGCGAGGGCGAGGACACGGCCGCGATCGAGCGGACCTTCACGCCCGAGTTCCGCAACCGCCTGGATGCCGTCATCAGCTTCGGCCCGCTGCCGCGCGAAGTGATCCTGCAGGTGGTCGACAAGTTCGTCCTGCAGCTGGAAGCCCAGCTGATGGACCGCGGCGTCACCATCGAGCTCACCCCGGAAGCTGCCGCCTGGCTGGCCGACAAGGGCTACGACGACCGGATGGGCGCCCGCCCGCTCGGCCGCGTCATCCAGGAGCACATCAAGAAGCCGCTGGCGGAGGAACTGCTGTTCGGCAAGCTCGCGAAGGGCGGCACCGTCCGCGTCGCCGTCAAGGACGACAAGATCGAGCTGGAGAGCATCCCTCCGCAGAACCCGCGGCTGTCGGGCAACAAGCCGCCGCTGCTCACCGCGGATTGATCCGCTGCGGGGCATCGCAGCCCTCCTGATCATCGCCCTCGCACCTGCCGGTGCGGGGGCGTTTCAGCTTGCATGGCCGGTCGACTGCACGGTTGGCGACGGCTGCCACATCCAGAACTACGTCGACCGCGACCCCGGCCCCGGCGCCCGCGACTTCGCCTGCGGGCCGCTGACCTATGACGGCCACAAGGGCACAGATATCCGGCTGTCCAGCGAGGCCGCGCTGCGCCGCGATCCGCCAGGGATCCGCGCGGCCGCCCCCGGCACGGTCATCGGCACCCGGGACGAGATGCCGGACCAGCTCTTGAACACGCCCGGCGCCCCGGGGCCGGACGAGATCGCCGGGCGCGAATGCGGCAACGGCGTGGTGATCCGGCACGACGGCGGCTGGCAGACCCAGTACTGCCACATGGCGCGCGGCTCCATCGCCGTGTCGCCGGGCGACGAGGTCGCCACCGGAACGCTGCTGGGCCGGATGGGCGAGAGCGGCGCGACCGAATTTCCGCACCTGCATTTCAGCCTGCGCCATGACGGCGCCGTCGTCGATCCCTTCGCCCCGCCCCCCGAAGCCGCCTGCGGAACGGAACAGGACACGCTCTGGGCCGATCCGCCCGCCTACCGGCCGGGCGGCCTGCTGGCCGCCGGGACGCTCGACCGGGTGCCAGACTACGCGGAGATCCGCCGCGGGCTGCCGCCGCGGCCGCAGGCACCGCGCAAGGACCCGGCCCTGGTGCTCTGGGCCTTCGGCTACGGCGCGCGGGCGGGCGATGCGATCCGCTTCGTGCTGGAGGGACCCGAGGGCGATGTCTTCGACCGCACCGTCCTGCTGGACAAGACCCAGGCGCAGGTCTTCCGCGCCTTCGGCCGCCGCACGCCGCCGGATGGCTGGACTTCGGGCGGCTACCGGGCGCGGATCGACTGGCGCCGCGACGGCGAGGTGATCGACAGCCTTGAGGTGCCGCTCGTCCTGACCGACTGAGCTCAGCGCTCGGTCAGCTTCAGCTCGATGCGGCGGTTCTTGGCGCGGGCTTCGGGCGTGTCGGCAGGATCGACGGGCTGGAACTCGCCGAAGCCGGTCGCGGCCAGCCGGTCGGGCGGGAAACCGTATTCGTCGATCATGAAGCGCACCACCGACAGCGCGCGGGCCTGGCTGAGCTCCCAGTTGTCGCGGAACCGGCTGGAGCGGATCGGCGTGTCGTCGGTATGGCCGTCGACGCGGACGATCCAGTCGATGCCGGGCGGGATCACCGCGGCGACCTCCTGCAGCAGCTGCGCGACCTTGGCGATTTCCTCGCGGCCCGCGGGAGAAAGCTCCGCCTGGCCGACATCGAACAGAACCTCGCTGTCGAAGACGAAGCGGTCGCCGACGATCTTCACGCCTTCCTGCTCGCCGATCGCGTCGCGCAGCCGCCCGAAGAATTCCGACTGGTAGCGCTCCAGCCGCTGCGCCTCGGCCTCCAGCCGCTTGCGCTCGGCCTCTTCCAGCTCGGCGCGCCGGCGTTCCTCCATGTTGGCGCGCGCGAGCGCCGTGTTCAGCCGCTGGCTGAGATCGCCGATCTCGACCTCGGCCGCGTCGCTGCGCGCATCCGAGGCGTCGAGCAGCGACTGCAGGCTGCCGAGCTGGTCGCGCAGCTCCGCCATCTGCGCATTCATCAGTGCGATCTCGCGGGCGCGCTTCTGGGCGGTTTCCGCCGTCTCGTCGCGTGCCGCCGCGGTCTCGGCCAGCGCATCGCGCGCCGTCTTCAGGAGCGCCGCCTGGCGCTCTGCCTCGCTCAGCGCCTCCTGCCCCTCCTGCTCGGCCGCGACCTTCGCAGCCAGCGCAGCGGCCAGCTCTGCGCGGATCTGGTCCTCGTCCTTCGCCTGCACCGCTGCATCCGCGCGGGCCGCCGCCAGCGCGGCATCGAGCTGGGCCGCCCGGGACTGCGCGTCGGACAGGGTCTGCGCCTGAGCCTCCAGCCGGCCGCCCAGCTGGCTCTGCTCCGCCACCGCCGCCGCCAGCCGCGCCGTCAGGTCGTCCCTTGCCGAATTCGCCGCCGCCAGCAGGGTCAGCGTGTCCTCGGCGCGCTTGCGCTGCTCCTCGAGCGCCAGAGACATCGCGGTGATCTCGGCATCGGCATCCTCGAGCTTGGCCCGCAGCGCCTGGGCTGCGGCAGCCTCGGCCAGCCGTCCGGCCTCCTCGTCGGACAGCTTAGTCTCGGTGTCCGAAAGCTGCGCCTGGGTCTGCGACAGATCCTGTTCGCGCTCCGCAAGATCGGCGCGGACCTGCGCCAGCAGCGCCTCGATCGCCTCGCGCTTGGCCGCGGCCAGCCGGGCCGCCTCGGCCTGGGAGTCGATCTCGCTGCGCGCCTCGGCCAGCGACCGGTTCAGCGCCTCTTGCTCGGATTGCAGCGCTGCCTCGCGCTCCGCCGCGGCCTGCAGGTCCTGCGACTTGCCCTCGCTCTCGGCGCGCAGGTTGGCCAGAAGCGTCTCGCGCGCCCGCGCCTCGTTCCCAGCCTGTTCCAGATCGGAATCGAGCCGCGCCACGTCGTTGGACAGTTCGGCGCTCTTCTCGCGTTCCATCCCCAGCGCCTGCGACAGCGATTCCAGCTCGGCGCCGAGCTGGTCCAGCTCGCTTTCCTGGCCGGTGATCTGCTGGCTCAGCAGCGACTGCATCACCATGAAGATCGTCAGCACGAAGAACAGCACCAGCAGGAGCCCGGTCATCGCATCGACGAATCCCGGCCAGATCGAAGCCTGGAAGCGGTTGCTGCGGCGGCTCAGCGCCATCTCAGCGCGTCCCTTCGGCGCCGGTTGCCTGCTCGATCACCCGGATCAGCCGCGTCAGGTCGTGGCGCAGTTCGGACACGCTTTCCTGCCGCCCGGCATTGATGTCCTCCATCAGCCGCAGCAGCTGCACGTCGATGCTGCGCAGGCGCATCCTGGTCTCCGCATCGGGGCCGTCCTCGTCCGCCTCGCGCTGAGCAGCCAGCGATTCCAGCACGGCGGTCAGGCGCTCCTGCCCGTCGGCGACGCGATCCATGGTGGCGGCCATCCGGACCTCGCCTTCCATCCGCGCCGTGAGCCGGTCAAGCGACGCGCCCAGCCCGGCCAGGCGGCCGTCCATGGCGACGCGGTGCGCCTCGGATTCGCGGATCACGCTGTGCAGCTCGCCCATCTGCAGCGCAACCTGGTCGAGCGCCGCGGCGATGGCCGCTCCGTCGCTGCCGCCCTCGCCGTCATTGCCGGCGAAGCCCAGGCGGGTGATGGTGGACAGCCATTCCTCCAGCTCGCGGTAGAAGCGGTTCTGGCCGTGATTGGCGAAGAGCTCCAGGAGGCCGACGACCAGCGATCCGGCGAGTCCCAGCAGGGAGGAGGCGAAGGCCGTGCCCATGCCGCCCAGCTGGGTCTCCAGCCCGCCGATCAGCCGCCCGAAGACGGCGGTCGAATCTTCGCCCGCCGAGGGCGCCAGCGAGCGGATCGTGTCGACGACGGCGGGAACGGTGGTCGCGAGCCCGTAGAAGGTGCCGAGCAGGCCGAGGAAGATCAGCAGGTTGCCGAGATAGCGCGTGATGTCGCGCGCCTCGTCGATCCGGGTGGCGACCGTGTCGAGGATCGACCGCGACGAGGCCGCGCTGATCTGCATCCGGCCGCGGCGCGAGCGCATCAGCGCGGCCAGCGAGGCCAGCAGCCGCGGCGCCTGGGCCGCGTCCATGCCCGGGCGTTCGGCGGCGAAGCCCTCGATCCAGCGGACCGACGAGATCAGCTGCGCCACCTGCCAGAAACAGGCCAGCACGCCGATCACGAAGACCACGCCGATGGCGCCGTTGAGATAGGGATTTGCGGAGAAGACGCTCCAGACCCGCGGCAGCAGGAACCAGGCGCCTGCCCCGAAGCCGGCGGAGACGGTCACCATCATGAAAATCTGGCGGACCGGCTGGGAAAACTGGGGCGCGGAACTCTGTTCGGACATGACCATGGCCCCGGTCTAGCCGATTGCGCGCGCCCGGAGAATCGCGACCTTCGCCGCGAAGCCCCAATCTACAATTTTGTCACACCGAAAGCGCACGGGCGAGCCAGGCCATGTCCGCATCCTCGAGCCCGAGCTCGACCAAATGGCGGTGCGTGTTCGCCAGGTAGTCGCGGTTCGGCCCCTTTTCGCCCTCGGCCCGGCCGATGATTCCCGCCTGCTCCTCCAGCGAGAGCCCGCCGGCATACTGGTGATGCGCCGGATCGACCACATAGGTCACCGCCTCGACGCTGCGCCCGTCGGTCAGCGACAGCGGCAGCCATTCCTCGCGGTATGCCGAGGAGATCAGCTCGCGCTCGCGCAGCGCCTCCAGCGCCGTTTCGCGCCCCTCCGCCGGCACGCGGAAGGCGACGCCCAGGCAGGACGCGCCCTCGGCGGCATCCAGCGCCAGGACGAGGCCGGGCGCCTCGGGGGTGCCGCGGTAATGGACGGACCACATGCAGAAGGATCGGTGCCAGCCGTCGAGCCGGGCCAGCTGGCGCTCCGCGGGATCGAAGCAGGGGCTCCACAGCAGGGACCCGTAGCCGAAAACCCAGAGATCGCGTGTCGCCATGGCGCTGGCCCTCCTTTGTCCCGACTTGTACACAGGGGGCCGACCGGGATGGAAGGGAGCCCCATGAAATATCTGCTCGCTGCAATTCTCGCCGCGGCCCTCGGCTGGGGCGGCTACTGGCTCTACGGGGCGCATGCCACCGAAAGCGCGGTCCGCAACTGGTTCGACCAGCGCGAGGCCGAGGCCTGGGTGGCGAACTACGCCTCGATCGACACGTCGGGCTTCCCCAACCGCTTCGACACGACGATCGCCTCGCCCGAACTGGCCGATCCCCGGACCGGGGTGGCCTGGTCGGCGGAGTTCATCCAGCTGCTGTCGCTGAGCTACAAGCCGAACCACCTGATCGCCGTCTGGCCGCACGAGCAGCGCCTCGCCACGCCGCTGGAGACGATCACCATGACGACCTCCGACCTGCGCGGCAGCCTGGTGGTCAATCCGCTGGCGAAGATGGCGATCCAGCGGACGACGATCGAGGGCAAGGACATCGCCCTGTCCTCGACGCTCGACTGGCAGGCCACGGCCTCGGCGATGCAGCTGGCGATGCGCCGGACGGACGCGGAGCAGCCGACCTACGACATCGCGCTGTCGCTTTCCGAGGTGACGCCGCCGGCCTTCCTGTCCCGGCTGGTGGAGCGCGCCGGGCTGGAACCGGGGGCGCTCGGCACTGCCGAGATCGACGCGACGGTCGCCTTCGACGCGCCCTGGGATCTCGACGCGCTGGAAACCGCGCGGCCGCAGCCCCGCCATATCGACCTGAAGCGGTCGCGCGCGGGCTGGGGCGAACTGGAGCTGCAGGCGAAGGGCAAGCTGGACGTGGATGCCGAGGGCGTGCCCGAGGGCGAGGTGACGATCCGCGCCACCAACTGGAAGGCGATGCTGAAGGTCGCGAAGGAAAGCGGCGCGATCAACCCCGATCTGGCGGGCCTGATCGAGGGCGGGCTGAACCTGCTGGCGCGGATGGGCGGCAACGGCGACTCCATCGACGTGCCGCTGTCCTTCAAGGACGGGCGGATGGCGCTCGGCGGGGTGGTCCCGCTCGGCGCCGCGCCGCGGATCGTGCTGCGCTGAGCCCTAGGGCTCAGCGGCAATAGGGCCCGGAGCGGTAGCTGGCCGTGTCCAGGTGGAAATGGTTGGCATGGTGCCGGTCCGAGCGCGGGCCCAGCACCGTGCCGAAGATCCCGCAGGCCGCCTCGTGCAGCGCATGCAGCAGCGGCCCTTCGGAGCGCGTGCTCCAGTCTTCCAGCACGGTGATCTCGCTGCCGTCGCGCAGGGTGAAGCCGCCGATATCGACCGCCCTGCCCCGCCCGTGTTCCGACATCTTGGCGCCGCGGACATTGTTGCGCGGGCGGCAGGAATAGCTGGCCATCACCTTCAGCTCGGCCACGCCGCCGCCGCGGCGGCCGACCGCCGGGCGCAGCCCCTGGCTGACCCAGCTGTCCAGCGCCTTCGCCGTCGAGCAGTCCATGGTGGCCGGGGCGGACAGCGGCACGCCCGAAACCGAAAGCACCCGCACGCCGTCCGACAGTCCGCAGGACCCGCCCGAGGAGATCGGCGGCGCAAGCTCGCCCAGGATCGAGGTCGAGCCGCAGAGCCGCTGGCCCTCGAGCTGCGGTTCCTCCTTGCCCGAGCCGCAGGCGGCCAGGACGAGGCAGAGCCCCAATGCGCGGCGCCTCATTCGCCGGGCTGTCGCTTGGCGCGGCCGAAATCCGGCGCGGCCGTGTCCTGCCCGGCATCGATGATGCCCTTGCGGATCGCGCGGGTGCGCGTGAAATAGTCGAACAGCAAGTCCCCGTCCCCTGTGCGGATGGCCCGCTGCAAGGCAAACAGCTCTTCGGTGAAGCGGCCAAGGATCTCCAGAGTCGCATCCCTGTTGTTCAGGAAGACGTCCCGCCACATGGTCGGATCCGAGGCCGCGATCCGGGTGAAGTCGCGGAAGCCCGCGGCCGAGAACTTGATCACCTCCTGGTCGGTGACGCGGCGCAGGTCGTCGGCCACGCCCACCATCGTGTAGGCGATCAGGTGCGGCGCGTGGGAGATCACCGCGCAGACCAGGTCATGGTGGTCGGGCTCCATCTCCTCGACATTGGCGCCCATGCCGGTCCAGAGCGCGCGCAGCTTGCGCAGCGCCTCCGGGTCGCAGCCCTCGGGCGGCAGCAGCAGGCACCAGCGCCCGTCGAAAAGCTCGGCGAAACCGGCGCGGGGACCGGAATATTCCGTGCCCGCCATCGGGTGCCCCGGGATGAAGGTCACATCGGGGGACAGGTGCGGCGCCACCGCGTCGATCACCGAGCGCTTGACCGAACCGACATCGGTGACGGTCGTGCCGGGGCGCAGGTGCGGGCCGATCTGCTCCGCCACCTGTCCCATCGCGCCGACCGGTACGCAGAGCGCCACGAGTTCGGCATCCCGGACGGCCTCTTCCGCCGACCCGGCCAGCAGGTCGCAGAGCCCGTCCTCGCGCGCCATCTCCATGTGCGCGGCGCTGGCATCGTAGCCGATCACCGTCCCGGCCAGCCCGGCCCGGCGCATCGCGTGGATCATCGAGGAGGCGATCAGGCCCAGCCCGATCACCGCGACGCGGCCGTAGATCTGGGTCATGTCCCGCGCTGCTCCGCCTTGAAGGCCGCGACGGCCTCGGCCACGAGGCGGCAGGAGCGCTCGTCGCCGATGGTGATGCGCAGGCAGTTCGGCAGGCCGTAGCCCGCCACCTGCCGCACGATCAGGCCGCGGGACTTCAGGAAGGCGTCGCAGGCCACCGCTTCGCCGCGGTCGGCGAAGCGCGCCAGGATGAAATTGGCGCAGGACGTGTCCGAGTGAATGCCGAGATCCGCCAGCGCCTGGGCCAGCCAGCCGCGCAGGCGGCTGTTCTCGGCCAGGCATTTGGCGGCGAAGTCGCGGTCGCGGATCGCGGCCTCGGCAGCGGCGAGCTGGCATTCGCCAAGGTTGAACGGCCCGCGGATGCGGTTCAGGACATCGATGATCTCCTTCTGCGCATAGCCCCAGCCGATGCGCAGCCCGCCCAGGCCGTAGAGCTTGGAGAAGGTGCGGGTCATCACCACGTTCGGGTGCAGGTCGACGAGCGAGGCGCCGCCGTCATAGCCGTCGACGAACTCGGCATAGGCGCCGTCGAGCACCAGGATGACATTTTCCGGCAGGCCCGCGGCCAGCTTGGCCAGCTCGTTGCCGCCGATCATCGTGCCGGTCGGGTTGTTGGGGTTGGCGATGAAGGCCAGCTTGGTGCGTTCGGTCACGCCCGCGAGCAGCGCATCGACGTCGGTGACGCGCTCGCGCTCGGCAACCGAGACGCTCGACGCCCCGGCGGCCAGCGCCGAGATGCGGTACATCGAGAAGCCGTGCTCGGTCTGCAGCACCTCGTCGCCCGGCCCGGCATAGGCCTGGCAGAGCAGGTTTATGATCTCGTCCGACCCCACGCCGCAGATGATCCGCGCCGGGTCGAGCCCGTGCACCTCGCCGATCGCGGCGCGCAGCTCCGCATGGTCGGTGGACGGATAGCGGTGCAGGTTGGCCGCCGCCGCCCGGAACGCCTCGGCCGCCTTCGGCGAAGGACCGTAGGGGTTCTCGTTCGAGCTGAGCTTGATGACCTCGGAGACGCCCTCGACCTTGGACTGCCCGCTCTCGTAGAGCGCGATCTCCATGATCCCGGGCTGCGGCACGATCTGCGTCATTGGCGGCTCCTTCCGCCGGCCGGGGCCACCCGGACGGCCTGCTTCGTTTGGCCGGCCGCGGGGGGCCGGCATCGCGCCGGATTTAGCCGCCGCCGCGCGCCAAGGCCAGAGCCAACCGCGCCTAGCGGGCGAAACTCAGCACGAATGACACCGGGACCACCGGCTGGATCGAGTCGAGCCCGGCCAGTTCGCGCAGCTTGGCGAGGCCCTCGGGGAAATCCAGCTCCGCGGCATCGACGATCAGCGGCACCAGCGAGGCGACGACGACGCGGTCCTCGCCCGCGCGGGTCACCAGCACGGCCGAGTCGTAATCCGAGCCGGTGCCGTTGACCGACAGCGACAGCGGCAGCTCCATCCTGGCCGAGCCGCCCGGGGCGATCTCCGCCAGGGCGTCGAGGTCGACCTGCGCCGTCACCGTGGCCTTGGGAAAGACATCGACCTTGAACAGCAGGTCGCGCACCCGCTGGTTGCGGATGTCGATGCCGGTCTCGACCGAAGCGAGGTTGATGTCGACTGTGACTTCGCCGCTGTCGGACACGCCGCCGGAAAGGTCCGAGAAGCTGTTGGCCTCGGCAATGTCGCCGTTCTTCATGCTGACATAGCTGACGGCGGATCCGGCCGGGTCGAGGTCCCAGGCAAGGGCGGCGCAGGGCAGGGCAAGAGCGGCAACAAGAACTGCGGAAAACGGGGTCATGTTTGATGCCTTTCGGTGGAGCGCGGAATGATGCGCACCTCCAGTCCTTACCCCATCCCCGGCCGTTCCGGAAACGCAAAGCGCCGCGTCCCGGAAGGACGCGGCGCCGGAAGTCATCGCGCGGAACTGGATCAGTTCTGTGCGTAGTATTCGATGACGAGGTTCGGTTCCATGATGACCGGGTACGGCACGTCGGCCAGGCCCGGGGTCCGCACGAAGGTGGCGGTCATCTTGGAGTGGTCGGCCTCGATGTAGTCCGGAACGTCACGCTCGGACAGCTGCACGGCCTCGAGAAGGACGGCCAGCTGCTTGGACTTGTCGCGGACGGAAATCACGTCGCCTTCCGACACGCGGTAGGACGCGATGTTCACGCGCTTGCCGTTCACTTCGACATGGCCGTGGTTCACGAACTGGCGCGCGGCGAAGATGGTGGCCACGAACTTGGCGCGGTAGACGACGGCGTCCAGGCGGCGCTCCAGCAGGCCGATCAGGTTCTCGCCGGTGTCGCCCTTGACGCGCTCGGCTTCGGCGTAGATGCGGCGGAACTGCTTCTCGGTCAGGTCGCCGTAGTAGCCTTTCAGCTTCTGCTTCGCGCGCAGCTGCAGGCCGAAGTCGGACATCTTGCCCTTGCGGCGCTGGCCGTGCTGGCCCGGGCCGTATTCGCGGCGGTTGACCGGGGACTTCGGACGGCCCCAGATGTTTTCGCCCATGCGGCGGTCGATCTTGTACTTGGCAGACGTGCGTTTCGTCACGGCTGATCTCCTTCTGATGCCCCTTGCGGAGCGGATTGTCGAAGGGCGTTGTCCTCCTGCCGCGCCCCCCGGGTTTGCTGGGAGACGGGCCGACAGGCATCCCCTTGCGGGGGCCGCCAACACCAAATGCCCGGCACGGATGCCGGGATGGCGCGCTCTACCGTCGCCGCGGGACGGAGTCAAGCGCCGAACCGGCTGCCGCGCCCGGCCTTGCGGGCCCCGCCCGGCAAGGCTGGCGGAGGGGCCAGAAGCGGCGCGCCGCCAGATCGCCATGAAAGGGAACGATCGCCGCCGTCGCCCTGCGGCAGAGGCCCTCTGCGGCGCCCCGGGCAGCCCTGGCCCCCGGGACAAGCCGGAGACGCCGACGGCGCCGCACCGGTCCTTCCGCGACCGGCAGCAGGACCTTCCCGGGGCCGGGGGCTGCGCCGGCCCCGTCAGAACCGCCAGTTCACATGGATCGAACCGACTACCTGGCCCTCGGGCTGCGCCTCGAATTCCTCGCTGAGCCAGGTGACGCCGTAGAACACCTGCTTGCCCTTGCCCCAGCGCCAGAGCCCGCCGGCCCGCGCGCGGTAGCGGATGTCGGTCAGGTCGTAGCCCCGGCTTTCCGGCAGGTAGCTCGACCGCGTGACATGGGCGGCATCCGCGCCGACGGTCAGGCCGAAGCCGCGGGCATCGAGATGCGTCGCGGGAATCAGCAGGCCGGTCGTGGTGTCGCGGATCGGCAGCGCACCGCGCCCGGCCGGGCCGCACACCAGGTCGCCGCCGAAGCGCAGCAGCGTCTCCACCCCGGCCTGGGCCTGGCCGAACAGCACGGCCTGGCCGGACTGGCCAAGCGGGATGCTGCGCGAGCCCGTGATCATCAGCGTCGGATGCAGCCCGTCGCCGATCTGGTCCTGCCGCACCGCATCGCTTGGCCGTTCGCCCGCGGGATGGAAACGCCTGAGCGCATCGTCATAGCCGGTGGAAGGCCCCACCCCGACGAGGTCGAGGCCGAAATGCAGGCTGCTGGCCGCGCCCAGCATGTAGCCATGAAGGCCGAGGCTGATGACCCCTGCCAGCGGCCGGTCGTCCGGAGCGGGATGGGCCAGGCTTGCCGGGGTCAGCACCTCGGTGAAGAACCGCAGCTCCACCAGATCGGGCCCCGCCTGTCCGGCGCCGGGCTCCATCAGCACGCCGACCTGATAGCTGTTGGTGTGCCAGCGGTCGTGCCGGTCGCCGAAATAGTCGTTGGTCAGCAGCCGCGCCATGCCGACGGCTTCCCAGGCCGCGGCCGGCCCGGCGGCGAGCAGCAGCCCCAAGAGACAGAACCGGAGAATTGCCATCGCGCCTTCCCGAAATCCCGCCGCCAACCTGCGGCGCGGGGCATCCTGCGGCGACGAATCTTTCAGCCGGGTTAACCATGGCGCAGCTAGCGCAGCCGCCGCCAGCTCTGGGCGACGCAGAACGGCCCGACGCAGCCCGAGACGTCCAGCACGTCGCCATGCAGCACCATCTTGGAGCGGAAGGTCTTGTCGCGCTGCGGATCCCAGATCTGGCCCTGGCCGTAGCGCCCGCCGCCTTCGGGCTGCATGTCCCAGACGATCGGCCTCCCCACCGCCTGCGAGTCGCGCCTGCTGCCGTCGGCGTTGAACGCCTCCTGCAGCGTGCCGCAGAGTTCGGCCCCGCAGGCGGCGATGCGGACATGGCCGAAGGCGCCGTCCTTGCCCGGCTCGGTCTTCCACAGCCCTTCCGCCGGGTCGGCAAGCACCGGCCCCGCCGCCGCGATGGCCGCGCAGATAAGGTATCTCATGATGTCTCCTCCCGCCTCCAGCACGCCCGCGCGGGGCGCTCCGGTCAAGCGGAACCTCGCGTCGCTTGGCTTCGCGGCCGGGACATGGCATGGGGGCGCGGCAATCACGAAAGGAGCGGCCATGATCCTCTATCCCGCCATCGACCTGAAGGACGGCAACTGCGTCCGGCTCTTCAAGGGCGACATGGAGCAGGCCACCGTGTTCAGCGACGATCCGGCGGCACAGGCGAAGGCCTTCGTCGATGCGGGCTGCGACTGGCTGCACCTCGTCGACCTGAACGGCGCCTTCGCGGGCGAACCGGTCAATGCCGCGCCGGTGGAGGCGATCCTGGCCGCCTGCAAGGTCCCGGCCCAGCTCGGCGGCGGCATCCGCGACATGAAGACGATCGGGACCTGGCTGGAGAAGGGCCTGGCCCGGGTGATCCTCGGCACCGTCGCGGTGGAGAACCCGGCGCTGGTGCGCGAGGCGGCGAAGGCCTTTCCGGGACAGGTGGCGGTCGGGCTCGACGCGCGCAACGGCAAGGTCGCGACCCGCGGCTGGGCCGAGGAAACCGAGATCGAGGTCACGGACCTCGCGAAGGATTTCGAGGACGCGGGCATCGCCGCGATCATCTATACCGACATCAACCGCGACGGCGCGATGCAGGGCCCGAACATCGAGGCGACCGCCGCGCTGGCCCGCGCCGTGTCGATCCCTGTGATCGCCTCGGGCGGGGTGTCCTCGCTCGCAGACCTGATCGCGCTGCGCGATTGCGGCGTGCAGCTCGACGGGGCGATTTCGGGCCGCGCGCTCTATGACGGGGCGATCGACCTCGGCGACGCGCTGGCCGCGCTGAAGGGCTGAAAGCGGCACAGGCTTAACCCGGCAGAAACCATGGCACCTCCAGAACATGCGCGTTCGAGGAGGTGCCGGATGGCAATTGACGGGAACTTGGCCGCGATGCGGCGCGCACGGGCCGGAACGCATGGCGCTCCGGGCGGTAGGCTGGCGCGGGACACCCGCGTCCAGACTCCCGGCGGGATGCGCCGGATGCGCGACCTCAGGGTCGGCGAGATGGTGGAAACCCAGGACCGCGGTCCGCAGGAAATTCTCTGGATCGGGCGCAGCCGCCTGTCCCGCGAGGATCTGGAGGACGCGCCGGAGCGGCGGCCGGTCCGGATCCGCCGCGGCGCCCTGGCCCCGGGCCTGCCCCGGCGCGACCTTGTCGTGGCGCCCGAGCACCGGCTGGCGCTGAGCGACCCGGCGCTGGTGCGCTCCTGCCGATCGGCCACGGTGCTGTTCCCCGCTCTGGCCCTGGCCGACGGCGATGCGATCAGCCTGCTTCCGCCCAACCGCGGCTGGACCTTCCTGCAGCTCCTGCTGCCGCATCACGCGCTGCTCCTGGCGGAGGGCTGTGCCTCGGAAAGCTTTTCGGAGAGCGAGGCCCGGGATCTCGGCGGCGAGGTCCCGCTCCGGATCGACGGACTGCCCGTCGCGCAGGGCGGCCAGCCCCTGCCCTCGCCAGACCTGGGCGAGGCCCGCGCCCTCTGGCGCGACCTGCGCGAACGCAGCGCGGCGCGCGGGGCACTGCCGCTCCAGCACCAGCCGCGGGTGGCAGCGCACAACGTGGCCGCGCAGGGCTGAACGGACAGGACCGCCCGCGGCCTGCGGCAGATCCCGGCATCCGGCCGACCCGGACTGGAACGGCGGGCCTGCTGAACCCATGCGCCGCTGGCAGCCAGCAGCGGAACCACACGGCCCCAGTGACATGGGGCAGCGGCACTGGCCGGGCAACTGCTCGCTGGCGACCGCACAGCAGCTGCGTCTCACCGAAGCCGGAGACGCATTGGCCGGGGGCCGGTCTGTCGCTGGCCCGCGGCACGGAGGGCCGCCGTGGCCGGGCACCGCGACGGCTGGAATAGCTGGCCCGACCCCGCTTTGCGGTCCGCCAATCAGTTGCACCATGGGCCCGCCGCTTGGCCTCAAAGCCCGGCGCGCTCCGGTTTGCGGACCTCCCGCAACGGCCGCGGCAGGCCGTGGGGCAGCGGCAGGATGCCCGGACCTGGAAGCGGCCAGGGCGGGTCGGGGCTGCCATGGCATTCCGGTGCCGCCAGCCTGGTCCGGCCGGGCCCGCCCCGGGCCATCGGCGACGGTCCGGGCCGTCGGCCCCGCCCCGCCGGTCATGGAGCTGCATGTCATGCAGACCGGCCCTTCGCGTGTCCGTCAGCCCGGCGGCATGGGCTGCCCCGGCCGGACGGCACCGTGCCCGCTGCACTCAACCAGACAGCGGAAGCGGGAGAGACTGATTTCCAATCGCGCGGGATTGCGGGTGCGGCGGACGGCGGCTCCGCGGGCCGCGGCGCGATGCGCCTGCCGCCGGTCCCCTGCCCGGCATAGGTGCGGTGATCCGCATCAGCCTCCCGTCCTAGGTGTTTGATCCCACGGTTTGATGGTTCGATCCATTCGTCGGCATGGAAGGAAGCACTATGGGACAAGTTCGTCACGGCTGCGCCACGATCCTCTGACCGGAAGGCGAATGTGCGCATTCGCCGAGAGGGGCGCACGCCATCCGAGCTGCAATACAGCGATCGCAAGCTTCGACCGCGGCGCAGAGCCGGGAACTCGGGATCAATCCGAAGACCGTCGCGAAGTGGCGCAAGAGGGCAAGCTCTATCTCTTCGTGGCAATCGATCGCACCAGCAAGTTCGCGGTCACTCAGCTGGTCGAGAAGGCCGGCAGACGGACGGCGTGGGAGTTCCCGGAGCA
>NZ_JAATVU010000068.1 GCF_013184745.1 Mangrovicoccus sp. HB161399
CATCGCGGCCGGGATTTCCGGGGCGATCCAGCACCTTGCGGGGATGAAGGACTCCAAGGTGATCGTGGCGATCAACAAGGACGAGGAGGCGCCGATCTTCCAGGTCGCCGATTACGGGCTGGTTGCCGACCTCTTCGACGCCGTGCCGGAGCTGACCTCCAAGGTCTGACCCCGCACCGCAGGACAGACACCCGAAGGCCCCCTAGGGGGCCTTTTTTCATGGCTGGAGAGCTGGTCCGGCCGTGCCCCACCTGCCCTCCACGGGCGCGCCAGGCCGACTGCAGCCGCCCCGAACGGAAGCAGCCGCTGCTTGCGCAGCGGCTGCAATCCTGTCCGGCAGGCCGGGCCCCGCAGGGCCGCGCTCAGCCGCCGAAATCGTCGAGCATGATGTCGTCGCGGTCGACGCCGAGATCGAGCAGCATGTTGATGACCGACTTGTTCATGATGGGCGGACCGCACATGTAATATTCGCAGTCCTCGGGCGCCGGGTGGTTCTTGAGGTATTCCTCGAACAGCACGTTGTGGATGAAGCCGGTATAGCCGGTCCATTCGTCCTCGGGCATCGCGTCGGACAGCGCCACATGCCATTCGAAATTCGGGTTCTCGGCGGCCAGGCCGTCGAAATCCTCGACATAGAACATCTCGCGCTTGGAGCGGGCGCCGTACCAGAAGCTGACCTTGCGGTCGGTGCCGATCCGCTTGAGCTGGTCGAAGATGTGGCTCCGCATCGGCGCCATGCCGGCGCCGCCGCCGACGAAGATCATCTCCTTCTTGGTGTCCCGCGCGAAGAATTCGCCGAAGGGACCCGAGATGGTGACCTCGTCGCCCGGCTTCAGGTTGAAGATGTAGGACGACATCTTGCCTGCCGGGATGCCGGTCGAGCCCGGGGGCGGGCTGGCGATCCGGACGTTGAGCATGATGATGCCCCTCTCCTCCGGGTAGTTCGCCATCGAATAGGCGCGCTCCACCGCTTCGTCCACCTTGGAGCGGTACTGCCACAGGTTGAACTTGTCCCAGTCGCCGCGGAACTTCGGATCCACGTCGAACTGGTCATAGGAGATGTCGTAGGGCGGGCATTCGATCTGGATGTAGCCGCCGGCGCGGAAGTTGACATTCTCGCCTTCGGGAAGCTCGAGCACGAGCTCCTTGATGAAGGTCGCGACGTTGTCGTTCGACCGCACCTTGCAGCGCCATTTCTTGACGCCGAAGACATGCTCCGGCACCTCGATCTTCATGTCCTGCTTGACCGCGACCTGGCAGGACAGGCGGTCGCATTCGGCCGCTTCGCGCTTGGTGATGTGGGTTTCCTCGGTCGGCAGGATCGACCCGCCGCCCTCGAAGACCTTGACCCGGCACTGCGCGCAGGTGCCGCCGCCGCCGCAGGCGGAGGGCACGAACAGCTTGGCCTCGGCGAGGGTCTGCAGGAGCTTGCCGCCTGCCGGAACCGAGATGGTCTTCTCGCCGTTGATCTCGATGTTGACGTTGCCGGACGAGACCAGCCGCGACCGGGCGCTGAGGATGATCGTCACCAGCGCAAGGACGATGACGGTGAAGAGGCAGACGCCCAGAAGGAAAGTGCTCATATCTTTGTGCCTCCCTTACAGGTTGACGCCCGAGAAGGACATGAAGCCCATCGCCATCAGGCCGGCGGTGATGAAGGTGATGCCGAGGCCCTGCAGGCCGTCGGGAATGTCGGAATACTTCAGCTTCTCGCGGACGCCCGCCATGGCGGTGATCGCAAGCGCCCAGCCGATGCCGGAGCTCAGGCCGTAGGTCGCCGCTTCGGGGAAGGTGTAGTCGCGTTCCACCATGAACAGCGAGCCGCCGAGGATGGCGCAGTTCACGGTGATCAGCGGCAGGAAGATCCCGAGCGCGTTGTAGAGCGCGGGGATGTACTTATCGAGGAACATCTCGAGGATCTGCACGATCGCCGCGATCACGCCGATATACGAGATCAGGCCCAGGAAGGTCAGGTCGACATCCGGGAAGCCTGCCCAGGACAGCGCGCCGGGCTTCAGCAGGTGCTGGAGGATCAGGTTGTTCGCGGGAACCGTGATCGCCTGGACCACGGTCACCGAGATGCCGAGCCCGATCGCCGTGCTGATCTTCTTCGACACGGCGATGAAGGTGCACATGCCGAGGAAGAAGGAGAGCGCGAGGTTCTCGACGAAGATTGCCTTGAAGGCGAGGGAAACGAGCCCTTCCATGATCAGTGGGCCTCCACGGTCTGGATCTTGTATTCGCGGGCCTCGACCTGCGCCGGTTTCCAGGTGCGGAAGCCCCAGATCAGCAGGCCGATGACGAAGAAGGCCGAGGGCGGCAGCAGCAGCAGGCCGTTCGGCACGTACCAGCCGCCGTTGTTCACGGTCTGCAGGATGGTGACGCCGAAGAGCGAGCCCGAGCCGAAGAGCTCGCGGATGACGCCGACCATCATCAGGATCAGGCCGTAGCCTGCGCCGTTGCCGATGCCGTCGATGAAGGACGCGACCGGCGGGTTCTTCATGGCGAAGGCTTCCGCGCGGCCCATCACGATGCAGTTGGTGATGATCAGGCCGACGAAGACCGACAGCGTCTTGGAAATCTCGAAGGCGAAGGCCTTCAGGATCTGGTCCACGCAGATCACCAGCGAGGCGATGATGATCATCTGCACGATGATCCGGATCGAGCTGGGGATGTGGTTGCGCAGCATCGAGATGAACATCGACGAGAATGCGGTCACCATGGTCACGGCCAGCGCCATGACGAAGGCCACCTTCAGCGAGGAGGTCACCGCCAGCGCCGAACAGATGCCCAGCACCTGCAGCGTGATCGGGTTGTTGTCGACGAGCGGATCGACAAGCAGTGATTTGTTGGTCTGGGCCATCACAGGTCTCCGTTCTTCAGCTTTTCAAGATACGGCGCGAAGCCCTGCTCGCCCATCCAGAAGCGGACGAGGTTGTCCACGCCTCGCGAGGTGAGCGTAGCGCCCGCCAGCGCGTCGATATGGTAGTTCGCGGCCTCGCCCGAGGGGCTGCCCTTCGACACGTTGATCGCCAGGTCGCCCTCGGAATTGCGCAGTTCCTTGCCGTTCCACAGCGCCTTCCAGCGGGGGTTGTCGACCTCGGCGCCGAGGCCGGGCGTTTCCGCCTGCTGGTAGAACTGAAGGCCGAAGATCGTGTTGGTATCTTCTTCCAGCGTGATGAAGCCGTAAAGGGTCGACCACAGGCCGTAGCCCGAAATCGGCAACACAACCTTGTCAAGCGCGCCGGAATCGTCCTTCAGCAGGTACACCATCTGGTAGCGCGCCTGGCGGCCGAGGCCTGCCGGATCGTTCTCCAGCTCGCTCGACAGCGCCATGTCCGAGGTCGCCGCAACGTCGTCATAGGTGGCGACGGTGAAGGGCGCGCCCGCCGCGTTCGGCACCTCGTCGACATAGTCGCCGGTCTGCAGGTCGACGATCTTCGGCTCGAAGGCCGAGGTGAAGACCTCGTTGATGTCCATGCCCGGCTCGTACAGGCCCGCCACCTCGAGGATGTTGCGGCGCTTGTCGAGCAGCTGGTTCGCTTCCTGGATCGGACGCAGCGCCACGGCGGCGGCGGCCACGACCATCGAGCAGAACAGGCAGAGCGTGATGGCGACGAACAGCGTCTTGGCAGTAGAGTCGGCCGGGGTGTTCTGCCACCAGCCGAGGAAGCCTTTCTTGGTCTCAGGCATTGCGCTTGACCCTCCGGGCGATGTTGGCGCGCGCGACGAAGTAGTCGATCAGCGGCGCGAAGATGTTACCGAACAGGATGGCGAGCATCATGCCCTCGGGGAAGGCCGGGTTGATGACGCGGATCATCACGACCATCACGCCGATCAGCGCGCCGTAGATGTAGCGGCCGAGGTTGGTATGCGAGGCGGAGACGGGTTCGGTCACCATAAAGGCCAGGCCGAAGGCATAGCCGCCCAGCACGAGGTGCCAGTACCACGGCATCGCGAACATCGGGTTGTCGGCGGAGCCGATCACGTTGAGGAGCAGCGAGAAGCCGATCATCCCCGCGAGGCAGCCCACCACGAGACGCCAGTTGGCGATCTTGGTGGCGATCAGGAACGCCAGGCCGATGAAGCAGGCCAGCGCCGAGGTCTCGCCGAGGCAGCCCTGGATCGTGCCGGCGAAGGCGCCCCACCACGTGATCCCCTCGCCTGCCAGCGCCTGCACGCCGTCGGAGGCCGAGACGGCCAGCGCGGTCGCGCCGGAGAAGCCGTCGACCGGCACCCAGACGCTGTCGCCCGACATAGAGGCCGGATAGGCGAAGTAGAGGAACGCGCGGCCGACAAGGGCCGGGTTGAGGAAGTTCTTGCCGGTCCCGCCGAAGACTTCCTTGCCGATCACGACACCGAAGGAGATGCCGAGCGCGACCTGCCACAGCGGCGCGGTGGCCGGCATGATCAGGACGTAGAGCATCGAGGTGACGAGGAAGCCCTCGTTGACCTCGTGGCGGCGGATCGTGGCGAACAGCACTTCCCAGAAGCCGCCCACCGCCAGCGTGACGATGTAGATAGGCAGGAAGTACGTGAAGCCGTGCAGGAAGTTGGCGATCGGGTTCGCCGGGTTGAAGCCGATGCCCAGGCTTGCCAGCAGCAGCTGGCGCCAGCCCTCCGGATCGGTCTGGCCCATCGCGGCGATGGCGGAGTTCGCCTGGTAGCCAGTGTTCCACAGGCCGACCAGGATGGTCGGGATCGTCGCGATCACGACATAGGTCATGATCCGCTTCATGTCGATGTAGCTGCGCGCGTGCGGCGCAGCGGCCGTGACCGTCTTCGGCGTGTAGAGGAAGCTTTCCACCATCTCGTAGACGGGGAACCACTTCTCCCACTTGCCGCCCTTGGTGAAGTTCGGCTCGATCCGGTCGAAGAATTTGCGGGCGCCCATGGGTGTCAGCCCTCCTTCTCGATGCGGGCGAGGCTGGTGCGCAGCGCCATCCCGTATTCATACTTGGCCGGGCAGGCGAAGGTGCAGAGCGCGAGATCCTCCTCGTCGAGCTCCAGCGCGCCGAGCGCCTGCGCGGTGTCGGTGTCGCCAACCAGCAGGGCGCGCAGCAGCTGCGTCGGCAGGTAGTCCTGCGGCATCAGCGTCTCGAACGTGCCCGTCGGCACCATCGCGCGGCGCCCGCCGTTGAGGTTGGAGGTCAGGTTGTAGAGCTTCTTGCCCAGGAAGGACGACGCCAGCACCGGCTGCACCGAGAACTTGCCCGGCTGCGGGCTGATCCAGCCCAGCACTTCCTGCGTCTTGTCTTCCGAGATCAGCGTCACCTGGCGGTGGTAGCGGCCGAGGAAGCCAAAGGGGCCCTCGGCGACCGAACCGGTCAGCACCGAGCCCGAGATGATCCGCACCGGGGCGTCGCCCGAGATCTCGCCCTCGGTGAGCGAGGCGATGTCGGCGCCGAGCAGCGTCTTCAAGTGGCGCGGATTGGCGGCGCGGGGTCCCGCGACCGTGACCACGCGGGCCGAATCGAGGAAGCCGGTCTCGAACAGGCGGCCGATCGCCAGCACGTCCTGGTAGCCGATGTGCCAGACCGTCTTGCCCGGGTGCGGCGGCTCTACGAAATGCATGTGCGTGCCCGGCAGGCCCGCCGGGTGCGGACCCTCGAAGGTATGCACCTCGACATGCGTCATGTGCTCGGAGATCAGCGAGGCTCCGGGACGCTGGCAGAGATAGGTCTTGCCTTCGGTCAGCTTGGAGATCGCCAGGAGGCCCTTGTCGAAGGTTTCGACCTGCCCCTCGAGCACCAGCGAGGCGTCGGGCGCGAGCGGTTCGGACTCCATGGCGGTGACGAAGATCGCCGCCGGACGGTCCGCCCCTGCGGGAACCTTGGAATAGGGCCGCGTGCGGAACGCGGTCCACAGGCCGGAATCGAGGAGCTTCGCCGCGACCTGCTCGCCGGTCATTCCGGCGGGATCGGCGGCGTAGAAGTCCATCCCGGTGTCGCCGGCGTCGTCGATGTCGATCACGACGCTCTGCAGCACCCGGCGGGCACCGCGGTTGATCGCGCGGATGCGGCCGGTGGCCGGGGCGGTGAAAACGACTTCCGGAGTGTCCTTGTGGCAGAAGAGGGCCGTCCCGCGACGGACGTGATCCCCTTCCTGGACGAACATGCGGGGCTTCAGCCCGACGTAGTCGCCACCGATGACGGCGACGGAGACAGGCGAGGCCGCGGCCTCGATCACGGGCGCGGGGGCGCCTGCAATCGGCAGGTCGAGACCTTTCTTCAGGGCGTGATGGGTCATCTAGCTCGAAGCGTCCTAGGTGCGGCTGTGAATGGTGACTGCGAATTCGACATTGCGCACCTCCGTATGCAATGTCAGCAGAAACCTAAATGTGGCAATGTGCCGTGCGCCCCCCTTGAAAGGGACGTCCGACTCGCAGGTTTCTTTAACCGCCATGGCCGCGCAGTGCAGCCCCTAACTTGCCCCGATTGCCGCGCGGTCCGGTCAGCCTGTCCAATTGACACCAAATCCCGCGGATGAAAAACCCCCGCGAAAGTCTTTGCCCGGGATGTCCTCACATGCGCGCGATTCTGCTCTCTACCGCCCTGCTCTCCCTCTCCGGCTGCTGGTTCGACGGCGCGCCCGAGAGCGTTAGGATCGAGGGCAGCACCATGGGCACGACCTATCACGTCACCGTCGTCGACGGGCCGAAGGACATGGACGCGGAAAAGCTGTCCGAGATCACCGAGGCGGCGCTGAAGGCGATCCTGGCGCATGTGAACAACTGGGACCCGGCCTCGGAAGTGTCCGAATTCAGCGCCTCCACCTCGACGGAACCGGTGGACATCTCGCCCGAGCTGCAGGCGGTCATGGCGGAAGCCAACCGGATCAACGCGCTGTCGGGCGGCAAGTTCGACGTGACGCTGGCGCCGCTGATCGACCTCTGGGGGTTCGGACCGAAGAAGCCGGGCGAGCCGATCCCCTCGGACGAGGAGATCGCCGCTGCGATGGAGACCGTCGGCCAGGCCGGCAAGCTGGAGCTCGGGGACGGCACGCTGCGCAAGACCATGCCGGGCGTCTCGCTGAACCTCTCGGCGATCGCCAAGGGCCAGGGGATCGACGCCGTGGGCGATGCGATCGCCGCGGCGGGCGCCACCCGCTACCTGGTGGAAATCGGCGGGGACCTGGTCTCCAAGGGGCTGAACGCCCAGGACGGGCCCTGGGTGATCGGCGTGGAGCGGCCCGACGCGGCCAGCCAGACCGTCGAGGTCGTCATCCCGGTGACCGACATGGGCATGGCGACCTCGGGCGACTACCGCAACTATTTCGAGCAGGACGGCATCCGCTACAGCCACATCATCGACCCGACCACCGGCCGGCCGATCACCCATACCACTGCCTCCGTCACCGTCCTGGCCGATACCGCGATGGCGGCCGACGGGCTTGCCACGGCCCTGCTGGCCATGGGAGAAGAGGAGGCGATGCCGCTGGCCGAGGCCGAGGACATCCCGGTCATGTTCATCACCCGCAAGGATGACGGATTCGTGACTGCCAGCAGTTCTTCCTTCGACGCCCTTCTGGCCCAGATGGAAGACAAGGACTAAGGAGCACACCCATGGCCACGTTCGCCTTCGCCTTCGCCTTCCTCCTGCTCGTCGTCCTGGGCATGTCCCTGGGCGTCCTCCTGATGGGCAAGACCATCAAGGGCAGCTGCGGCGGGCTCAACGCCATCTCGGGCGCCGACAAATGCGTCGTCTGCCAGAAGGATGTCGACCCGAACAGCCCGCTGCGCGACAAGCTGCAGTGCAAGCGCGCCCAGGCCATGCGGGAACGCCTGGACGCGGAAGTCGAAGCAGACGCCCGCTGATCCGCGCGGCTGCCTAGAGTTTTAGGCAGTTTCCCCGCTCCGCCGGCGCGACGGAGCGGAAGTCTTCACGAGACGTTAAAGCGCTGTCCCCATCTTTGCCGTCGCCCTGCTGCGCCCGCCGCGCCGCCGGGCTTTCCGGCGACTCCTTGCGGTGGGGACCAGGACCATGTCCACGACGTTCAACGTCATCTATCTCGGCACGTTCAGCACCATCGACAACACCGAAGGCGACCAGCTTGCCGAAAACGCCTCGGTCCTGAACGGCACCAGCGCCGGCAGCGCGGACCAGCCGCTGTGGAAGAACATCCAGAGCTTCAGCCCCGGCTCCACCGGCTATGCCGGCGGCGTGAGCAATGCCTACGACCAGTCGAACAGCCCGTCGGAGACCTTCCGCATCAACGGCGGCAGCGACCAGACCTTCGACGCGGTCGCGCTCTACAACGCCACCGTCTATTTCACCGACGGCACCAGCACGACGACCACGCTGGTGGTCTTCCAGGACTCGACCGGAAAGACCTATCTCGCCCCGGACACGTCCGGCGGCACCCATGCCGACCTGATCGCTTCCGCGCCGATCCAGTCGGTGCAGCTCACGTCGGTCTCCGCCAACAGCGCCAACGGTTTGACCGCCGACCGGCTGGCCTCGGGCTTCTCGGTGCCGAAATCCGTCGACGGCACCGCCGGCAGCGACTCCATGGGCGCGGGCTTCACCGATGCGCAGGGCGACAGGATCGAGCCGAATGCGGGAGCCGCTGACTCCATTTCCGCAGGCGCGGGCGACGACACGATCAATTCGGGCGCGGGCAACGATACGGTCTGGGCCGGAGACGGCAATGACGTCATCTATGCGTCGAAGGGCAATGACAGCCTGATGGGCGAAGGCGGCAACGACCGCTTCATCTATGCCGCCGGCGACGGCGCCGACACGATCTCGGGCGGCACCGGCACCGACACGCTCGATTTCTCGACCAGCACCGGCGCCGTCAGCGTCCTCCATTCCGGCTCGCAGGCCGGCACGTTCAGCGACGGCACCTCGACCTCCAGCTTCACGGGGATCGAGCGGTTCGCGCTCACGTCCTACAATGACACGATCGACGCCGGATTTTCTTCGGGCAGCACCTGGATCGATGCCGGAGCGGGCAACGACTACATCGAATACGGCGCCTCGAACAGCACGGTCTACGGCGGCGACGGCGACGACACGATCGACGACAACAACGGCACGCGCGAACTCGGCAACGACTATCTCGACGGCGGATCGGGCAATGACGCCATCTTCGGCGATGCCGGCGCCGACACGCTCCTCGGCGGCACCGGCGCGGACAGCCTCGAAGGCGGCGCGGGCCGCGACATCCTCTGGGGCGGCAGCGACCGCTCTGCCGACACGCTGAAGGGCGGCGACGACCAGGACACGCTGATCATCTCCGACGGCTTCGGCACCTCCAACGTGCAGGGCGGCGAGGGCGGCACCGACTGGGACGAGCTGAACTTCTCCTACGCCACCGGCTCGGTCACCGTCACCTTCACCGGCAACGAGACCGGCACCGCCACGAACGGCACCGACACGCTGAGCTTCTCCCAGATCGAGGCGGTCGTGCTGGGCCCGGCCGGATCGAAAGTCGATGCCAGCGCGACCAGCGGCCCGATCTCCATCACCGGCGGGTCCGGAAACGACACGATCTACTTCGGCTCGGGCAACGCCACCGTCTTCGGCGGCGCAGGCAACGACGTGATCGACGACCAGGCCGGACCCGAGCTGGCCGGCGCCGACAGCATCTCGGCCGGAGACGGCAACGACACGGTCTTTGCCGGTCTCGACAGCGACACGATCTCGGGCGGCACCGGCGACGACTTCCTCGACGGCGAGAGCGGCGACGACCTGATCTACGGCGACGAGGGCAACGACTGGCTGGTCGGGCGCTCGGGCAGCGACACCATCTACGGCGGCACCGGCAGCGACCTCATTCTCGCCGGCGACGACAATGACAGCCTCTCGGGCGGCGACGGCAGCGACTTCCTCTACGGCGAGGCCGGGAACGACACGATCCAGGGCGATGCCGGAGCCGACTACATTCGCGGCGGCACCGGCGCCGACCTGATCGAGGGCGGCGCGGATGCCGACACCATCTATCTCGAGGACAATTTCGGCAGCGACACGATCTCCGGCGGCGAGACCGGCACCGACCGGGACGTGCTCGACGCCAGCATGATGACCACCGGGCCGGTCACCGTGACCTTCACCGGCGACGAGGCGGGAACCGTCTCCGACGGCACCGGCACGGCGAGCTTCTCGCAGATGGAAGCCTTCGTGCTGACCAGCGGCAATGACAGCGTCGACGGTACGGCCAGCACGTCGGCGATGACCGTCGACGGCGGGGCGGGCAACGACACGATCTCCGGCGGCGACGGCGCGGACAGCATCTCCGGCGGCGACGGAAACGACCTGATCTTCTCAGGCAGGGGCGACGACACGGTCTCGGGCGGGGCGGGCAGCGACCTGCTGATCACCGGCGAGGGCAATGACAGCGTCTCGGGCGGCGACGGAAACGACACGATCCTGTCGGAATTCGGCGACGACACGATCGACGCGGGCGCCGGAGACGACGTGATCGGCGGCAGCCTCGGCCGCGACGTGATCACCACCGGCACCGGCAAGGACCGGATCATCATCTCCTACAACGACCTGCAGGACACGATCACCGATTTCGACATGGCCGATGACGACAGCGACGGGCTGTCGAACGACCAGCTCGACGTTTCGGGCCTGGCCGGCGGGCGCGGACCGGGCGGTGCGGTCACCGTCTGGGACGTCACCGTCACCGATGACGGATCGGGCAACGCGGTGCTGACCTTCCCGGGCTCGGAATCGGTTGTGCTCATGGGCGTGAGCCCGGCCAGCCTGAACACCCCCACTGCGCTGCGGGCCACAGGGATTCCCTGCTTCACCCCGGGCACGATGATCGACACCGGCAAGGGCCCGGTCCCGGTGGAGCAGCTGCGTCCCGGCGACCGGCTGCGCACCGCGGATGCGGGATTCCAGCCGGTTCTGTGGACCGCCCAGAGCAGCCTCGGCCCGACGGACCTGGCCGCGCGCCCCGAGGCCCGGCCGGTGCTGATCCGCCCCGGCGGTCTGGTGCCGCTCTCGCGGCCGATCCTGGTCTCGCCGCAGCATTGCATGGTGGCCGAGTTCGGCGGGCGGGAGCATTTCGTCCGCGCCCGCCACCTGACCGGCCTGCCCGGCGGCATGGCGGAGGCGCAGCACGGGCTGGAGCCCGTGACCTATGTCCATGTGATGCTTCCCGCGCACCATGTGATCTTCGCCGATGGCGCCCGAACCGAGAGCCTCTGGCCCGGTCCGATGGCGGTGGCGATGCTGCCTGCTGCGGAACGCGCGGCGCTGATCCGGCTGATGCCCTGGCTGGCGCAGGTGCTCGCGGTCAGCCCGAAGCTGGGCCGGGAGATCGTGCGCCACCGTTACGGGCCCCCTGCCCGTCCGGAACTGCCGAAGAAGGTGCTGAGACGGCTGGCCCGCGAGGGGGCTCAGCCGCCGAATTCGAGGGGCAGGAGCGCTAGCAGCGCAAAGCTGGCCGCTGCGGGCAGGCCGTAGGACCAGGCGCGCAGCACCCAGCCCGCGTTCTGCGCCTTCCAGTTCTCGCGGAACTGGCGGCCGCAGAGGACCATCACGAGGAAAAGTCCGGTCGCCCAGAGCGGTGTCAGCGTCATTCTACCCCACAATCATCTGCTTCATGCGCAGCGCCTCGTATTCGAGCTGCTTGAGGCGCGCCTTGACCACGTCGCCGATCGAGATCAGCCCGATCATCCGGCCGTCCTCCATCACCGGCATGTGCCGGAAATAGCCGTCCGTCATCCGCCGCAGCACCGACAGCAGCGGCGTGTCCGGCGTGCAGGTCTGGGGATTCGGAGTCATCAGTTCGGCGACCGAGGTTTCCAGCCCCTCATGTCCCTTCTCGTCGATCTGGCGCACCACGTCGCGCTCGGACAGCACGCCGACGACCCGGTCGTCCTCCATCACCACGATGACGCCGATCCGGCGGGCGCGCAGTTCTGAGACCGCCTTGGACACGCTTTCCGAGGGCGAGATCGTGTAGACGATGCTGCCCTTCTCGCGGAGCACGGACGAGACGGTGATGACGCCGTCCGCCAGGTTGGAATCCGCCGTCTGGGAATAGGTCCTGTGCTCTTCCTGGCTGCTTGCCAGGACGCCCTGATAGGATTGCGGGGCCATATGTTCTCCTCCCTTGGAAATGGGGGCGCTGCAGCTCCTCCTCAGCCGGTCGCGCCCAGCCTGAATCCAGAGTAGGGACATTCCGATCAAACGACTAGACGGAAATCGCGGCCCCGTTCACTGCGCCGGGACCGGCAGGCGCAGGATCGTTCCCGCCATGTCGCAGCCGGGCAGGTCCAGCGTCACCGGCCGCGGCGCGGCCCAGCCGCTGCGCAGCATTGCGAAGGACAGCTTGCGCCCGCAATTGGCCTGCGTGACCTCGAGATCCAGATGGTCGGGCCCCGCTCCCTGTCCGTAGGCGGCCAGTTCCGGCAGCGGCTGTGCCGAGATCGGGAAGCCGGCCACCGGCAGCAGGCCCGGCTGCAGGGATTCGGGCACGATCCAGAGGAAGCCGCCGGGTTCGGCATCGTCGGGAATGCCGACCTCCAGCGTCTCGCCGCCGATCTCCGCCGTCATCGGCACGTCGAGCGCCAGGACCGGCAGGGAGACGCGGACAGCGCCCTGGGCGCCGGTTTCCTCGGAAAGGTGCAGCGGGCCGTAGCGGATCTCCAGCGGCGCATAGGGCGCGCAGGGAAAGCGCAGGTGCAGGTCGAGGACGCCGCTCTCGGCATCCGCCTCGATCATCGGATCGCAGGACTGCGCCGCCGCAGGCACTCCGCAGAGCGCCAGCAGCATGGCCGCCGCAGCCCGGATCAGGCCAGGCTGCCGTGGCAATGCTTGAACTTCTTGCCGGAACCGCAGGGGCACGGGTCGTTGCGGCCCGGATCGCCCCAGGTCGCCTGGTCGGTCTCGTCGAAGCCCGGTGCAGCCGCGGCGGGCTCCCCTGCCGCTTCGGCGTCCTCGGCCTCCGGCTGCTCCTCGCCGGGCGCCTTAAGCCCCTGCTGGGCGAGGAACTGGCGCAGCATCGCCTGCTGCTCCTCCTGGCTCAGCGGACGCACCTGGCCGAGCTTGGCCGTCACCTCGACGCGCAGGCTGTCGAGCAAGTGCTCGAACAGCTGGAAGGCCTCGTTCTTGTATTCGTTCAGCGGGTCGCGCTGCGCATAGCCGCGGAAGCCCACGACCGAGCGCAGGTGGTCGAGCGTCAGCAAGTGCTCCCGCCATTTGGCGTCGATCGTCTGCAGCAGCACCTGCTTCTCGATGTTGCGCATGTTGTCCGGGCCGAAATCGACGGCCTTCTTGGCCATCAGCTCGTCGGAGGCGGTTTCCAGGCGCTCGCGGATCACCTCGGCATCGACGCCGTCCTCGTCGACCCAGGCCATGACCGGCGCATCCACGCCCAGCTTCTCGATGGCGGCGGCATAGAGCCCCTCGCCGTCCCACTGGTCGTGATAGGTCTTCGGCGGGATATGCGCGTCGACCAGGTCCTCGACCACGTCATGGCGCATGTCGCGGGTGATCTCGGACACGTCCTGCGTCTCCATGATCTCGCGGCGCTGGCTGAAGATGACCTTCCGCTGGTCGTTCATCACGTCGTCGAATTTCAGCAGCTGCTTGCGGATGTCGAAGTTGCGCGCCTCGACCTTCGCCTGCGCCCGCTCCAGCGACTTGTTGACCATCGGGTGGACGATCGCCTCGCCCTCCTTCATGCCCAGCCGCTGCAGCATCTTGTCCAGCCGGTCGCCGCCGAAGATGCGCATCAGGTCGTCTTCCAGCGACAGGAAGAAGGCCGAGCGTCCCGGGTCGCCCTGGCGGCCGGAGCGGCCACGCAGCTGGTTGTCGATGCGGCGGCTTTCATGCCGTTCGGTGGCCAGGACGAACAAGCCGCCAGCCTGCTTGACGGCCTCTTCGTCGGCCTTGTGCTGCTCCTCGATGGAGGCGCGTATCTCGTCGGGATGGCGGACGGGATCGGCGGCGATCGCCTCCATGACCGCGAAGTCGACATTGCCGCCCAGCTTGATGTCGGTGCCGCGGCCCGCCATGTTCGTCGCGATGGTCACGGCGCCGAGCTTGCCGGCATCGGCGACGATCTGCGCTTCCTGCTCGTGCTGGCGCGCGTTCAGGACGTTGTGCTGGATGCCCTCGGAGCCCAGGAACTGGCTGAGGAACTCGGATTTCTCGATCGAGGTGGTGCCGACCAGGACCGGCTGGCCCTTCTCGTGCGCCTTCTTGATCTCCTCGACGATGGCCGCGTATTTCTCGCGCCCGGTGCGGAACACCTGGTCATGCTCGTCGATCCGCGCGATCGGGCGGTTGGTCGGAACCTCGACGACGCCGAGCTTGTAGATCTCGTCGAATTCGTCGGCCTCGGTGGCCGCGGTGCCGGTCATGCCCGCCAGCTTGTCGTAGAGGCGGAAGTAGTTCTGGAAGGTGACCGAGGCCAGCGTCGTGTTCTCGGGCTGGATCTGCACGCCTTCCTTTGCCTCTATGGCCTGGTGCAGGCCGTCGCTGAGGCGCCGTCCGACCATCATCCGGCCGGTGAATTCGTCGATCAGCACCACCTGGTTGTCGCGGACGATGTAGTCCTTGTCCTTGGTGAAGAGGACATGCGCCTTCAGGCCCTGGGTAACGTGGTGAACCAGCGTGGTGGATTCCGGATCATACAGCGTCTGGCCTTCGGGCAGCAGGCCCGCGGCCATCAGGCGGCGCTCGATGAACTCGTTGCCTTCCTCGGTGAAGGTCACGTTCCGCTGCTTCTCGTCCAGCGTATAGTGCTCGGGCGTCAGCTCGGGGATGAAGGCATCGATGGTGCGGTAGAGCTCGGAACGGTCCTGCGCCGGGCCGGAGATGATCAGAGGCGTGCGCGCCTCGTCGATCAGGATCGAGTCGACCTCGTCGACGATCGCGAAATAGTGTCCGCGCTGCGCCATCTGGTCGAGCGACGACTTCATGTTGTCGCGCAGGTAGTCGAAGCCCAGCTCGTTGTTGGTCGCATAGGTGATGTCGGCCTTGTAGGCGTCCTTCTTCTCCGCCTCGGGCTGCTGCGGATAGACCACGCCGGTGGTCAGGCCGAGCGCGCCGTAGACCTTCGACATCCACTCGGAGTCGCGCCGCGCCAGGTAGTCGTTCACCGTCACGATATGCACCGGCTTGCCGGTCAGCGCGTTCAAGTAGGCCGGGAAGGTCGCGACCAGGGTCTTGCCTTCGCCCGTCTTCATCTCGGCGATGTTGCCCTGGTGCAGGAAGATGCCGCCCAGCAGCTGCGTGTCGAAGGCGCGGAGCCCCAGCGCGCGCCGCGCGCCCTCGCGGCAGTTGGCGAAGGCTTCGGGCAGCAGCGCGTCGAGGCTCTCGCCCTTGGCGACCCGCTCCTTGAATTCCGCGGTCTTGGCGATCAGCCCGGCATCGTCGAGCTTTTCGAACTCGGGCTCCAGGGCGTTGATCTTCGCCACGAGGGGACGCGTTGCCTTGACCTTCCGGTCGTTCGGGGTCCCGAAGACCTTCTTCGCAATCGTTCCAATGCCCAGCACGTGTCTCTCCGCTTCGCTTCCGCGTCCTGACCCGTTCTTGAACGGCGGCGCCTTGCCGCCCCCGGCAGCACATCCTATGAAGCGGTCAGATGCAGCCCCGTCGTCTGGGTCTCCAGCGATGTAAGGGGCAGGTCTGAGAGTGTCAACGCCGCCGGACGCGCACAATCCTGGAAGGAACGCCCCGTGAAGCTCAACTCCCGCTTTCTCCTGACAACCGCCGCTGCAATCGGTCTTGCCGGTGCTGCCGCAGCCCAGGAGGCCCCTGCGCTCGAGAAGCCCGGCTTCGACACGGTGGTCGCCACGGTTGACGGCACCGACATCACCGCGGGCGAAGTCATCCTGATGCGGTCGCGCCTGCCGCAGCAGTACCAGCAGATGGACGACAGCCAGCTCTACGACATGCTGCTCGACCAGATGATCAACCAGCAGCTGCTTGCCGAAGAGGTCGACGCCCCCTCGCCGATGGTCCAGGCCGCGCTTGCCAACGAAGAGCGCACGCTGCTTTCGGGCGTCGTGCTGCAGGGCGTCATGCAGGCCGCCGTGACCGACGAGGCGCTGCAGGCGCTCTACGACGAGACCTATTCCTCGGCCGAGCCGAGCCGCGAATACCATGCCGCGCACATTCTCGTGGGCACCCAGGAGGAAGCGCAGGAAATCATCGACGAGCTGAATGCCGGCGCCGATTTCGCGGACCTGGCCAAGAAGAAGTCGACCGGCCCCTCCGGCCCCAACGGCGGCGATCTCGGCTGGTTCGGCAAGGGCATGATGGTCCCCGAATTCGAGGAGGCCGTCGCCAGCCTGGACGCCGGGCAGATCTCGGCCCCGGTCCAGACCCAGTTCGGCTGGCACGTGATCAAGCTAGAGGAAACCCGCATGTCCGAGGCGCCGGCCCTTGACGACGTGCGTGCCGAGCTGACCCAGACGCTTCAGCGCAAGGCGATGGAAGACAAGGTCAACGCTCTGGCCGATGCGGGCGAGGTCACCCGGAAGAGCTCGCAGGAGCTCGATGCCAGCTTCATGTCCGACCCCTCCTTCATCCAGGAATGATCCGCAGATGACGATGCCGAAGATCCGGCGCAACATGAACGCCATCGCCCGCGAACGGCTCGCCGAGCGCAGGGCGGCCGAAAAGGCTGCGGCTGCCGCGGCGCCGCTGGTTTCGCCGCTGGCTCCGGCGGGGGGCTTCCCCCAGCTTCCAGCCATCGCCGGGCTGGAGCTGTCCTCGGTAGCTGCAGGGGTGAAGTACAAGGGCCGTCCCGACGTCATGCTGGCGCGGCTCGCGCCCGGATCGGTCGTGGCCGGGGTGACCACCCGTTCGACCACGCGCTCGGCGCCGGTACTCGACTGCGAGGCCAAGCTGGCTGCGGGCGCCGACGCGGAGGCCGGGGCGGCCTTCCTGGTGAATGCCGGGAATTCCAATGCCTTCACCGGCGGGCGCGGCATCGAATCCGTCGAGGCTGTGACCAGGGCGGCGTCCGAGACGCTGGGCCTGCCGCAGTCGCGGATCTTCACCTCCTCCACGGGGGTGATCGGCCAGCCCCTGCCCCATGACCGCATCATCGCGGCGCTGGGACAGCTCTCGGACGGCCTCTCCGCCGAGGGCTGGACCGGGGCTGCACGGGCGATCATGACCACCGACACCTTCCCCAAGGGCTCGGTGGAGACCGCCGAGCTGGCGGGCGGCACGGCAACCGTGGCGGGCTTCGCCAAGGGCTCCGGCATGATCGCGCCCGACATGGGCACAATGCTGGTCTACATCTTTACCGACGCGAAGATCGCGCAGCCCGCCCTGACGGCGATGCTGCGGCGCCTGACCGACCGCAGCTTCAACAGCATCACGGTCGACAGCGACACCTCCACCTCGGACACGCTGCTGGTCGGCGCGACCGGACTGGGCCCGGAAGTCACGCAAGCCGACGAGGCTGCCTTCGAGGCCGCGCTCGGCGCGGTGATGACCGACCTGGCGCTGCAGGTGGTGCGCGACGGCGAGGGCGCAACCAAGCTGCTGGAGGTCCGGGTGACCGGCGCCGACAGCGACGCGGATGCCCGCAAGGTCGCGCTGGCCATCGCCAATTCGCCGCTGGTGAAGACTGCGGTGGCGGGCGAGGATCCGAACTGGGGCCGCATCGTCATGGCCGTCGGCAAGTCCGGCGCCAAGGCCGACCGCGACCTGCTGTCGATCAGCTTCGGCGACATCCTGGTGGCCGAGAAGGGCTGGGTCGCGCCGAGCTACACCGAAGAGGCGGGCGCGAGCTACATGAGGCAGGCCGAGCTGGTGGTCACCACCGACCTTGGCCTGGGCGACGGCAGCTCCACCGTCTGGACCTGCGACCTGACCCACCGCTACATCTCGATCAACGCGGACTACCGGTCGTGAAGCTGGTCCTCGTCTCCGCCGTCGTGCTCGTCGATTCCGACGGGCGCGTGCTGGTCACCCAGCGGCCCGAAGGCAAGGCGATGGCGGGACTGTGGGAATTCCCGGGCGGCAAAGTCGAGCCCGGGGAGACCCCCGAAGCAGCGCTGATCCGCGAGCTCCAGGAGGAGCTCGGGATCGACACCCAGGCGTCCTGCCTGGCCCCCCTGACATTCGCCAGCCACAGCTATGACAGCTTCCACCTGCTGATGCCGACCTTCGTCTGCCGCCGCTGGCAGGGGACGCCCTCCGGGCGCGAGGGACAGGCAATGAAATGGGTGCGCCCCAAGGACTTGCGCGCGCTGGCGATGCCCGAGGCGGACCTGCCGCTGATCCCCGTGATCCGCGACTGGATCTGACCTCAGGCGTGATTCGCAAGTGTTAGCGCCGTCAGTCATGCTGCACCTGCAAAATCAAGTAGATTTCCCTAATTAAGGTAAATCCAAGCAAGCGTTCTCCGGCAGTTGCATAACATTTCTACCCAATTTGCTAGTCAATTAGGCTAAGATGACAGCAACATGACATTTTTCTTAATGAAATCCCAACGCAGATTAATTAAATATCTCTTCAGGACACCACCACCACATGACTTTCGGGGAGACACCACAATGCTCAAGACCATCACCGTCGGCAGCCACATCTCTGTCCAGGGCACTTTCGTGAAGGCACTGTCGAACGGCCGCATCATCGTGCGCGTCGGTCCGCGGACCTTCGAAGGCACGCCGGTCTGACCACCAGCCACACTGTTTTCAGACCACGTACCGGCAGAGCCGAGCGCCCCGCGCTCGGCTCTTTTCTTTTGTCCGGAACCGGCCGCAGCCGCTATCCCGTTCGGCCGCAAGGCGCCGCGCCCTGCCCATGAACGCAGAACGCAGAACGCAGAACGCAGAACGCAGAACGGGCGCCCGAAGGCGCCCGCTTGCAATCCCGTCCGTGACCCGCCTCAGGCGAGGGTCCGGGTGACTTCCTCGCGCTCGAAGATCTCGATGACGTCGCCCTCGCGGATGTCGTCATAGGCTTCGAAGGCCATGCCGCATTCCTGGCCCGACTGGACCTCGGCAACTTCGTCCTTGAAGCGCTTCAGAGTCTTCAGCGTGCCTTCGTGGATCACCACGTTGTCGCGCAGCAGACGGACGCCTGCGGAGCGGCGCGCAATGCCCTCGGTGACCAGACAGCCGGCGACCTTGCCGATGCCCGTGACCTTGAAGACCTGGCGGATTTCCGCATAGCCGATGAAGTTCTCGCGGATTTCGTTCGACAGCAGGCCGGAGGCCGCCGCTTTCACGTCGTCCACGAGGTCGTAGATCACCGAGTAGTAGCGGATCTCCACGCCCTTCTGGTTGGCGGCGTTCCGGGCCGGAGCATTGGCACGGACGTTGAAGCCGAAGACCGGCGCGCCGGAGGCTTCCGCCAGGCCGATATCCGACTCGGTGATCGCGCCGACGCCCGAATGCAGGACCCGCACGCGGACCTCGTCGTTGCCGATCTTCTCCATCGCCTGGACGATGGCCTCGGCAGACCCCTGCACGTCGGCCTTCACCAGGATCGGCAGCTCGGCGACATTCTCGTCGGCCTTTGCCTTCGCCATCAGCTGTTCCAGCGTGGTGGCTGCCCCGGCTGCGGCGCGCTTGTCCTTGGCGGCCTGCTCGCGGTAGTCGGCGATCTCGCGGGCCTGGGCCTCGGTCTCGACCACGTTGAGCACGTCGCCCGCTTCGGGCGTGCCGTTCAGGCCGAGCACTTCGACCGGCTCGGACGGGCCTGCGGATTTCACCCGCTCGCCCTTGTCGTTGATCAGCGCGCGGACCTTGCCCCACTGTTCGCCGACGACGAAGATGTCGCCCTGCTTCAGCGTGCCGTTCTGCACGAGGACCGTCGCAACCGGACCGCGGCCGACATCCAGCTGCGCCTCGATCACGGCGCCGTTGGCAGCGCGGTCGGGGTTGGCCTTCAGTTCGAGGATCTCGGACTGCAGCGCGATCGCGTCGAGCAGCTCGTCGAGACCCAGGCCGGTCTTGGCCGAGACTTCCACGTCCTGCACCTCGCCCGACATGGCCTCGACGACCACCTCGTGCTGCAGCAGGTCGGTCCGCACCTTCATCGGGTCGGAATCCGGCTTGTCGACCTTGTTGATCGCGACGATCATCGGCACGCCCGCTGCCTTGGCATGGGCGATGGCCTCAACCGTCTGCGGCATCACCGCGTCATCCGCCGCCACGACCAGAACCACGATGTCCGTCACCTGGGCACCGCGTGCCCGCATCGAGGTGAAGGCCGCGTGGCCGGGCGTGTCGAGGAAGGTAATCAGCTGGCCGCCATCGGTCTTCACCTGGTAGGCGCCGATATGCTGGGTGATCCCGCCTGCTTCGCCCGCGACGACCTTCGCATTCCGGATCGCGTCCAGAAGCGACGTCTTGCCGTGGTCGACATGGCCCATGATGGTGACGACCGGAGCGCGCGGCTGCAGGTCCTCTTCCTTGTCGTCGACCGTGTGAATCACGTCCTCGACGTCCGCGTCGGAGACGCGCACGACCTTGTGGCCGAATTCCTCGATCAGCAGTTCCGCGGTATCGGCGTCGATCGACTGGTTCTGGGTCGCCATGATGCCGTTCTGCATCAGCGCCTTGACCACGTCGGCCACGCGTTCCGCCATGCGGTTCGCCAGTTCCTGGACCACGATGGTCTCGGGAAGCTGCACGTCGCGCACGATCTTCTCGCGGTTGTCGCCCGAACCGGAGGACTTCCGGCGCTCGCGCTCCTGCTTGCGGCGCATCGCGGCCAGCGACCGGCCGCGCTTCTCGCCGCCGCCGTTCAGGGCCTGGTTGACCGTCAGCTTGCCGGAGCGGCGGTTGTCGTCGCGGCCGCGCTTCTTGCCCGCGCTGTCGCGATCGGCAGTGTCCGACTTGCCCTTGCGCGGGGTCGGCATGCCGGATTTCGTCGGGGTCGCGCGCTCGGAGCGGGCTTCGGCAGCCGCGGGCGCAGGCTCGGCAGCGGCAGGCGCGGCCTTCTCGGCGCGCCGGGCTGCGGCGGCCTCTTCCTTCGCCTTCTTCGCGGCTTCCTCGGCCTCGCGCTTCTTGCGCTCGTCCTCTTCGGCCTTGGCCTTCAGCGCTTCCTCGCGCTCGCGCTCTTCGCGCTCCTTGGCCTCGATCTCCGCCCGGCGGCGTTCGCGCTCGTCGGCACGGCGCTTCTCTTCCTCGGCGCGCTCGCGTGCGTCATCGGCCTCGCGGGCCTTGGCGGCCTGCAGGGCGCGAAGGCGGCGTTCCATCTCCGCATCGGAGATCCCGGCAGGACGTCGGGACGGATCGCCGCCGGCAGCTCCGCCACCGGACTTGCTGCCCCCGGGCTTCGGGACGACCACGCGCTTGCGCTTGGTTTCGACCACGACATTCTTCGTCCGGCCGTGGCTGAAGCTCTGCTTCACCTGACCGGAACGAGGACCACCACCGCGGACACCCAGAGTTTTCTTACCGTCGCTATCGCTCATAAAGCCGTTCAATCCTTCCCGGGGGCCGAATTGCCCCCGTCCTGCGGGCGCAGACCCGCCAAACGTGACGCTTCCTCTACAACACGGCGGGCGAGTCCACCAGCGGCAAGCGCACCGTGCACGACATTTTCCCGGCCAAACGCCAGACCAAGCTCCGAGCCCGAAAGCACGGTTATCAAGGTCTCCGGACCGCCAGGCGGCCGGAGCTTCGATTTCCCCCGCTCCGAGCCGTCGCAAGCCTGGAGCAGCAGCACGGCCTCGCCGTTATCCAGCCAGGCCTTAACCTTCTCGTAGCCGGCCACCGCTCCGCCCGCCTTGCGGGAGAGGGCCACCAGCGTGACCAGACGGGAGGCAAGCCCGGCCTCGACCATGTCGGCCAGGCCTTCGGGCGGATGCACCTGCCGCTTCGCGGCGCGGCTGAACAGCTTCTTCTTCGCTGCCGCCTCGATCGCCGCCCTGTCGGCTGCGACCCACATGCCCCGTCCCGGCAGCTTGCCTGCCAGATCCGGCACCACCTCGTCGCCGGGACCGACGACGAAACGGACAAGTCCCGTCTTGGGTCCGGTCTCGCCCGTTGCCAGGCAACGGCGCTCCGGACCGTCCTTCTCGACCTTCGCTCCGCCCCGGCTCATGGCATCTGCCTCCGGGCCGTCGCTCAGGCCTCGTCCTCTTCGGCGACCTCGGCGTCCGCCAGGTCCTCGCCGTCTTCATCCTCTTCCGCGGCTGCCAGTTCGGCGGGATCGACCCAGCCCAGCTGCACGCGCGCGTTCATGACCAGGGTCTGCGCTTCCTCGAGGCTGACATCGTAGGGCTCGAGCAGCCCCTCGTCCTTGACCCGCTTGCCGTCGACCGTCGTCCAGCCGCCCGCAAGTTCCCAGTCGGCGCAGGTGGCGAAATCCTCGAGCGACTTCACGCCGTCCTTCGCCAGTGCCTCGATCATCTGGGGTGTCAGGCCCTCGAAGTCAACCAGGCTGTCCTCCACGCCGAGTGCGCGGGCGTTCTCGAGCGCCTTGCGGTTGAGTTCCTCGATGTGGTCGCGGGCGCGCGCCTGGAGCTCCTCGGCGGTGCTTTCGTCGACGCCGTCGATCACCAGAAGCTCGTCGAGATCGACATAGGCGACCTCCTCGAGATTGGTGAAGCCTTCCGAAACCAGCAGCTGCGCGAAGAACTCGTCGACATCCAGCGTGTCCATGAACAGCTTGGTCCGCTCGGCGAACTCGGCCTGGCGGCGCTCGCTCTCCTGGCTTTCGGTCATGATGTCGATGTCGAGACCGGTCAGCTGGCTGGCAAGGCGCACGTTCTGGCCGCGGCGGCCGATGGCGAGGCTCAGCTGGTCATCCGGCACGACGACCTCGATGCGCTCGGCTTCCTCGTCAAGCACCACCTTCGACACTTCGGCCGGCTGCAGCGCGTTGACCAGGAAGGTCGGCTGGTCCTCGTTCCACGGGATGATGTCGATCTTCTCGCCCTGCAGCTCGTTCACCACGGCCTGCACGCGCGAGCCGCGCATGCCGACGCAGGCGCCGACCGGGTCGATCGAGCTGTCGTAGGAAATGACGGCGATCTTGGCGCGGGACCCCGGGTCGCGGGCCACGGCCTTGATCTCGATGATGCCGTCGTAGATTTCCGGCACTTCCATCTTGAACAGCTCGGCCATGAATTCCGGCGCGGTGCGGCTGAGGAAGATCTGCGGGCCGCGCGGCTCGCGGCGCACGTCCTTGATGAACACGCGGATGCGGTCGTTCGGGCGGTAGCTCTCGCGGCCGATCTTCTCGTTGCGGCGCAGCACGGCTTCGCCGCGGCCGATGTCGACGATGATGTTGCCGTATTCCTCGCGGCGGACGATGCCGTTGATGATCGTGCCCGCGCGGTCCTTGAATTCCTCGTACTGGCGGTCGCGCTCGGCTTCGCGGACCTTCTGCAGGATGACCTGCTTCGCGGATTGCGCGGCGATCCGGCCCAGCTCCACCGGAGGAACTTCGTCGACGATCTCGTCGCCGACCTGCGGATCGGCCTTGTACTGCTTCGCCTGGTCGACGGTCAGCTCGGCCTGGTAGTTCTCCAGCTCCTCGTCCTCGACCACGGTGCGCACGCGGGTGAAGGTCGCCACGCCGGTACGGCGGTCGATCGCCACGCGGATGTCCATCTCCGAGCCGTAGCGCGACTTCGCGGCGCGCGCGAGGCTTTCTTCCATGGCCTCGATCACCAGATCCGGATCGATCATCTTCTCGCGGGCCACCGCCTCCGCGGTCTGGAGAAGCTCCAGCTGGTTCGCTGCAGTAATCGCCATGGGGATCAGTCCTCCTCGGTCACGGCTGCCGGGTCGCCGGCATTGTCGGTGACGATCTCGTCGAATTCGTCTTCGTTTATGATGCCCGCCGCCTTTCGCTGGCGCAGCATCTCTGTGATCAGGTCGTCGGTCAGCACCAGCTTGGCATCGCTGAGCCATTCGAATTTCAGGCCGATGGTGACCGGCTCGGCCCCGGAGGATTGCGGCGGCAGGGTGAGCAGCACCTCGTCCTCCTCGACACCGGCCAGTTCCCCGCGGAAGCGGCGGCGGCCGTCGATCAGCTCGGTGGTCTCGATCTTGGCCTCGTAGCCGGCCCAGGTGTCGAAATCCTTCAGGCGGGTCAGCGGCCGGTCGATCCCGGGGCTGGAAACTTCGAGCGTGTAGGCTTCGTCCAGCGGGTCCTCGACATCGAGCGCGGCCGAAACGGCCGTCGAGATCTTGGCGCAGTCATCGACTTCGATCCCGCCCTCGGGACGGTCGGCCATGATCTGCAGCGTATGCGTCTTGCCGCCCATCAGGCGGATGCGGACAAGCTCGTAGCCGAGATCGGCAATCACCGGCTCGACAATCTCCGCCATCCGGCGGTCGATGGGGGCTTTCGCGATCAGATCCGACACGAGCGAACTCCAAGGGGTTTCAAGACGCACAAAAAAACGGGCCAGCGGCCCGTTGCATCTATCGGTGGAACACCGCCCCGGAGGGGAACAGCGCGCCGCTTGCGGTGCTCTTACTGGTTTCCCGCCGCGCACGCAAGCTGATTCTGCCCCGGCTGGTCCGCCGGGGCAAAGCGCTCAGAAATCTTCCCAGCCGCCGTCGTCATATCCCGGGGCGGAGGAGCTTTCCGCTGCGGGGGCAGCGGCCGCGGCCCGCTTCGGTTCCGGAGCCGGCGCGCGCGGCAAGGCCGCGGGCTCAGCGGCCGGGGGCGGCATCTCGACCGACGCCTTCAGCCGCGCGACCGCCGCGGCCCGGCCCGGGCTTAGCCGGAACTGCGCGACGGCATTGCCGAGATTTACGGCCTCGCGGGTGAGGGTCTGGCTGGCCGACAGCGTTTCCTGGAAGAGCGCGGTATTGGCCTGTGTCGTATTGTCGAGATGCGAGACCGAGGTGTTTATTTCGCCCAGGCCGACCGACTGCTCGCCGGCGGAGCGGGCGATGTCCGACACATGGCCGGAGATTTCCGAAACCGAGGCCGCGATCCGGCGGAGGGTCTCGCCCGCCTCGCCGACGAGGGAGACGCCGCGATTGACCTGGTCGCCGCTTTCGGAAATCAGCGCGTTGATCTCCCGCGCCGCATCGGAGGACCGCTGCGCCAGGGCCCGGACCTCGGAGGCCACGACAGCGAAGCCGCGCCCGGCCTCGCCCGCCCGTGCCGCCTCCACCCCGGCATTCAGCGCCAGAAGGTTGGTCTGGAAGGCAATGTCATCGATCACATGGATGATCTTGGAGATCTTTTCCGAGGACTGCTCGATCGCCCCCATGGCCTCGACCGCCTGGCGCACGACTTCGCCGCTCTGTTCGGCAGTGCTGCGGGCATCGACCACGATCCGGTCGGCATCCTTCGCCCCTTTGGCCGCCAGAGCGACCGACGACGTCAGCTGCTCCAGCGCCGCGGCGGTCTCTTCCAGCGTCGCTGCCGCCTGTTCGGTTCGCTTGGCCACGTCCTCGGCAGAGGTCGTGATCGCCTCGCCCTTCTCGACGATATTTCCCGACGATTCGGAAATGTTCGCGATCACTTCTTCCAGCGTGCCGACGGCAGCGTTGAAATCGGTGCGCAGCTCCTCGTAGACCCCCTCGAATTCCTCGTCGATGCGGAAGCTCAGATCGCCCGAGGCCAGCGTGCGGAGCGCGTCGGCGAGGATTTTCACCACATGTTCCTGGCGGTCGAGCAGTTCGCGGCGCTCGCGGTCGGCCTTCTGCAGGTCTTCCGCGCGGGCCGCTTCCTCGCGAGCCTTCGCCTGCTGCGCGGCCATCTCGGCCTCGACCTCGCGGTCACGCTCCGCCTGGTCGGCCTGGCGCGCCGCCTCGGCCCGGGCGGCCGCCGCCTCGGCATCCTCGCGCGCCCGCACCTCCGCCTCGGAAGCCAGGCGGGCATTTTCCACCAGCCCCTCCCGGAAGGCGCGGACGGCGAGCGCCATTTCGCCGAATTCGTCGGACCGGCCGAGACAGGGGATCTCCGCCTCCAGATCGCCGGCGGAAAGGGTCGCCATGCGGGCGTTCAGCTTGCGCGCCGGGCCGGTGATGCTGCGGGCGATCATCATGATGACCAGGGTGAGAAAGACCATGCCGCCTAGGCCGACGGCGATGGCAGCGTTGCGCAGCCCGGCCAGCTGTGCCTGGATGTCTTCGAGATAGGTGCCGGTGCCGACGATCCATCCCCAGGGCGCGAAGGGGCGGACATAGCCCAGCTTCGGCACCATTTCCGCCGCGCCGTTCTCGCCGAAGCGGTTGAAGCTGTATTGCAGCGCGCCGCCGCCCTCCTTGGAAAGCGCGACGAATTCGAGGAAGACCTTCACGCCGTCCGGATCCTCGAACCCGCTCTGGTCGGTGCCTTCCAGATCCGCCTTGCTGCCATGCGCCATAATCACGGCATTGCCGTCCAGCGCGAAGAAATAGCCGTCGCCGTCGTAGCGCATGCCGTCGAGGATCCGCCGCCCTTCGGCGCGCGCGGCATCGGGCGTCAGCTCGCCGGTATCGACCCTGTGCTGGACGGCATCGAGACTGAAGAGCGCGGCATCGACCAGATCGCGCAGGTACATTTCCCGCATCTGGATCTTGTTGCGTTCCGCCAGCGTATACATCGTGGCGGCCAGCACCGCGAATGCCAGCAGGACAACGACCACGATCGCATAGATCCGGCCACTGATGCGCAACCCGAATGCCGTCTTCATAGGAAGCTCTCCGAAAAATCACTCGGAGCCTGTATGGGACGGAAGAAGTAAATGTTGGGTTGTGCCGGGCCGAATTATCCCCTGCCCGGCCCGTTTCCGCGGTCAGATGCGCAGGAGCCCGCGCTGCTTGCGCAGGACGTTGGTGATCCGCACCAGCTCCGCGCTGATTCCCGGCTCGCTCAGCGCATGGCCGGCATTGGGCACCAGCTTCAGCTCGGCGCGCGGCCAGGCCCGGGACAGCGCCCAGGCCGAATGCGGCGGGCAGATCATGTCGTAGCGCCCCTGCACGATGGCACCGGGCACATCCGCGATGCGGCCGATATTCTCCAGGATCCAGTTCCGCGAGTCGAGGAAGCCGCCATTGATGAAATAATGGTTCTCCAGCCGCGAGAAGGCGCGCGCGTAATCCGCCGGGCTGTCATGCTGCAGCCCCTGGCTCTGGATCGAGGCCAGCGCGTTCTCCCAGGCAGCCCAGGCCCGGGCATGGCGGATCTCGACCATCGCGTCGCCGCTGAACAGCCGCCGGTGATAGGCCGCGATCAGGTCGCCGCGCTCCTCCTCGGGGATGAGCCGCACGAAGCGGTCCCAGACATCGGGCCAGAACTGCCCTGCCCCGCCGCCGTAGAACCAGTCGAGCTCGCCCGGGGTCATCAGGAAGATGCCGCGCAGCGCCAGATAGGCGGCACGCTCGGGATGGGTAATCGCGTAGACCAGCGACAGGGTCGCGCCCCAGCTGCCACCGAAGACGATCCAGCGGTCGATGCCCAGTTCCTCGCGGATCTGCTCCATGTCCGCAACCAGATGCCAGGTCGTGTTGTTCTCGACCGAGGCATGCGGCCGCGACCGGCCGCAGCCGCGCTGGTCGAACAGGATGATCCGGTAGGCCGAGGGGTCGAAATAGCGCCGCATCGCCGGGCTGCAGCCGCCGCCGGGGCCGCCGTGAACCACCACGACGGGAATCCCGTCGGGCGAGCCGCATTGCTCGATATAGATCCTGTGGCCGTCACCTGTCTCCAGCATCCGCTGGTCGTAGGCATCGACCGGGGGATAGAGAAACTGGTGCGCCGTACGCTTTTGACCTGAGACTTGCTCCATGGAGCGACTATATAGGCGAGCAGAGGCCTCGGCCATAGATGGAAAACACGAAAAAGGGGCACACGGCATGAGCGATGCAGTTTCGACCGTCGATCCGCAGGAAATCGCGAAATTCGAGGCGATGGCCGCAGAGTGGTGGGATCCGCAGGGCAAGTTCAAGCCGCTGCACATGATGAACCCCTGTCGGCTGGACTACATCATCGGCCAGATCGCCGCGGAATTCGGCCGCGACCGCACTGCCCCCCGGCCCTTCCAAGGCCTGCGCATCCTCGATATCGGCTGCGGCGGCGGACTGCTCTGCGAGCCGCTGGCGCGGCTCGGGGCCGAGGTCGTGGGCGCCGACGCCGCCGAGCGCAACATCCCGGTGGCGAAGCTCCATGCCGAACAGTCCGGGCTGGAGATCGACTACCGCCACACCACCGCGGAGGCGATCGCCGCCGGCGGCGAACGCTTCGACGTGGTGCTGGCGATGGAGGTGGTCGAGCATGTCGCCGATCCGCAGGACTTCCTCACGGTCTGCGCCAGCCTGCTGAAGCCCGCCGGGCTGGCCATCGTCTCGACGCTGAACCGCAACCCGAAAAGCTATCTGATGGCGATCATCGGCGCCGAGCAGATCATGCGCTGGCTGCCGAAGGGCACGCATGACTGGGCCAAGTTCATCACCCCGGACGAGCTGTTCGGCCAGCTGGAAAAGGCGGGCGTCGCGCCTGTGGACCGCAAGGGTTTCGTCTTCAACCCGCTCGGCTGGAGCTGGTCGATCTCCGACCGCGACCTGTCGGTGAACTACGTCACGGCGAGCCGCGCCCCGGCCTGAGCCGGTCGGGTAGTCCGGGTAGGCCGCTGGCCGATCGGGCGCTGGTGGTCCGCCCCTGCAGGGAACATCTGCCGCGAACGACCGGACCGGGCCGGCTCGGCTAGGTCGCTGGCGACGAAGCTCCTGGCTCCGTGACCGGCGGGAATTGGGCTGGCAGGGCACCCACGGCAGGCACGGAACATCCGCAGATTCCACCCGCTATCGGGGCGTGATGTTGCCGGATGAGCCACGGCGCCGAAGCGAGGCGTTGTTGCGCAAACCCATGGGGATTCACCTCGTGAATCCAGCATGCTAGCTGGACAGCATGAGCAGACCTCCGAAAACGACGCACAAGATGACCAACTGGAAAAGCTAGCGAGCCGTTGCGCGCCACCGGTCCGAGCGCAATGGCGAGCGAGGCGCTGAGGCGGCGCGGCTCGCTGAGTGTCTGGTTCGTTCCCTCGATGCAGTGGGAAGCGGCGCCTTCCGGGCGGCGCGGCCGTCGGCAGGCATACAGCGACGCGGCGATCCAGGCCTGCCTGACCCTCGAGGCCCTCCTCGGAATGCCCTTCCGACAGGCCACTGGTTTTGTGGCAAGCCTGCTGGAACTGTCCGGGCTTGGCTGGTCCGTGCCTGACTTCAGCACCCTGTCACGCCGCCAAAGTGAGACGGGACCGTGGCGCCAGTGGCGCCGCGAAAGCCCGTCGAACATTGGACGTCACTGAGCATGCCCCCGGCTCCCGGACCGGGCCGATATTCACTATGCGGCCATCTTTGCAGTCATGTCGATCCTTGCCTGTTCGGGGGCGTTGTTGCGGAACTCGTCGGCTTTCGGGATTCACGGCGTGGATCCGGTGGGTCAAGAGCTTGGCATAGCGAAGCCGGAACCTGCCCGGCACCGCACGGCCAACTGGAAATCCTGCAGCGAGCCATTGATGCGCCATTGGTTCGAGCACAATGGCGGACGCGCTTAGGCGGCGCGGCTCGCTCCTGGTCTGGCTGGGCAGGGACGTGGCCTGGCTCGCGCCGAAGGCAGGCAAACCCGGGCGTCCGCCGGTCCTTTCGGAATGGCGAGGATCAGCAGACGGTCCTGGGGAGTTCGGGCCGGTCCGCGCCAGCGGCAAATCCTCCGGCGGAGGATTTGGGGGCCGGACGAGCGGAGACGCTCAGGGGCGAGCTGGAGCGCATGCCCAGGCATGACGCCATCACGGTGCTGGCAAGCTCCAAGGGCAGGCCCTGGACGTGTGACGGCTTCCAGAGCAGCTTCCAGCGCCTCAAGAAGAAGCTGGAGACCAAGGGCGCAATCAAACCCGGCCTCACGCCCAAAGGGCTGCGCCACACGATGGCGACATGGCTCCGCGAGGCTGGCCGTTCCGAGCGCGATATCTCCGACCTCCTGGCGCAGAACTCCCCGGCCATGGGGCTGCACTATTCGAAGGATGGGGCTGCACTATTCGAAGGATGCGGACCTCGCCCTGAAGAACCGCGCAACCATCGACATCTGGGAGGGGCGTTCTTGGACAAATCAGCTGGCTCTCTTGCCGGTGGTTTTCGAGGTTGTTGTCACCGGTGTCTATTTTCAGGCTGCGCACTCTCCCGTCCCGGCCATGGGGCCGCCGCGGACTGCTTCCCTGGCGAGCGCGCCGG